>NZ_JBVHPX010000028.1:0-99390 GCF_055567735.1 Streptomyces sp. NPDC026394
GGTTACATTTCGAACCCGGAAGCTAAGCCTTTCAGCGCCGATGGTACTGCAGGGGGGACCCTGTGGGAGAGTAGGACGCCGCCGAACTCCTTTTGAAAGTGGGAAGCCCCGCACCGTATGGTGCGGGGCTTTCTGCGTTGTGCGTCCGGGCCCAGGCCGGCGCAGGCCCGAAGGTACCCGGCCGGCTGTGGCGCACCGCCCACCGGTTATGTGGGGTGTTGTCGTGCGGTATCCGGACAGGGGACCCGCGGTGTGCCGGGCCGGAGCGGCCAGGTAAGGTCAGGGGGCATCGTCGGTACGTTCCCACAGGAGGCCCCCGGGTGGAGGTCCAGGAGACGCGCGTCCAGACGGATCGTGTCCTCACCATCCCGAACATTCTGAGCATGGCTCGCCTCGTCGGCGTGCCGGTGTTCCTGTGGTTGATCCTGTGGAAGGAGTTCGGCGGCCCGGACACCAAGTACTGGGCGCTGCTGGTCCTGGCGCTGAGCGGCGTCAGTGACTACCTCGACGGCAAGCTGGCCCGCCGCTGGAACCAGATCAGCAGCCTGGGCCGGATCCTCGACCCGGCCGCCGACCGGCTGTACATCCTCTCCACCCTGGTGGGCCTGACCTGGCGCGGAATCCTTCCGCTGTGGGTCACCGCGGCCCTGCTGGCACGCGAACTGATGCTGCTGATCGCGGTCGCGGCCCTCGCCCGCCACAAGTACGGACCGCCCCAGGTGAACTTCCTGGGGAAGGCGGCTACATTCAACTTGATGTATGCCTTCCCGTTGCTGCTGCTCAGCGACGGAGAAGGCTGGCTCCACACGCTCGCTGAAATTTTCGGATGGGCGTTCGCCGGATGGGGTACAGCACTGTACTGGTGGGCAGGGATCCTCTATGTGGTCCAGGTCCGCCGTCTCATCAAGGCGGACACCAAGGCCGACTGAACTCGCCGTAGGTTTTCGCACCCGGCCCGACCGGGTGCCGAAGGCGGAGAACGGTAACTCTCCCGGACGGGCGAAGTCGGCAGGACCGTCGTCAGTTTCGAGGAGGACGCTTCCGACATGAAGGCCGTTGTGATGGCCGGTGGTGAAGGCACTCGCCTTCGCCCCATGACGTCGAGTATGCCCAAGCCGCTGCTGCCCGTGGCCAACAGGCCGATCATGGAGCATGTGCTGCGGCTGTTGAAGCGGCATGGGCTCAGCGAGACCGTAGTGACCGTGCAATTCCTGGCGTCGCTCGTCCGGAACTACTTCGGTGACGGCGAAGAGCTCGGTATGGAGCTCACCTACGCCAACGAGGAAAAACCGCTCGGGACGGCCGGCAGCGTGAAGAACGCAGAGGAGGCGCTCCGCGACGACGCTTTCCTCGTGATCTCCGGAGACGCGCTCACCGACTTCGATCTCACCGACCTGATCCGCTTCCACAAGGAGAAGGGCGCGCTCGTCACCGTCTGCCTCACGAGGGTCCCCAATCCTCTGGAATTCGGTATCACGATCGTCGACGAGGAAGGCAAGGTCGAACGGTTCCTGGAGAAGCCGACCTGGGGCCAGGTCTTCTCCGACACGGTGAACACGGGCATCTACGTCATGGAGCCCGAAGTATTCGACTATGTGGATCCCGACGTCCCGGTGGACTGGTCGGGCGATGTCTTCCCGCAGCTCATGAAGGAGGGCAAGCCGGTCTACGGCTATGTCGCCGAGGGCTACTGGGAGGACGTGGGCACCCACGAGAGCTATGTGAAGGCCCAGGCCGACGTCCTTGAGGGCAAGGTCGACGTGGACATCGACGGCTTCGAGATCTCGCCGGGCGTCTGGGTCGCCGAGGGCGCCGAGGTGCACCCGGATGCCGTACTGCGCGGCCCGCTGTACATCGGCGACTACGCCAAGGTCGAAGCCGGCGCGGAGCTGCGCGAGCACACCATCGTCGGGTCGAACGTCGTCGTCAAGAGCGGCGCCTTCCTGCACAAGGCCGTGGTGCACGACAACGTGTACATCGGCCAGCAGAGCAACCTGCGCGGCTGTGTGATCGGCAAGAACACCGACATCATGCGGGCGGCCCGCATCGAGGACGGAGCCGTCATCGGCGACGAGTGCCTCGTCGGTGAGGAATCGATTGTTCAGGGCAATGTCCGGGTCTATCCGTTCAAGACCATCGAGGCCGGCGCCTTCGTCAACACCTCGGTGATCTGGGAGTCCCGCGGCCAGGCGCACCTGTTCGGCGCCCGCGGCGTCTCCGGCATCCTGAACGTCGAGATCACCCCCGAGGTGGCGGTACGGCTCGCCGGCGCGTACGCCACGACCCTGAAGAAGGGGTCCACGGTCACCATCGCCCGGGACCACTCCCGTGGCGCGCGTGCGCTGAAGCGCGCGATGATCTCCGCGCTCCAGGCCAGCGCCATCGACGTACGGGACGTGGAGAACGTGCCGCTGCCGGTGGCCCGGCAGCAGACGGCCCGGGGCAGCGCCGGCGGCATCATGGTCCGTACGACACCGGGCGTGCCGGACTCCGTCGACATCATGTTCCTCGACGAGCGCGGCGCCGACCTCTCGCTGGCGGGCCAGCGCAAGCTGGACCGGGTCTACGCGCGCCAGGAGTACCGCAGGGCCTTCCCCGGCGAGATCGGCGACCTGCACTTCCCGTCCAGCGTCTACGACTCGTACACCGGGTCGCTGCTCAGGTCGCTGGACACCGAAGGCATCGGCGAGGCGGGCCTGAAGGTGGTCGTCGACGCCTCGAACGGCAGCGCCGGCCTGGTGCTGCCCAGCCTCCTGGGGCGGCTCGGCGTCGACTCGCTGACCATCAACCCCGGCCTGGACGAGTCCCGGCCGACGGAGACCGCCGACGCCCGACGCGCCGGGCTGGTCCGGCTCGGGGAGATCGTGGCCTCCGCGCGGGCGGCCTTCGGCGTGCGGTTCGACCCCGTCGGTGAGCGGCTGTCGCTGGTGGACGAGCGCGGCCGGATCATCGAGGACGACCGGGCGCTGCTGGTCATGCTCGACCTGGTGGCCGCCGAGCGGCGCAGCGGCCGGGTGGCCCTGCCGGTGACCACCACCCGTATCGCCGAGCAGGTGGCCGCGTACCACGGCACGCAGGTGGAGTGGACGACCACCTCGCCCGACGACCTGACCCGGGTGGGCCGCGCGGACGACACCATCTTCGGCGGTGACGGCCGCGGCGGCTTCATCGTTCCGGAGTTCAGCAGCGTCTTCGACGGCGCGGCGGCGTTCGTACGGCTGATCGGGCTGGTCGCCCGTACACAGCTCACGCTCAGCCAGATCGACGCGCGGATTCCGCGGGCGCATGTGCTCAAGCGGGACCTGGCGACGCCGTGGGCGGTCAAGGGCCTGGTCATGCGCCATGTGGTGGAGGCGGCCGGCGACCGGTCGGTGGACACGACCGACGGCGTTCGGGTGGTGGAGGCCGACGGGCGCTGGGTGCTGGTGCTGCCGGACCCGGCGGAGGCCGTCACCCATCTGTGGGCGGAAGGCCCTGACGACGCCTCGGCCCAGCAGCTGCTGGACGAGTGGTCGGCGGTGGTGGACAGCGCGGGCCGCTGATCCCCGGCGGGTGCGCGGACGTCCGTACCGCTCCGTGGCCCCACCGGCGTGCCGCGATTCGGCACGCCGGTGGGGCCATTGGGTGACTGCGGCGCCGACGTGCGACGATGTGCGGCATGTCGCAGCAGCGCCCCGATCGGAGCACCCCCCACCAGGCATCGCGCCCCGACGCCTCGATGTCGCTGCTGACCAACGTCATGGACCACGCCCTGGACGACGGGTACGCGGAAGCGGCGGAGCGCAAGGCGGCGGCGGGGGTGCGGGGCCTGCCCCGCACCTTGCGGGCCAAGTTGGGGCTGGCGGCGGGCCTGGTGCTGGCCGCGGTGGTGGTGACGGTCGGCGCCGCCCAGGCGCGGATATCGGCTCCCACCCTGGCGAAGGAACGCGAAGAGCTGATCAACCGTATCGAGCACGGCACGGCCGACGCCGACGCGGTGCAGAAGCGGGTCGACGCGCTCCGCGACGACGTGGGGGCGATGCAGCGCGAGGCGCTGAAGAAGCACGGCGGTGACCGCGCCGAGCTGCTGGCGCTGCTGGCCGGCTCGACGCAGGTGACCGGTCCCGGGGTGAAACTCGTCGTCGACGACGCCAAGTCGGCCAAGTCGAGCGGCGGGGGGCCGCGGGAGAGCACCGGCTTCTCGGACACCGGGCGGCTGCGCGACCGCGATCTGCAGCGGGTCGTCAACGGCCTCTGGGCGTCGGGGGCCGAGGCGGTCGCCGTCAACGAGCAGCGGCTCACGTCCCTCTCGGCGATCCGGGCCGCGGGAGACGCCATACTGGTCGACAACAAACCGTTGGTGCCGCCATACACGGTGCTGGCGGTGGGGGACGGGCACAAGCTCGCGACCGCGTTCCAGGACAGTGCGGACGGCCAGTACTTGGACGTGCTGCGCAAGAACTACGGGATTCGTACGAAGATTTCCGCCGAGAACGAGGTCAGGCTGCCGCCCGCACCCAGTTTGATCGTACGTACAGCACAGCCGAAGGCCGGTGCCACGGGTGGCGCCGACACAGGGAAGGGCACATCGTGATCGCCGTACTGGGCCTCATCGTGGGAGTCGTGGTCGGGCTTGTGGTCCGACCCGTGGTGCCGACGGTGGTCGAGCCCTATCTGCCGATCGCTGTCGTCGCGGCGCTGGACGCCGTCTTCGGCGGTCTGCGCGCGATGCTGGACGGCATCTTCGACGACAAGGTCTTCGTCGTCTCGTTCCTGTCCAACGTGGTGGTCGCCGCGCTCATCGTCTTCCTCGGCGACAAGCTCGGCGTCGGCGCCCAGCTGTCCACCGGTGTGGTCGTCGTACTGGGCATCCGCATCTTCTCCAACGCCGCGGCCATCCGCCGGCACGTCTTCAGGGCCTGATGCCGATGGCTACGGACGACACCCCCGAGCGGGACGGCACGCCGCCGGAGCCGGGCGGGGAGCCGCGGAAGGAGCCGCCAGCGGGCTCCGGTGGAGCGGACCGGCCGGCCGACCGGCGGCCGATGCCTCCGGAGAGCCCGTCCCGGAACCGGCAGGACGGCGCTGGGAGCGCTGCTGACGAGGCGCCGGCGACTGGTACGGACCAGACGGCCGGGGCCGGTGCGGCGGGGCCGGAGGTGACCGGACGGCAGCGTCTGGCGGCCGGTCTGTGGCCGCCGCGGCTGACCCGCGCCCAACTGATCGTGGCCCTGCTGCTGTTCATTCTCGGTCTCGGCCTGGCAATTCAGGTACGTTCCACGAGTGACAACAGCGCACTACGGGGCGCGCGGCAGGAGGACCTGGTGCGCATCCTGGATGAATTGGACAACCGTTCGCAACGCCTGACGGATGAACAGCGCAGGCTGGAGGGCCAGAAGACCGAGCTGGAGAACAGCTCGGACCAGGCCGAGGAGGCCCGGAAGCAGACCGTGGAGAAGGAGCAGCAGCTCGGCGTGCTGGCGGGGACGGTGGCGGCCCAGGGGCCGGGCATCAGCCTCACCATCAACGATCCGACGCACTCCGTCGAGGCGGACAAACTCCTGGACACCGTCCAGGAGTTGCGGGCGGCCGGCGCCGAGGCCATTCAGATCAACGACGTACGGCTCGTGGCCGATTCGTACCTGTCGGACGTCCGCGGCGGCGTGGAGGTCGACGGCAAGCGCGTCACCCAGCCGTACCGTTTCAAGGTGATCGGCAAGCCCGAGGACCTCGAACCGGCGCTGAACATCCCTGGCGGTGTGGTGCAGACTTTGGAGAAGGAGCAGGCCACTGTGTCGGTGAGCCGTGACGAGAAGATCATCGTGGACGCCTTGCGGGAGGCGAAGCGGCCTGACTACGCTCGGTCGTCATCGCGGTGAGCCGGCGACGAATGCGGACGCTTCGGGTCGCGCATGAGGTAGCGGGGGGTCGGCGCACCGTACGGGTGGTGCGTGGTGGAAACTGTGTGAAGGCCACGGACGTTAACAAGATGTCCGGATCGGCCGGTGTGTGCATCGAGGGTTCGTCCTGCCCCACGGGCGGGTCTGTTTCGTTCAAGGGGAATCGCCCGTGAAGTTGTTTGCAAAGCTGTTCGGCAAGAGCGCACGCCAGGAGGGCGGCAGCGGCTCGGCCAAGCACCGTGCCCCGCGCCAGCCCGAGGAGGGCGGCGCCGGCGGAGAGCGTCCGCTCTTCCGTGACCAGGTCGGTGGCCCCGGAGCGCCGGGTGCTCATTCTGTTGACCCCTCCGTGCCCGGCCGCATAGGTTCCCAGGGACCGTCGGCCGCGAACACGGGTGGAGGGGTTGCCTTGCCGGTCTGTACGAGGTGCGGTCACCGCAACGCCGAGGCGAGCCGGTTCTGCTCCAACTGCGGAGCGCCGCTGCGTCCCGGGGCGCAGGCCGAGCGTGCCTCCGAGACGACCTCCACCATCTCCATCTCGGGGCTGGAGGCGTACGACGCGGAGACGACGGGGCAGACGGCGGTGCCGTCGCTGTCCCCGGAGGCGCAGGCGGCTGTCGAGGCGCTGCCCATGGGCTCGGCCCTGCTGGTCGTGCGCCGCGGCCCGAACTCGGGCAGCCGCTTCCTGCTGGACGGCGATCTGACGACGGCCGGGCGGCACCCGCAGAGCGACATCTTCCTGGACGACGTGACGGTCTCGCGCCGCCATGTGGAGTTCCGCCGCGGCCAGGACGGTTTCACCGTCGCCGACGTCGGCAGCCTCAACGGCACGTACGTCAACCGTGAGCGGATCGACTCGGTGCCGCTCGCCAACGGCGACGAGGTCCAGATCGGCAAGTTCCGGCTGGTCTTCTACGCGAGCCAGCGGGGCGTCGGCTTCTGACCGGCCAGGGAAGGCATATGCACCGCACTGCGCCGGGTGGTGCCGGGTCCGCCGGCACCACCTCGGACGGCAAGCTGATGAGCATCGGTACGGTGCTCAACGCGCTGCGCGACGAGTTCCCCGAGGTCACGATTTCCAAGATCCGTTTCTTGGAGGCCGAGGGGCTCGTCGAGCCGCGGCGCACCCCGTCCGGATACCGCAAGTTCAGCGCGGACGACGTCGCCCGGCTGGCGGCCGTCCTGCGGATGCAGCGTGACCACTATCTTCCGCTGAAAGTGATCCGCGAGCACCTGGACGCCCTCGCGCGGGGCGAACAGGTGCCGCTGTCGGCTCCCGCCGCGCCCGCGGGGGAGCTGTTCGAGGGGCTCGGCGAGTCGGCCGGTGACCTGCCCACGGCCGCCCGCATCGGCCGGGCGGAGCTGCTGGCCACCGCGGAGGTCGAGGAGGCCGAGCTCGCCGACTGGGAGGCGTACGGACTCATCGTCCCGGACGCCGACGGCGGGTACGACATCGAGGCCGTGACGGTCGCCAGGCTCGTCGCCGAACTGGGGCGATTCGGTCTGGAACCCCGCCATCTGCGGGCGGTCAAGGCGGCCGCCGAACGGGAGGCCAACCTCGTCGAGCAGGTCGTCGCGCCGCTGCGCCGGCACCGCAATCCGCAGACCAGGCAGCACGCCGAGGCCACCGCCAGAGAGCTGGCCACGCTGTCCGTACGGCTGCACGCGGCCCTGGTCCAGTCCGCCCTGCGGGTCCGGCCGACGTGAGCAATGGGTGGCCCGACTACCCAAACCGCCCGGGCACGTCCTAGGGTTGCTGTGTGAACGAGCTCGATGTCGTGGGTGTCCGGGTGGAAATGCCTTCCAACCAACCGATCGTGCTCCTACGGGAGGTAGGAGGCGACCGTTACCTGCCCATTTGGATCGGGCCGGGGGAGGCCACCGCCATCGCCTTCGCCCAGCAGGGGATGGCCCCTGCCAGGCCGCTGACGCACGACCTCTTCAAAGACGTGCTGGAAGCGGTGGGCCAGGAACTGACCCAGGTCCGCATCACGGACCTGCGCGAGGGGGTCTTCTATGCCGAACTGGTCTTCGCCAGTGGTGTCGAGGTCAGCGCCCGTCCGTCCGACGCCATAGCGCTGGCGCTGCGCACCGGTACGCCGATCTACGGGACCGACGGGGTCCTCGACGACGCGGGCATCGCCATCCCGGACGAGCAGGAGGACGAGGTGGAGAAGTTCCGCGAGTTCCTCGACCAGATCTCGCCCGAGGACTTCGGCACCAACAGTCAGTGAGCCGGGTGCGCGGAGGGCCGTCTTCCGCGCATTCGAGTAGCCTTTCCCCGTCTCGAGGCACGAGAAACCACTCGCAGGGTGATTATCACTCGGCGTGGCGAGCGCGGCGATCGTTGACGCACCCCGAGTGACTGCATACCGTCGATATGGCAGGTCCCGTCCGGGACGTGGAGGACGGAGGTCGGCGTGGCAATCACCGGCGACGGTACGGCGGCGGAAGGGGCGTTGCCGCTCCACCCCGGGGCTGTTGACCGCACCCCGGCACAGGCTGCCGAGGTACCGGCGGACCGCGGGGCGGAAACCATCGGCTACCGCGGCCCTACGGCGTGCGCGGCCGCGGGGATCACCTACCGCCAGCTCGACTACTGGGCCCGTACGGGGCTCGTCGAGCCGAGCGTACGGCCCGCCTACGGGTCGGGCACCCAGCGGCTCTACAACTTCCGGGACGTCGTCGTCCTGAAGATCGTCAAGCGGCTGCTGGACACCGGGGTGTCCCTGCAGAACATCCGCACCGCCGTCC
The DNA here is from genome assembly GCF_055567735.1 of Streptomyces sp. NPDC026394. Classification (NCBI taxonomy): domain Bacteria; kingdom Bacillati; phylum Actinomycetota; class Actinomycetes; order Kitasatosporales; family Streptomycetaceae; genus Streptomyces; species Streptomyces sp. NPDC026394. The sequence continues at coordinate 8,631 of NZ_JBVHPX010000028.1, forward strand.
GGCACCTGCGCTCCCGCGGGCTGTCCGACTTGGCGAGGATGACCCTGATGAGCGACGGCGCGACGGTCTACGAATGCACCTCGCCCGACGAGGTCGTCGACCTGCTCCAGGGCGGGCAGGGCGTCTTCGGCATCGCGGTGGGCGTGGTGTGGCGCGATGTGGAGGGCGCGTTGTCGCAGCTGCACGGCGAGCGGGTGGACACCGGCGAGACGCTGGTCCGGCACAACCCGCACGACGAACTGGCGCGGCGGCGCAACCGGGCGGGCTGAGCCGAAGGGGACCGGCCGCACAGTACGTGGCGGCCGGTCCGTCCATGGCTGGCCCTTGACGGTCGTACGCCCCGTGGTGGCCTGGCTGGCCGTGGAGATTGGACGGCCCGTGGGGGCCGGGACCGTATGACGTGGCGCGGCGCGGTGCCTGGTGTATCGGCTCCGGGCGCCGGATCGCCGCGTACGTCCGTCACGGCCGTCTGTCGCGTCTCTGCCGCACCAGGAGCACCTCCGACGCACTCGAACCCCAGAAGGCTTCTCCAGTGCCTCCAGTGCGTCCCCGAGCCCTTCCCGTGTCGCCCGGCGAGGCCGGTCGGCGCGATTGTCAGTGGTGTGGGGGAGCATCAGTCGTGTGAGACGTGCGCCGACGATCCTGCATCTCGACATGGATGCGTTCTTCGCGGCCGCCGAGCAGGCGGCCAAGCCGAGCCTGCGCGGAAAGCCCGTGGTGGTCGGCGGGATCGGCCCGCGCGGCGTGGTTTCCACGGCCTCGTACGAGGCCCGGGTTTTCGGGGTGCGCTCCGCCATGCCCACCGCGCAGGCCCGCCGCCGCTGTCCGAACGCGGCGTACCTGACGCCGCGCTTCACCCTGTACCGCCAGGTCAGCGACGTGGTGATGGAGCTGCTGCACGAGCTGTCGCCGCTGGTGGAGCCGCTCAGCCTGGACGAGGCGTTCGTGGACCTGGAAGCGGGCGGCGTCGCGGCGGACACCGCGGCGGTGCGGGCGGTGGGGGAGCGGCTGCGGCGGGACATCCGGCGCCGGACGGGGCTGACCGGGTCGGTGGGGCTGGCCGGGGCCAAGATGCTGGCCAAGATCGCCTCGGAGCAGGCCAAGCCGGACGGCCTCGTGGTCATCGAGCCCGGCACGGAGCGGGAGCTGCTCGGCCCGATGACGGTGCGTACGCTGCCCGGCGTCGGCCCGGCCACGGCGGAGACGCTGCGCCGGGCGGGCATCCACACGGTCGCCGAGACGGCGGAGGCGGGCGAGGCGGAGCTCGTACGGCTGCTGGGCAGGGCGCACGGCGCCGGGCTGTACGCGATGGCGCTGGGCCGCGACGAGCGGCCCGTGGTGGCCGAGCGGGACGCGAAGTCGATATCGGTCGAGGACACCTTCGAGGTGGACCTGACGGACCGGACGCGGGTGCGCGCCGAGGTGACGCGGCTGGCTGACCGGTGTGTGCAGCGGCTGCGGGCGGCCGGGCGGTCCGGCCGGACCGTCGTGATCAAGGTGCGTAACTACGACTTCTCGACGCTGACCAGGTCGGAGACGCTGCGCGGGCCCACGGACGACCAGGGCGTGGTGCGGGAGGCCGCGGCCCGGCTGCTGGACCTGGTGGACACGACGGGCGGCGTACGGCTGCTGGGCGTGGGGGTGACCGGCCTCGCGGACTTCACACAGGAGGACCTGTTCGCCCAGGTGGCGACGGAGAAGGCGGCCGAGGAGGAGGCCGAGCGGGCGCGCCGGGCGGCCGACGAGGCCGCGCGGATGGCCGCCGACGAGCCCGAGCGGCCCCGGCGCTGGCTCCCGGGGCTCGACGTGATCCATGACGAGCACGGGGCGGGCTGGGTGCAGGGCAGCGGCGTGGGCCGGGTGACCGTACGGTTCGAACAGCCGTGGTCCGGGCCCGGGCGGGTGCGCACGTTTCCGGTCGAGGACCCCGCGCTGCGGCCCGGGGAGCCGCTGCCGCTGGTGGGCGGTCCGCCGGACGGGTGGCGCGACGGCCTGCCCGGCGGGGCGGGCGGCCCCGGCGGCCGTGGCGAGGGCGAGGCCGGGAACGCGAACGGGCCCGGCGGATCGGGCGAGGCCGGCGGGTCCGGCGAGGGCGGCGGGTCCGGCGAGGGCGTGACGGAGGAGCCCGGCGGGCCCGGCGACGGCATGACGGAGGAGCCCGGCGCCCACGGAACTCCTCCGCCCGGTGCTCAGTCCTCGGCGCCGGCCACCCGCCCGAACTCCGTGTCGGCCGGCGCGGCGTCCGACCCGGGCTTGGGATCGGGGGCCGGAATGTCCAGACGGTAGTGGTGGTAGAGCTGTAGTTCCTGTTCCGGCGAGAGGTGGCGGCCCACTCCGAAGTCCGGCGCGTCCCTGATCAGCTTGCGGTCGTAGGGGACGTGCAGCGCCTCGTCGACCAGATCGCTGGGCTCCAGGGGCACGAACGCGTCCCGGCTGAAGATCCCGGTGCGTACGGCCGCCCATTCCGGTTCACCGGTCGCATCGTCCAGGTACACCTCGTCGACGGTGCCGATCTTGGTTCCGTTCTTGTCGAACGCCTTGCGGCCGATCAAGCTGCGGGGATCGATATCGGTCTGCACGGTCCCTCCAAGTGGTCGCAACTGCCTTGTGACAACTACCAAACGGCACAATTCATGCCCCGGCCACTCGAAGGAACGTCCGTTCGCCGCGCTGGTAGGCTGGCGAGCGGCTGTCGACCCCATGCGGGAGAGTCCTTCGTCGATCTTGGCGTAGGCGCCGAAGGAGCAACTCCTCCCCGGAATCTCTCAGGCTCACGTACCGCATGGACGAGGTCACTCTGGAAAGCAGGGCGGGCCACGGGCGGGCACAGCGCCGGAACCCTTCCTCACCGACGGTGAAAGCCGGTTCCGCGTGCGGGACCGGTGAAGCTCTCAGGTTGAGATGACAGAGGGGGAGGCCGTCCGGGCACCAGCGCCGTGGTGCCCCGCGCAGGTCGAAACGACCAGGAGGCCCCCGCAGATGACCACCACCCGCAGCTCCCTGACCGAGCTGGAACGAGGCACCCCGTTCGAGCAGCGGCACATCGGCCCCGGCCCGGAGGCCCAGGCCAAGATGCTGGCGCAGGTCGGGTTCGGATCGCTGGACGAACTGACCGCGGCCGCCGTACCGGACGTGATCAAGAGCGCGGAGGCGCTGGGCCTGCCCCAGGGCCGCACGGAGGCCGAGGTCCTCGCCGAGCTGCGGGCGCTCGCGGACCGCAACCAGGTGCTCGCCCCGATGATCGGCCTCGGTTACCACGGCACGTTCACCCCGCCGGTGATCCTGCGCAACGTGATGGAGAATCCCGCCTGGTACACGGCCTACACCCCGTACCAGCCGGAGATCTCCCAGGGCCGGCTCGAAGCGCTGCTCAATTTCCAGACCATGGTCGCCGACCTGACCGGACTGCCGACCTCCGGCGCCTCGCTGCTGGACGAGGGCACGGCCGCGGCCGAGGCGATGGCCCTCTCGCGTCGTGTGGGCAAGGTCAAGCAGGGCGTCTTCCTGGTCGACGCCGACTGCCTGCCGCAGACCGTCGCCGTGATCGAGACCCGCGCCGAGCCGACCGGCGTCGAGGTCGTGGTGGCCGACCTGTCCGAGGGCATCCCGGCGGAGGCCGCCGAGCGTGGCGTCTTCGGCGTGCTGCTCCAGTACCCGGGCGCCTCCGGTGCCGTACGGGATCCGCGTGCCGTCATCGAGCAGGCGCACGAGCTGGGCGCGATCGTGACCGTCGCCGCCGACCTGCTGGCGCTGACGCTGCTGACCTCGCCGGGCGAGCTGGGCGCCGACATCGCCGTCGGCACCACGCAGCGTTTCGGCGTCCCGATGGGCTTCGGCGGCCCGCACGCCGGATTCATGGCCGTACGGGAGAAGTTCGCCCGCAGCCTGCCGGGCCGGCTGGTGGGCGTCTCGGTGGACGCCGACGGCAACAAGGCGTACCGGCTCGCCCTCCAGACGCGTGAGCAGCACATCCGCCGGGAGAAGGCCACCAGCAACATCTGCACCGCGCAGGTGCTGCTCGCGGTGATGGCGGGCATGTACGCCGTCTACCACGGCCCGGACGGCCTCGCGGCCATCGCGCGCCGTACCCACCGCTACGCGTCCATACTCGCGGAGGGCCTGCGGGCGGGCGGGGTGGAGGTCGTGCACGACGGCTACTTCGACACGCTGACCGTACGGGTGCCGGGCCGGGCCGCCGCGGCCGTCGCGGCGGCCCGCGAAGCCGGCGTCAACCTGCGGCTGGTCGACGCCGACCTGGTGGGCGTCGCCTGTGACGAGACCACCGGACGCGCGCAGGTGCACGCGGTGTGGAGCGCCTTCGGCGTCCAGGCCGACATCGAGCAGCTCGACGCGACCGTGGCCGACGCGCTGCCGCAGGGGCTGCTGCGCGGCGACGCGTACCTGACGCACCCGGTCTTCCACCAGCACCGTTCCGAGACCGCGATGCTGCGCTACCTGCGCCGCCTGGCGGACAAGGACTACGCGCTGGACCGCGGCATGATCCCGCTCGGCTCGTGCACCATGAAGCTGAACGCGACGACCGAGATGGAGCCGGTCACCTGGCCCGAGTTCGGGCAGCTGCACCCCTTCGCGCCGGTCGAGCAGGCGCAGGGCTACCTCACGCTCATCGCGGAGCTGGAGGAGCGGCTGGCCACGGTCACCGGGTACGACAAGGTCTCCATCCAGCCGAACGCCGGTTCGCAGGGTGAACTGGCCGGCCTGCTGGCCGTACGGGCGTACAACCGCGCCAACGGTGACGAGCAGCGCACCGTCTGCCTGATCCCGTCCTCGGCGCACGGCACCAACGCCGCCAGCGCCGTGATGGCCGGCATGAAGGTCGTCGTCGTCAAGACCGGCGAGGACGGCGAGGTGGACACCGACGACCTGCACGCCAAGATCGAGCAGTACCGGGACCAGCTCGCGGTGCTGATGGTGACCTACCCGTCCACGCACGGCGTGTTCGAGGAGCACATCACGCAGATCTGCGCGGCCGTGCACGACGCGGGCGGTCAGGTGTACGTGGACGGCGCCAACCTCAACGCGCTGGTCGGCCTCGCCGAGCCCGGGAAGTTCGGCGGCGACGTCTCGCATCTGAACCTGCACAAGACCTTCTGCATCCCGCACGGCGGCGGCGGCCCCGGCGTCGGCCCGGTCGGCGTGCGCGCCCACCTGGCGCCGTACCTGCCCAACCACCCGCTGCAGCCCACCGCGGGCCCGGAGACGGGTGTGGGTCCCATCTCCGCGGCGCCGTGGGGTTCCGCGGGCATCCTGCCCATTTCCTGGGCGTACGTCCGTCTGATGGGCGGCGCGGGCCTCACGCGCGCCACCCAGGTCGCGGTGCTCGGCGCCAACTACATCGCCAAGCGCCTGGAGCCGCACTACCCCGTGCTCTACACCGGCCCCGGCGGCCTGGTCGCGCACGAGTGCATCATCGACGTACGGCCGCTGACCAAGGCGACCGGGGTGAGCATCGACGACGTCGCCAAGCGGCTGATCGACTACGGCTTCCACGCGCCGACGATGTCCTTCCCGGTGGCCGGCACGCTGATGATCGAGCCGACCGAGAGCGAGGACCTGCACGAGCTGGACCGCTTCTGCGAAGCGATGATCGCGATCCGCGCGGAGATCGACAAGGTCGGCTCGGGGGAGTGGGACAAGGACGACAACCCGCTGCGCAACGCCCCGCACACCGCGGCCGCGCTCGGCGGCGAGTGGCCGCATCCGTACACCCGTGAGGAGGCGGTCTTCCCGGCCGGCGTCGAGGCGGCGGAGAAGTACTGGCCGCCGGTGCGCCGCATCGACGGTGCGTTCGGTGACCGCAATCTTGTGTGCTCCTGCCCGCCCATGGAGGAGTACGACGGCTGATCCGCCGTCGGCGCGCACCGTTCGTGAGCGCGCGGCATGCGAAGGGCCCTCGGCGTCGACGCCGGGGGCCCTGTTGTCCGTTGTGCTCTCTTGTCAGCCGGCAGTCGGTCCGTGCTGTGCCGTGCTGTGCGGTTTCGCGTGGTTCCGTGCGCTGAGGTGATCAGGCGGCGGTGGCCACGTGCGGCGTGCCCAGAACCCGGTGCGGCGCGATGACCTGGCCGTCCGGCAGCAGTTCACCGGTGTCCTCGAACAGGAGGACACCGTTGCACAGCAGGCTCCAGCCCTGCTCCGGGTGGTGCGCCACGAGATGGGCGGCCTCCCGGTCGGCGGAGTCTGCGGTCGGGCACGGCGGTTGGTGCTGGCACATGGATGATGTCTTTCGCTGCGATGTGGTCTGATTCGTCCTGCGGCTCGACGAGATGCTCATGGCCGCTCCCCCGTTTCAGTAGGTCGATACCAGTGTTGCCCCACGGGCCGGATTCCGCAGGGATTTGGCTGCAGCGGCACTCACTAGATAATGACGCATCACCCGTGCGGTCGGTTCATTTCAAGTGCGTCCCCGTCACGGGGCGTTGGGAGCTCGGCGGCAGCGTACTCCGCGCGGGTGAGCGCAGCGGAGCGCCCCGCGTCCGTGAAGGGCGCGGGGCGCGTTCCTGTGAGGCGGTGTGCTCCGGTGCGCGGTTGTGTCGTACGACCTCGGCCGGTCGCCGTGGCGGACCCCCTGCCGGGTCTCAGGCCGGCGACCCCAGCAGGGGCACCGGTGCGAGGCGCAGGGTCAGCCGGGGCAGCAGGTCCGCCACCCGGTGCGGCCGGTGGGCGGCGATGCCCGGCGGGGCCGGCGCCAAGGGGACGAGGACGTCGCCCGGGGCGGGCACCCCCTCGGAGCCGTCCGCCGAGACGTCGTGATGCAGCCACAAAGTGAGCATGTACAGCTCCGGCACGGACAGCAGCCGCGGCTGGTACGGGGTCGGTACGGACTCCGCCTGACGCAGTGCCCGTTCGGTCGACGTGACGTAGGGGCCCTCACAGAAATGCGAGAAGGTCCAGCCGTCGGCCGTGAGCATGGCTTCCGCGGTCGCCACCGACCGTTCGCCGCTGCGGATCAGGAAACGCCAGCCGGTGAGCCGGGTACGGGGCGGCCCGGCAGGGTGGCTGACATCGTCCAACACGTATACGGGAAGGGGGAGTTCGGGGCTCAGCGGGCCCTGGTGGGCACGGAGGGCGGGGGTACGGGCCTCGCGCACGGCGGTGGGGGAACCGAGGGCGGCGAGGACGCTGCGGAGGGCAGGCGCGGGGGCAGGGGGGACATGCAGCGGCATGGTGGGTCGCCTCTCACTTGGGAGACACGGTGGTGCTGGGCATGGTGCGGACGGCGTCGTCAGCGTGCGGGGTCAGAGCGCCAGTACTTGGCCGACCGGGGATGTCGGCCCGGCGGGGTCAGCCGCTTTGCCGCAGCCCCGGTGGAACACCGCAACGCTGGGCGCCAACTCTCTGCCTCGTCAGCGAAGTTTATACGACGTGTGTTCACCAAGTGTTTCGGCTAGCCGTTCCGCGGATTGCCGACAAGGCGGAATCCAGACCCCTCCGAACGGCCTTTTCGGTGCCTTTGTGCGGTGCCTGGCGCCGCGGCCTGCTATTCCGTCGTGAACACGGTAGGCCGGATCCGGACGGTCATTCAACGGATGTCGACGGCATTTACCGCGACACCCTGAGACGGCCTCCGGGCCCGACGGTATGCCCTCGGAATGTGCCAGCCCGTCCGTCTCCCGGAGCCTACCGGTTCCGGCGCACGTCCGAGGCGTTATCGATCGGATTGCCGGGCATCATCGACCGTAGCGCGATCGCCCGGCCCGCCGGGGAGCCCGGCCCGCCGGGCGCTTGCCGGAAAGCCCCGGACGGCCTGCCGGGCCGGGCCCGTCGACATGAGGAGGGACGCTCCGATGGGGGAGAAGGTTGCGGCGGGCGGCACCGGTCTCACCGACCGGCAACGCTATCGGAGAAAGCTGCACGAGTGCCTGACGGGATTGCAGAGGCTGCTGAACGACAAGCGGTTCGACCGTCCAAAGAACCTGATGGGGCTGGAGATCGAATTGAATCTCGCCGGTCCCGACGGTATGCCGCGCATGATGAACTCACAGGTCCTGGAGCGCATCGCGAGCCGCGATTTCCAGACCGAACTGGCCCAGTGCAACCTTGAAGTAAATATCCTTCCGCACCGGCTCTCCGGACGCGTCCTCGACCAGCTCGCCGAGGAACTGCGTACGGGCCTGGCCTATGCCGACCGCAAGGCCGCCGAGGTGGCCGCCCGTATCGTGATGATCGGCATTCTGCCGACCCTGGCCGCCGAGGACCTGGTCGCCTCCAACCTCTCGGAGATCGACCGTTACGTCCTGCTCAACGACCAGATGCGGGCCGCGCGCGGCGAGGACTTCGAGATCGACCTGGAGGGCGTCGAGCGGCTGGTCTCCTCCTCGGCCTCCATCGCGCCCGAGGCCGCGTGCACCTCGGTGCAACTGCACCTCCAGGTCACCCCGAACCGCTTCCCCGCCGTCTGGAACGCGGCTCAGGCCATCGCTGCCGTCCAGGTCGCGGTCGGCGCCAACTCGCCGTTCGTCTTCGGCCGCGAACTGTGGCGCGAATCGCGCCCGCCGGTCTTCCAGCAGGCCACCGACGTCCGGCCACCCGAGTTGCGGGCCCAGGGTGTGCGTCCGCGTACCTGGTTCGGGGAACGCTGGATCGACGCCCCGTACGACCTGTTCGAGGAGAACCTGCGGTTCTTCCCGCCCCTGCTGCCCATCCACGCGGACGAGGACCCCCTCGCCGTCCTGGACGAAGGCGGCATCCCGAGCCTGGCGGAACTGGTGCTGCACAACGGCACCGTCTACCGCTGGAACCGCCCGGTGTACGGCGTCGCGGACGGCGTCCCGCACCTCAGGGTCGAGAACCGCGTCCTGCCCGCGGGCCCCACCGTCACCGACGTCATCGCCAACACGGCCTTCTATTACGGACTGGTGCGGACGCTGGCCGAGGAGCCGCGGCCGGTGTGGGGCCGTATGCCGTTCGCCGCGGCCGCCGAGAACTTCGACACCGCGTGCCGCCGCGGCATCGACGCCGTACTGAAGTGGCCCCGCCCCGGCCGTTCCGGCGGCCTCGGCGAAGTCTCCGCCGTCCGCCTGGTACGCCAGGAACTGCTGCCCATGGCCGCGGCCGGCCTGGACGCCTGGGGCGTCGAGCCCGTCGACCGCGACCACTACCTCGGCGTGATCGAAGCGCGCTGCCGGCGCCGCGTCAACGGAGCGTCCTGGCAGGCCGCCGCGTACCACCACGCGCTGGGCCGCGGCCTCGACCGGGGCGCGGCGCTGGCGGCGATGACCCAGCGCTACAGCGAACTGATGCATTCGGGGGAGCCGGTGCACGCCTGGCCCGTCGAGTGGACCGCCGCGCCGGTGGCGGCGGGGCGGGGGTGAGCGGGCGGGGGCATTCGGCCTCGACGTTGCCAGGGCGGTGACCCGCGGCGACCATCATGGCGTCGGACCTGCCCGGAATCGTGCTGCGGTCCGCGAGGGCCGTGTGCCTTTCCGGCGGGCCCGACGCCCTACTCGTGCTGTGGAGGCAGGGGGCCGCTGCCGACGTGCTCCGGGCGGGCCGGGCGGCTTGCCGGGGCCGGCGTCGGGCAAGCTATGACGTTCTGGGTGTGACGTCTTCGTCGTGACGTCTTACGCGGTACGGATCTGGAGGCAGCTGTGCAGTCGGACGCGAGTCCCGTGACCGGTGCGGAATCCCCTGGCCGGAAGCGGCCGGGCCCGGGCGATGGGCGGGACGACGGCGGGGACGGCGGGCCGGGCGGGGGACAAGACGGGGAACTGAGCGGGCGTCCGGACAGGGGACTGGGCGGCGGGCTCTCGCTACGGATCCTGCGCGGCGAGACGGTGCTGGTCCTGGCGCTCTCGCTCGGCGCCAGCGGCGTCTCCGCGCTCATCAGCTTCATCGGGGCGCTGACCAGACCCGGCGGCCTCAAGGACCAGGCCGCGATGCTGAACTCCTCGCACGCGCCGGGACGCCCGTGGCTCGACCTCGCCTGGCAGCTGTTCGGTATCGCCACCGCGCTCGTCCCCGTCGCGCTGGTGGCGCATCTGCTGATCAGGGAGCGGGTCGGCGGCCTCCGGGCGGTGGGCCTCGACGGGCGCAGGCCCGGATTCGACATGAGCCGCGGCGTCGGCGTGGCGGCGGTCATCGGAGGCAGCGGTCTGCTGCTGTACCTCGGTGCGCGGGCGGCCGGCTTCAACCTGACGGTGGTGCCGGAGGGGCTGCCCGACGTGTGGTGGAAGTTCCCGGTGCTGATCGCGTCGGCGGTGCAGAACGCCGTCGTCGAGGAGGTCATCGTCGTCGGCTATCTGCTGCGGCGGCTGGGGCAGCTGCGGTGGACCCCGGTGGCCGCGTTGGTGGCGAGTGCGCTGCTGCGCGGCTCGTACCACCTCTACCAGGGCATCGGCGGGTTCGTCGGGAACATGGTCATGGGCGTGATCTTCGTCCTGCTGTACCGGCGCTGGGGGCGCGTCGGCCCGCTGGTCGCCGCGCACGCGTTGATCGACATCGTGGCGTTCCTCGGATACGCGCTGCTGGCGGGCAAGGTGGGGTGGCTGCCTACGGTGTGACGGGCGAGGTGGGAGGGATGGTGGGGGCGGGACCCGCCCGGATGTCCGGATGTACGGCCGGGCCCGCCCGTGACCCGGTTCAGGGCGCGGTGAGCAGTTCGCCGTCGATGACGGTGACGGCCGAGCCGGTGAGCAGCGTACGGTCGTCGCGCAGTGCGGTCCGTACGAGACCGGTGCGGCGGGCGGGGCCCTGGAGGCCGGTGAGTTCGTCGCGGCCCAGCCTGGCCGACCAGAACGGCGCCAGCGCGGTGTGCGCGCTGCCCGTCACCGGGTCCTCGTCGATGCCCACGGCCGGGAAGAAGCAGCGGCTGACGAAGTCGTAACCGCTGTCGGAAGCTTCGGCCGCCGCGGTGGCGATCACTCCGCGGCCGCCGGGCGAGGCGAGGGTCCGCAGGTCCGGCTCCAGGGCCCGTACGGCCTTCTCGTCGGCCAGTTCGACGAGGAGGTCGCCGAGATTCTCGCCGGTGTCGTACGCACCGCGGATCTCCACACCCAGCGACGCGGCGACGGCCGGCGGCACCTCGACCGCCCTCAGCGGGGCCGTCGGGAAGTCCATGGTGACCGCGCCGCTGTCGTCGGCCGTCGTGGTCAGCACCCCGCTGCGGGTGGTGAAGCGGACCGTGCCGGTGGCGGTCCCGGTGGTGTGCAGGACGTGTGCGGTGGCCAAGGTGGCGTGACCGCACATGTTCACCTCGGCGGCCGGGGTGAGCCAGCGCAGCGCCCAGTCGGCGGCACCGCCCGCGGGCAGCGGGTGGGCGAAGGCGGTCTCGGAGAGGTTGACCTCGGCGGCGACCCGCTGGAGCCAGGCGTCGTCGGGAAAGCCGCCGGCGTCGAACAGGACGACGCCGGCGGGGTTGCCGCCGAAGGGGCGGTCGGTGAAGGCGTCAACGATACGAATCCTCATGGCCTGGAGCTTAGAAGTCCACCTCTCGCGCGACCAAGGCCAATCGGATGTAAGTGGACCGATTTTCGCCCGCGCTGCCACCCCAGCGGTACAAGTGGACGCATACGTAGGTGAGGTGGAGGGAGCCAGTAGGGAGGAGCCCAGGGCCCTGGTGACCGGAACGCGATCACTCGCCCCCGTCCCCCTCCCTTGCGTGTCTTCTCCCCGGTTCAAGGCGCGACGAGCGGCTCGGCCTCGTACGCGCGGCGCAGAAGCGCCAGGAAGCCGGGGGCGTCCGGCAAGGGAACCGGGCCGATCCGGTGTACGGCCACGCCCGGCGTCCACGAGTTCATGACCACCCCGCCGGCCAGCGCGGGCAGGTCGGCGACAGTGACCTCCTGGACCCGCTGGGGGACACCGAGCCCGTCCAACTGCCGCCGGACGATGCCCATCGTGGTGCCGCCCAGCATCCCGGCCTCGGGCCACACCACCGCAGAGCCGTCCCAGAAGGCGAGGTTCCAGATGGACGCCTCGCTGAGCCGGCCGCGGCGATCGACGAAGGCGGCGTCGTCGAAACCCTGCCCCACGGCCTCCCGGAGGAAGTACGTCTTGCCCACCTCGCCCACGTGCTTCACGGCCGGGAGGGTCCTCTCGTGCTCGACCACGGCCAGCGACAACGGCCCTTGCGGCCCGGTCGCGGCCGGGCCCGTACGGACCAGCACCTCGGGCTCCACCTCGGCCCCCGCCACGGTGAATTCGCCCGCCGGCGAGTACACGGTGGCCGTCAGCGACAGGTCGGCCGGCCCCGCCTCCAGCGCCGCCCTCAGAAAACCCCGTATCCGGTCGTCGGCAATCGCCCGGCCGAACATCTTCTCCGAGGCGGTCCGCAGCCGCTCCAGGTGGAGGTTGAGGCCCCGGACCCGGCCCCCGCGCACCTGCATGGCGGTGAAGTGGGCGTAGCCCGCGAAGGCGAGCGGCGTCAAGTCCCCGGCCGTCGCCGCCCGGCCGCCACGTTGAACAACAAAAGAGGGCATGGCTTCACTCCACCTCGTACGGGAACAGGGACGGCGGCAGCGGCCCGTAGTCCGGATCATGGACGGCGGGCGCGGAATGTTCGTTCCGTGGGGGAGGTTAAGGCTTCACACCAGTGAGAAGGTCAATCGCGAAGGGGCGGGGCAGTGGGGCGGGGCACATGCTGATCGGGGAATTGTCCCGGCGGACCGGGGTCAGCACGCGGCTGCTGCGGTATTACGAGGCGCAGGGCCTGCTGACCACAGAGCGCGGCCCGAACGGCTACCGCTGCTACGGCGACGGCACGGAGCTCACCGTGCGTCAGGTCCGCGCTCTTCTGGACGCGGGACTGACCACCGAGGTGATCCGCGCTGTGCTGCCGTGCGCCCGGGGCGAGCAGCCGGAGATCGAGATGTGCGTGGACGTTCGGGCCATCCTGAACCGGGTACTCGCGGACACCGACGAACGCATCGGCGACCTCCAGCGCAGCCGTAGCGCTCTCGCGGGTTACTTGGCGGCGAAGCCCTGACCCGTGGGTCGCCGGCGGAGCGGCGCTTCCCGGTGCCTGACGGGGACCGGGGACGCGCGGGGCCGGTCACGGTGCTGTGACACCTGCGGCAATCCGGGAGGTCGTACGGATGCGGACGCGGAGACGGATGCAGTGGCGTACGCGCTGTCCCCTTTCCGAGCGGACGGCCAGGCATCTCCGCCGGTCACGTTGGGCCTTCGTCGCCTTCTTCCTGCTGGAACTGACCGCTTTTGCACTGGCCCTGACAGAAGAGCAGCCGAACGCCTGGACCCTGACATGGACAGGCGCCGGCACGGCCTACTTCTCTCTCATGTTCCTTCTGGTTCACCGGCTCCTGCGTAAGGACAGCAGGTCACGAGCGTCACGGGAGGGCTGACGCCGGCCCGAGGGCCGTGGTCGAGCAATTCCCCCCGCAAGGCCCCGCGCGAAGGCCACTTGAGCAGGGAAAACGCAACTTCGACAGAGCCCGCGGAGGCAGCTACCTTCACCTGGTCCTCGGCGATCGCCCACGGTCGCACCAGAGTTCCTCCAGGCTGAGCCACCCGTGACGGGACGAGTCGGCACGCCTGTACGCATCCCCGCCCGATGCGTAAGCCACCGATCCGGGTCCACGCCGGCCGCCCTCCACCAGGGAGAGAAGCATGCCCCATCTTGCTCTGTACACCTTCGGCGTCCTGAAGTCCCCTCTCGCCGATCCCGCACCTCTCACGCACGAGTTCTACGACCTGGGTGCGGCCGTCTACCAGAAGATCAGTCAGCACCCCGGATACCTCGCGCGTGCCGAGCCGGCGGGCAGTGACCGGGGCATGCTCTTCGGGGCGGACTGGGGCGCGTGGGGAGAGTTCGCCGTACCGACCTGGTACGGCAAGGGCCGTACGGTGGAAACCACCGCCCTGTCCGCGACCCTCTCGCTCTGGACCGACCTGCGCTCCGCCTTCGACGCCATCTACACCGGTCTGCACCGTGCGGCGCTGAACAGGCGCTACGACTGGTTCGAGAGGACAGGACACCCGAATCACGTGTTCTGGTGGGTCTCCGAAGGCGCGGTACCCACCTGGCAGGACGGGGTTTCCAGGCTGGAGTACCTCCACGACCACGACCCCGCGCCGCACGCCTTCACCTTCCACCACTCCTTCGCCCCGGACGGAACTCCGACCAGGAACAACGGCACCGGGCCGAAGAGCGACCAGGTTCGCTGACAAGCAAGTCTGAACGCCTCGGGTCGCCGTCGAACCTTTCGGTCGGGTGACGGCTTGTACGAGACTGACCTGTGCCAGTGATCGCTGATCGATTGCCACCGAAGGATGATCAACGCTAGTTGGTGCCACCACAGGTTGATCATTCGGTATACAGGCACGCGGGGGACGTGGTGGGGGCACCTGTCGGTGTGGTCCGGTGCGGTACGGCTTTGTCCTGCCGGCGGTAGAGGTCGCGCAACAGGGAAATCCCGGCGCCGTGATGGATCAGCTCCCTGTTGACGTGCAGGACCCTGTTCTCCATGGGAAACCGCTCGGGACCCACCGTGGGCGGATCGTCCAGGTCGGCGTCCGAGAGCTTGCGGACCCCCGTGTTCCATCTCCCATACATCTCATCGAGCTGTTTCAGCGCCTCGTCGGCGGTCCCCGCGTAGGTGAATGTCTGGGAGACGACGTCCTGACCGCCGAAGTACCAGCCGACCCGATAGCCCAGGCACGAGACGATGATGTGCGCCAGCCGCCAGGCAATCGTGGTCACCGGCGCTGGCACCGGGGCAGGGGACGCGGAGTCCGTCGTCCATTCCCCCGAGCCTTCCGACATCGGCACGGCCGACGTGCCACGTGGGCGGATGCTCCAGCAGCCGCGCACCGGCTCCCAGAAGTACTCCTCGTCGGTAAGACCGTCCAGCCGTGGCCGCAGGTTCTTGCGCCAGTACCAGTCCAACTGCTCCGCGAGCCGTTCGCTTCGTGTCATCGCCGCACACTACAGACCCGTCGAGCAGAATGATCGTCGCCGTCTGCGGTCGTCCTCCACTGTCACAAACCCCGCAGGCAGTCATCCCTAATTGGCACAGAGGTCAATTGATCGCCCTTCGCCGACAATCGATCAACACCCACTGACGCAGGTCAGAGACTCGCTGAGCTCGGGCGTTGCCATCCGAACAGTTCCGATATATCGTTGAAGCATCGCGAACGATCAAAGTGATGTCGCGATTGGTCAAAGATGCAACCACGAGAAGGAAGGAGCGCCTTATGCGTTCCCATGGACACGAGCACCACGGACACGGTCGACGCGGTGGCCGCGGAGACTACGAGGGGCGGTTCGAGGAGCGGCGAGCTGCGTTCGGGCCGTTCGGGCCGCCTTTCGGTGGGCCGTCGTTCGGTGGTCGGGGCCGCGGCGGGCCGCGTGGCCGGGCGCGGCGCGGTGACGTACGCGCCTCGATCCTGGCCCTGCTGAAGGACCGGCCGATGCACGGTTACGAGATGATCCAGGAGATCGCCGAGCGCAGTGGCGGAGCCTGGAAGCCGAGCCCCGGCTCGGTGTACCCCACCCTCCAGCTCCTGGAGGACGAGGGGCTGATCAGCAGCGCGAGCGAGGGCGGCAAGAAGCTCTTCTCGCTGACCGAGGCCGGACGCGCGGAGGTGGAGAACGTCGCCGACGCTCCCTGGGAGGAGGCCGGCCGAGGCGTCGACTGGGAAGCCATGAACGAGATCCGCAAGGCGGGTGGCGGCCTGGTCGAGGCGTTCCGGCAGGTGTGGGCCACCGGCACACCCGAGCAGCGGGAGAAGGCCATCTCGGTGGTCAACAAGGCCCGCAAGGAGCTGTACCTGATCCTCGCCGAGGACGAGTGAGGCGCTCGCCGTCGCACGCGTGGAGTTGAGGCGCGACGATGACGGGTGAGTTCGGCAGGGGCCGTGACCGGGGGACCGGGGCACGGCCCCTTTTGCGTCCGGGCGGGGTTACGGGGGGCGGGTGCGGGGGCCGGAGTGGGGTAGGACCGGTGTTCGCCCGGCGGTTTGCGGTGGTGGTGTGCGTCCCACTCGGTCTCGGGGATAGCGCGTCGTCTCTCCTTCGCAAGGATGAGATTCCGGAAAGGCGTGCCCAACCGTGGGCGGATGCGCAAATGCTTCCCGCCGGGGATGTTCCGGGCGCCAGCGGCTGGTGGGGTGGGGACTGTGCAAAACCGTACTGCGTACAACAGTGGAGGGAGCTCGCCCCGCGAGGACCTCGAAACGCGGCTCACCGTGGAGCTCGCGTCGGTGGTCTCCGCTGCCCGCAGGCGTGCCACGCGGGACGGTGACCGGCAGGTGGACACGGCCCACCTGCTGCACGGACTTCTGGAGTCGGACCCGTCGGTGCGGGCGACGTTCGACGGCGGGGCGCAGGTCGCCCGGCTGCTCGGCTATCTCGTCCAGCGCAGCATCGGGTACGGCCTCCAGTGGCACGGCACCGTCGAGGATTCCGGCGCGGTGCCGATGGTGACCGACGGAGCCGTACCGGGCTGGTCGCCCGCCGCGGCCGCCGCCCTGGACGGCGCACTCGACCGCGCGCACGCCCGGTACGCGACCCATGCCGCCTGCCTCGACCTGCTCGCGGCCCTCGTGGACGACCCGGAGTCGCGTGCGGTCGAGGTGCTGCGCCGGGCCTCGGTCGACACGGAACGGCTGGCTGCCCGGCTGGACGGGGAGCGCTCCGGCCAGGAATGACAGGCGTAACGGGGGTGACGCTGCTGACGGCTCCTGTCATGATGTGCCGATGCGCGCGTCTACGGGGAGTGGAGCGGCCCTGGGGGCCGGCGGGAACCCGGGAAAGCCGGGGAAGGCAGGGGAGCCGGGGGCTTCGCGGACTCCGGGAGGGCCGAGGGGGGCCCGGGGCGCGGAACGTCCGGACCGCGGCGGCCCGACCGGCCGGAGCCGGGGCGCCGGGCTCACTCTGGCGCTGATCTCCGCGTTCGCCTTCGGCGGTTCGGGTGTGGCCGCCAAACCCCTGATCACGGCCGGCCTCGACCCCCTGCACGTCACCTGGCTGCGGGTCGCGGGCGCCGCCCTCGTCATGCTGCCCGTCGCCTGGCGCCACCGGCGGCTGGCGCTGCGCCGCCCCGCCCTCCTCCTGGGCTTCGGTCTGCTCGCCGTCGCCGGTGTCCAGGCGTGCTACTTCGCGGCGCTCTCGCGCATCCCGGTGGGGGTCGCGCTGCTCATCGAGTACCTCGCACCCGCGCTGGTGCTCGGCTGGGTGCGCTTCGTCCAGCGGAAGCCGGTCACGCGGGCCGCGGCGGTCGGTGTCGTCCTGGCGGTCGGCGGGCTGGCCTGTGTGGTGGAGGTGTGGTCCGGTCTCCGTCTCGACCCGGTCGGACTCGCGCTGGCGCTCGGCGCCGCCTGCTGCCAGGTCGGTTACTTCGTACTCTCCGATCACGGGAGCGACGGCGCGGACGCGGCGGACCCGCTGGGCGTGATCGCGTACGGGCTGCTGATCGGCGCGGCCGTGCTGACCGTGGTCGCGCGCCCCTGGGAGATGGACTGGCCGGTGCTCGGCGGCAGCGCCTATCTGGACGGGGCCCGGGTGCCCGCCGCACTGCTGCTCGTGTGGATCGTGCTGGTGGCCACCGTGCTGGCGTACGTCACCGGTGTCCTGTCGGTGCGCAGGCTGTCCCCGCAGGTGGCGGGGGTGGTGGCGTGTCTGGAGGCGGTGATCGCGACCGTACTGGCGTGGGTGCTGCTCGGCGAGCACCTCACCGCGCCGCAGGTGGTGGGTGGACTGGTCGTCCTGGCCGGTGCGTTCGTCGCGCAGTCGGCGACCCCGAAGGCGGGTCGGACGGACGCGAGGGGCGGGGGAGGCGCGGCGCCTGTACGGGCGGGCGGAGCCCCGACGAGTGGGGACGCACCATGCCGGATCGCGTCGGGCGAGACCCCATCCGGCGGGGAAGCACCGGGTGGGGCCGACGCGGATGCGGCCGTCGAGGGCGGCACCTCGGGCTTCGGAGGCGGCCGGGGCTTGTCGGCCGGCCGGCGCACCTCCTAAGGTGCCGATCATGCGAAGGACTGTGCTGCCCCCTCCCGCCGCGTAGCGCGGGCGGCGGTCTCCGAGCGAGAACCCGCCCCGGGCCCGGCGCGACCCGAAGGACGTGCCCCGCCCCGGGCCGGTCGCCGCTGCCCGTACACGGGACCACGCGACCATTCCACGGCGCTCGGCGCCGTCCCGGACCTCCCGGAGAAGCACAGCCATGCATGGTGTCTCTTCCCCTGCCCTGCCCGTGGGCCGGGGCCTGTTGTACGTGACCGTCGCCGCGACCGCCTGGGGCACAGCGGGCGCGGCCGCCTCCCTCCTCTACGGCAGTAGCGGCCTCGGCCCTCTCGCCCTCACTTTCTGGCGCACCGTCGGTGGCCTTCTCCTGCTGTCGGCCGTACGGGCGGTCCTGCGCCGCCGGGTGGTGCGCGTGCCCGATTCCGTCGTGCGTCCGAAGGAGCCGCTGCGGCGCCGCCTCGTACGGACGGCCGCCACCGGGATCGCGCTGGCGGTCTTCCAGGCCGCGTACTTCGCGGCGGTGGAGAGCACGGGACTGGCCGTCGGCACCGTGGTGACCATGGGAGCAGGGCCCGTCCTCATCGCGCTCGGCGCGCGGCTGACCATGGGCGAACGGCTCGGTGCCGGAGGGGTCCTGGCGGTCCTGGGCGCGCTGTCCGGACTGGCCGTACTGGTTCTCGCAGGAGGCGCTTCCGGTACGGTACGGCCCTCCGGGGTTGCCCTGGCGCTGCTGTCCGCCGCGGGCTGCGCCGTGCTGACGCTGACGGCCCGCCGTCTGGGGCAGGCCGGTGACGCCGCCGATCCGTACGGTTCCACGATCAGCGCCTTCGCCGTCGGAGCAGGATGCCTGCTGCCGTTCGCCGCGGCCGAAGGACTGTGGCCGCAGGCGCACGAACTGGGCCGCAGCCTCTGGCTCATGGGCTACATCGCCGCCGTACCGACGGCCCTCGGCTACGGCCTGTACTTCGCGGGCCTGGCGGCCGTGCGGGCGGCCACGGCGTCGGTGATCTCGCTGGTCGAACCGGTGTCCGCGGCGGGGATCGCGGTGCTCTTCCTGGGTGAGGAACTGACGGCGGGCACGGCCGTCGGTACGTGCGTGCTGCTCGCGGCCGTCGCGGGACTGGCCGCGGCCGAGGCGCGGGGAGCGGTGGCGGCCCGTACGGGCAGGGCGGGGACGGCGATGGTGCGCTGATCGGCTCAGATGGGCCGGGCCGGCTCGGGGCGGCCCGGCCCACGGCCTCCGCCATCGGTCGCCCGCCGCCGCCCGCCCCCGGACACCCGGCCAGGTGTCGGGCACAGGACGTCAGCCGTGGTGGGCCGCCGGACTGTCAGTTGCGGTCGGCCGCCAGCCGCCGTAGCTGGTGGGTGCGGGCCTGGGCGTCACGGGGCGCGGCCCGTTCGGCCAGGCGCTCCGTGATGCGCCGCTGCACGGTCTCGCTCCGTTTGCCCGCGTACTTGAACTTGGCCCGTACGTCCGTGACTTCCAGCCGTAGCCCCCGGATGCCGGGCAACTGGCGTCCGTACGGCGGGCCGTCCGCGGTGACCGGCGCCGAGCCGCCCTCGGGCTGGAAGTGCCCCAGCTGCCGAGCCAGCAGCGCGGCCTTCTCCTGCGGGTCGTCGACGACGTGCGCCGTGCAGGTGAGCTGGACGGCGGCGTAGAAGCTGGTGGGGACGCCGTGCTCCGGCGGGTCCTCCTCGGCGGCCTGCCACGGCCCCGGTATGAACACGTAGTCGTCCACGACACTGAGCAGGACGGCCGGGGCGGTCTCCAGCGCCCGCCATATCGGGTTGGGGCGGGCCAGGTGGGTGACGGCCTCGCGGCGGGCCGGGTCGTAGGCGAAGTGCAGGGGCTGGACGAGGGGCGGGGAGCCGGGCGGTCCGTTGACGGCGAGCTGGCCGAAGTCGTGGCCGGCCAGCCAGTCCTGCCACTCGGCGTCGTCGGTGGGCGCGTCCCAGGGGTGGATCAGCATGCGCTCCTCCTTCAGCGGGCCGAGAGGTAGGCGGGCTCGGGGATGCCCGGGTCGAGGTCGTCGGCCGGGACGGGGGCCCCGTACCGGGGGGCGACCGGCAGAACGCCGCTCCAGTGGGGGAGTGGCAGGTCGGCGGGCTCGTCGTTGGGGCCGCCGGTGCGGATCTTGGCGGAGACCTCGTCCAGGTCGAGGCGGATGACGGCGGTGGCGGCCAGCTCCTTGGCGTTGGCCGGCCGGGAGTCGGCGGCCCGGCCGGGCACGACCTGGTCGACCAGTGCGTCGAGCGCGGCGGTCTTCTCGTCGTGCTCGGTGACCTGGTGGGCGATGCCGTGCACGACGACGCTGCGGTAGTTGATCGAGTGGTGGAAGGCGGACTTGGCCAGCACCAGGCCGTCGACGTGGGTGACGGTGACGCACACGGGCAGGCCGGGGCCGTCTGTCTCGCCGGCCATGCGGAGCGGACGGGAACCGGTCGAGCCGTGCAGGTAGAGGCGCTGGCCGACCCGGCCGTAGAGCGTGGGCAGGACGACGGGGGCGCCGTCGCGGACGAAACCGAGGTGGCACAGGTAGCCGGCGTCGAGGATGGCGTGCACGGTCTCGTGGTCGTAGGTGGCGCGCTCGCGGGCACGGGTCGGCACGGTGCGCTCCGTCCGGGTGAAGGACAGCTCCTTGGGCGCCTGGGGCATTGCGGACTCCATTGCACTAGTGCATAATGTGTTTTGTGCTAGGAGAGTATCGGATCGAAGGGCGGCGCGCATCGGAAATTGCCGCCAGTGTCGAGCGAGCCGTCGGTGCGGGCGAGCTCCAACCGGGTGAAGTCCTGCCCCCCATGCGGGAGTTGGCTGTCTATCTGGAGGTCAATCCCAACACGGTGGCGTCCGCGTACCGGACACTGCGGGACCGCGGAGTGATCGAGACCGCGGGCCGCCGCGGCAGCCGGGTGCGCCCGCGGCCGGTCAGTACGGTCCGCGAGGCGGCGCTGGGGCCCGTGCCGCCCGGTGTGCGCGACGCGGCCGCCGGGAATCCCGACCCCGCGCTGCTGCCCGCTCTCGGGCAGGCACTGGCCGCGGCCGCCGCCCGCAGTGCGGAGCGCCCCACGCTGTACGGGGCCCCCGCCGTCGGCACGGAGCTGGAGCGGATGGCCCGCGCCGCCTTCGAGGCGGACGGGGTGCCGGGCGGGTCGATCGCCGTCACCTCCGGGGCGCTGGACGCGATGGAGCGGGTGCTCGGTGTGCATCTGCGTCCTGGTGACACGGTCGCGGTCGAGGACCCGGGCTGGGGGAGCCTGCTGGACCTGATCCCCGGCCTCGGGCTGCGGGCCGTTCCGGTCGCGGTGGACGACGAAGGGCCGCTGCCCGAGCAGGTCGGCCGGGCGGTGCGCGACGGCGCCAGGGCCCTGGTCGTCACGGACCGGGCGCAGAATCCGACGGGTGCCGTGCTCAGTGCCGCCCGGTCCCGGGAGTTGCGCGAGGTGCTGGCGGACCATCGGGACGTGCTGCTGGTGGAGGACGATCACGGCCACGACATCGTCGACCTCCCGCTGCATCCGCTCGCAGGCGCCACGGACCACTGGGCGCTGGTCCGCTCCACGGCCAAGGCGTACGGCCCCGACCTGCGGCTCGCCGTGCTGACCGGGGATGCCGTGACGGTGGACCGGGTGCGCGGGCGCCAGCGGATCGGGCCCGGCTGGGTGAGCCACCTCTTGCAGGACGCGGTGGTGCACCTGTGGCGTACGGGAGCGGTCGACCCGAAGGCCGTCGCGGACGCGTACGGCCGACGCCGGACCACGTTGATCGACGCCTTGGCGGCCCGCGGCATCCGGGCGCGGGGGCGCAGTGGGATGAACGTATGGATCCCGGTGCCCGACGAAACCGGCGTGGTCGCCCGGCTGTTGCACGCGGGCTGGGCCGTCGCGCCCGGGGCGCGCTTCCGTATGGACTCACCGCCCGGCATACGCGTCACCATCGCGGGCCTCACGGAGGAGGAACTGCTGAGCCTGGCGGACGTCGTCGCTTCCGCCGTCGAACGGAAGGAGGCGCGCCGTTACGACTGAAGCGGGCGCGGGAGCGTGGGTGCCGCGGCCGAGGGGAGCCACGAGGGCCGGCCGGCGGGACACCGCATCCTGGCAGGTGCCCGCGGGCCGGCTGACTGACTTGCCGGCTGACTGACTTGCCGGCTGACTGACTGGGCGACTGGTTGCTGCGCCGATCGGCTGACTGGCCGACTGGCTGTATGAGGGGGAACGGTGCTGGTTACGATCGCACGATGCCTGATCAGAGCTTCCTTGTTTGTGGTCCGCGGGTGGCTGTCCGGCGGATCTCCGTCCAGGACCGTGCGGAGATCGCGGTCCTCGACCGCGAGAGCGCCGCGCTGCACCACCCGTGGGTCCCCGCGCGGGACACCACGGAGGAGGCGTTCCGCGCGTACGTCGCCAAGTTCGACCAGCCGGCCCATGAGGGCTTCGTGGTGTGCCTCCGGGAGAGCGGTGCGATCGTCGGCGGCGTCAACATCAACAACATCGTGCGGGGCGGCATCCAGAGCGGAGCCCTCGGTTACGTCGCCTACGCGTCCACCACCGGGCACGGCTATATGACCGAGGGGGTCCGCCTCGTCATCCGGTACGCCTTCACCGAGCTGGGCCTGCACCGGCTGGAAGCCAACATCCAGCCCGGCAACGCCCCCTCCGCCCGGCTCGTCGAGCGGCTGGGCTTCCGGCTGGAGGGCTGCTCCCCGCGCTTCCAGTACGTGGACGGCGCGTGGCGCGACCACGAACGGTGGGCGCTGACGGCCGAGATGACCGAACACGCCGCCGGGTCGGGCCCTCGCTAAGTGGTGCGGCGGGTGCGGCTCCGGGTCAGCGCGGCACCTGCCAGAATGATCAGCGCGCCGACGGGAGTGTTCCAGCTGAGCTGCTCGCCGAGCAGGGCGACGCCGGCCGCGGTGGCGATTACGGGGACGAAGTAGGTGACCATCTGAGCGGTGGTGGGTCCCACCTCCGCCACCAGCCCGTACTGCAGCAGGAAGGCGACCCCGGTGCCCAGGGCGCCGAGCGCGACGACGGCGAGGAGGGGGACGACAGGGTAGGCGGCCGGGGCCGAGGTGAAGAGCGCGGCCACCAGGCCGGCCTGGGCCGTGGCGAGGAGCATCTGGGTGCCGGAGAGCGCGACGTTGGAGACCTTGGTGCCGGCCAGGGTGCGCCGGACGTAGATCCAGCCGATGGGGTAGCTCAGCGATGCTCCCAGAGCCATCGCGGTGCCCGTCGGATCCGTTCCGGAGAACCCCTGCCAGGCACCGAGCACGGTCAGTACGCCCAGGAAACCGAGGCCGAGCCCCGCGACGCGACGGCGGGTGGGCCGGTCCTCGGAGAGGGCGACCAGGGAGAGAGCCATACCCCACAGCGGGGAGCTGGCGTTGCAGATGCCCGCCAGGGTGGAGGGGATGGTCAACTCGGCGTAGGCGAAGAGGGAGAAGGGGAGGGCGTTGAGGAAGAAGGCGGCGACCGTCAGATGACCCCACGTCCGCGCGGAGCCGGGCAGCCGCTCCCGCTTGGCGACCAGTACGGCGACGAGCACCGCCGAACCGAACGCCAGTCGGCCGAAGGTGACGTGCAGAGGTGCGTACCCCTGTGTGCCGACCTTGATGAACAGGAAGCTGAATCCCCAGACCAGGCTCAGGATGCCGAACCGCAGGCGCCAGTCGAGGGTGCGGCGTGCCCCACCCCGGGGCGCGGCGGAGTGACCTGAGGTGGTGGAGCGGGGCGGGAGTGAGGGTGGGGGCGTTTCGGTGGGTCCGGGAGCGGTGGGGTTCGTCTCGGCTGGGTGGGCTCCGGAACGGGCGGCGGCGGTGCTCATGGGGCTACGATGCGGCTCGGTGATCTTGTAGCACAAGCGAGTTTTCGTGGGGTGTATCGCTTAGCATTGCTTAGATGTTGAACCTTGATCGCTTGCGGACGCTGAGTGCGGTGGCCCGGCACGGCTCGGTGAGTGCGGCGGCGGACGGGCTGCATGTGACCACCTCCGCCGTCTCCCAGCAGCTCGCCAAGCTGGAGCGGGAGACGGGCCAGCAGCTCCTGGCCAAGAACGGCCGCGGCGTGCGGCTGACCGACGCCGGCCGGCTGCTGGCCGACCATGCCGTACGGATCCTCTCGCAGGTCGAGCTGGCCCAGGCGGAGCTGGAGGCGCACCGCGGTCAGGCCGTCGGTGAGCTGCGGCTCGGCGCCTTCCCTACCGCGGCACGTGGACTGTTTCCCGCCGCGCTGGCCGGGCTCCGTACCGCGCACCCCCAACTCCGCCCGTTGCTGCGGGAGATGGAGCCGGAAGCCTCGGTGCGGTGCGTGGTGCGCGGCGACATCGACCTGGGTGTCGTGCTGGACTGGCACAATCGGCCGCTCTCGCTGCCCGAAGGCCTGGCGAAGGTGCCGATCCTGAACGACCCGGCCGATGTCGCCATGCCGGCCGACCACCCGCTGGCGCACCGCGACTCGGTCGAACTGGCGGAGCTGGCCGATGACGAGTGGGTCTCCTGGCCGCAGGGCGAGTTCTGCCACGACTGGCTGATGTTCACCCTGCGCGGCCAGGGGATCGAGCCGCGCATCGCGCACATGGTGGAGGAGCACCACACCCAACTGGCGCTGATCGGAGCCGGGCTGGGGGTCGCGGTGGCGCCCCGGCTGGGGCGGGGGCCGGTGCCGGATGGTGTGCGCGTGGTGCCCGTACGCCACACGATGCGGCGGCACGTCTACGCGATCTGGCGTGCCGACGCCGACCGGAGGCCGTCCATCCGTGCCGCGGTCGCCGCGTTGCGCGCGGCGGGCGAGGAGATCGAAGGGCGCTGAAGGTTCGGGAGCGGCCCGGTAGAGGCGGGGTAGCGGCGTCGACCCTCGAAGGGCTCGACGCGGCGGCCCGCAAGGGCACGCACGGCGGTCGGCCACCCGTCATCACCGAGGACATGCCGCACGCCGTGCTGCGGCGCCGGGCGAACGGCGAGTCCGTCGAGCAGATCCAGCCCGACCTGATCATCCCCACCGGCAAGCGCGAGGGCCAGACACCCGGCGTCGCCAGCATCTACCGCGCGCTCGCCGAACACGAGAAGAAAGAGGCGTACCCCGAGGCGATCGAGGCCGCGCACGCCGAGGTCGCCGACCTCCAGGACGCCGACGACATCCCCCGCGTCCGCCGAGTCCGCATCCGGCGGTCGGACGCCCCGGGGCCTCCATGCGGGCAGGGCGATGCAAGGGCCGCCGTCGCGTCACCGGGATGGGGGAGGCGGGACGATACCCTGGATCAATCCCAGGTCAAGCAAGTCCTGGGGACGTATCCGGAGTTGGTCGGCCGTGCCGCGTACCGCGTCCGCGTCGCGCTTGAGGATGGCGGCGGCGGCTTCCGGGGCGATGACGGAGAAGTAGCTGTCCGGCGTCGCCCACAGCCGGCCCGGTGCGGCCAGCGCCAGCGCCCCGCCGGATCCGCCTTCCCCGATCAGCAGCGAGGTGACGGGCGTACGGACCGAGGCCAGCGCGGTGAAGACGTCCGCGATGGCGGCGCCCGCGCCGGCCCGCTCCGCAGCCGCGTCGTTGGCCGCGCCCGGGGTGTCGATGAGGGTGAGCACCGGTATGCCGAGCCGGTCCGCCAGCCGGATCAGCCGGGCGGCCGTACGGAATCCCGCAGGGCGCACGGCCGTGCCGCACTGGGCGGCGAACGCGATCGTGCGCCCGTCGCGTCGGCCGAATCCGCAGCGTATGCCCGGGTCGGTGCCGCCGCAGCGGTCGCCGCTGATCTCCTCGCGCCAGTCGAAGTACGCCTCCAGATACGCCACGGCACGCGGGCGCCGCACATCGCGGGCCGAACGCACCGCCTCCCATCCGGACCCGGGGAGCCCGGCGGTGCCGAGTGCGTACGGGGGCGGGGCGGCCGCTGTGGTGGGGGAAGCTACGGAGGGGGCGACTCCGGCTGGGTCTGCGGTGGCGGGGGCCGTTTCGGCGGGGGCCGCTTGGGCCGGGGCCGTGGCGGCGGGGGCCGGTCCGGCGGGAACCGACTCGGTCGGGGTTGGTCCGGTAGGGGCCGCTCCGGCCGGGGCTGCTCCGGCGGCCACGTCCTGGTCCGCTGACGTGCCCGCCGTCACGTCCGGCGCGGTGCCCGCCGTCACGTCCGCTGTCGTGTCCGGCGTGGCGCCCGGCGTCACGTTCGCCGTCAGGTGCGGCGCCGCGTCCGGCGCCGCACCCGCCGCCGATGCCCCGTCGCATCCTGGCGACAGCAGCCGCAGCCAGCGGCCGAGGGCCGCGCGCACTTCGTCCGGCGGGACGACCGCGTCGGCCTGTCCGGCCGCCACCTCGCCCTCGGCGCTGTACGCATACGGGTCGGCGTCCGCCGGGCGCACGCGTGAGCCCGCGAAGCCGACCTGCGCGCCCGGCAGCGCGAGCACGACGTCCGCGCCCGCGCCGAGCGTCGCCCAGCCGCCGCCGGTCGTCGGATCGCGGAGGACGGCGATCTGGGGGAGGCCCGCCGCCCGGTTCAGCGCGGACCGGCCGGCCACCCGCTGGAGCTGAGTCAGGGCCCGCATACCCTCCTGCATCCGGCTGCCGCCCGTGGCGATCAGCGTCACGACCGGCAGGCGCAGCTCGCGGGCGCGGTCCCAGGCGGCCACCAGCCGATCACCCGTACGCTCCCCGAGGGACCCGCCGAGGAAGCCGAACTCGAAGGAGACCAGGACGGTCTCCACACCGGCGACTCGGGCGGTGCCGCAGACCACGGACTCGCTCTCACCGGTCCGTTCCCGCGCCCGCTGCCGCGCGGAGCCGTAACCGTCCCAGTCGAGCGGCCCGTCGTCGTAGGGCACGACTGCCGCCGGACCGTCCGACGTCCCGGCGGCGCCACCGGCGCCCGAACCCGAGTCCGAACCCGAGCCCGGCTGCGGCTCCGCCTCCGGTGCGGGAAACTCCGCGAAGTCGGCCGTCACCACGGCGATCGCCTCGCGTGCGGACCAGCGCGGCGACGGACCGGCGGGTACGGGCCGCCCGCGCGTGTCCCCGCTGCCGACCGAAGCGCCACCCGCGTCGCCGGAACCGCTCCCCGGCTCCTCGCTACGCACGGAGGTCCCGTTTCAGTACCTTGCCCATGTCGTTGCGGGGCAGGGCTTCGAGGAAACGGACCACGCGCGGGCGCTTGTGGGGTGCAAGCTGCCGGGCCACGTGGTCGATCAGCTCGGTGTCGGACGGTACGGCGGCGCCCTCGGCCGCCGGCGCCGGCACGATCCAGGCGACGATGCGCTCGCCCAGGTCCTCGTCCGGCTCGCCCGTCACGGCGGCCTCGCCGACGCCCGGGTGCTCCAGCAGGGCGTTCTCGATCTCGCCCGCGCCGATCTTGTAGCCGCCGCTCTTGATGAGGTCGGTGGCCTTGCGGCCCACGATGCGGTAGTTCCCCGCCGCGTCGCGGGTGGCCATGTCGCCGGTACGGAACCAGCCGCCGTCGAAGGCCGCGGCCGTGGCGTCCGGGCGGTTGAGGTACTCGACGAACAGGTTGGGGCCGCGGACCTGGATCTCGCCGACCGTCTCGCCGTCGCTCGCCTCGACGGCCCGGCCGGACTCGTCGACGAGCCGGACGTACACACCGGGCAGCGGTACGCCGACGCTGCCGGGCGCGGGCTCGCCGTCGGCCCGCACGCTCGTGTTCATCAGCGTCTCGGTCATGCCGTACCGCTCGATGACCCGGCACCCGGCGGCCGCGGCGAGCCGCTCGTGGTCGGCGCGCGGCAGTGCCGCCGAGCCGGACACCAGGAGGCGGGCCCGGCCCAGGGCCTTGGCGAGCGCGGGGTTCTCGCCCGCTTCGACGGCCAGGCGGTGGTACATCGTCGGTACGCCGAACAGCATCGTGCCGTCAGCGGTCAGCTCCCGGACGACGCCCTCGGTGCTGAACCGGCCCAGGTGGTGCACGCTGCCGCCGCGCCGCAGCGGCCCGAGGACGCCCAGCACGAGGCCGTGCACGTGGAACAGCGGCAGACCGTGCACGAGGACGTCGTCGGCGGTCCACTGCCACACCTCCGCCAGCGCGTCCAGCGTGTGCGCGAGCGCCCGGCGGGGGAGCACGACGCCCTTGGGCGGGCCCGTCGTGCCGGAGGTGTAGACGACGAGAGCGGCGGACTCGGCGCCCGGCTCGTACGGGAGGGGCGGAACCTCCTCGTCGTCGGTGGTGGGGACGACGTCGAGGCGGGGCAGGGCGGCCAGCGCACCGGGGAGCTCGGCGTCCGGCTCGGCCAGGACGAGCGTCGGCCCGCTGTCCGACACGATGTGCGCCAGCTCGCTCTCCCCGATCTTCGGGTTGACGGGCACCGCGGGCACCCCGGCGAGCAGCGCGGCCACCACCGCGACCGCGGTCTCCAGGGTGGGCGTGGCCCAGACGGCCACCCGGATCTCGCCGTCGAGGCGCTCGGCGAGCCGGCCCGCGACCGCGGCCAACTGGCGGTAACTGAGCGCCCGCTCGCCGAAGCGCAGCGCGGGCTGCGGCGACGCGTCGCTCAGCGCCGGAAAGAGCACGTTCACCAGGTCTCCCTCGTTCTGTTCGTCGCACGTCGGTGCCGCCCCGGACCTGCTGGAACGGGCCGACCACACCACTGTGTCAGAGACCACCGACAACGCGATCGGGCGGCGCCGCGTGGGAGTGCGACCGGGCCGCCGTACCAGGGTGCACCGGGGCGCGGCGGGCGTCCGGCGCGGTCCGCTCACCCCGGCATCTTGCGGAAGTCCCAGGACACGACGGCTTCCGGGACCAGCCGCAGCCAGGCGTGCCGGCCGTCGTGCGGCATCCGTTCCAGGCCGAGTCCGCCGAAGTACTTGGCGGAGAACAACCGCTCCGGCACGTCCAGTTCCGCGCAGGCATCACCCGTTCGCGGTACTTCGCCGACGAAAGCCGCGCTACCGGTCAGCTCCACCCCGCGCAGCTCCCCGTAGTCGTGCCCGTCGTCGACGACCACCGCGATCCGCGGATTTTCGCGCAGCTGGGCCCAGCGCTTGCTGCGGGTGATCGAGTACAGCCAGAGGGCCGTGCCGTCCCAGGCGAACCAGAGGGCACCGACGTGCGGCGTGCCGTCCGCGCCCACGGTGGCCACCCGGCACGTGCGCTGCTCCGTCAGGAAGGTGTCCCGTTCGTGCGGCGTCATCATGATGCGGCGTCCACGCCGCTGTGTGCCGGTCATCCGTCGTCCACCTCCGCCGTACGGCTGACTGGGTGTCAGAATCAGGTGCCAGGAATCATCCGGCCTCTTCCGTGCCGGCGCAATGGCGGCTACGCTCGCGCGGCTCGGCGAGGCGCCGTGCCGGCCCCGCGCCGCCGCGGTACGACGGCACGGCTTCGGCTTGCGACGACCGCCTTACGACCGCCTTGCGAAGACCGCCCCCCGGGAAGGGACGAGACGATGGCATCGGGTGCCCGCCTCCTGGCAGAGACCGATCCGGCGACGACGGCCCTGCTCACCGTCGAGTGCCAGCGCGGCGTCGTCGGGCCGGACGGCGCGCTGCCGGAACTGGCCGAGGCGGCCCGCGCGTCCGGGGCCCTCGTCCGGGTGGCGCGGCTGGTCGGGGCCGCGCACGACGTCGGCGTACAGGTGCTGCACGCCGTCGCCGAGCGCCGCCCGGACGGCCGGGGCGCCAACCGCAACGCGCGCCTGTTCGCCGCAGCCGAGCGGCTGCCCGTACAGCAGGTCGTCGGGACGACCGCGGTACGGGTCGCCGAGCCGGTGCCCGTCTCCGAGGACGACCTGATCGTCCGCAGGCTGCACGGGCTGTCGCCACTCGCCGGTACGGACGTGGACCCGCTGCTGCGCAATCTCGGGTGCCGCACCCTCGTCATCGTCGGGGTGTCGGCGAACGTGGCGATCCCGAACGCCGTCTTCGACGCGGTCAACCTCGGGTACACGGCGGTGGTGCCCGCCGACGCCATCGCCGGCGTGCCGGCCGACTACACCGCGGCGATGGTCCGGCACACCCTCGCTCTCGTCGCCACCGTCACCACCACCGGTGACCTGCTCGCCTGCTGGAGCGGGACACGGAGCCGGACGCCCGGCCCCCGAACGCCCGGCCCCCGAACCCCCGGCTCTCGGACGCCCGGCCCCCGGACCGTGGCCGAGTGACCGCCTGACGGGCGCGGCCACCGGGCCCGCCACCGAGCCGACCGGCGGACCCACTGCGGACGTACCGCCGGACCCGCCACCGGGCCCGCCGCCAAGCCCGACCACCGCCCCCGGACCACCCGGTCACCCCAGCTTGATCGAGTCGCCTTCCACACTCACCTTCGCCGCGACGAGCCCCTGAGTGGCGGGCCCCTTGCGTACGCTGCCGTCGTCGATGGCGTAGGTGCTGCCGTGGCAGGGACAGTTGATCGTGCCGTCCGCCACCTCGTTCACCAGGCACCCCTGATGCCGGCAGACCGCCGAGAACGCCTTGAACTCGCCCTTGGCGGGCTGGGTCACCACGACCTTGCGGTCCTTGAAGACCTTGCCGCCGCCCTCGGGGATGTCCGCGGTCCTGGCCAGCACGCCCCCGGCGGCGCCGGTGCCCGCGCTCCCCGGATCCTTGCCGCCGGGCTCCGTGTCGCCGTTCTTCGACCCGTCACCCCCGGCGCTCCCCGAGGTGTCGGGCGGTGCGGACGAGGCGCTGTCGCCGTACCCGTCCGAGCCGTTCCCACAGGCCGCGAGCGCGGCGGCCAGTCCTGCCGCGCCGGCCGCCGCGACGACCGTACGGCGTGTCGTCCGCGCGTCCGTGCGCCGCCCTGTCGATGTCTGCCGAGTCATGGGGTGCCTCCAACTGTCGGTGGCCCAGGGGCCGCCGGGTGCCGTGATCGGTGCGTGTCACGTGGCGCGTGCGTCCCCTGGGCGTTGTGGAAGTTCCATACGGGCGGGCGGGCGCGCGCGTTCAGCTTCTGTCGAGTGCCGAGCGGAGGAAATCACGTTCGAAGCGCAGCAGGTTCTCGTTGACCGCCGCGTCGGCGGGCGCGTGTCCCGCTCCGGGCAGCGGCAGCACGCTGTGCTGCCGGCCGGCGGACAGCAGTTCGGCGGAGAAGCGCAAGGTGTGGGCAGGGGCCACGTTGTCGTCCGCCAGCCCTTGGACGAGCAGCAGCGGACGGCGCAGCAGGTGGCCGTGGCCCACCAGGGAGGAACGGGTGTAGTGGTCCGGTGTCTCCTGGGGGTGGCCGAGGTAACGTTCCTTCCAGTGGGTGTCGTACAGCCGCTGGTCCGTGGGCGGGGCACCGGCGACCGCCGCGTGGAACACGTCGGGACGGTGCAGGACGGCAGCGGCGGCCAGGAAGCCGCCGAACGACCAGCCGCGGATCGCCACTCGTGACAGATCCAGGTCCGCGAAGCGCGCGGCGGCAGCGTGCAGCGCGTCGGTCTGGTCCTCCAGGGCGGGGGTGAGCTGATCGCCGTGGACGGCCTTCTCCCAGGCCGGGCCCCGGCCGGGGGTGCCGCGGCCGTCCGCGACCAGTACGGCGAAGCCCTCCTCGGCGAACCACTGCGCCACACAGGCGGACCAGGTGCGGGCCCGTACGGCGAGCTGGATGCCCGGGCCTCCGTACGGGGAGAGGAGCACCGGCAGTGTGCCCGTACCGGGCTCGTGCCAGGAGGGCAGATACAGCGCACCGCGCACCTCCCGCCGCCCCAGGAGGAGGTGCTCCGGGCGCGGGGTGACGACCGGCTCCTCACCGAGCGAGGCGATGGTCCCGACGGCCCCGACGGCCCCGACGGCCCCGACGGCCCCGACGGCCCCGCTGGTCCTGACGGCCCTGGTGGTTCCGGCGGTCCCGGCAGCCCGGGCGGCCCCGACCGCTGCCTCCGGCCCGGAGCCCCGCACCTCGACGACCGGTCCCTCCGGTGTGAGCCCGCTGAGGACCACCGTGCCGCCCCCGGCGGCGGCCGTGAAGAGCCCAGGCCCATTGCTCAACCGGGTCAGGCCGTCCGCCGGGGCCCACCGCCACACATGCACCTCCGTCGGCTCCTCGTCGGCGGTGAACCACACCTGCTCGCCTTCCACGGCGACGACCTCCCGCACCTGTAGTCCGGGTGGCGTCACGGTGGTGCGGCCGACGTTCAGGTGGCGGGTGCCGGGCGTGTCCTCGGGCAGGACCAGGGCCCCCGATGCCGTACGGGCCGGGGTGCCGGGCACGATCTCGGTCCAGGCGGGGTCGGTGCGTTCGTACAGCGTCCGGGTCGCGCCGGTGCCGGGGTCGACCGCCAGAGTGCGCAGCGTCCGCTGATCGCGGGTCTGTACGCCGATGAGCGGCCCGTGGCCGTCCCACCGGGCGCTGACGAGGTAGACGTACGCGGCCCGGTCCCACGCCACCTCGACACGCCGTTCCCCGGTGGCGGCCACCGGCACGATGTGGAGCGACACCTCCGCGTTGGCCGTCCCGGCCGAGGGGTAGGCCATCGCGCGCGGCGGCCGTTCGGGGTGCGCCGGATCGCTGATGTAGCGCCGTTCCACGCCGGACGTGTCCACCCTGGCCACCAGGAGGTGACGGCTGTCCGGGGCCCACCAGTAGCCGCGCGAGCGGCCCATCGATTCGGCGGCCACGTACTCGGGCAGGCCGTAGGTGACGTCCGGCCCTTCGGTGGCCGCCAGTTGCCGGTCCTTTCCGTGCTCCAGGGTGACGACGTGCAGCGATCCATCGGTCACGTACGCCACCAGCCGCCCGTCCGGAGAGGGCCGGGGGTCGACGACCGGCCCGGCGGTCCGTACGCGGACGGGGGCGCCTTCGTCCGTACACACCACCCACAGTGCGCCCGAGAGCGCGCAGGCCACCACGCGCGCCGCCGCGTCGGTCGCATACCCCACGACACCGGTGGAATGCTCCCGTGCCCGCTCGCGCCGGGCCCGCTCGGCCTCGGGTAGCTGCGCCTCTTCCGTCTCTGCGGTCTTTTCGGACTCTGTGGCCGGGGCGGCTCCCAGCGCCACCGGATCGATCAGCACCCGCTCCGCACCGCCCTCGTACACCCACAGCCGGCCCACGGAGTCGCTGCCCCCGCCCGTACGGACGAAGAGCACACGGCGGCCGTCGGGGGAGACGCCGAACTGACGCGGCACGCCGAGGGAGAAGCGCCGGGTCCGGGCGAATTGCCCGGGGAAGGCGGCGGCGTCGCGGACGCGTGCGGCGGAATGGCGGTCGCATGCGGGGGAGTTGTGTTCGGCGGATGTCTCGGAAGTGACACCGGGCGAACGGAAGGAGTCATCAGCGGGAGTCATGACGGGACTCTGGCATCACGCCGTCCCGGCTTCCACCGCCTGACGGCACGCGGACATGACGAAGCCCCGCGGACGGGGGAACCGCGGGGCTTCGTTCGACAAGTGTACATGTGTTCAGGTGTTATGTCTCTTCTGTAGGGCTTGTGGACTCCGCGTCACGGTGCCTCTGCGGTCTGTGTCCTTCCGCGCTTCGAGGGCGTGCGCATCACTGTTCCGGGCGGGACCAGGTGCGCCCTCCGGGCTGCTCCCGGAGGCCGCCGCGGAGACCTTTGCGCAAGAGGCACATCCTTCGTCCGGCCGGGCGGGCCCCCTCCCACCGTGGGATGATGGCTCCGTGACCTTGGAGGACCTCGTCCGGCTCCGCCGGGCCCGTGACCTGATGGACCGCGAGTACGCGCAGCCGCTCGACGTCCCGGCACTGGCGCGCACCGCGCTCATGTCGGCGGGCCACTTCTCCCGCAGCTTCCGCGCGGCCTTCGGTGAGACGCCGTACAGCTACCTCATGACCCGCCGCATCGAGCGGGCCAAGGCGCTGCTGCGGCGGGGCGACCTGTCGGTGACGGAGGTCTGCTTCGCGGTCGGCTGTACCTCGCTGGGGTCGTTCAGCTCGCGGTTCACCGAGCTGGTGGGCGAGAGCCCGAGCGCGTACCGGGCCCGCCGCCACGACGACGGCGCCGCCATCCCCGCCTGTTACGCCAAGATCTACACGCGACCGGTCAGGAACGGAGAAGCGCGGCCCGCTCCCCGCCCGTAGCGTTGTCCGTATGGATATCAGCCTTTCGACCTGCTTCATCGCCGTCGACGACCATGACAAGGCGCTCGCCTTCTACCGGGATGTGCTCGGCCTGGAGGTGCGCAACGACGTCAGCTTCGAGGGGATGCGCTGGGTGACCGTCGGCGCACCGTCGCAGCCCGACGTGAACATCGTCCTCGAACCGCCTCTCGCGGACCCGAACGCCTCGCCCGCCGACCGCGAGGCCATGGCGGAACTCCTGGCCAAGGGCCTGCTGCGGGCCGTCATCTTCACGACCGGCGACTGCGACGCCACCTTCGAGCGCATCCGCGCCGCGGGCGGGGAGGTGCTCCAGGAGCCGGTCGACCAGCCGTACGGCGTCCGCGACTGCGCCTTCCGTGACCCGTCCGGCAACATGCTGCGCTTCAACCAGGCCCGCAAGCAGTGAGCGCGGCGCGCGGCGCCTGAGGACGGCCCGGCCGCTTCCCCGTACCTCCACAGGGGGAGTGGCCCGGCCCGTGGACGGCAGGGACGGCAGCGGCGGCGGCAGGGGTGGCGAGGACGGCGGCGACGCCTGCTCCGGCCGGATGACGCCTGCTCTGGCTGGATAGTTCCTCAACAACGCCCACCTCTCCAGCCACACTTGTACGGCACGTACAACGCGTTGGTGACAGCTGTCCGAAGGGCCCCGCATGCACCCCGAAACAACAGGCCGCGGCAGTACGCCACCGCCGCCGGCGCCGGTGCGGGACAGACGCACCGCCGGCCGCGTCCCGCTGCGTGCCGACCTCAAGGCGGCCCTTCCCGACGCCGGTGCCGCGGTGGTGGTCACCGTCGCCGTGTTCGTCTTCCTGTACCTGCGGATGCGGTCCGGCGCGTCCGCGACGGTCGCGGTCATGCCCTTCATGAACGACCCCGGCACCTACTGGATGTATCTGCTCAGCCAGGCGTTCGGCTGGTCGGGGCTGCTCTGGTCGTGGGGAACGGTCATCCTAGGGTTGCTGCTGTCCGGCCCCCGGCCCGGCAGGCTGCCGGTTTCCCGGGCCGTGCTGGAGCGCTGGCACCGCACCACGAGCCTGACGACGATGGCGCTGATGCTCGCGCACGCCCTGATGTTCGGTGCAGAACTGGTGCGCGACGCGGGCGGGACGGCCTGGGTGGCGCGCCTGTGGTCGGCGTTCGCCGACACGTTCGTGCCGGGCTGGTACGACTCGGGGACCGGCAAGCTGGCCATCCCCATCGGCCAGGGCGCCCTGTATCTCGCCGTCCCGCTGGGGCTGCTCTTCTACGTCCGGCACCGCATCGGCGCGAACGCCTGGCGCCGACTGCACCGCTTCGTGATCGTCGTGTACGTGCTGAGCGTCTGGCACACGCTGCTGTACGGCACCAACGTCTGGTACGACGAGTGGCCGCGTACCGTCCTGTGGCTGCTCCAACTGCCCGTCGCGGTGCTGCTCCTGCTCCGGCTGCTGCGTCCCGCGCGGCGGGCCGAGCGCCTGGGGGCGCCCGGTCGGCAGGCGGAGGCCGCGCCGCTGCGCTGGACGGCCCGGGCCGCGGGCCGGGCCGCTGCCGCCGCCGTGATCGTCGGGCTGCTGGCCGTGGTCCTCTCCGGACACGACGGCGGGCGGCCCCG
Source organism: Streptomyces sp. NPDC026394 (assembly GCF_055567735.1). Classification (NCBI taxonomy): domain Bacteria; kingdom Bacillati; phylum Actinomycetota; class Actinomycetes; order Kitasatosporales; family Streptomycetaceae; genus Streptomyces; species Streptomyces sp. NPDC026394. The sequence goes on from NZ_JBVHPX010000028.1 coordinate 44,130, forward strand.
GCCGGACGAGCCGCCCGCGACCGCCCCGGCCGGCCAGGAACCGGAGTGACCCGCGACCACCCCGGCCGCTCAGGAACCCGAGTGACCCGCGACCGCCCGATCCGACTGCCCCGGCACCGCCCCGGCCACTCAGGAACCGGAGGGCCCCGGCACCGCCACGGCCGGCCGGTCGCGTTCCCCGGGCAGGAACGACACCTGCGGCGCACCCGTACGCGGACTGACGGTGACCTCGGCCGTCACGCCGTACACCTCGGCCAGCAGCTCCTCGGTCAGCACCTCGGCGGGTGGCCCTGATGCCGTGACCTGCCCCTCGCACAGGACGTACAGGCGATCGCAGTAGTACGCGGCGAGGTTGAGATCGTGCAGTGCCACCAGGGCCGTGGCGGGCAGCCCGCGCAGGATGCCGAGCACCGTCAACTGATGCCGTACGTCCAGGTGGTTGGTCGGCTCGTCGAGGACCAGCAGGGAGGGCCGCTGGGCCAGGGCACGGGCGATGAGCACCCGCTGGCGCTCGCCGCCGGAGAGCCGGTCGAAGGACCGGTCCGTCAGCCCGGCCGCGTCCACCGACTCCAGAGCCCACGCCACCAGTGAGGCGTCCTCGGCGCTGTCTCCGTCCAGCAGCCGCTTGTGCGGTGTGCGGCCCATCGCGACGACCTCGCGCACGGTCAGGTCGAAGTCGGCGGCCGACTCCTGCACCACGGCGGCCACCGTGCGGGCCAGCCGCCGCACCGGCAGCGACCAGGCGTCCGTGCCGTCCACCCGGACCTGCCCCGCGTCGGGCCGCAGCACCCGGTAGACGGCGCGCAGCAGGCTGGACTTGCCGCTGCCGTTGGGCCCGACCAGGCCGACCACCTCGCCGGGCCGGGCGGTCAGGGACACGTCGCGCACCAGACGGTGTGCCCCGGCGGTGAGCGTGAGGCCGTCGACGGTCAGTTCGGTCGCGCTCATGCCACTCCTCGGTGCACGGTACGGCGGGCGTCCCGGCGCATCAGCCACAGGAAGAACGGTCCGCCGCACAGTGCGGTCAGCACACCGACGGGGATCTCCATGGGCGCGGCGACGGTACGCGCCGCGATGTCGGCCCAGATCAGGAACACCGCGCCGGCCAGTGCGGCGGCGGGCAGCACCCGGCGGTGGTCACCGCCCACGAACAGGCGCACCACGTGCGGCAGCATCAGGCCCACGAAGCCGATCGGTCCGGCCGCGGCCACCAGGACGCCGGTGACGAGCGAGAGCAGGACGAACATCCGGGCCCGGAACCGGGCCACGTCCAGCCCCATCGTGGTGGCGGCCTCCTCGCCCGCCAGCAGCAGGTTCAGCGACCGTGCCTGGACGAGCAGGACGGCGATGCCCAGCAGCAGCGCCAGGCCCGGCAGCCACAACGTGCCCCACTGCACCCCGCCGAGGCCCCCGAGGGTCCAGGCGAGGACCGCCCGGGCCTCGTTGCCCCGGTCGGAGGTCAGCAGCAGGATGTCCATCACCGCCGTGAGGACCGCCGCCATCGCCACTCCCGACAGCACCAGCCGTACCGAGGTGATGCGCCCGCCGGTACGCGCCGTCGTGTAGACGAGCAGCAGGGTCAGCAGCGCGCCGGCGAAGGCGGCGGCCGACAGCGACACCGGACCGAACAGGCTCACCCCGAAGACGATCACCATGACGGCGCCCAGGGACGCCCCCGAGGAGACACCCAGCAGATACGGCTCCGCCAGCGGGTTGCGGACCAGTGCCTGCATGGCCGTACCGATCACCGCGAGTCCCGCGCCCGTCACCGCGCCGAGCGCCACCCGCGGAGCCCGTACGTCCAGCACGATGGTCTCGCGCGCCCGGGACCACCCCGGGTCCGGCAGGTCGGCGCCCAGCGCGTGGGTCACGATGCCCCACACCTCGCCGGGCGGCACGTGCACCGACCCGATCGCCATCCCCGCCGTGGCGGAGACCAGCAGCAACACCCCGAGAACGACGAGGGTGACGGCGAAGGACCGGCGGCGCGGCGGCGTCTCGTGCCGGTGCTCGCGGACGACCGCCGTCCCGGCGGCGGTCACCGGAACCGCTCGGGGTGCAGGGCGCGGGCCAGCTCCTCCACCGCGTACGGCGGCCGCACCCCCACCAGGGTCGCGGTCAGCGGCAGGACGACGAACCGCTTGTTCTTGACCGCGGGCACGTCGGCCAGCGCGGGCTGCGACAGCAGGAACTTCTTCTTCTGCTCGACGCTCCCGGCCCCCGCGTAGTCGTAGATCGCGATGACCTCGGGCTTCCGGTCGACTACCTGCTCCCAGGACGCGTCCCCGAAGACCTTGTCCAGGTCCGCGAACACGTTCCGGCCGCCCGCGAGCTGGATGATCTCGGTGCCGAGGCTCTTGCCGCCGGCGGTGAAGGCCGCCTTGTCGCCGCTGTCGTACACGAAGACCGGTACGGCGGGGGCGCCCTTGACCGCCCCGGTGGCCCGGTCCACCCGCGCCTTGAGGTCGGCGGCCAGCTTGTCGGCCCGTTCCCGGATGCCGAAGATGCTGCCGACGGTGCGGACCTCGTCGTACGCGTCCTGCATGGACACCTGCTTCTTCCCGCAGTACTCGCGGTTGAGGTAGGTGTTGATCCCGGCGTCGGCGAACGCCTTGCGCGAGCGGCCCTCGTTCTCGGCGAAGGCGCTGGCGTACCCGCCGTAGACGAGGTCCGGATCGGCTTCCAGAACGGTCTCGAAGGACGGCTCCTTCTTCGCCAGTTTCGGCAGCGCCTCGTAGTCCTTGCGCAGCTCCGGCAGGACGGCCGAGTCGGGGAAGGCGGTGCCGATCATGCGGTCCTCGAGTCCCAGCGCCAGCATCAGTTCGGCGGGGTGCTGGTGGATGGTGAGGACCCGGGAGGGCGGCTTCCGGTAGGTGGTACGGATGCCGCAGTTGTCGATGGTGACCGGGAAACCTTTCGCCGCGGTGGCCGCGGGCTCCGCGTCACCCGCGGTGTCCCGCGCCGTGCCGCAGCCGCCCAGCAGGACGGCGGACAGGGCCAGGGCCACCGCAGGTGCCGCGACGCGCCGGAACCGGCGCCGCCGGGCGGCGGGGGAAGAAAAGGGGGGACGGGTCGTGCCGTCGTACACGTAGAGCCTCCTGCGGAGTCCGCGCTCCTCGGAACGGGCCCGCGACAGGCCAGTGTCCTGACTCCCGGATCGACGTCCCCCCGGCCTTCCCGCGCCGCGCGCGGTGGCCCGATCTGCCTGATGAAGGGTCACTCCCCGGTCACAGTGGCGGGACCGCGCCGGAATCGCACCGGCTTCCTGTCTCCCGTCGCGGTGATGACCAGGTGATATTACGGTCGGTCGGACCGGGGGCAAAGGGCGCGCGTACGGTTCCGCGCGCCGTCTACGGTGTGCGGGCGACGGGCCGGCCGTGCGGCCCGGCGCCCCGGTCACGCCGCGCGGACCGCCCGGAGCACCAGCCGTTCGGCGTCCTGGTCGTACGGGCGGCCGTCGAAGCCACCGAAGACCTCGACCTCCTGGAAGCCCGCCTCCCCGGCCATCCGCCGCAACTCCACGGCGCTGTAGACGAACCAGACCAGGCTCGTACGCGTCACCCGGTCGCCCCGCACGAGCACCCAGTCGCTGCGCAACCGTGCCCAGTCGTCCAGCACCGTGTCGGTCTGCACCAGCAGGTCGTCACCGCGCTGCACCACCTTCGGCGGGGTGACCTTACGGGCCAGCAGTTCCTTTCCGGCCATGTCCAGAAGCAGGGTCCCGCCGGGCGCCAGGCAGTCGTGCATCGTGCGCAGCACACGGGCGTTGTCGGCGGGGTCCTCGAAATAGCCGAAGGACGTGAACATGTTGAGAACCACGTCGAAGGCCCCGGGCTCGGTGAACTCCCGCATGTCGGACTGGACGTACCGGGCGGAGACTCCGGCGTCGGCGGCCCGCTTCCGGGCGCGGTCCAGCATCGCCGGGCTGCGGTCCACACCCGTCACACCGAATCCCCGGCGCGCGAGCGGAACGGTGAACACCCCCGGGCCGCAGCACAGGTCCAGCACCCGGGCCCCGGCCGGGAAGGCCAGCAGGGGAGAGGTGTCGAGCAGCTCCTCGGCCTGGGCGTGGCGCCCGTCGGAGAACAGGAAGTCGTAGAACTCGGTCCAGAAGTCATCGTCCTGGAATCCGCCCGTGTGCGTCATCGGGTACCGGTGTTCCTTCCGTGAGGTCGGTGAGGTCCGTGCGGGGGGTGGTGGGGGTGAGGTCGGCGGGAGCGGTGCCGCGCCCGCGCCGCAGGGCGAGCAGGAGCGGCGGCAGCAGGACGCACTGGGCCGCGGCGAACAGCCAGAACCAGCCCGCGTGCCCGGCGCGTTCGCCGAAGCCGTAGAGCTGCCCGCCCAGCACGCCGCTGGCACAGGCGCCCAGGCCGGCGGCGAGCCGCTGCTGTCCGAAGACCACGGCGTCCGAGCGCGGACTGCGGCGCAGGGCCTCCAGGTCGTTCTTGAGGAAGAGCACGATGTCGCCGAGCGTGATGAGGACACCGCCCGCCAGCAGGGCGGTCCGCGTACCGGCTGCCAGGACCGCCATCCCGGCGGCCAGGCCCGCGAACCCGATCGCCAGCGCGACGGGGTACCTCATCCGCCGGATGGCGCCCGACGCGAGCGGCTGGACGACGATGACCAGGACGAAGCAGGTCAGCAGCACCAGGCTGTAGAACTCGCTGGAGGCCCGCTCGACGGCGTACACGGCGAGGTAGTGCTGGAAGTGGAAGTAGAGGTAGAACGCCAGGCCGTTGGCGACGAAGGGGAGGACGGCGATACCGGTGAGCAGGCCCTGGCCGGACGCCGGTGCGCTGCTGGACCGGTCCTTCTCCGGCCCCACCGCCGGCAGACGCGCATGCCCCACGGCCACCACGGCGAACAGCGCCGTCACGACGAGGAACAGCGGGCCGGGGGACGACAGCACGAACGGCCCCGCGACGAGCGGGCCCACGGCCATCCCCGCGTTGAGCGCCGCGTTGCCCGCGGACAGGAACGCGGGCCGGCGCTCCTCGGCCACACCGTGCACCAGGTACGCCTTGTTGGCGGGCAGGTACAGCGCGGCGCCGCAGCAGGTCAGGATCAGCGCCGCCACCGCCACCGGCGGCCACCGCAGCGCCGCCAGGAACGCCGCGAAGCCCGCCGTACGCACCACCAGCGCCCACAGCATCGTGCGCCGCAGCCCCACCCGGTCGGCGAGCGCCCCGCCGAGAACTCCTCCCGAGAACTGCACGAGGGACGCGGCGGCCAGCACCACACCGACCGCCCCGAGCCCCATCCCCAGCCGCTCGTGCAGGAAGACCGACATGAACGGCAGGACCATGAAACTGCCGAGCGGGATGAGGAAGGAGCTGAGCAGCAGGAAGCGCAGCGGCCCGGTGAGGGTGGACAGCGCGGTGCGGAACCCCGGACCGTCGCCTGTGCGTTCAGTCACTGGAGTCCTGGCCCACCTGGCCGACCTGGCTCGCCTGGTTCGCTGCCATGTCCGCCGTGCCGGTCGCGTCTGCCGCGTTCCCCGGTCCCGTCGCGTCCCCCGCATGGAACGGCTCCGTCCGCACCCGTACGGCGTTGGCCGCCGCGACGGCGCGGTGCGTGGCCAGTTCGGCCGTCTCGCCCTCCGCGTAGACGATGCCCGCGTAACCCCGGCTGTCGCCCAGGTGCTCGACGGGGTCGCCGGTCCGCTTGACCGGGTACCAGGCGGGGGAACCCGGCATGTCCGGCAGCCGGTCGAGTCCGTCGACACCGGTGAACACCCCTGGCTTCTCGGGGTATCCGAGGACGAAGGCCGAGGCGGGGCCGCCGGGCAGCTCCGCGTCCATGAGTCCGGGACGGCTGCCGAGGGCCGCTTCCACCATCGCCTCGTACACGTTGACGCCGAGGGCCCGGCACAGCCCCTCACCGACGAGCGCGCCGCCGATCCGCGGGTTGATCTCGACCACTTCCGGACCGGCCGTGGTCAGGGCGAACTCCACGTGGGCGAACCGGTCGGTGTAGCCGACGGCGGCCAGCACACCGTCCAGCCACTGCTCCAGAGCGTCCCGGCGCGGTTGCGGGAAGGCCACGGGGAAGGCGGTGATCTCCTCCCGGAAGTGCGGCTCGGGCGACATCAGACGGCTGGAGACGCCCAGCAGCCGGGTCCGTCCCGCCCAGGTGAGGGTCTCCGCGCTGTACACCGGCCCGGAGAAGTACGGTTCGGCGAACAGGCGGCCTTTGAGCTGCCGCCCGGCGGCCTCGGCCAGCGCCGCGTCCAGCTCCCGCTCGTCCCGTACCAGCCAGACGTTCTGGCTTCCGGTGCCCGCGGTGTCCTTGAGGATCGCGGGCAGGCCCACCGCCTTCACCAGCAGCGCGGCCGCTGCCGGGTCGCCGCTGTCCGCCTCCGCCGCGCGGGCGCGGGTCAGCCCGGCCTCGAACAGCCGGTCCCGTACGGCGGCCTTGTCCCGGGTCAGCCGCAGCACCTCCGGGCCGAGGCCGGGCAGCCCGAAGCGGGCGGTGAGTTCGGCGCCGACCAGCATCCAGGTGTCGGTCGAGCTGATCAGCCCCCGCAGGTCCGGAGTACGGGCGAGCTGTTCCGCCACCAGTTCCGTGTCGAAGGTGTCGGTCTCCACCACGTCGAGGGCGCCCGCGGGCAGCCGCTCCAACTCGTACGCGTAGTACGCGGGGTCGCGGGTCAGCAGCCGCAGCGGCTCGCCCAGCCGGGCGGCGGCGCGCGTCAGGTGGCCCAGCCCGAAGGTGAGCGATTCCAGGCAGACCACGGTCATGCGCGGGTCTCCTCACGGCGGGACGGCCAGGGGGCGCGGTTCCACGCCATCGTCGACCAGGGCATGGACATCTCCTCGGGGCTGCCGACCTCCGTCGGCTTCAGTGCGGCCAGGTCCACGGCCTCCCGGTGGCGGGCGTAGACCCGTTCCACGTAGCGGTGGCCGGTGTCGGCACCGATCACCAGGTGGAGCCGGTCGGGGTGGCGGCGGGACTCGTGGGTGGCGGTCAGGTACGCGGCGCCGGTGGACAGCCCGGCGAAGACGGCGTGCTCGCGCAGCAGCGCGACGGCGCCGGACATGGCGTGGGTGAAGTCCATCCAGTGCACCGCGTCGTACAGGTGGTGGCGGACGTTGTCGAAGGGGATCGAGGAACCGATTCCGGCGATGATGGCTTCCGGGTCGTGGTGGTCCTGGCTCCCGAAGGTGACGCTGCCGAACGGCTGCACCCCGACCAGCCGGACGCCGGGATCCCGGCGGCGCAGATGCTTCACGAGGCCGCCGGTCGAGGCGCCCGACCCGACGCCGCCGACGACCGTCAGGGTGCGGTCCGGCAGGGCCGCGGTCACCAGGTCCGCGACCTCCTGGTAGCCCAGGTAGTGGATGTCGTCGTGGTACTGGCGCATCCAGTGGACGCCGGGCCGTTCGGCGAGGATCTCCCGTACCCGCCGGACCCGCAGTTCCTGATCGAGCTTGAGGTTCTTCGACGGTCTGACCTGCTCGACCGTCGCGCCGAGTATCTCCAACTGGGCGAGGGTGGTGGCGTCCACGGTGGTCGAGGCCACGATGTGGCAGCGCAGACCGTAGCGGTGGCAGGCCAGCGCGAGGGCGTAGGCGTAGATGCCGCTGGAACTGTCGATCAGGGTCTGTCCGGTACGGACGGTGCCCCGGTCGAGGAGCTGCCGGACGGCCGCCAGCGCGGAGTAGATCTTCATCGACTCGAACCGCAGCAGCACCATGCCGTCCGTCAGCCGGACGAGGTCGGGGATCTTGAGGGCGTCGGCTATGTGGGGATGTGTCGTCACGCGTAGCCTCCTTGGGCGAAAGAGCACTGGTGACCGAGCGAACGGAAGAAGGCGGACAGCTCGCCCTTCAGGGACGGCGCCGGCCGGGAGCTGAAGAGGTAACCGACGAGCGATCCGGTGTGGGCGACGAAGACGCCGTCCGCCCCGAACTCCTCGCGGTGGGCCAGCACGGTTTCGAAGGTGTGCTTGGGCAGTACCTCCTGGGACAGCACGCTGCTGAAGGTCGCGGCCCGGGCCACGGCTGCCGGGTCGCCGGAGGCGAAGCCCTTCAGGAGGTCGGTCAGGCACCTCTCGTACTCCCTGGCGCAGCGCCGGTAGTGCCGCCGCAGCACCGGCGTGACCGCGGCGGTGTCCACCGTGCCCGGCTCCATGACGAAAGCGGTGTGGAAACCGATGCCGGTGCCCAGCCGCCGTACGACCCGGTGCCGTCCGCTCAGGTAGAGCGCGAACTCGTCGAGGAACACGCTGTCGGCCCGCTCTATCGCCGACAGGACGCGGCGGACGGCCCCGGTGTCGTACGGCAGTGAGAAGACCCGGAACAGGCAGCGCAGGGTCGCCACGATGTCCGCCGTCGAACTGGCCATGCCCACTCCGACGTGCAGGTCCGAGTGGGTGCTCCAGCGTCCCGGCGGCAGCGTCAGGCCGAAGTGCTCCAGGAAGAGCCGCGCGGCCGTCGCCGCCTTCGCGCCGAGAAGCGGTCGGTCGGGCGATGCGTCGGACGGTTCGTCGTCGGGCCCGGCGCCCGGCGAGAAGTACACCCAGGAGTGACGGTCCACGGGGAACGAGACGATCGCGATGTCCGCCTCGCCGCCGGGGCGCAGCGGGCCCTGGAACAGCTCGCCCAGCGTCCCCTGGCAGACGCCGGAGACCCACCGTGCCGGGCCGCCGTCGGGTGTGGTCAGCATCGGGCACCGTACAACGGCCGTGCCGGACCCGGCCGTCGGCCGCCCCGGAGACATCGCCTGCGGTATTCCTCGGTCACGAACACGCCCTCTCCCGCCGCACCCGGTCCGAGGATTTCGACCGGTGAGTGAGAGGGCGGCCGCGCCGGGACGCGCGTGGCTCCGCCTGTACCACCGACCCAGCCCTCGCGGTCACTGTGGACAGCGCGTGCGTCCGTTCTCGCTCGCACGCGCGCAGTGGCAGGTATCCGGACTCATGGGCATGTCGGCCGGGCCTTCCGGCAACAACTACCGGCCACCGCTTCCCGCACCCTTCGACCGGGTGCGGTGCTGTATCGGCGGCTTTCGCTCCCACTCACCGCTGCGGGACAGTCCCGGATTCCCACCGGGTTCCCTCTTACGACGCCCCACGGAGAGTGGCGCGAACCGACTGCGCACATCAGCGTAGAGGTGTTCCCGCCACCGCAACAGAGAGGTCTGTGGGGTTGTCTCGATTGGTGCCGCTGACAGGGCGCGGGATGTGTGCAGTACGGGCCCACGGCCCGCGGGAGCCTGTCACCAGCGATCCTGCCGTGCAGCACACCGGCACTGCCCCGGCTCAAACATGTCATGTCGGTACGACTCGTCACGGTCCTGCGACAGATCCACTCGCCGGGCCCGGTGGCCGGTTCGAGCCCCTGGGCCCTCGGCTGGAGAGCCGCACGGGAGACCTGGGGCGGCCCGGTACGGAACGGGGCGCCTCACCGCGGCCCGGGAAGGCCGCGGGGGCCCTGAAGGGGATGAGCCTGAACACCTGGCACGGTGGCGCGAAAGTGCCGGACGGCGTCGACAAGATCGTGCGGCAGGTCCAAGGACTCGGGCGCCGACGTCGTGGCCTTGCGGGTCTCGTCGAGCCCTGTCGCCAAGGAGATGGCGGGGGCCGACTCGGGTGGAGGCATTACACGGTCAGCGGAACGGACGTCCACCTGATCGGCCGCCACCACCGCCTCCGATCGGCCACCGCCTCCTTCCCACCGCCGATACGGACGATGATGGAGGTTCACTCCCGCCGCGCGGGCCACTCCGCACGGCGGGGCCGGGCTGTCAGTCAGGAGGCGTTGGCATGCGGATCCCTGGACCCGAGCCCCGGCCGGACGGCGGGGTGGGGGCGGTCGCCGCGGCGGGCGGACTGCACATCTACCAACTGCGGCTGCACGCCGAGTACGGGCCCGTCGTGCGGTTCCAACTGCCGGGCGCGGAGACGGCCGTGTCGGTCGCCGACCCCGTACTGCTGGAAGCCACGGCCCACCTCGACAAACGGCCGGAACGGCTGTTCGAGTTCCTGGCCCCGCTGTGCGAGGCGGGCAACTTGCAGGTGCTGCCGGCCGAGGAACACACTCCCTGGCGGCGCGTCCTGCTGTCGGTGTTGGCCGGCCGCCCGTCCCACGAGCGGCACTTCGCACGGTTCGCCGCGCTCGCGGCCGGACTCGCGGACCACTGGGCCGAGCGGGCAGGCCACGGGCCCGTGGCCCTGCAGAAGGACCTCACCGCGCTGTCGCTGCGGATGATCTGCGCGTACGCGCTGGAAGGCGAGGCCGCGGACCCGGACGGCGTCGTCGCGGCCTTCGAGGAGGTGCTCACCGAGTACCTGGGACGGCTCTACCAGGTACCGGTGCCGGGCACACGGGAGGAACGCGCCGAGCGGGCGGACCGGGCCCTCGCCTACCTGCGCGCGACGGTCGACCGGGTGGTCGCGGCGCACCACTCCGGGGGCCGCGCGGACCGCAGCGACCTCATCGGGGCGCTCGTCGAGGCCGGCGAGCGGCCCGCGCGCATCCGCGACACCGTCATGGTGACGCTGCTCGCCGCCCACCACACCACCGGAGTCGCCGTCTCCTGGACCCTGCACCTCCTGGGGAGCCACCCCGAGGCGGCCGAGCGGGTCGCCGCCGAACTGGACCGCGTACTCGGTGACCGCGCCGTGCCCGAGTACGCCGACCTGCGGCGCCTCACCTACCTGGACATGGTCCTGAAGGAAGCGATGCGGCTGTACCCTCCCGGCCCGTACGGCGCGCGGGAGACGACCGGACCGCTCGTCCTGGGCGACCATGAACTCCCGGCCGGTACGACGGTCTTCTACCCGTTCTGGGCCGTGCACATGAACCCCGACCACTGGCCCGAGCCCGAGAAGTTCGTCCCCGAGCGGTTCACCCCGCAGGAGGTGGCCGGGCGGTCGCGGCTGGCCTACATCCCGTTCGGCATCGGGCCGCGCAGTTGCGAGGGCGCCGGTCTCGCCGTGGTCGAGGCCGAACTGGTGCTGGCCGTGCTGCTCAAACGCTTCCGCTTCCGGCCCGTGCCGGGGCACCGGGTGACACCGGTCGAACGCTTCGTGCTCTGGGCGCGCGACGACATCCGGATGCTCCTGACGCCCCGTGACACCGCACCGCGTGCCTGAACCCGGTACGTGAACTCCGTGCCTGAACCCGGTGCGTGCCGACGGGGCTGGTGCGCGGGGAAGCCGGGTATGCATGGGGCGGCAGTGCCGGTGCGAGCAGGGGAGTGGCCATGACGGAGTGGTTATTGGCGTTCGACGCGGGCTGTGGCGCGTGCAGCGAGGTGGCCGGGGAGATCGGCGGCCTGGTGGACGACCGGCTGACGATGGCGGGGCTCGGGGACGCACCCGTACGCGCCCTGCGGCGGCAGGCGCTGGGCGACGACCCGCCGTTCGTCCCCACGCTGCTGGCCGTGCAGGGGGACCGGGTACGGGCGTGGACGGGCCCGGCGCTGTCGGTACGGCTGTGCCGTCTGCTCGGGCCGGCCGGGTCCCTGCGGGTGGTGCGGGCCCTGAACCGGACCGACGTGCTCGTACACGGTGACCGGCGCAGACTGCTCAAGGCCGTGCCGGGCCTGGCGCTGGGCGCGTTCCTCGTCTCCGGCGGCCTGGCCGCTCCGGCCATGGCCTCGCCCGGACGCCGGATGACGGCTGCCGCCGCCGAGGAGTGGGCCGCCGGGCTCGAACGGCTCCCCACCGGCTACCGAGAAGTGACCGCGCTGCCGATGCCGCAGCGCAGGGCCGTGTACGCCCGTGTCCCGGACCGTGCGAAGGCCGGCCTGTGGCTGGAGCACGTACAGCGCTACCGGGCGGCGCACCCCGAGCTGTCGGGGCCGCGGACGGCGATGCTGGAGAAGGTCGCAGCGGCGGTGCCGGCCCTCTTCGCCGGGACCGGCGCCTGGCCGGCGGCGGAGGCCGACCGGCTGCGGGAAGAGTCGGTGGCGGTCCTGGGCCCCGACGTGTCGTTCGCCGCGCTCGGGGTGCTCGGCCCGGCCGATTCGCCCGCCCCGGCCGCCCCCGGCACCTCCCGCCTGCTGATGAACTGCGACTGCCACAAGGGTGCCAGCGGTTGCAGTTCATGCGGCAACTCCGTGCCCTGCACCCCGCAGGCTTCGGGCTGCGGGTGGCTGTGGCAGCAGAACTGCGACGGGGTGTGCGGGGGCTGAGGAAGCGGCGTACGGGCAGCCGGTCCGCGCCCGCGAGGTGGCCTCCGGAAGCGGGCGCGGGCGCGCGAACGTAGGGTGGGCGCGGCAGGCCGGCCCCAAACCGGCCTGCACCGCGCGTGTCGGCATCCCGCGTACAGGGAGGTCCGCCGTGCCACTGCCCCACGATGCCGGTTCACCGGCTTTCGTCCTGGTCCACGGCGGCTACGGCTCGTCCGCCGACTGGGCGGGAGCCGTACGCGAGCCGGCCTCGCGCGGCCACCGGGCCCTCGCCGTGGACCTCCCCGGACACGGTCCGGCTGTCGGGGATGCCGGCCGTGAAGACGCCGGAGGAGCTGTTTGTCATACGGGTCAACCGGCGCTCCGGCGACCGGCGGGCCCAGGCGGCGGTGCGCGCGGCGTACACCGCGCGCTACCCGGGGGCCGCGTTCCTCGCCTGCTGAACTCCTACGCGCCGGATGTGACGCACATCGACGCACCTGGGCGCCCCCTCGCGGCACGTCCGCAACGTCCTCAGAACGCATCAGTGAGGCGCTCGATCAGCGCCCGCGCCGTCTCGTCACCGCCCGCGGCGGCACCGGCCGCGACCGCGCGACGGCGATCGGGGCCAGATACCCCTTGAGCGCCGCCACCGCGCGCCGCACCGCGCCGCGGTCCGGCTGGTCCCGGCCGGCCTCGTCGAGGATGGCCGCCTCGATGGCCGCGGCGTCTTCCAGAACCTCTTCCGCGACGGCCAGGGAGGGCAACTGGCGCAGGGTGTCGGCGACGGCTTCGACCAGGACCTCGAATTCCGGAGCGATCTTCCGTCCGGCTTTCCGGGCGGTGTTCTCCGCGCCGTCGCCCCAGGCCAGTTGCGATTTCACGACATTGCCGTACGTCACCGGCCCCTGCACTTTGCCCGCATTACCGTCGCCGATCTGAAATATCTTGTCGCCGAAGTGCGACGGGATTTCGTTCATCGGGTCACCTTGCCCGTGTTCTGATTGCCGAACTGCTTGATGCTGTCGCCGATGTGGAAGTTCTCCACCTGGAATTGGAACTCAGCCTGCGGATTGTCGATCGCAGCCATGATGGAGTGCGATATCTGCGCCACCAGGTTCTTGTCGGGGCTCGTCAGTACGGCGTAGGGCGCGCCCGCCGTCTCGATGTTGAGCCGGTGCAGCGTACTCCGCGTCGCCGCCATGATCAGCCGGACGAGGACCGAGACGACCAGCACGGCCGCGCCGGCGAGCACGGGCGGGCCGACGAGCATCGCGAGTGCTACGCGCCCGCCGGTGCTGTACAGCAGCATTCCCATGAACACGGCGCACACCGCGAAGCCCCAGGGGCCGACGCGCTTCAGGATCAGCCAGAGTCCGGGCTTCAGCTTGACCGTCGTCACGCAGGCGATGTTGTGCAACGGGTACGCCGCGGTACCGACCCAGAGGACCCGTCGGCTGACCTGGACATTGATCACTTCGCGTTTGTAGAACACGCTTCCCCCGAGGTGGTTCGCTGCCCGAAAAGTCACGGCCGGACCAGCATTGCCGAAAGGCCGCCGGGTGAACAGTGGTTACGCGAAAGCCGGAAGGCGGGTGCGGTGCGTGAACGTTTCCGCAAAGATTCGGCCCCCAAGCACCCAAGCTTCGACGCAACCGACTCCGCGCGCCGGAAAGCCCGCACGGCGAACACCGCCTACGGCATACCGGCCGCCGACGGCACCCCGGCCGCCGCGTCGCTCCCCGTCGCACCGCGCGCCCACCGGCCCGGGGGATACTGGGCCGGTGGGAATGCGGATAGCGGTGCTCGGACCGGTACGGGTCTTCGACGGCGACGGGGCACCGGTCGGCATCGGGGGCGCGAGACCACGCATGCTGCTCGGCCGACTGGCCCTGACGGCGGGCGACATGGTGACACCCGCCGCGCTCATCGACGGACTGTGGGGCACGCGGCCTCCCGCCGACGCGCTCAACTCGCTGCACGCGCTGGTCTACCGGCTGCGCAAAGCCCTCCCCGACGGTGAACTGCTGGAGTCGTCGGGGGCGGGGTACCGCCTCGCGGTACCGAAGGAGCACGTGGACGCCGCCCGCTTCGAAGCGCTGGCGGCCCGCGGCGGACGGGAACTCGCCGTGGGGTCACCCGAGGAGGCGTCCTCGCTGCTCGGCGAGGCGCTCGCGCTGTGGCGGGGGTCCGCGCTGGCCGACGTACGGGAGGCCCCGTTCGCCGGCCCGGCCGGGGACCGGCTGGAGGAACTGCGGAACGCGGCGTTCGAGAACCGCTGCGAGGCGGAGCTGCGACTCGGCCGCCACACCGGAGTCCTGGCCGACCTGGAGGCGGCGTCGGCGGACCATCCGCTACGGGAACGGCCCGCCGCGCTGCGCATGCGCGCGCTGCACGCCGCAGGCCGGCAGTCCGACGCGCTGGCCGTGTTCGAGGACGTCCGCGGCAGGCTCGCCGACGAGCTGGGCGTCGACCCCTCGCCCGAACTGCGCGAAGCCCACCTCGCCGTGCTGCGCGGCGGCGCGGAGCCACCCGTCGTACGGTCCGGTCCGGCGCCCGGCCGGCTACCCGCCCGGCTCACCTCGTTCGTCGGCCGGGATCGCGAGACGGCGCTGCTCGACAGCCTGTTGGAGACCTCCCGGCTGGTCACGGTCGTCGGCCCCGGCGGCGTGGGCAAGACCCGGCTGGCCGTGGAGGCGGCATCCCGGCACCGGGCCCACCGGCAGGGCCGGCTGTGGCTCGTCCCGTTGGCCGCGGCGCGCGTCTCCGACGAGGTGACCGACGCGGTACTGGGGACGCTCAGCACCCCGAACGCGCCACGGCCGCCCGGCGACAGCCGTACGGAACCGCTGGACCAGGTGGCCGAACTGCTCGGCGGCGGCGCGGCCGTACTCGTCCTGGACAACTGCGAGCAGGCCGTCGACGCCGTCGCCGCGTTCGCGCAGGGCATCCTCGAACGGCGCCCGCGGCTGACCGTCCTGGCCACCAGCAGGGAACCCCTGGACGTCATGGGCGAGTCGCTCTGCCGCCTCGGCCCGCTGCCCCTGCCGCCCCCGGGCGCGGACCCGGCCGAGGCCGCCGCGTCGGCCGCCGTACGGCTCTTCGTCGACCGGGCGACGGCCGTACGCCCCGGCTTCACCCCTGACGCGTCCGCCCTGGGCGCGGTGACCGAGGTGGTACGCAGGCTGGACGGCCTGCCGCTCGCCCTCGAACTGGCCGCCGCCCGGCTGCGGTCGATGAGCGCGGAACAGGTCGCCCGGCGGCTCGACGACCGGTTCCGGCTGCTGTCCACGGGCAACCGGGCGGCCCAGCCGCGCCAGCGCACACTGCACGCGGTGATCGAGTGGAGCTGGGAGCTGCTGACCGGCGAGGAACAGGCGCTGGCCCGGCGGATGGCGGTCTTCCCGGCACCGGCCGGAGCCGAGGCCGTCGAGGCGGTCTGTCCGGGCGGGACGCTGACGGCCGGGGACATCCCCTACCTCCTCGGCTCGCTGGTCGACAAGTCTCTCGTGGAGCGGACCGGGGACGGCTACCGGATGCTGGAGACGGTACGGGCGTACGCGGCGGAGCGGCTCCTCCGGGCGGGCGAGCGGGAAGCGGTCCGGGGTCGCCTCGTGCGGCACTTCGCCGACGTGGCCGCGGAGCACGAGCCGCTGCTGCGCTCCGCCCGCCAGCAGGACTCCTTCGCGCTGTTCACCGCCGAGTACGACAACCTGCTGTTCGCGCTGCGGACGGCCGTCGACGCAGGGGACGCGGACGCCGCGACCCGGCTCGTCGGCCCGCTCTACTGGTACTGGAACACGCTGCGTCATGACGCACGGGCCGAAGCCCTCGTGGCCGGAGTGTGCGAACTGGGCGACGCGCTGCCCGCGGACGCCCGTGCCGCCTTCACCGCTATCCGCCTCCTGACCGGCACGGGCGGCCCGGCCCCCGACGCCGAGCGGGTGCGCGCCCTGATCGAGGACTGTGCGCGCACCGGCGCGCTGGAGCGCTACCCGATGCTGCTCCTGGTGATCCTGCCGACGGGCTTTCTGTACGGCCTCGACGAATCGGTGGGGCAGTTGACGCGGGAGGTGCGCGGGCGCCGGGACCGGTGGGCCGTCGGGTGCACGTACCTGGTGGAAGCCTTCACGCGGCACGACCGCGGCGACTGGGCGGGCCGGGTGAGCGCCACGGCCGCCGCTCTGCGCGAGTTCGAGGCGGCGGGCGACCCCTTGTGCACGGCGATGACGCTGGCCGGCACGGCACAGGTGCACTCCATCCGTGGCGAGCACGACCAGGCGGTCGCCGCCTACCGGCGCGGTCTCGCCCTCGTACCCCAGGACGAGATCCAGTACCGGCTCGGTCTCGCCGCCGAACGGATGCGCGGCGGCGACCTGACGGGCGCCCGGCACGACATCGACACCGCCGAACAGGCGGCCCGAGAACGTGGCGACGACCTCCTGCGCATCGGGGCCCTGGCCTGCCGGGCCGACCTGCACCGCCGCGCCGGGGAACTGCACGAGGCAGACCGGCAACTGGACCGGATGACGGCGATCGGCCGAGCGGCCTGTCTGGCCGACGAAGCGGTGGCGGACTGGACCGTGCCGGCCAGGATGGCCAACCTCCTGGCGGCCGGCGACGCCGTACGGGCTCGGGAGCTGCTGCCCAGGACCGTACAAGTCGCCTTCGCGCACCGGGACGCCGCCCCGGCGGCGCAGCAACTGGCCAAGCTGCTGCTGGCGGAGGGCGACGCGGCGGGTGCGGTCACCGCGCTCGGCACGAGCCGGGCCATCCGTGGCGCCTTCGACGAGGGCGACTCCGAGCTGCGCGAACTCACCGCCGAACTCGTGCGGCGGCTCGGCCGCGCGGCGTACGACACGGCGTACGGCCTGGGCGCCGCCACGCCGCGGCAGGAGGCGCTCGACCGCCTGCGTGCGGTGGCCGACAGCGGCTGACGGCCCCTGACAGCGGCCCGGCCGCGCTGTCAGTGGACGGTCAGAGCCCTGTCATCGCCGGGCGGCACCGTCTTCCCCGTACCGAGAAGCGGGCGGACAGCCGGACCCCAGGAGGGGGCCGCGGCGCCCGAGGGGAAGGAACAGACATGACGAACTCCGTGCACATCCGGCGCGAGAAGGTTCAGCAGGTGCTCGACCGGCTGGTGGCAGAGGTGGACGTGCCCGGCATCGTCGCCGAGGTCCGCGACGCGGACGGAACCTGGTTCGGCTCGGCCGGAGTCGCGGACATCGAGTCCCGCCGCCCGCGCCAGGAGGGCGAGCACCTGCACGTCGGCAGCGCCGGCAAGGCGTTCACCGCCGCCACGGTGCTCCAGTTGGAGGCCGAGGGCCGGCTGAGCATCGAGGACACGGTCGAGAAGTGGCTGCCCGGCGCGCTGGACGTGAACGGCTACGACGGCAACAAGATCACCATCAGGCAGTTGCTCAGCAACACCAGCGGCCTGTTCATCACCGGGCTCGCGCCCGAACTGTCGGAGCGCTACGCCACCCGCTCCACGTTCGCCGAGCACCGCTTCGACTCCTGGACCGTGGACGAACTGCTGGCGCTGACGGTGTCCCAGCCCCCCATCCACGAACCGGGCACGGCTTTCGCCTACTCCAACGGCGGCTTCTACCTCGCCGGCATGATCATCGAAAAGGTCACCGGCAACACCTACGCGGAGGAGGTCGCCCGCACCATCGCCGAGCCCCTCGGCCTGACCCAGACCTACGTGCGCCCCGCCGACGAGACCGGCTACCCGGAGCCGCACCCGCGGGCGTATTCGAGCCTGTTCCTGAAGGACGGGGTCGACCCCGCCGACGTCACCGCGGAGAACTGGGAGTCGATGTTCGAGGAGCCCGGCCTGCCGCTCCTCGACACCACCGAATACAACAGCTCCTGGGCCTGGTCGGCCGGCAACGTCATCTCCACCACCAGCGAGATGATCAAGGTGTGCGACGCGTTCGTCTCCGGCAGCCTGCTGCCGGAAGCCCAGCACCGTGCGATGTGGTCCCTGGTCTCCACCGAGGGCGCCCACTGGATGCCGCACGCCGCGTACGGCCTGGGCGTCTTCGAACTGGACCCGGCGGTGACCGGCGGCCACACGCTCCGCGGCCTGGGCGGCAGCATGCAGGGCTCCCACTTCGCCGTCGTCGGCACCCCCGACGGCGAACAGACGATCGCCCTGCACACCAACACCGAGTTCAAGACTTGGCAGGTCCTCTTCCGGACCCTGGAGGCGCAGTTCGGCCTCCCGGCCGTCGAAGGGGTGTGACAGCGCGGACCGGCCCGCCCCGGCCGACGGGGGGCGGGGCGGTCCGGTCCGCGCCCCGCCGGAACCGTCTCAGACCACTTGGACGCCGATGAGGCAGGTGTCGTCGTCGGTGTCGGACTTGCTGTGGGTCAGCAGGCGGTCGAGCCGGTGCTCCAGAGAGGCCGCCGGAGCCCGGGCGGTGGCGAGCAACTGGGCCAGCGACTCGTGGAGGGCGGTGTCCCGCCGCTCGACCAGGCCGTCGGTGTACATCAGGAGGGTGTCGTCCAACGCCAACTGGAGCACCGCCTCCTCGTACGTGGCCTCCGGAAGCGCTCCCAGGAGCAGCCCGCGGACCAGCGGCAGCCGGCTCGCCTCGTGACCGCGGACCAGCACGGGCGGCAGGTGCCCGGCCCGGGCCCAGCGCAGGGTGCGGGTCTCGGGGTCGTACACGCCGCAGACGACCGTGGCGGACACCTGGTCGGTGAGGTGGTGGGCCACGATGTTCAGCCAGGACAGTAGCTGGCCCGGACCGGCTCCGGTGACGGCGAGGCCGCGCAGGGCGTTGCGCAGCACCACCATGCCGGTGGCGGCCTCGATGCCGTGCCCCGCGATGTCACCGACGCAGAGCAGGACGCGCTGCGAGGGCAGCACGACGGCGTCGTACCAGTCGCCGCCCACCAGGGACTCGGTCTCCGCGGGCCGGTAGCGCACGGCGACCTGCAGGCCGGGAGCGTCCATGGGCCCCCGGCTCGGCGGCATGATGGCCTGCTGGAGCTGGAGCGCGAGGCGGTTGCGCTCGGCGGACTGCTGCTCGGTGTGCGCGAGCTGGTCGCGGGTGGCGGCGAGCGCCACCTCCGTCCAGTGCTGGGAGGAGATGTCCTGGTAGGCGCCGCGGACGGAGAGCAGCCCGCCGTCCGCGTCGAGGACCGGCTCGGCGATCACCCGGATGTGCCGGGTGACACCGTCGGGACGCCGGAGGCGGAAGGCGGCCGAGGCCGGGCGCCGGTGGTGCAGCACGGCGCGCTGGAAACGGCCGATGGCGACGCTGTCGTCCGGGTGCGCGTGGGCGGTCAGGTCGTGCAGGGACACGGGGGCGTCGGTGGCCGGCCGGCCGTACAGGGCGAAGAGCTGCGCGTTCCAGGTGATCTCGCCGGTCAGCAGGTTCTCCTCGAAGCCGCCGATCCGGCCGAGCCGCTGGGCGTGCTGGAGGAGGCTGGCCAGCCGGGCGGTCTCGTCCTCGATACGCCAGATGAGCAGCACACCGTTCCCGTGCCGGCTGACGCTGATGTCGGCGACGGCGGCGAGCGGCACCTGGTCCACCAGCGCGGTCAGGGTCATCCGCTGGGCGCGGAAGGGCTCTCCCGTGGCATAGACGCGCTGGACCTTGTCGAACAGTTCACTGTCGTCGGCGGCCATCGGGTACGCCTCCAGCAGCAGCGCGCCGTTGACGAAGCCGCGGGGGCGGCCCGCCGGGTCCATGAAGCGCTCGTTGACGTGGTGGATGCGGAAGTCGGTGAGGTGCCCGTCGGCCGCGAGATGGGGGGTGAGGACGAGCGCCGGGTCGTGCAGCCCGTCCGCCAGGTCCACCAGCTCGGCCACGGCGGGGGAGAGCCGGGCGGCGGACGGACCGTGCTTCCGCGCGTCCGGGGTGCCTTCGAGGGTGTGCGCGCACAGTTGGGCCAGCGCCTCGATCTGACGCATGATCACCGGTGGCTGCGCGGGAAGCGGCTGCTGCCAGCAGATCTCCAGGACACCGTGGATACGGCCGCCGGTTCCGGCGGGCAGCGCCACCCGGCCGCCGAGCGGATGGTGCGGCCGGCCGATCGACGGGATGCCCGTCTCGGCCAGCGAGACGAACCGGACGGTGTCCCGTTCGGTCAGCGCCTGGCGGGCGACGGTGACCACCCCGGGGGGTACGTAGCGCCAGCGCATCGCCTCGTCGGCGGGGAACCCCGCGTGCCCGGCCAGGGTGAGGGACGTGTCCGAGCCCGCGGCCCAGATGGCGACGGCCGTCGCGCCCAGCGGAGTCAGCGCGTGCTGCAGCAGGGAGTCGGCGACGGCCTGGGTGTCGTCGGCGGCCAGCGCGGCGCTCTCGGCGGTACGCAACCGCACCGCGACGGCCGGGTCCGTCTCGTCGTGCCCGGCCCGGGTGCGTTGGAGGAAGGCGTCGGCGAGGTCCGCCACGCGGTCGCGGGCCGCCTGGTTGATGAGGTCCACGGCCAGCTCCAGTTGGGAGACGGCGGCCTGCTCCGCGAGCTCGGTGAGCTGCCGGGTCGCCTGGGCCGGCCCGCAGTGCAGCCGCTCGATCATGATGCCTTTGGCGAGTTCGATCAGCGCACGCCCGTCGGCTGCCGCGTGCGCCGCCTGGACTTCGCTGCGCAGCCGCTCGACCGTGGCGGCCAGGCGGCCGACGGCTGATATCTGATCGGACCGGGCGTCTGCCGGGACGGGGCCGGACCCCGGCGAGACGCCGTCCCCGGACGGGGTGCCGACGTGCTCATAAGTGCTCATGATGCTGCCGATTCTTCGATGCGAGAGGTGCGTTTCGTGAGCAGGTCGGGGGAGGCGCCCGGTTGGCCGGACACCGCCTTCAGGGGGTCAGCCACCGGCGGACACAGGCGATCAGGTCGTTGGTGTCCACCGGCTTGGTGACGTAGTCGGTGGCCCCGGAGGCGAGGCTCTTCTCGCGGTCCCCGGGCATGGCCTTGGCCGTGACGGCGATGATGGGCAGATGGGCGTGGGCCGGCATCTGCCGGATCTCCGCCGTCGCGGTGTAGCCGTCCATTTCGGGCATCATCACGTCCATCAGGATGAGGTCGATGTCCGGATGCTCGATCAGCGTCTCGATTCCCTTGCGCCCGTCCTCCGCGTGGCGGACGTTCAGGCCGTGCAGTTCCAGGATGCTGCTGAGCGCGTACAGATTGCGGGCGTCGTCGTCGACGACGAGGACCGTACGGCCGCTGAGGCTGTCGTCGACGGGCTGCGGAGCCTGCTGTACGGGCTCCTCCGGCCGTACCAGCGGCAGGACGTCACCGGGCTGCTCGGCGGACAGGTGCAGGGCGATGCGCTCCCGCAGCTCGTCGAGGCTGGAGAGCAGCTCCAGCGGCTGGGTACCGGCACGCGCCTGCAGAACGCGTTCCTGCTCCGCCTCCAGGCGCCTGCTGTTGTGCGCGAGGACGGCGACGGTGCGTACGGCGGCGTCACCGTCCATCGCGTCCAGGAACCGCAGGGCTTCACCGTCGGCCATGTCCAGGTCGAGCACCACGCAGTGGAACGGCCCGGCGGCCAGCGCCCCGGCGGCCTCATGGGCACCGACCGCGGAGACGACCTCGATGTGCTCCTGGCGGTCGCCCAGGTCCTGGCCGCCGGTGAACTCGGCGACCGCGCTGTCGGCCACATGGGAGAGCAGCCCGCGGGCCCGCTCCTCGATCACCAGCAGCCGGCGCGGCTGCGCGGGAGCCGCGACGGGCGTACGCGGCTGACGCTCGCGCTCCTCGTCCCGCGCGTCCGCCGCCTCCAGGGCCGGTGCCGGGCCGGTCTGCTCCTGGAAGTCGGCGCGTGCCACCGGCAGGTAGAGGGTGAAGGCGCTGCCCCGGCCGGGCGTGCTCTCGGCGGTCACGGCGCCGCCCAGGAGGTGCGCGATCTCGCGGCTGATGGACAGCCCCAGGCCGGTGCCGCCGTACTTGCGGCTGGTGGTGCCGTCCGCCTGCTGGAACGCCCCGAAGATCACGTCCAGCTGCTGCTCGGCGATGCCGATACCGGTGTCCTGGACGCGGAAGGCGACCACGGGGCCGCCGCGCAGGACGGTCTCGGGCAGTTCCCTGTCGGCGGCGGGCTCGATCCGCAGCTCGACGCTGCCCTGCTCGGTGAACTTGACCGCGTTGGACAGGAGGTTGCGCAGGACCTGACGCAGCCGCGCGTCGTCGGTGAGCAGGTCCATCGGCACCCCGGCCGCGGCACTGATGCTGAAATCGAGACTCTTCTGCGTGGTCAGCGGCCGGAACGTCGCCTCGACGTAGTCCAGGAGCTGCCGCAGCGCCACCCGCTCCGGGGTGATGTCCATCTTGCCCGCCTCGACCTTCGACAGGTCGAGGATGTCGTTGATGAGCTGGAGCAGGTCCGAGCCGGCGGAGTGGATGATGCCCGCGTACTCGACCTGCTTGGGCGTGAGGTTGCGCGTCGGGTTCTGCGCCAGCAACTGCGCCAGGATGAGCAGGCTGTTGAGCGGTGTCCGCAGCTCGTGACTCATGTTGGCCAGGAACTCCGACTTGTACTTCGACGCCAGCGACAACTGCCGCGCCCGGTCCTCCAGCTCCTGCCGCGCCTGCTCGATCTCCAGGTTCTTGGTCTCGATGTCGCGGTTCTGCGAGGCGAGCAGCTCCGCCTTCTCCTCCAGCTCCGCGTTGGAACGTTGGAGCTCCTCCTGCTGCCGGGTCAGCTCCCCGGAGCGGGCCTGCAACTCCCCGGCCAGCCGCTGCGACTCCTCCAGCAGCTCGTCGGTACGTGCGTTGGCGACGATGGTGTTGACGTTGACGCCCACCATCTCCATGAGCTGTTCGAGGAAGTCCCGGTGCACCGGCGTGAAGAGGGTGAAGGACGCCAGCTCGATGACGCCGAGGACCTGGTCCTCGACAATGATCGGCAGCACGATCAGGCTGCCCGGCGCGGTCTGGCCCAGGCCGCAGGAGATGCTGATGTAGTCGGCCGGCACGCCGTCGGCGACGATCGGCCGGCGGCTGCGGGCGGCCTGGCCGACCAGGGACTCGCCCAGCCCGAAGCGGTCGTGCCCCGTGCTGTCGGCGGGCCGGCCGTACGCGCCGACGAGCCGGAGCACGGTGCCCTGTCCGTTCTCCTCGGCCAGGTAGAAGGCGCCGTACTGGGCCGAGACGAGCGGGGTCAGTTCGTCCATGACCAGCTCGGCGACGACCGCGAGGTCCCGGTGGCCCTGCATCAGCCCGGAGATGCGGGCCAGGTTGCTCTTGAGCCAGTCCTGCTCCTGGTTGGCGCGGGTGGTCTCGCGCAGGGACCGCACCATGGAGTTGATGTTGTCCTTCAGCTCCGCGACCTCGCCCGAGGCGTCCACCGTGATGGAGCGGGTCAGGTCGCCCTCGGCGACCGCGCTGGTCACCTCGGCGATGGCCCGTACCTGCCGGGTGAGGTTGCCGGCCAGCTCGTTGACGTTCTCGGTCAGGCGTTTCCAGGTGCCCGACACGCCCTCGACCTCGGCCTGCCCGCCGAGCCGCCCCTCGCTGCCGACCTCGCGTGCGACACGGGTGACCTCGGAGGCGAAGGAGGACAACTGGTCGACCATGGTGTTGATGGTGGTCTTCAGCTCCAGGATCTCGCCCCGGGCGTCGACGTCGATCTTCTTCGACAGGTCACCGTTGGCCACGGCCGTCGTGACCTGGGCGATGTTGCGCACCTGCCCGGTCAGGTTGTTGGCCATCGAGTTGACGTTGTCGGTCAGGTCCTTCCACGTACCGGCCACGTTCGGTACCCGGGCCTGGCCGCCGAGCATCCCTTCCGTGCCGACCTCGCGGGCCACCCGGGTCACCTCGTCGGCGAAGGCCGACAGCGTGTCGACCATCGTGTTGATCACGCCGGCCAGCGCGGCGACCTCGCCCTTCGCCTCCACCATGATCTTCTGCGACAGATCACCCTTGGCGACCGCGGCGGCCACCTGGGCGATCGAGCGCACCTGCCCGGTCAGGTTGGAGGCCATCACGTTGACGTTGTCGGTCAGGTCCTTCCAGGTGCCCGACACGCCCCGTACGGTGGCCTGCCCGCCGAGGTTGCCCTCGGTGCCGACCTCGCGGGCCACCCGCGTCACCTCGTCGGCGAAGGCCGAGAGCTGGTCGACCATGGTGTTGATGGTGCTCTTCAGCTCCAGGATCTCGCCGCGGGCGTCCACGCGGATCTTCTGTGACAGGTCGCCCTGCGCCACGGCGGTGGTGACCTCGGCGATGGACCGCACCTGTGCCGTGAGGTTGTCCGCCATCACGTTGACGGACTCGGTCAGGTCCTTCCACGTACCGGAGACGCCCTTGACGTCGGCCTGGCCGCCGAGCCGCCCCTCCGTGCCGACCTCGCGGGCGACGCGGGTGACTTCGTCGGCGAAGGCGGAGAGCTGGTCGACCATGGTGTTGATGGTGTTCTTCAGCTTCAGGATCTCGCCGCGGGCGTCCACGGTGATCTTCTGCGACAGGTCGCCCTGGGCCACCGAGGTCGCGACCGCCGCAATGGAACGGACCTGGGAAGTGAGGTTTCCGGCCATGAAGTTGACCGAGTCGGTCAGGTCCCGCCAGGTGCCGCCCACCCCGGGCACCTGAGCCTGGCCGCCGAGCCGTCCTTCGGTGCCGACCTCGCGGGCGACGCGGGTGACTTCGTCGGCGAAGGCGGAGAGCTGGTCGACCATGGTGTTGATGGTGGTCTTCAGTTCCAGGATCTCGCCGCGGGCGTCCACGGTGATCTTCTGCGACAGGTCGCCCCGGGCTACCGCCGTGGTCACCTGCGCGATGTTGCGCACCTGCGAAGTGAGGTTTCCGGCCATGAAGTTGACCGAGTCGGTCAGGTCCCGCCAGGTGCCGCCCACCCCGGGCACCTCGGCCTGCCCGCCGAGCCGCCCCTCGCTGCCGACCTCGCGGGCGACGCGGGTGACTTCGTCGGCGAAGGCGGAGAGCTGGTCGACCATCGTGTTGACGGTGTTCTTCAGCTCCAGGATCTCGCCTTGCGCATCGACGTCGATCTTCTGCGACAGGTCGCCCCGGGCGACCGCGGTGGCCACCTGTGCGATGTCGCGCACCTGGGTGGTCAGGTTGCCGGCCATCACGTTCACCGAGTCGGTCAGGTCGGCCCAGGTGCCGGAGACGCCCGGGACCTCGGCCTGGCCGCCGAGCCGGCCCTCGCTGCCGACCTCGCGCGCCACCCGGGTCACTTCCGAGGTGAACTGGGACAGTTGGTCGACCATGCCGTTGAAGACGGTCGCGATCTCGCCGAGCAGTCCGTCGTCCTCCTCCGGGAGCCGCGTCCCGAAGTTCCCGTCGCGTACGGCCGTCAGCCCCGCGAGCAGTTGCCGCAGCTCCGGCTCACCGACTCTTTCTCCCGTACGCCCCGGCCTCGTCCGCGACACCGGATGTGCGTTGTCGTCCGCCGCCCCTGCAGCCATGCCCCGACCTCGTTCCACTTACCGGACCCCCTGCGCAGGGCACGACGGCGCTGTGGTCCCTGCCTCAAAGGCGTGCACACCTGTGCCTCACGCCGACACCTCGTCACCTTGCCGCACGGCAAGTACCCGGAGAATACCGCGAGGTGTCACATCGGAAGACAGGAAAAGCTCATACTTGTCCCGGCCCGGTTCTGGACCCGGACCCTGATTCTGTGCACCCGCTGCGGCGTTCATGCCGGCCCCCGACGCGGTCGCGGCGACGGCGGTCTTCGTCCATCGGCCCGGGGCCCGGCCCCGTCGTGCTTTCGCGCGCGGGCGCCCACCGCGCCCGCCGTTCTGCCACCACACCCACACGCCCTGCGCCTTCCTGAGTACGTTCCGGGCAATCATCAGGAAGACGGCGGAGAACAGCCGGCGCACCGGGACCCCAATCCGGTTCCGTGAGACCGAGGCGTCACCCTCAACGAGTCTGCGGCACACAGGTGACGGCTCGGCGTGATGATATTTCGTCGGCACGGAAACACGACCGCGGCCGGAGATTTCGGCAGGCGATCCGAAAATCTGTTTTCCCGCACCGTCGGCGTAGCCCATTAGGGTTACCGCCGCTTGTGCTGCGGTGGTGTGCTGGTCAGGATGCGCTGACGTCGCCGAAGAAGCCCAGTGGGGCCTCGGTATGGCAAGGCCCGGCCCTCTCGATCGGGGAATCGTGGAAGAGGGGGGCCTGTCGGCTGCCCGGCGGCATCACCGGCCTCGACAGCCTCTGGGTGGCGTCGTCGATCGCCGCCAATCGGCTCCCGCGCCGCTTCGGCCTGTAGGACCCCCGTATGGTCATCGATTCCTTCACGGCGGACCGCATGTTCACGCCAATCTTCTCGCCATGGTGCGGACGGGGACGGGCGGCCGCGCTCACGCGGGCAGACGCGGAACAGCGGCTCGGCCGCGGTCACCGACAAGGAAGGCGGCACGATGCCGATGGCGACGACACCCGGCCCCCCGGCGGCGGTGATCTTCGATCTGGACGGCACGCTGGTCGACAGCCGGAGTGCGTACCTCGCCGCGGAGCAACAGGCCCTCGCCCACTTCGGGTACCGCCACTTCACCGCCGCCGACCACGCGGAGTTCGTCGGGGTGGGCATGCGCGAGATGTGGCAGCGCGTCGTGGCGACGCGCCGCGTGGCGGCCGGTGCCGACGAGCTGCTGGAGCTGAGCAACCGGCTGTACCTGGACCGGATGCGGCGCTCGGTGCCGCTCCACCGGGGGACCGTGCACCTGGCCGAACTCCTGCACGAAGCCGGTGTGCCGCTGGCGGTGGCGTCGGGGTCCTCGCGCCAGGTGATCGACACGGTGCTGACGTCCGGCCGCCTGGACCGGCTCTTCACCGTGTGTGTCTCGGTCGAGGACGTCCCCAGAGGAAAGCCGGACCCGGCCGTCTTCCTGGAGGCCGCACGGCAACTGGCGGTTCCGGCGGACGCGTGTGTGGCCGTGGAAGACGCCGCCACGGGGGTCGTCGCGGCCCTGCGGGCCGGGATGCGGTGCGTCGCGGTCACCGGAGCGGCCGCCCGCGGATGTCCGCGGGCCGTCCGTTCGGGGCAACTGCTGATTGCCGAACACGCGCATTTCGACGCGCACGAAGTCGTACGCCGGATCGGCGCGGCGAGAAATGCCGCGCCGCCGCGCACCACAAAGACACCGGGGTGAGAGACGCGAGAAGTCGGGGGTATACGTCCTTCATGTTTTCCGATGTGTCCTGGGCCGCTTTCTTCCCCTCCGCGTTGCTGCTGGCGGCGACGCCCGGAGCCAATCAGCTGCTGGCGCTGCGCAACGGCGTCCGGCACGGGTTACGTCCGGCGCTCGGCGCCTCGCTCGGCCGGTTCACCGCGTTCACCCTGATGGTGATCGCCGTGGCCGCCGGGCTGGGCGCCGTCCTGACCAGGTCGGCAGTGGCTTTCAACGTCATCAAGTGGTGCGGGGTGGCCTACCTGCTGTGGCTGGGACTACAGACCCTGCGTACGGCGCTGCGCGCGAAGCACGCCCCGGAATCCGGGCCCGGGAATGAAGAACCGGAAAGCCCCGAAGGAGAACAGAACGCGCGCCGGAAGGTACCGGGATGGCGGCTGGCGCGGCAGGAGTTCATCGTGGCGGTGACGAATCCCAAAGCGCTGATCCTGTTCGCCGTATTCCTGCCGCAGTTCCTGTCCCGCGACGCCCACCGGGTCACCGCTCCGCTGCTGGCCCTGGGCCTCGCCTATATCGCGGTGGAATTCTGCTGCGCCTGGGGATATGCCGCCCTCGGCGGCCGGCTGAAGAAAGCGGGGATCGGCAGCGGCACCCGGCGGCGCCTGGACGTGGTCACCGCCGTCGCGATGTGGGGCCTGGCCGGCTGGCTGGCGACGGAGAACCGGTGAGCGGCCCGCACGCGCGGGCCGCTCGGGGGAGCAGGGGTCAGCCGCGCGCCGCGGAACGGCGGGCGAGCGGACGGATCGGTATGTCCTCGCGGCGGCAGTAGGACGCCGGGCGGCGGACGGCGCGCCGCAGCGCGTTCCAGTTGTTCAGGGTGCGGACCAGCCCGTCGTCCGGAGCGCTGTGCCAGAACCGGTTCTCGTCCTGGTCACCGAGGAGCGGGCAGAACAGCGACACGGCGAGCGTGATGCGATGGCCGCGGGTGACCGGGGTGACGGCGTGGTAGACCCTGCTGCCCCGGGTGAACATCGTGTCGCCGACGTGCCGGAACGGCGCGACGTGCACATCGGGGTGCCGGGGCCCCTGACCGGTGATCTCCTCTCGCCGGGCTTCGAAGTCCCGCGGGTGCCCGCGGTAGTAGATGTAGTCGCCGCCCTGGTGTTCCGCGTGGTCCGACAGGGTCATGGTGAAGACGTAGTTCATGCCGTCCAGGTGCCACTTGGCCACCAGCGGCGCCCGCGAGGCGTCGGCGGCCGCCTCGTAGTAGTTGATCTGCACGCCGGCGTCGCGCAGCGGGTGCGGGATCAGCGGCACTCCGACCAGACGCGAGACGGTGTCCAGGAAGACCGGGTCGCGGACCATGGCGTGCACGAACGGGGACAGGGACTCGACCCCGCGAAGCCGCCGGGAGACGACGTAGTCGTTGTGGACGGCGCTGGCTTCGAGGTTCTGGCAGATGCCGCGCAGCGCCGCCGCGCCGTCCGGGGTCAGCAGCCGTACGGGGCCGGTCATGGCGAGGTCGTCGACCAGGTCCGCCCGGCCGTGCAGTTCGCTCTCCCCGTAGCCGAACGAGGCCATCCGGGCCGCGACGGGGGGCCGTTCCGCCGCGGGAGCGACATAGGACGAATGCCAGGCAGGTTCCGCCGCGGCCCGGTACGGTGCCGCGATGCGGGACCCCGTGTGCAGGGACCTCCGGAGCCGGTCCAGGCCGGTGGTGATCGTCGCGACGCGTGTCTCTTCGGTGGCGAGTGTGGTCGTCACTGCTCCTCCTCGGTGTACGTCAGCGGGCGGCGGCGCGGAAACGTGCCGCCTGATGTTCCTGGTCACGCACCCATTCGTCGTGCACGGCCGCCAGCGGGTCGTCGAGCAGGAGCCGGGCCAGGCTGTTGCCGTCCTTCCACGGCTCGGCGGCCGAACGCATCACCAGCACCAACGTGATCCGCTCCCCGTCCTGGAGGGGCTGGGCGGTGTGCAGGAGCCGCCGTCCCTGCATGAGCACCGCGTGCCCGGTGCGCTGCGGCACGGCGGCATGCTCCTCGGAGGACAGTCGCCGCCCCTGCTCCAGCAGCCGCCGCCCGCGCTCCGGGCTCCCCCGGAAGATCAGCGTGGAGCCGCCCCGGTCCGGGCCGGCGGTGTGCAGCGGAATCAGCTCGACCAGGGCGGCCCCGTCCGTGTGGTGGTCGATGGGCACCTCGCCCGGACGGTAGAAGTTGATGTGCGAGGCGGCCCGGGTGATCGGGTACGGCTCCAGTTCCGTACCGGCCAGTTCGCTCAGCGCGCGCAACCGGTCCCGGTCGTGCATCAGCGTCTTCACCGCCGGAATGGCCTCGTGGGCGGCGCGCAGGTGGCGCAGCCCCAGATAGCGGTCGGCGCTCTGCGCCTCCCACTCGGTCCGGGCCAGCGCGCGGGCCTCGTCGAGGACGGTGGCGAGCAGGTCCGCCGGATAGCCGTGCTCGTAGCGGGCGTATCCGAGGTCGCACACGGCGTCGACGTCGTACGCGTGGCCGGTGATGCTGCTCAGCTCGCGGCGTTCGAGCAGGCGGTGCATGTCACGTCCTCTCGCTCACGGTGATCACGGCGGTCAGTGAGTGTCCGACGCCCAGGCCGCAGGCCAGCCGGTGTTCGACGGCCCGCAGCCCGCGCGCGAGCATCGGCCCGGCGACGTCGGGCGGCAGGTGTCCCGTGGGATCCTGCGACGCGGCCGCGTCCAGGACGGCGTTCCACTGGGAACGGAACCGGCCGAAGAACGCACGCACCGCCTCGGGCGAGTCGTCCGGCACCCGCGGTGCGCGCAGCTGCTCCAGCGGCACCATCGTCCCCGACTCGAGCTGGTTGATCAGCGAGCGGTAGGGCGGCAGCCCGGGGTTGAAGTGGCCGGTGGCGGTGTGGCGGCCGACCATGATGGAACGGTCGAACAGCCTGCGGCGCCGGACCTGGCAGCCCGCGTCCGCCGCCGCCGCGCTGATGCAGGCGTTGAGGTGGTGTGCGTCCCAGAAGGTCATGGGGACGTCCTGGGTCCGCCGGTCGCTCTGGAAGAAACTCATCCGGTACGGCCAGCGGGTGCGGCCCCACTGGGGCAGCCACTCCAGGGAATGGCGGCCGAGTACGTCGATGACGGCCACGGACCGGGTGTGGTTGCGCCGTACGATGTCGAACAGCCGGGTCAAGGTGGCCTGCAGCTCGTCCTCGGTCAGGTGCGAGTACGGCACGCCGCAGGACAGGTAGAGGTCGAACGGTGTCTCGGGCAGATCGGTACGGACGTCACCGTGCCAGAACTCGGCGTCGTCCTCCTCGTGATGCGTACGGGCCGCCAGGCTCAACAGCCCCTCGTCGAGGTCGAGTCCCCGGTAGGTCAGGCGGGGCAGGCCGGACAGATCGCGGGTGGCGCTCAGGGCCCGCAGCAGGTGCAGCCCCTCACCCGCGCCGCACCCGATGTCCATCACGCTCAGGTCCTGCCGCTGCGGCACCTCGGCGAGTGCGGCCTGCAGGATGGCGAAAGTGACCGGCTCCTCCCAGAGCTTCTTGACGGGATCGCGACGGTGCGGCGAGGTGTAGTGGTCGACGCCCGGGGCGTACAGGGCGTCGTTGGCGGACTCGTGCTCCGGTGACGCAACACTGCTGTGCATGAGTCTCCCTTGCTGCTTGCGGTGTGCAGTTGCACGTGCCACCGACCCATGAACGTAAGCATCGCAAGAGAGCGAACCAGCCACTCCGGCACCAACCGCCCCTTGAGACGGCGCAGGTCGTCTGTTCGACCGAGGGATGGCGAGGTACTTGAAGATGACGCGATCCGGCTGCGGGCGCGGGCTCGAAACTCAACGCGGCCTGCGAAGGCGGTCGTTGAGGAAGCGCCGGAGGACGCGTGTCCGGCGCCGCTCGCACGGTACGCGACCGATGCGCGTCGGCGCGTCCTTACCGGGGTGGCAGGGCCGAGAACCGCAGACCGCTTTCGGCCGCCGGGAGGTCCAGGCCCTGTGTGAGGAGAAGCAACTCTCTCCCGGCTTCGCTTCGGCCGTGAAGTTGATGCATCCGAGCTTGCCGCGCACCGCACCGTTCGCGCGGTGCTCGAAGTGGGACTGGTCACCGGCGCTGAAAGCGGATGTGAAATGGCCGTGGACGAAGGTGTTGACGAGCTTCCACCGGATGCCGAAGAAGTCGCCCCTCCTGGCCTGGGTGAGTGCGATGTCGTCGCCTCGTCGACTGCGGAGATGCGGCGAGGGCGGTTCCTGCGCGTACCGGCGTTCCGTGGAGAGCGCGAGCTTCCCACTGATGGCCTTCCGCACCCTCTTCTCGAAGCCCCTCACCTTCCGCCTGGCGGCCCACGTCCGGATTGCACGGCCCCGGCCCGCCCATCGGCGCGGCCGGCGACGGGGAGGGCGCGGGGGGTGGGGCCAGGTCCCTGCCCGATCAGGCGCCCACGGCGACGGCCTCGCCTCCCGTCAGGTCGAGCAGTTCCGCGAAAGTGGTGCGGAACATGGCGTGCGGCAGCCCGCCGCCGGCCCAGACCTGGTCGTGGTCGGCCAGCGCGGTGTCCACCAGGGTCCGCAGCGGCGCGGGATGGCCGACGGGGGCCACGCCGCCGACTTCCTGGCCCGTGGCCGCCAGAACGAATTCCGCGGTGGCGCGGCGTACTTTGCGTACGCCGACGTGGGCCGCCGCCTTCTTCAGGTCCACCCGGTGACCGCCGCTGGCCACGATGAGCAGCGGTGCGCCGTCGGCCTCGAAGACAAGGCTGTTGGCGATGGCGCCGACCGGACAGTCCAGCAGTTCCGCCGCGGCCGCTGCGGTGGGTGCCGGGCCGGGCAGTTCGGTGATGCCACCCACGTGGCCGTGCGCGGTCAGGGTGGTACGGACGTGGTCCACTGCTGATGTCACGGGTACTCCAGGCGTACGGATGGTCTGCTTCCCGGCGGCGAGCCGTTCCGACGGGACGCTACCCGCCGGTCGTACGCGCCGACCAACACCGCCCCCCTCGCGCCGAAGGGACGCCGTGCTGCCCAGCGACCGGCGACGTCCGCCCCGCCCCTGCCCCGCTCCCGCTCCCTCTGCGACCGCCGACTTGGCTATATCGCCGCACGTACCAAACGTTTTGCCAACTACCCGACCAACTGGCGGTATTGTCGCGAAAAACGACCGATGCCGCCTGTATTGCGGATATAACCAGTCAGAGCGGCGCGCTCCCCTGGGGGGGAAACCGTGTTAAGAACGAACCGAGCACGTCGCCGTACCCGCCTGGCGCTGGCCGCGGCCGCCACGGCCGTCGCGACCTTCCTGCCGGTGGCCGCCGCCACGGCCGCCCCGGCCGGCGCCCCCGTCACCGCACCCGCGGTGCGGGCGGAGCTGCCCGCCTCCGAACGGCCGGCCCTGTACGCCAGGGACCAGTCCGGAGTGCTGTGGCAGTACGAGGGCACCGGCTACTCGGCCAAGCCCTTCAAGACCCCGGTGCGGGTCGGCTCCGGCTGGACCTACCGCCAGGTCACCTCGCTCGCGGGGACGACCGCCGACGGCAAGGGCGACCTGGCGGCCGTCGACCGGGACGGGACGCTGTACTTCTACCAGGGCACCGGCAACCCCTCCGCCCCCTTCGCCCGGCGCATCAAGGTCGGGGGCGGCTGGGACCGGTACGTCAGCATCGCGGGCGCCACGGACGCCAACAACGACGGCAAGAACGACCTGGTGGCCCGCGACCGCGAGGGCGTCCTGTGGTTCTACGCGGGCACGGGCGACCCCAGCGCCCCCTTCGCGCCCCCGGTGCGCGTGGGCGGCGGCTGGAACGCGTACGACATCGTGACCACCTACAGCGAGGGCGTGCTGGCCCGCGACCACGACGGCGTCCTGTGGGCCTACAAGACCACCGGTTCCAGCCGCCCCGACGAGCCGTTCTACCGTCGTGTGCAGGTGGGGTCCGGTTGGAGCCGCTACACCGACTTCGTCGGTGTCCGGGACATCGACGGCGACAAGCTGGCAGACGTGGTGGCCCGCGACGCCGACGGCAAGCTGTGGCTGCACCATGGCGTACGCAGCCAGGGCATCGTCTTCCCCATGGACGGGGCCCTGCCGATCGGCGGCGGCTGGAACGCTTACACGATGCTCTTCTAGGAAGAGACCGGGCCCTCGCCGCAGCAGCACACGCGGACCACGAGCGTGGCGAACAACTGGGGGCGGTGCACGGGGCGTTCCGCCGGCCGGTCATGCGGGACAAGGCCACCTCGGCGGCCAGAGCGCCGAGTCGGCGCTTCTGCGGGCGTGCCGCGGCCAGGGGGTCAGGGGCAGACCGGACGCCGTGACGACTTCGTCGTCGTACGACACGACGGCCAAGTCCCCGGCGCGGTGAGGTCTCGGTCCCGTACCCGCTCCACCACGGGCCTTCGCCGCCTTCATGGTCGCCACCGGCCTCAACGGCGCCTGGTACGGCGGCTCCCACGTCACCAACGACGAATGCGGCCGCCGCTGTACCATGCGCGGCCGCGACCTCGTCCAGACATCGGCCGGCCCGAATTCCGAGGCGCCGCCCCCGGCTGTTTCCGGTGCCTCAGCTCGTGTCGCAGCCCTGTCGGTCGGTACTGACGCCGTCCATTCTGCTGCCCCAAGCCCAGTCGGTGGACCGGTCGTCGACCCAGATCTTCCGGGCGAAGCACCGTCCACCGCGACCGTGGTCGATCGCGTACACGATCAGGCTGGAGGTGGCTTTGAAAGACCGAGCACGGCCATGGAGCCGATCCGGTACCTCCGCATAGCCCGACGGGCGGTAGCACCAGGACGCGCCTCGGTATTCGGGTTCCGCGTAGAAGCAGACTTTGCCGTCGCCTTGAATCGGTGTCGAAGGTGCCGCAACCGCAAACGGCGTGGACAGAGCCAAAGCTGCGACGGAGACCGCCGCAGTGACGAAATGGCGCATGCGCGTGCTCCAGGGTGGGCGATACAACCACGCCAGGATCGCAAGAGCTGCCGCCGGAAGCCGATTGCAACACTCGAAGAACGCATATCTCAACGCCCCCCGCCCTCGCTTCTGGCGGAGGCGCGGATACGTGGAGACGCGGAAAGCGTTTGACGGTCCGGTGCCGTTCGTGAACGATTCCGGACCGTGACGACGAGTACCGACCATGACGAACGCGCCCCTGAACAAGGCCCTCCGGCCGGCCGTCCACTCGCCTTGATCACCGGCGTGGGGCGCACGGTCGGGATCGGCGCGGGCATCGCCCGCCGGTTGGCCGCTTCCGGCTGGGACATCGCCTTCACCTACTGGAGTTCTTATGACGATCGTATGAGCTGGGGCAGCGAGCCCGGCGCCCCCGAAGCGATCAGCCAACAGCTCGCCGAACAGGGCGCGTCCACCATCGCGATCGAGGCGGACCTCGCTGACCCTGGCACCTCGGCGCGCGTCTTCGACGAGGTCGAGCAGCGGATGGGTGGTGTCACCGCGCTGGTGATGAGCCACTGCGAGTCCGTCGACTCCGGGTTGCTCGACACCACCATCGAGAGTTTCGACCGGCACTTCGCTGTCAACGCGCGCGCCACCTGGCTGCTCATCCGCGAGTTCGGGCGCCGGTTCGCCGCGGCACGGGGAACCGGCCGGATCATCAGCCTCACCAGTGATCACACCATCGGCAACCTGCCGTACGGGGCGAGCAAGGGAGCCTTGGACCGCATCACCCTGGCCGCCGCTCACGAACTCGCCCACCTCGGAGTGACCGCCAACGCGATCAATCCCGGGCCGGTCGACACCGGCTGGATGTCCGAGGAAGTCCGGGAGCACTGCGCCCGCAGCACCCCGCTCGGCCGGCTGGGCACGCCGCAGGACACCGCGCACCTGGTGGACTTCCTGTGCTCCCGGGAAGGCGGGTGGATCAATGGTCAGCTGTTGATGAGCAACGGTGGCCTCGCGTAGCGGGCCGGACAGGAGGAGTGTTGGCACCGACGACTCGCGAATCTCCACGGCGACAAGGGAGAGGTCTGCGCCACCTGCTACCCGCCCCACCTGCGAAGCTGGCTCTCTCTGCGGCACATCCGCCGCAGCATCGCCCGCAAGGGCACCGAGACCGCCCAGCGCCCGGGCCGAGGCCGCTGGGCAGTGCACGACGTGTCCGGTCGCCCCGGGCTGCCAGCCACTTCATCGACGAGTGCGGGCCGGAAGCCGGCCCCGCCGTTGCCTATCCACAGTTGGGTCAGGCTAGGTGGCGCGAGTCCGTCCATACTCGCAGCCATGGATGGAAAAACGCAGCTCGGGAGCTTTCTGCGGGCGCGGCGCTCCCGGCTGGGCCCGGAGGATGCCGGGGTGCCCACCTATGGGGAGCCCCGGCGTGTGCCGGGGCTCCGGCGTGAGGAGCTGGCGATGCTGGCGGGTGTGAGCACCTCTTACTACACCCGGCTTGAGCAGGGGCAGTCGCTGAGCGCATCGCCTGAGGTCCTGGACGCGATCGCCGGGGCTCTGCGGCTGGACGAGTCCGAGCGGCGGCACCTGCACGATCTCGGTCGGGTGGACAGACAGCGTACCCGCGGCCGACCGCCGGCGCCGGAACGAGTGTCGGAGGCGATGCGCCAGTTGCTGGACGCGCTGGGCGAGGTGCCCGCGATCGTGCTCGGCCGACGCAGCGACGCACTGGCGTGGAACCGCCTGGGGCATGCGCTGTTCGCCGGGCATCTGGACCCCGGAGCTCCTGACCTGCCGACACGGCGTCCCAACATGGCCAGGCTGCTGTTCCTCGACCCCCATGTCCGCGACCTGTACGTGGACTGGCCGACCAGGGCCAGGGCGGTGGTCGCTAACCTGCGTCTGGTGGCGGCCCAGCATCCGGAGGACGTGGCGCTGCACGCACTCTTGGGTGAACTGTCCGCGAAGAGTGCCGAGTTCGCCGCGATGTGGGCCGAACACCGTGTCAAACCCTGCACCGTCGCCTCCTACGAGATGCGTCATCCACTGGTCGGGCCCCTGACCGTCATCCTGCAAACCTTGAGCCACGGGCCGGGGCCCGCCGTAGTGGTCGCCACCACAGAAGCGGGCTCGCCCTCGCGGGCCGCGCTTGCTCTGCTCACCCAGGCCACCAGCGAGGCCACCAAGCGAATCGGTCTCGGCGCGGCACAAACGCGGCCCCACGCCGACAAGAACTGACCCCGCAATGGCACCGGGCCTGCCGCCGCACGGCAGCAGTCCAGCAAGCGCCGGCGAATCATCCCTCCCGCGAAGGGTGGCCCGCCGGAACATCCCACGTCATGTCAGAGGCGGCGCAACAACGTTGTGTGGTCTCTTAGTTACCTGTGATCAACGCACAGCAGAAGGGGAGATCATGACCACCTACGTACTGGTCCACGGCGCCGGACATGGCGGTTGGTGCTATCAGAAGGTTGCTCGTCTGCTGGAGGCCGCGGGCCACACCGTGTATTGCCCGACCCTGACCGGATTGGGTGATCGGTCGCATCTTGTGAGCCCCGATGTCGATCTGAACATGCACATCACCGAAGTGGTCAACCTCCTTTTCTACGAGGACCTGAGAGACGTGGTGCTCGTCGGCCACAGCTACGGTGGCACAGTGATCCGGGGAGCCGCTGATCGCGTCAGTGACCGGGTCGGGAAGCTCGTGTTTCTCGACGCCCCCGATGGCCGATCGCAGATCGAGGCCTTCCCGGCGCTCCTCAAGGAGAGAGAAAACGGCCAGGTGATCGACGGTGTCGAGCTAGTGCTCTTTCCCAGCGAGGACCTGGTGAGGTTCTTCGGGGTCACGGACCCCAAGGACATCGAATGGATGCTGCCACGCCTCACCCCGCACCCGTGGAAAACCCTTGAGCAGCCGCTCGTCCTGAGCGACGAGCCAACACTGGAGGCGACACCGCAGTACCGGATCGTCTCCACCGCAAGTCTGGATCTCGGTGTCCACAACCAGGACCTGATAGCCAAGGCGCGCTCTGAAGGTCGCTTCTGGGAGATCGACAGTGGACACGATCTCATGATCAGCGAGCCTGAGACCGTCTCCGGTTTGCTGACAGAGATTGCGTCCGAAGCGGTCCGGACCACGGGCGGAGTGTAGGCGCCGGCCCACACCGGTACACCGGCCGCAGGGCAGGGCAGGGCAGGGCAGGGCAGGGCTGCGGCGAGGCCGAGGAAGACCAGGTAGTCGCGAGGGCCTCGTTCGTAGCGGGGGATGAGCCTGCGGCAGCCAGCCAGGGCAAGGTCCGTTCGATCACCCACTGCGGCGCCAAGCCCCGATCTCAACTACCCTGCCTGTCATGCCGGGTCTGCCGCAGCACCCTCATGTCGAGACAGCGGTCCGCTACCACGAGGCTGTCGCCCACGGGGCCGTGGGCGAGGAGCTCGCTCGCTACTTCGACGAGCACGTGGTGCAGGAGGAGTTCCCCAACGCCTTGTTCCCCGACGGCGTCCGACGTGACCTGTCCGACGTACTGGAGAGCGTTGAGCGGGGCCGGGCGCTCCTTGCCCACCAGCGGTTCGACGTACACAACGCGGTCGCGGCCGGCGACCAGGTGGCTGTGGAGGTGACCTGGTCCGGAACTCTCGCCGTCCCGATGGGAACCCTGCCCGCCGGCCACGTATTGCGAGCGCGTATCGCGGTTTTCCTCGAATTCCGGGACGGCAAGATCTGCGCCCAGCGGAACTACGACTGCTACGAAAGGCTGGATCGCGATCAGGATTCGGGGTGACTGCGAAGGCTACGGTCCACACCACTGAACAGCACCTCCGAGCCGACAAAATCCGCTCGACGGGGACACCACGTAAAGGGAATCACGGACGAGTGACGTCAGCCGAAGCAGCAGCCGTCGCTCTACAAGAGCGGGCCGACCCCAGGAGTATGGGGAAATCCGCGCGAGCCCATAGCCCTCGGCGAACGCTTTCCCCCCGGTCCCTCCGGGGGCTCCACCGGGTGCGGACGGCGATAGAGGCGAGGTGATGCGGCTGAATAGCGACCGGGATCGCGGTTCAGATTGTGCGGCGGAGAGACGGCGGCTTCCGCGGGATCTGGGCCAAGGCCGACGCCCCGTCTCAGCGACGTACCGCTCTTCACGGTGGTCCCGCGCTGCTGGCTGGCAGAGCGTGGTTTCGCCTGGCTGGGACGCTACCGACGGCTCTTGAAGATTTACGGACACCTCGCCGCCAGCCAGGAGCACGTGATCTACCTGGCCACCATCATGCTCCTACTCCACCCTGTGAGAACCCCGCCCCGGCCGCGCCTTCTCGGACATCCTCTGCACCGTGTCCGTGAAGGCTTACACCGTCAGACGGGTCTCCTGGCCCAGCTCCGTCGGCCGGGGGCCAGGTGGGTGATCTGCTGGTCAGCGACCTCGACGACCTTGTGACTCAGATGCGGCATGGACGAACTGGCGCCCAGCACAAGGGCAACGCGATGGGCGAACAGCCGCGCCCACCGACCTCCGCCCCCGAGGCCCACCGGCCTCCGGACCCGAGACAGGGCCGCCCGTCGGTCCCTTCCGGCCACCTGGGCGGCGACCCGATTGGGGCGGGGAGCAGACACCCCGTAAGGGGACCGCTCGAAATTGAGTTGTCTGTCCGCCGCGGACGCGCTGAGGATGATCGAAAGAGAGCCGCGACATTGTGAGGCCCCATGCACATCACCGTCCCCACCACCGCAGGCCGGGTCCGCGGACGGCGGAAAGGCGAGGTCACGGCGTTCATGGGCGTTCCCTTC
Organism: Streptomyces sp. NPDC026394; assembly: GCF_055567735.1. Classification (NCBI taxonomy): domain Bacteria; kingdom Bacillati; phylum Actinomycetota; class Actinomycetes; order Kitasatosporales; family Streptomycetaceae; genus Streptomyces; species Streptomyces sp. NPDC026394. Next base: position 82,978 of record NZ_JBVHPX010000028.1, read on the forward strand.
GCCGCACCGCCGTTCGGCCCGCGGCGTCTACGGCCCCCCGAGCCACCGCAGCCGTGGACCGGAGTACGCGACACGTTCGTCCCCGGCCCCAGCGCGCCCCAGCCCGGTTACCTGCCCGCGATGGCCGGGCTGCTGGAAGAAGCAGCGAACCCGGGCGAGGACTGCCTGAACCTCAATGTGTGGACACCGGCTCCAGGCCGCAGCGCGGGACGGCTTCCGGTCATGGTCTGGATCCACGGAGGCGCGTTCCGCAACGGAGCCGGCACCCTGTCTTCCTACGACGGCGCGCGGCTCGCCACCGACGGCGTCGTCTGCGTCACCCTCAACTACCGGCTCGGCGCGGAGGGCTTTCTCCTGCTGCCCGACGGCACGGCCAACCTCGGCCTCCTGGACCAGATCGCCGCACTGGAATGGGTCCGCGACAACATCGCCGGATTCGGCGGCGACCCGGACAACGTCACCGTCTTCGGCCAGTCCGCCGGTGCCATCAGCATCACCGCGCTCATGACCATGCCGAGAGCCCGAGGACTGTTTCGCCGTGCGATCACTCAGAGCGGTGCCGGCCACCACAGTCACCCCGAAGACATCGGCCGGCGCATCACCGAGCGGCTGGCCGCCCTCGCCGGTGCGCAGCCGACACGGGACGGCCTGGCCGCCCTGCCGCCCGAGCGGCTCATCGCCGCCAACGACGCTCTGGGCCGGGAGATCGCGCAGGCGAGCGATCCCGGACCATGGGGCGAATCGGCAGGCGGTGGAACCACCGTGCTACCGGTCGTGGACGGAACCACCCTGCCCCGGCGCCCGATCGACGCACTCGCCGACGGAGCGAGCCGGGACATCGATCTGCTCACCGGCACGACCAGCGACGAGTTCCGTCTCTTCCTCATCCCGCTGGGGATCGGACCGCGGATCACCGACGACGTACTTCACGGCTTCCTCGCCGGTCTCGGCCTCGATCCCGTCGAGGCCCGCCGTGTGTACGCAGCCGCACATCCTGGCGCGACCCCCGGCGACCTGCTGTCCGCGGCCATGACCGACCACGCCTACCGGATTCCGGCCCTCCGCGTGGCCGAGGCCCGCGCCGCCCACGGAGCGGACACCTTCCTGTACGAGTTCGCGCGCCGCTCGCCCGTCCTCGACGGTGCCCTCGGCGCCTGCCACATGGCGGAGATCGGCTTCGTCTTCGGCAACCTCGCTGCTCCGCTCACCGGTCCCGACGCCCCACAGGAACTCTCCGAACAGGAACGCGCCAAACAGGAACTCTCCGACCGCATGCGTGAGGCATGGATCTCCTTCGCCCGGACCGGTCACCCCACCGGCGCCTCCGGTGGCGCGCTGCCGCACTGGCCCGCCTACGGGGGGCGGCGGTCCGTCATGCGACTGGGCGACGCCGCCCCCGTCGTGCTGGAGGATCCGGCAACGTACGAACGACGGCTCTGGGAGGGCTTGCGAGAGGGCGTGACCGGCAAGTCCCTGACCGACAAGACCCACGGCTGACCAACTGCGGGCGGCGCGTCGTCGCCGTGGACGCGCGGCTGTGTCTGCGCTGCAAGGTTGTCCGCTGCTGCGCGCGGCCGCCGCGTACGAGAGTGCGCCGCCCGCAGTTCGACGCCGACCTGCGGGCCGTAGGAGGGTTTCATGCCTTGCGCCGCCTCTACGCCTCCGAGGGACTGGAGGCCGACGAGTCCCTCGTATCCCTGGCGCGGTGGCTGGGGCACTCGGGTCCCGGCTTCACGCGGCGGCCAGCCGCGCTCGTTGGCCTGGACGACACCCCGGTCCCCGAAGCAAGGCCATGGGCCGGGAGCCGGGCTGCCCCTGGCCAGGGCCGCTGTGCCCGGGGCGGGCTGTCCTTGGGTTGGTCCGGGACATTGCTTCGGGGGTGTTCTGGTTCTCCCGCCCTCGCGGCACTGTTACCGCTTGTAGCGGGCTGGATGCGGAGGCTAGAGGGTGGGGATGCAGGTGGTGATGCTGAGGTCTGCGGGGCAGGGGGTGATGGACAGGACGTCGAAGCCGGCTTGGGTGGCCTCGTGGCGCATGTCGGCTTCGCTGCGGGTGCGGGCCTGGGGTTCGCCGACCACCATCTTGATGACGTTGCGGAACGCGGCTCCGGAGTCGTGTTCCGCCAGGGGATCGATGATCAGGAGTTTGGGAGGGGCTCCGGCGGAAGTGCGGGGGGTGGCGGTCATGGCGGTGTGGATGTTGCGCAGGATCTGCACGCTGGTGGTGGTGTTCCAGTCGTGCAGGACGTTCTTGATGAGGTAGAGGTCGCCCCCGGTGGGGACGTCCTGGAGGATGTCGGTGGGCTGGAAGGTGAGGCGGCTGGCGAGGTCGGCGTTCTGGGATTCGGCCAGGGTGCGCTGGGCGCGGTGGCAGGTGTCGGGGCGGTCGGCGCAGATGCCGTGCAGGTGCGGGTGGGCGCTCAGGAGGGCCTGGAGCAGGGTGCCGTTGCCGCCGCCGACGTCGACGATGGTGTGCACGTCGTCGAGGGGGAGGTTGTCGGCCAGCAGGGTGCCGATCGGGCGGGTCCAGTCCTGCATGGCGAGGTCGAAGATCCGGGCGGTGTGCGGGTGGCCGTCGAGGTAGTCGTAGAGTCCGACGCCGAAGGTGCACGGCATCACGGCGGTGCCGGTGCGCACGGCCTGGGTGAGGCCGCCGGTGGCGGCCTGGCCGTACAGGCCGCACAGCAGGGTGGCCAGGTGGCGGATCGATTCGGGGTGGTCGCTCTTGAGAGGTTCGGACATCGGGGAGTTGGCGTAGCGGCCGTCTGCGTCGCGGGTGAAGACGCCCAGAGCGGTCAGGGCCTGCAGGACGGAGTCGAGCGAGTCGGTGTCCGCCTCGACGGTCTTGGCCAGTTCGGCAGCGGTGGCCGGGCCGTCGGCCAGGGCGTCGGCGATGCCCAGTTCGGCGGCGGTGCCGACCGCTGAGGAGGCCATGGCGCCCATGAGCAGGTTCATCAACGACATTTCCGAGTTTTCCAATCGGTCAAGGCCGTCACGGCAGGTGGCCGATGCCGGGCCGGTGTCCCGGCCGTCCTGCCTTGCCGAGGCCGTCCCGTGAGCCGTCCGGTGTCGTTCCGGTGGTACGCGGGCGGGCGGGGCGGGCTGTGGCGGCCTGGGGCGGGGCGGGGTGACCGGTGCACACGACGCCGCCGTGCGGGCTGCGGTGGTGTTCCGGGCGGTGCACGGGCCGGGCGCGGTGGTGCTGCTGTGCGGGCGCAGTCTGTTCGGCACAGGCTAGACGGGCCGCCGTTGCGGACGGACTGTTCAACCTGCGACGGCCCTGCCTGGTCCGGGGGTGGACTGTCCGTTCCGGGGGCCGGGTGGGTGCCTGCTCGGTGGCCCGGCAGACATGCGGGCCGGGCGCGGGCGGTCGGTGCCTTGCGGCCTGGGCCGGCCGTCGGCCGCCGGTAGTGGTCCATGGAGGTGGTGCCGGTGGTCGATGATGTTCCGGCTGCGGTGGTCCGCAGCGGCTCCGATGGTGGTTCCGTTGGTGGTTCCGTGGGCGGTTGGGGGCGTTCACGCGCGCCCGGTCGGCAGTTGAACGTCTGAGGGGCGGTGCCGTTGTGGCCAGGCCGGCGGAGGCGTCGGGCTGGTGTGCCTTGAGTTTGGGCCGGGGGAGGAAGAGGGTGGGGGTATGAGCGATGAGAAGGTGCCGACCGACGACGGCACGCAGGACGAGCAGGCAGCCATGCGGGCTTCGGACGCGGACCGGGAGCAGGTGGCGGAGATATTGCGGGACGCCGCCGGGGACGGGCGGCTGACCTTGGAGGAGGTCAGTGAACGGGTGGAGAGCGCGCTGCGTGCCCGTACGGTCGGCGAACTCGCCCGGCTGACCCGTGATCTGCCCGTCTCCCCGGTGCCGGCCGGTTCCCGGGAGCAGCCGGGGCGTGGCCGGGACGTCGTGGAGATCGACCAGCGGTGGGGCACCCTGCACCGCTCCGGTGCCTGGGAGGTCCCGCGCCACCTGGACGTACGGATGCACGGCGGAGACGTGAAACTCGACTTCACCGAGGCCGAGTTCAGTCACGCCAGGCTGGACCTCGATGTGCAGATCAGCGTCGGCGGGAATCTGGTCCTGGTGGTCCGGCCGGGCATCGTGGTGCACACCGATGACCTGAGCGTGGGGGTGGGCGACGTCAAGTACCGCAATCCCGCCTCCGATGCGCAGGCGCCGGTCGAACGTGAGGTGTACGTCACCGGGCGTCTCAAGGGCGGTGACGTGGTGGTCCGCCACCCCCGGCGGACGCTGGGCCGGTGGTTGCGCGGCGAAGACGCCAAGAACGCCGGTGAGGAGAAAAGCTGAAGCGGTATCCGGCAGCGAGACCGGCGCGGGGCGGTGGGGCGACAGAAAGCCGTCTCGCGGCCCCGCGCCGGTATTCGTGCCGCGGAGCGGCCGCCCGCCCTCGGCCTGGTCCCCTTCCACGAGGCGTCCATTCCCGCGTCGGCCGGGGGCCCCGGCCGTCCCGATTCATTTCCTGCGGCGGCGGGGCTGCCGTTTCGGGCCGTTATTGCGCGGGGTGCTTTGCTTGGGGCGGTGCGGGCTGCTGTAGGTCTGCACGGTCAGGTGGGGGAGCGGAGTGATGGCGGTAGGAGGGCGGGGGTGCGGGGGCTGAAGCCGGGCTGGGTCGGTTCGGCCGGTTTCCTTGCGTGCGGCGCTCTTTGGTAGGGCGGCTCCTTTCGTGGGGGTTCTTTGATGGGGCGGCTGTGGGCTGCTGTCGGGCTTGGGGTTCGTGTTTTCGCTTGGCCCTGTCGTACGGTCGCCGGCCGACCGGCCGGCGCGGTGTCCGGGGTTCGTGGTCTGTGCGGGGTGGCGGTGGGATGCGAGGGGGTGTCCGTGTTCGGCCGGGTGCCGGGTGCCGGGTGCCGGGTGCCGGGTGCCGGGTGCCGGGGGTGCCGGTGTCAGTGCTGGTGGGGTGTCGGACGGGGCGTTCAACTGACACGTACCGACACGTTGCGGCGCCTGTGGGGCCTGGATAGGTTCCTGTCACCGGTGGGCTCGACCTTCAGGGAATTCCTCAGCGTCACCCGGTTTCTTCGTCCGGACGTATTGACGGTAATCGTGAGGTGGCGCATTGAGCGGCAGGGGCCCGCCGGGTCCTTCCCGCAGTGAGAGCGTGAGGGTATTCCACTGCCGGGCCCGGGTGTTTTCCCCCGTGCTGCCCGCGCACCGAAGTATGGCGTAATTCCTGGGCAGTCCGCATCGCGGTCACAGAGATCGGAGCGGCGCATCTCGGCAGGCAGGACGGCGGGTTTCTGATGGCCAACGAAGACAAGCTCCGCGATTACCTCAAGCTCGTGACGGCCAATCTGCGTCAGGTCCGCCGTCGGCTGACCGAGGTGGAGGAACGCAGCCAGGAGCCGATCGCGATCGTCGGTATGGGCTGCCGTTTCCCCGGAGGGGTGAACGGCCCCGCGGACCTGTGGCGGCTGCTGGCTTCGGGCACCGATGCGATCGGCCCGTTCCCGGCCGACCGCGGCTGGGATCTGGAGAACCTCTACGACCCCGACCCGGACCGTCCGGGCACCTCCTACGCGCGGCACGGCGGGTTCGTCTACGACGCGACCGACTTCGACGCCGACTTCTTCGGGATCAGCCCGCGTGAGGCGGCGGCCATGGACCCGCAGCAGCGGCTGCTGCTGGAGGTGGCCTGGGAGGCGCTGGAGCAGGCCGGTATCGATGCGAACGCGCTGCGCGGCAGCTCCACCGGTGTGTTCGCCGGCTCCTACGGCCAGGGTTACGGCACCGGTCCCTCCGTCAGGACCCAGGGGCTTGAGGGCCACCTGCTGACCGGCGTCTCCACCAGTGTCACCTCGGGCCGCCTGGCATTCACCTTCGGCCTGGAGGGCCCGGCGGTGACGGTGGACACCGCGTGTTCCTCTTCCCTGGTGGCGCTGCACATGGCCGCGCAGGCGCTGCGCGCGGGGGAGTGCTCGCTGGCCCTGGCCGGCGGTTCCACGGTGATCTCCGCGCCGTCCGTGTTCGTGGGATTCTCCCGGCAGCGGGGCATGTCGGCCGACGGACGCTGCAAGTCCTTCAGCCAGGACGCGAACGGTTCGGGCTGGGCCGAGGGCGTGGGCCTGCTGGTGGTCGAGCGGCTCTCCGACGCGCGGCGCAACGGCCACCATGTACTTGCCGTGCTGCGGGGCAGTGCCATCAACCAGGACGGTGCGTCCAACGGGCTGACCGCGCCCAACGGTCCGTCGCAGGAGCGGGTGATCCGTGCTGCGCTGGCCAACGCCCGTCTCACGCCCGGTGACGTGGACGTGGTGGAGGCGCACGGCTCGGCGACCAGGCTGGGCGACCCGATCGAGGCTGAGGCCCTCCTGGCCACCTACGGCCGGGAGCGGCCGGAGGGTCGGCCGCTGTGGCTGGGTTCGGTGAAGTCCAACATCGGTCATACGCAGGCTGCTGCCGGTGTTGCGGGTGTCATCAAGACGGTGCTTGCTCTTCAGCATGAGCAGTTGCCGCGCACGCTGCATGTGGACGAGCCGACGCCGCATGTGGACTGGTCGGCGGGTGAGGTCAGGCTGCTGTCCGAGCCGGTGCCGTGGCCCAGTGGCGAGCGGGTGCGCCGGGCGGGTGTCTCCGGTTTCGGGATGAGCGGCACCAACGTGCACGTGATCCTGGAAGAGGCCCCGGCCGAGGAGGTCGTTGAGGCCACGGACCCGGCCGGACAGGACGGACCGGCCACGGACGCGGGCGAGGCGGAGGTCCCGGCCGAGTCGGCCGATACCGGCGAAGTGTCCCAGTCGGCGGACACTGTGCCTGCCGTTCTTGCGGCGGGTGGGGCGTCGGCGTGGTTGGTGTCGGGTCGGTCTGCGGAGGGTCTTGCTGCGCAGGCGGGTCGGTTGGGGGAGTGGGCGGCTGGGTGTGCTGCGTTGCGTCCGGTTGATGTGGCGTGGTCGTTGGCGGCTACGCGGGCGGTGTTGGAGCACCGGGGTGTGGTCGTGGCTGGTGACCGGACGGGGCTGTTGGACGGGGTACGGGGCCTGGCGGCCGGTGAGTTGTCGCCGGGTGTGGTGTCGGGGGTTGCTCGGGCCACGGGTCGTACGGTGTTTGTGTTTGCGGGGCAGGGTGCGCAGTGGGTGGGGATGGGGCGGGAGTTGTTGGCTTCGTCGCCGTTGTTTGCGGCGCGTCTTGATGAGTGTGCGGTGGCGTTGGCGCCGTATGTGGACTGGTCGCTGACTGATGTGTTGGCGGGTGTGGAGGGTGCTCCGGCGTTGGAGGCGGCTGAGGTTGTTCAGCCTGCGTTGTGGGCGGTGATGGTGTCGTTGGCCGCGGTGTGGGAGGCGGCTGGTGTGGTGCCGGATGCGGTGGTGGGTCATTCGCAGGGGGAGATTGCTGCGGCGACGGTGGCGGGGATGTTGTCGTTGGAGGATGCGGCGCGGGTGGTGGCGGTGCGTTCGCGTGCGTTGTCGTCGCTGGATGTGGCTGGGGCGATGGTGTCGGTGGTGATGCCGGCTGGTGCGGTGCGTGAGTTGGTGGCGGGTTTCGACGGGCGGTTGTCGGTGGCTGCGGTCAATGGCCCGGCGTCGGTGGTGGTCTCCGGAGAAGCGGAGGCGCTGGCTGGATTCGAGCGGGAGCTGGCGGCGCGGAAGGTGCTGCGCTGGCGGATTCCGGCGACGGATTTTGTTGCGCATTCGCCGGCGGTGGAGCCGCTGGCTGCCCGGCTTCAGGCGGAGCTGTCGGGCATCGTTCCGCGGGCGGGCCGGGTTCCGATGGTCTCGACGGTTACGGGGCAGTGGCTGGCCGGGCCGGAGGTGGATGCGGGGTACTGGTTCGCGAATCTGCGGCAGACGGTGCGTTTCGAGGAGGCCGTCCGCAGTCTGCTGGCGGCGGGTTACGGGGCGTTCGTGGAGGTCTCGCCGCATCCGGTGCTGACGGCCGCGGTGAGCGAGACCGCGCAGGACGCGAGCACTGCCCAGGAGACAGGCACTGCTCACAGCACGGAGACGGGTGCCGCCCAGGCCGCGGCCGCAGTCACAGCGCAGGTGCTGAGCATCGGCACGCTGACGCAGACCGACGCCGGTGCGGCCGGGCTGCTGCGTGCCTTCGCGCAGGCGCATGTGGCGGGGCTGCCGGTGGACTGGCGGAAGGTGTTGCCGGCCGGTGAGGTGGTGGAGCTGCCGACTTACGCGTTCCAGCACCGCCGTTACTGGCTGGAGCCCTCCGTCGCCGTCGGCGGCGGGGACGGGGCACCCACCGAGGTGGAGGCACGGTTCTGGGCCGCCGTCGAAGGCGGCGACCTCTCGGGTCTCGCGGACACGTTGGCCGTCGAGGACCGTCGGCAACTGCTTGAGGTTCTCCCGGTGCTGGCATCCTGGCGGCGCCGCGAGCAGGAGCGTTCGGCTACCGAGAGCTGGCGCTACCGGATCACTTGGGCGCCGGTGGCCGACCCGGTACCGGCCCGGTTGGCCGGCCGCTGGCTGCTGCTCGTACCGGCCCAGGAGGTCGACGGGGCGTTGGCGCGTCAGTGCCGTGCGGTGCTGTCCGCCCGTGGTGCGGACGTTGTCGTGCTGGAGATGGCCGGGGCTGCCGGCCGTGAGGCGGTGGCCGATCAGGTCCGCGCTGTGTCGGCGGCGGACGGGTTCGCGGGTGTTCTGTCCTTGCTGGCGTTGGACGAGACGCCGATGCCGGGCCATCCGGCGCTGACCGTGGGTCTGGCCGCCACCCTCGCCCTGGTGCAGGGCCTCGGCGACGCCGAGGTGGACGCCCCACTGTGGGTGGCCACCCGTGGAGCCGTCGCCACCGGCCCCGACGAGGCGCCGACCAGCCCGCTGCAAGCGCAGGTGTGGGGCCTGGGCCGGGTCGTCGGTCTGGAGCACCCCGAGCGCTGGGGCGGTCTGGTCGACCTGCCCGCCGACTTCGACGGGCCGGACGGGCAGATCGCGGCGCGGCTGGGCGCGGTACTGGCCGGCTGTGGTGAGGACCAGGTGGCGATCCGAGCGGCCGCCATCCTGGGCCGGCGGCTGACCCACGCCCCGCAGCCCGTCCTGCCGGACCGGCCATGGCGGCCGGGTGGCAGTGTCCTGGTCACCGGCGGCACCACGGCGGTCGGCGGGAGCGTGGCGCGCTGGGCGGCCGGGCGCGGGGCCGCCCAGTTGGTACTGACCGGCGCCCCCGAGCACGAGGGAGTCGCGGCGCTCGCCGCCGAACTGGCCGCCGCGGGCGCCGGGGTGGACGTCGTGGCCTGCGACGTCAGCGACCGCGCCGAGACGGCCGGAGTACTGGCGTGGATGCGGGACCGGGGACCGGCGCTGTCCACGGTGTTGCATCTTGCGGAGATCGTCGACAGTGCGCCGGTGGACGACCTGGACGCGGCGGAGCTGGCCGTGGTCCTGGCGGCCAAGGCGGGCTCGGCGGCGGTGCTGGACGAGCTGACCGCCGGCTGTGACCTGGACGCGTTCGTGCTGTTCTCCTCGGTCGCCGCCGTGTGGGGCGGCGGTCGGCAGCCCGGCTTCAGCGCGGCCAACGCCTATCTGGAGGCGCTGGCCGAGCACCGGCGGGCCCGCGGCCTGGCCGCTCTGGCGGTGGCCTGGGGCCCGTGGAACGCGGGCACCACCGCCACCGGCGACGACGGTGTCCAGCTTGAGCGGCGCGGGCTGCGCCTGCTGGATCCCCGGGCGGCCACCGGCGCGCTGTCGCAGATTCTGGACGGCGACGAGAGCCGGCCGGTGGTGGTGGATGTCAACTGGGCACAGTTCGCGCCGCCGTTCACACTGCGCCGCCCCAGCCCGCTGATCGCCGGCCTGCCCGAGGTCGCCGCGGCGCTGGCCGCCGGCACCGCCGAGGAGGCGGAGACCGTCCCCGAGGCGCGCAGCTCGCTGCTGCGCCGACTGGCCGGGCAGAGCGACACCGAGCAGCAGCGCACCCTGACCGACCTGGTCAGGGGCGAAGCGGCAGCCGTGCTGGAACACTCCTCCGTACAGGCCGTCGGCAGCGGGCGGGCCTTCAGCGAGCTGGGTTTCGACTCGCTGACCGCGGTGGAGCTGCGCAACCGGCTGGCCACCGCCACCGGCCTGGCGCTGCCCGCCACGCTGCTCTTCGACTATCCCAGCCCCAGAGTGCTGGCCGGCTACCTGGCCGCCGAACTGCTGGGCAGCCCGGCCGCCGGGGCCGACGCCGCCGTCACGGTCCCGGTGACGGCCGGTGCGGAGGAGGACGACCCGGTGGTCGTCGTCGGCATGGGCTGCCGCTTCCCCGGAGGGGTCAAGACCCCCGAGGACCTGTGGCAGGTGCTGGCCGGCGGCACCGATGCGATCGGCGCCTTCCCGACCGACCGCGGATGGGACCTCGACGCCCTCTACGATCCGGACCCGGACGCGCCGGGTACCGCCTATGTGCGTCAGGGCGGCTTCGTCCACGACGCCACCCGCTTCGACGCCGGCTTCTTCGGGATCAGCCCGCGCGAGGCCCTCGCCATGGACCCGCAGCAGCGGCTGCTGCTGGGCACCTCCTGGGAGGCGCTGGAGCGCAGCGGTATCGTCCCCGGCTCCCTGCGCGGCAGCCGTACCGGCGTGTTCGCGGGCGCCAGCTTCTCCGGCTACGGCCTCTCCCAGCCGCAGGCGGCCCAGGGCCTGGAGGCGCACCTGTTGACCGGCACCACGACCAGCGTGCTCTCCGGCCGCCTCGCCTACACCCTGGGCCTCCAGGGCCCGGCGATCACCGTGGACACCGCCTGCTCCTCGGCGCTGGTGGCGGTCCACCTGGCCGCGCAGGCGCTGCGCTCGGGGGAGTGCACACTGGCGCTGGCCGGCGGCGTGTTCGTCGCCTCGACCCCGGAGCTGTTCGTCTGGGTCAGCAAGCAGCGCGGACTGGCCCCGGACGGCCGCTCGAAGTCCTTCGCCGCCGACGCGGACGGCATGGGCATCGCCGAGGGCGCCGGGATGGTGGTACTGGAGCGCCTGTCCCAGGCCCGGCGCAACGGCCACCCGGTGCTCGCGGTGGTGCGCGGCTCGGCGGTCAACCAGGACGGAGCGTCCAACGGGCTGACCGCGCCCAACGGCCCCGCGCAGCAGCGCGTCATCCAGGAGGCGCTGGCCGGCTGCTCGCTGACCTGCGCCGAGGTGGACGTGGTGGAGGCGCACGGCTCGGGCACCCCGCTGGGCGACCCGATCGAAGCCCAGGCACTGCTGGCCACCTACGGCCAGGACCGCGGCGAGGGCGATCCGCTGTGGCTGGGTTCGGTGAAGTCCAACATCGGTCACACCCAGGGTGCGGCCGGCATCAGCGGCCTGATCAAGATGGTGCTGGCGCTCCAGCACGAGCAGCTGCCGAAGACCCTGCATGCCGAACAGCCCTCGCCGCACGTCGACTGGACCGCGGGCGCGGTACGGCTGCTGAGCCAGGCGCAGCCCTGGCCGGCCGGTGGCGAACGGACACGCCGGGCCGGTGTCTCCTCCTTCGGCGTCAGCGGCACCAACGCCCACCTCATCCTCGAAGAGGCCCCCGAGGCTGCCGAGATTCCTGATGCCCCGCAGTCCCCTGGGACTTCGCAGGCACCCGAGGCTGCCCAGGCACTGCCGGTCCTGCACGCCCTGCCCACCGGCGCGTCCGGTGACGGCGCGCAGGCCGCGGTACCGCCCGCGCTGCTGGAGGCGCCCGGCCCCGTCGCCTGGCTGGTGTCCGGGCGGACGGCGGACGGACTGCGCCGGCAGGCGGCCCGTCTGGCGGAGCACCTGGCGGCCCACCCCGGGGCGCAGGTGGCGGACGTCGCCTGGTCGCTGGCCACCACCCGTACGGTGCACGAGTACCGGGCCGTGGTGAGCGGCGAGGACCGTGCAAAACTCACCGCGGGACTGGACGCGCTCGCCGCCGGACTGAGCAGCCCCCAGGTGATCGCCGGCGCCACCGCGGCCGCCGAGGGCGCCGAGGAGGCCGGGCCCGTCTTCGTCTTCCCCGGGCAGGGCGCCCAGTGGGCCGGCATGGGACGCGAACTGCTGGCCACCTCACCGGTGTTCGCCGAACGCTTCGCCCAGTGCGCCGAGGCGCTGGCCCCGCACGTGCACTGGTCGCCGACCGAAGCGCTGGCCGGCGCCGACAGCGCGCCGGGACTGGAACGCGCCGAGGTGGCGCAGCCGCTGCTGTGGGCGGTGATGGTGGCACTGGCCGCGGTGTGGGAGGCCGCGGGCGTCACCCCCGCCGCGGTGGTGGGCCACTCCCAGGGGGAGATCGCCGCCGCCACGGTGGCCGGCATCCTCTCCCTCACGGACGCGGCCGCCGTCGTGGCAGTACGCAGCCAGGAGCTGTCCGCCCTGGGCACCAGCGGCGGGATGCTGTCCGTGGTGATGCCCGTCGCGGCCGTACGCGAACTGATGGAGCCCTGGGGCGACCGGCTGGCCGTCGCCGCGGTCAACGGGCCCGCCACCACCGTGGTCTCCGGACAGCCGCAGGCGCTGGCCGAGTTCGGGGCCGCCCTGGCGGCCCGGCGCGCCATGCGCTGGCCGGTCCCGGCCGGCGACTTCGTTGCGCACTCGACCGAGGTGGACCGGCTGTCCGGGGCGCTGGCCGAGCGGCTGGCCGGCATCCGGCCGCAGGCCGGGCACACCCCGATGTTCTCCACCGTCGAGTGCCGCTGGGTGGACGGCCCCCAGTTGGACGCCGGCTACTGGTTCGCCAACCTGCGCCACACCGTGCGCTTCCAGCAGGCGGTGCAGGAGCTGGCCGCGGCCGGCCACGGCACCTTCGTCGAAGTCTCCCCGCAGCCGGTGCTCACCGCCGCCATCGACGAGACCTTCCAGGAGCTGGCCACGGCCGGCACCCCGGTGGTCGCCGCGACACTGGAACGGGAGCACGGCGGCCCGCAGCGGCTGCTGGCGGCCTTGGCGCAGTTGCACGTGGCCGGCACCGCCGTCGACTGGCGCCGGGTGCTGCCCGCCGGTCGCCGTATCGAGCTTCCCACCTATGCCTTCGCCGACCAGCGTTACTGGCTCGGTGCCGACCACCCGGCCGGCCCCACCGCCCTCGCCCCCGCCCAGCCCGGTACGGCCATCGAGGCCGAGTCCCGCTTCTGGGCGGCCGTCGAGGACGGCGACGCACCCCGCCTCGCCGCCACGTTGGACGTGGACGCCGCACAGCCCTTCGGCGAGGTCCTCGCCTCGCTGGCGGCCTGGCGGCGCCGCGAGCGGGACCGCGACGTCACCGCCGGCTGGCGCTACCGGGTCGGCTGGAGCCCGCTGAGCGACCCGGCCCCGGCCCGCCCGTCCGGCACCTGGCTGGTGGCGGCCCCCGCCGCACCGGCCCCCGGCACCGCGGACCTCATCCAGGCGTGCACCGACGCACTGACCGCGCGCGGCGCCCGGACCCAGGTGGTCCAGGTGGCCACCGGCACCGAGCGCGCCACGCTGGCCGATGCCCTGACCGAGGCCCTGCGCCCCGGCCACACCGCGCCGTCCGAAGCAGGCCCCGCCTCCACCCCGACGCCGGTGGCCGGTGTGCTGTCGCTGCTGGGACTGGACGAGACTCCGCTGGCAGGCCACCCGGCGGTTCCCGGCGGCCTGGCCGGCACACTGGCCCTGCTGCAAGCGCTGTCCGATGCCGACGTCAGCGCGCCCCTGTGGATGGCGACCACCGGCGCGGTGGCCACCGCCCCCGGCGACCGGCTGACCCGCCCCGTACAGGCGGCCACCTGGGGTCTGGGCCGGGTCGTGGCACTGGAACAGCCCGAGCGCTGGGGCGGTCTGATCGACCTGCCCGCGACCCTGGACGAGCGGGCCGCCGCCCGGCTGTGCGCGGTACTGGCCGGCTGCGGGGAGGACGAGGTGGCCATCCGGCCCGCCGGCATCCTCGCCCGCAGGCTGGCCCGGGCCCCGCGACCCGCCACCGTCCGGCCGTGGACCCCGCGCGGTACCGTCCTGATCACCGGCGGCACCGGTGCCGTCGGCGGACACGTGGCGCGCTGGCTGGCCGGCCGCGGCGCCCAGCGGCTGGTGCTGACCGGCCGCTCCGGCGCCGGAGCCCCGGGTACCGCCGCCCTCGCCGCGCACGTGGCCGCCGCCGGCACCACCGTGGAGATCCGCGCCTGCGACAGCGCGGACCGCACCCAACTGGACGCGCTCCTGGGCCGGATCGCCGCCGACGGACCGCCGCTGACCGCCGTCATGCACACGGCCGGTGTCCTGGACGACGGCGTACTGGACCGGCTGGACGCCGACCGGCTGGCCAACGCCCTGGCCGCCAAGGCCACCGGCGCCGCCCACCTGGACACCCTGACCGCCGACTGCGACCTGGACGCCTTCGTACTGTTCTCCTCGGCGGCCGCCACCTTCGGCGGTGCCGGGCAGGCCAACTACGCCGCGGCCAACGCCTTCCTGGACGCCCTGGCCGACAACCGGCGCTCCCGCGGCCTGCCGGCCCTGTCCATCGCCTGGGGCCCCTGGGCCGGCGACGGCGTCTCCCAGGCCACCGAGGCGGCTCGGCAGCGGCTGCGCCGCAACCGCTGGGAGGTCCTGATCGACCCCGAGCTGGCCGTCCAGGCCCTGGGCACCGCCCTGGCCGGCACGGACACCGTGCTGACCGTCATGGACCTCGACCTCGCCGCCTTCGCCGCCGCCCCCGGGCAGCAACAGGCCCTGGACGCCCCCCTGCTGCGCGATCTGGCAGAGGTCCAGCAGCTCAAGACGGCCCGGCATGCCGACGGCGGCGCCCAGCCGGCCGCGGGCGAACTGACCCGGCGGCTGGCCGGACTGTCGCGGGCCGAGCAGGACCGGCTGCTGGTGGACCGGATCCGCACCGAGGCCGCCGCCGTGCTCGGCCACGCCGGCTTCGACGAGGTCGAACCCGGCCGCGCCTTCAGCGAGCTGGGCTTCGACTCGCTGACCTCGGTCGAACTGCGCAACCGCATCGCCGCCTGGACCGCGCTGCGCCTCCCGGCGACGCTGATGTTCGACCACCCCACCCCCACGGTCCTGGCCGCACACCTGCGCACCACGCTGCTCGGCTCCCCGGACGCCGGCCCCGCCGCGACCCTGGATCCGGCCCAGGACCTCACGGGCCACACCGACCGCGACCCGATCGCCGTCGTCGCCATGAGCTGCCGCTTCCCCGGCGACGTGAACACCCCCGAGGACCTCTGGGGCCTGCTGGCCGCCGGCGGCGAGGGAATCTCCGGCTATCCGCAGGACCGGGGCTGGGACGCCGACGCCCTGTTCGACCCCGACCCCTCGCACGCCGGCACCTCCTACACCCGCGAAGGCGGATTCCTGCACCAGGCCACCGGCTTCGACGCCGGCTTCTTCGGGATCAGCCCGCGCGAGGCGCTGGCCATGGACCCGCAGCAGCGTCTGATGCTGGAACTGTCCTGGGAGGCACTGGAATCCGCCGGCCTGGACCCCGCCACCCTGCGCGGCTCGCGCACCGGCGTGTTCATCGGCGGCTACTCCTCCCACTACAGCCTGGCCAGCATGCAGCTCGGCGGCCAGGACGGCGCGGCCCAGGTGGAAGGCCACCTGGTCACCGGAAACGCGACCAGCATCATCTCCGGCCGCGTCTCCTACGTCCTAGGCCTGGAGGGCCCGGCGCTGACGGTGGACACCGCCTGCTCCTCGGCTCTGGTGGCGCTGCACACCGCCGCCCAGGCCCTGCGCTCCGGGGAGTGCCCGCTGGCCCTGGTCGGCGGGGTCGCGGTGATGGCCACTCCCTGGGAGATGGTCGGCTTCGCCCGGCAGCGTGGACTGGCGGCGGACGGCCGCTCCAAGGCGTTCTCCGCCGACGCCGACGGCATGGGCATGGGCGAGGGCGCCGGTATGGTCGTACTGGAGCGGCTCTCCGACGCCCGGCGCAACGGCCACCGGGTCCTGGGCGTCATCCGCGGCTCCGCCGTCAACCAGGACGGTGCCTCCAACGGCCTGACCGCCCCCAACGGTCCCTCGCAGCAGCGCGTGATCCGTGCCGCCCTGGCCAACGCGGGACTGACCTGCGCCGAGGTGGACGTGGTGGAGGCACACGGCACCGGCACCCCGCTGGGCGACCCGATCGAGGCCCAGGCCCTGCTGGCCACCTACGGCCAGGAGCGCCCCGAGGGCCGCCCGCTGTGGCTGGGCTCGGTGAAGTCGAACATCGGCCACACCCAGGCCGCCGCAGGCATGGCAGGCCTGATCAAAATGCTGCTGGCGCTGCGGCACGAGCAGCTTCCGAAGACCCTGCACGCCGAACAGCCCTCGCCGCACGTGGACTGGGAGTCCGGTGAGGTACGGCTGCTCACCGAGCCGGTGGCCTGGCCGTCCGACGGCGACCGGGTGCGCCGGGCCGGTACCTCCGCCTTCGGTATCAGCGGTACCAACGCGCACGTGATTCTGGAGGAGGCCCCTGCGGTCGACGTCGAGGTCGGGGCGGGGAGCGAGGGCATTGATTCGGGGCCGGTTGCGGCTCTTGCGGATGCTGGTGCGTGGGTGGTGTCGGGTCGTACGGCTGAGG
>NZ_JBVHPX010000029.1:0-75158 GCF_055567735.1 Streptomyces sp. NPDC026394
GGTTTTCCGTGGTCTCCTCGGTACGTCACCCACTCTGTCCACCGGCCTTGGCGCCGGGCTGCCGCACCGCTAACACCCCGCTAACGCCCACGCGGCCGTGGCGAGCCGGGACGGAAAAGCGGTGCCACCCCCTGTTCACCTCTACTACCGGCAGGTAGCTTCCGCTGCGAGCTGTACGCGCGTCAGGAGGAAGCCGCCATGTCCGAGCCCACGCCGTCCACCCCGACCTCCACGAACACCCCGTCCGCCACCACCCCTGCCTCCGCCCCCACCCCGGTCCCCACCGACCAACTGCACTTCGCCCTGCCGCCGCAGCACGCGACCGTCGAGGAGGAGCGCCGCCACCGCAAGGAACGCCTCGCGGCGGCGCTGCGGCTCTTCGGGCGGTTCGGGTTCGAGGAGGGGGTGGCGGGCCACATCACCGCCCGGGACCCGGAGTTCACCGACTGCTTCTGGGTGAATCCGTTCGGGATGTCGTTCAAGCACATCACGGTCGGCGACCTGATCCTGGTCAACCACGAGGGCAAGGTCGTCGAGGGCCGCCACCACGTCAACCAGGCGGCGTTCGCGATCCACGCGCAGGTCCACCGGGCCCGCCCGGACGTGGTCGCCGCCGCGCACAGCCACTCGGTGTACGGCCGGGCCCTGTCCACCCTCGGCGAGCTGCTGGACCCGATCACCCAGGACGTGTGCGCGTTCTACGAGGACCATGCGCTGTTCGACGACTACACGGGCGTCGTGGTGGACGAGGAGGAGGGCCGGCGGATCGCGGTCGCGCTCGGCCGGCACAAGGCCGTGATCCTGCGCAATCACGGCCTGTTGACGGTGGGCGACTCGGTGGACGCGGCGGCCTGGTGGTTCATCACGATGGAGCGTTCCTGCCAGGTGCAGTTGACCGCGCGGGCCGCCGGCAAGCCCGTACTGATCGACCACGCGAACGCCGTGCACACGCGGGAGCAGTTGGGCAACGACCTGGTGGCGTGGATCAACTACCAGCCGCTGTACCAGCAGATGACGCGCAGCGAACCGGACCTGCTCGGCTGAGCCCGTACGGCCTCCGCGCGGCCTCTGTTCGGCTCCGGCGTGGCGTCCGTACGGCCCCCGCGCGACCCCCGTACGGCCCCACGTCAACCTGCCGGACCGCCCGTCACCGCTCCGCCGGGCCCGTCACCGCCCGTAAAGCCGCCCGCCCGGCTTTTCGCCCTCGTCACGTGCGGCACAATTTCCTCTCAGTACGGTGGAGTTGGCGGCGACTGGTGGCTGGGCGGAGCGGACGTGTCGGTGGAGACGGCGGGTGGGACGACGGGGGCGTCCGGATCGCCCGGAGGGACCGAGGGCTTTTCGGGGCCCGGGACGGCGGCGGGCCCGCCCGTGGCGGCCGGGGCGGACGGTTACGGCGGTGACTGCACCTGCGGGAAGTGCCCGCGCGGCGCACGCGAGGGGCATCGCAGGGCGGTCGCCGCGTTCGTGGCGCTGCGCGAGGAGTACGCCGCGGGCCGCGGTGTGCCGGCCGCGCTGGCCCATTCGGCGGGCGCGGCGCGGCAGTGGGTGTCCGACGAACTGGCGCTGTCGGCCCGCGCGGTCGCCGAGCGCGCCGCCGCCGAGGGCGCGTCCTGGCTGGACGCGGTGTGGCGGCGCACGCTGCTGGTGCTGTGGGCCGGGATCGCCGTGCTGGTGATCATGCAGGCGGTCACCGCGATCGGTACGGGCTGGACGGCGCCGCGTACGGCGGGACTGGCCGCGGCGGTGGTCCTGACGCTGGCCCTGACGGGCGCGGGATGGCGCCACCGGGCGCGCGGCGGTCTGCTGGCGCCGCTGATCGGTGAGGACAACCGGCTCTCGACCTCGCGCACGGTGGCGGCGGGCTGGCTGCTGCTGGTGGCGTACGCCGTCCTCGTGCAGGCCGTCCACCTGACGCTGGTGACGGACGCGGACGCGCGCCAGGCGCTGGTGGACGGCCTCGAACTGCCGCGCGGCGCCGGGCTGCTCACGGTCCTGGCGGTGACCTGCGCGGTGGCGGTGCTGGTGCGCCGGGTCGTCGCCGTACGCATCCAGGGGCGGCGCCTCCAGAAGGTGCGCGCGGAACGGCCGCGCGCCGCCGACCTGCTCACGGACGACGCGGGGCGCGGCAGCCTCACCGACACCCAGTTCCTGCTGCTGAACGTGGCCGCCGTGTCCTTCGCCGTGGTCCGGCTGGCCCGCGACCCGTCCCGGCTGCCGGACCTGCCGTGGGCGTTCGCCGTCGTCGTGGTGGTGGGCGCGGTGACGTACGTGGCGGGCAAGTACGCGGAGGGCGGCCGTCCGGTCGTGCTGTCGGTCGTCCGGGCCCGGGAGCCGGGCGACCTGGCCGCGCCCATCCGTATCGGCGACGACATCGAGATCCGCGGTACCGGCTTCGTGCCGCCGGGTGCGCAGGGCGCGGACCTGCTGGCGCGCACCGTCGTACGGATCGGCGCGGTCCATGTGCACGTACCGCTGGTGCCGGTCGCCGGCGGGTTCGGCAATCCGACGGACGGCGTGCTCACCGTGCCCGTACCGGCGGACGTCGAACCGGGCCGGGTGGAGATCAGGGTCGTCACGGCGGCGGGCGCGGAGACGAACGCCTACACGATCGACGTACAGGACTGAGGACCGCTCGACGGGCGTACGAGGCCGAAGCCGCTCGACCGGCGTACGGGACCGCAGCCCGCTCGACCGGTGTACGAGGCCGAAGCCCGCCGCACCGGTGTACGGCATCGACCCCCGCCCGGCCGGCGTACCGCACCGGCGCGCCGCGCTGAACGCCGGATGAGCCGCCGTCCGTACCCTTCGTGGAACACCTGGCCGCGGGCACCCCATCGTCCGCGTCCGGCGACGACGGAGAGGCGGGACGCCATGTCTCATGCGGATCGTGCGGTCGGCGGCAGCGGCCTGGGCGGGGCCGGGGCGGGCAGGGGAGGCGGCCCGCGGCAGGCGATGGCGCGGTACGCGCTGCTGCCGCTGCGCGTCTTCCTCGGCGTGACCTTCGTCTACGCGGGCCTGGACAAGCTGACCGACCCGGCCTTCTTCGCCTCCACCGGTGCCGGTTCGGTCGGCGAGCTGATGCGGCAGGTACGGGACACCTCGGCCGCTCCCGCCCTGGTGGACCTGGCCCTGAAGAACCCGGCGGGCTTCGGTTACGCCATCGCCGCCGGGGAGTTGGCCGTCGGCATCGGCACCCTCGCCGGGCTGTTCACCCGGGTCGCCGCGCTCGGCGGCGCACTGATCTCGCTGAGCCTGTGGCTCACCGTGAGCTGGTCGGCCGAGCCGTACTACTACGGCAACGACCTGGCGTACTTGATGGCGTGGCTGCCGCTGGTGCTGGCCGGGGCACCGATGCTGTCCCTGGACGCGGCCCTGGCGGCGCGGCGCGGCAGGCAGGGGCGGCAGTTGTTCGGGTGAGTGGCTGCCGTAGCCCGCCTCCTCGGTTCACCGGCCTTCGGGGCAACGGGCCCTGAACACGCTGATCCCGGCCGCTACTCCCGGCCGTCTCCCGCCGGAGCCGCCCGGTGACGGCGTACGGCCGCCCAGACGGCCGCCGTGATGCCCGACAGGCACAGGCCCGCCGGTACGGCCAGCACCGGCAACGCGCCGGGCAGGTCCCAGGCTCCGGCCGCCTCGCCCACGTAGGCGCCGCCCACGCCCAGCGCGGTCAGGCCGGTGAGGAGCCGGGCGGGCTCGAAGCGGTGGCGTTTCACGACTGCTCTCCCGTCTGCTGTTCTCCCGTGTCCTGCTCTTCCGCCTGCTGCTCCGCTGCTCGGCGCTCTCCCGCCGACTGTTTCTCCGACTGCTCCCCCGACTGCGGAGCGGCCCGCTCCACGTTGACCTGTCCAGCGCCCACCTCAAGGTCGAGGTCGAGCGTGCCGTGCGGCTTCTCGCCCTTCTTCAGGCCCGTCGCGGGCAGCGTGACGGTCTGGTCCTGGTCGGCCTGGAGGTTGAAGTCCTCCGGCGTCTCGCCCGGCAGCCGGACGTCGCCGAGCTTCACGTCGATGTGCAGCCGCGCGGTGACGCCGTCGGGCACGGTCACGCTGAGCTGCCCGGCGCCGACGGTGGCCTTGGTCCGTACGGTCTGTCCGTTCTTGAACGGTACGTGGCTCAGGTCCAGCTCTCCGCGCCCTGCGCCGAGTTCGTAGCTCGGCCTCACGGAGGCGGTGTCCATCGGGAGCCAGACGCGGTTGCGCCAGTCGGCGGTGATGTTGTCCGGCATGACCGAGGCGCCCGCCAGCAGCAGGGACGTCAGGACGACCATGAAGACCGTGCCGCCGCCGGTCCGTCCGCACCAGGCGCTGAGCACCAGGCCGAGGCCGAAGACGACGAGTGCGGCGGAGAGCCCGGCGACGAGGGCGGTGTTCAGCGGGTGGGCGTCCGCGGCGGCCCCGCCCGTCGCCAGGCCCGCGACGAGTGCCAGCAGGAACGTCCAGCCGCCGATCGGCCGGCCCGCCCGGCGGCGCCGGACCGGTGGGCCGGCCGACGGCCCTTCGCGCCCGGCCCACGCGGTCGCGCCGGAGGGCCGGCCCACCGCCCCGGCCGTCCCGTGTGCGGCGTGCGCCTGCTCGTGTCCGTACGGAGTGTCGCTAGGTCCCCAGAGGTAGCCCACGCCGGCCGTCCCTTCCTTGGAGAGCGGGTCCCGCCACCAGGACGGGGTGTTCCGGGTGGGCGGCGCCGTCGTCTCGGGCGGCGCGTCCACGACGGCCTGCGCGGTGGCCGGGGCGGTGGTTCCCGGGCCGTCCGTGCCTTCCGCGCGGCGCTGCCGCGACCAGTAGGCCGAACCGCCCACGGCCAGCGCGAGCATGACGGTGAAGGTCAGCACGCCGCGGTTGGCGAGAGAGGTCAGGAAGTAGCCGCAGCCGACCAGCGCGAAGAGCAGCGCGGTCAGTGCCGTGCCCTCGACGCGGCCGGAGAGCAGCTTGCGGCCCTCGTTCTCGTCGTCGCCGTCCTGCGGGACGAGCAGCCAGGCGAAGCCGTACGCGATCAGGCCGATGCCCCCGGAGGCCGCCAGTACGGCCAGGACGATCCGGAAGATCACCGGGTCCAGGCCCCAGTGCCGGCCGAGCCCGGCGCACACACCGGCGACCACCTTGTGCCGTCGGCTGCGGCGCAGGGGGACCTGCGGAGCCTGGCGGCCCGGTGCGTCGGCGGGCGGCGGGATGCCTGCGGAGTCGGACGTGGCCCCGGCGGGGCCCGTCGTCTCCTCGGCGGGCGCGGCATCGTTCATGGGCCCATGGTGGCAAGCGGGTCGGGCGGACGGCATCCGTGGGAACCCTGGTTGGTCCCTGAGATCGCCCTGGTGGGGCGGGCGGCGGACGGCCTTCAGGTCAGGGGACCGGACGCGTACGCGGACGGCCACCGGGTGTACCGCCCGCGGCGGCGGTGTAACGGCGGGCCAGGCGTGCGCAGGCTTCCCGGAGCCGCTCCGGCCCGACGATCTCCATGTCGGCGTCGAACCTGCCGAGAGCGGCGGCCAGCGCGGTCCACGACCAGGACCCCAGTACGAGCCGGCAGCGGTCCGGGCCCAGCTCCTCGACGATGCCGTCCCGGGTGTACCGGGACACGGCGTCCGCGGGCAGGGCGAGGATCACCTCGCCACGGCAGGGCCAGCCGCCCGAACCGCCGTCGGCGCCCTGGAACCTGTTCAGGACGAAGGCGCCGACGTCGCCTCCGGGCAGCTCACGCGGGGTGAAGCGGGGGCCGGTCGGGGTGCGCGGGGCGATCCGGTCGGCGCGGAACGTGCGCCAGTCCGCGCGGTTGAGGTCCCAGGCGACGAGGTACCAGCGGCCCGCCCAGGTGACGAGGTGGTGCGGCTCCACCCGGCGCGGCGGGCCCTCGTCGCCCCGGCCGTTCTCCGGTGGCGACACCGGTACGTAGTCGAAGCGCAGCACTTCGCGGGCGTGCACCGCCGCGCCGAGCGCCATGAGGACGCCGCTGTCGACCTGCGGGTTCGGCCGCGCGTTCGGCGGTTCGACGGCGGTGACCTGGAGGGAGTCGATCCGGCGGCGCAGCCGTGCGGGCATCACCTGCCGGACGGTGTGCAGGGCGCGCGCCGCGGCGTCCTCGACACCGGCGCCGTTGGTGGTGGCGATCCGGAGCGCGACGGCGAGGGCGACGGCCTGCTCGTCGTCGAAGAGGAGCGGGGGGAGGTCCGATCCGGCGTCGAGCCGGTATCCGCCGTCGGGGCCCTTGGCCGACGCGATGGGGTAGCCGAGTTCGCGCAGGCGGTCGACGTCGCGGCGTACGGTGCGCGGGCTGACGCCCAGCCGCTCGGCGAGCAGCGCTCCCGGCCAGTCCCGGCGTGCCTGGAGGAGCGAGAGCAAGGACAGCAGGCGCGCCGATGTCTTCTGCATGGCGCCCATCCTGCCTCGGGTGGAGGACACAACCTGTCCTCCACCTACGCCAGGGTGGGGGCCGCTGGGCCAAGAATCCGCGCAGACCTGGCAGCTCCCGAAGCCGCTCCGAGACCGCTCCCGAAGCCGCTCCCGAGGGCACCTCCGAAGCCGCTCCGAGACCACTCCCAGAGCCCGCACGCACAAGGCGAGGAAGCAGATGACCGTTCTCGACACCCGCGCGCTCAACCGGGCCACGCTCGCCCGGCAGTTGCTCCTCGACCGCGCGGACCTGCCCGCCCTCGACGCGGTGGCGCACCTGTGCGGCCTCCAGGCGCAGGAGCCGCAGGAACCGTTCGTCGGCCTCTGGTCGCGGCTGTCCGCGTTCGCCCCGGCGCAGCTCGGCGACCTGCTGACCGGACGCCACGTCGTCCGCACCCACCTCATGCGCCGCACCGTCCACCTCCTCACCGCCGACGACGTCCTGGCCTGGCGCGGCCGCCATGACGCGATGCTGCGGCAGCGGGTCCTCGGGACCTACCGCCGCGAGCTGGAAGGGGTGGACCTCGAAGAACTCGCCGCGGCGGGCCGCGCGGTCATGGCCGACGGCGAGCCCCGCTCGATGCCCGAGCTGGCCCGGGCCGTCGCCGGCCGCTGGCCCGGTCCGGGGCCGCGGCCGCTGGGGGAGATGCTGGTCGCGGCGCTCATCCCGATGGTGCAACTGCCGCCGCGCGGCCTGTGGCGTACGAAGGCAGGCGTACGGAATGTGCCGCTCGCCTCGTGGCTGGGCCGCGAACCCGCCCCGCCGGCACCGGACGGCGCGGGTACGGGAAGGCCGGTCCCCGGTGCGCCCGCCGCCTCCGACCCCGTGGGCGAAGCCCTCGTACGCCGCTACCTGGCCGCTTTCGGCCCCGCCGCCTCCGCCGACCTGCGCGCGTGGTGCGGTCTGGCCGGGCTGCCGCACGCGGTCGCCGCCGTACGCGAGGAACTGGTCGGTTTCCGCGACGAGCGCGGCCGGGAACTGCTGGACCTCCCCGACGCGCCGCGCCCGGACCCCGGAACGCCCGCTCCGGTGCGGTTCCTGCCCGCCTTCGACAACGCGATCCTCGGCTACCAGGACCGCGGCCGGATCATCGACGACGCCCACCGCGGCCTGTCCGTCGCCGGTGAGCGGGTCGTCCTGGTGGACGGCCGGGTCGCCGCGACCTGGACGGCCCGGGAGGGCACCGTGACGGTTTCCCCGCTGCGCCGCTTCTCCCGGGCCGAGCGCGCGGCCGTGGGGGAGGAGGGGGAGGCGCTGGCGGCGTTCCTCTCCGACGGCGGGAGCCGGAGCGTGCGGATCGGCTCGGAGCGCGACTGACCCCTCCCCGAAGCCGAGATCACCGCTGGAATCCCCGCCGGAATCCCCGCTGGGTTCACGGCCGGGTTCCGGCTCGGCCTCCGCTCGACACCGGCCGGGTTCCGGCCCGGTTCCGGTGGGGTTCCGGTTGGGGGACGGATGTCCCGGTACGTGTCCGATGATCGCGCCCCGCCCCTCTGCGGACGGCCGGCGGACGACTATCGTTGCGCCGGACACGTGTACGGGGGGAACCGAAGGGGCGCGGCGCGGTGACGGAGGCGGCGGTGGACGACGGGCGACTGGTCGCCGGGCGGTACCGCCTGGTGGAGGAGATAGGCCGAGGCGGTATGGGCACCGTCTGGCGGGCCCACGACGAACTGCTCGTCCGCCAGGTGGCGGTCAAGCGGCTGCACGTCTCCCCGGAACTGGACGCCGACGAGCTGGCCCGCCGCAACGAGCGCACCCGCCGCGAGGCGCAGGCCGCCGCCCGTATCAACCACCCCAATGTGGTCAGCGTCCACGATGTCGTCGACGACGCCGGTCTGCCCTGCATCGTCATGGAGTACGTGCCGTCGGTGACGCTCGGCGACGTCATCAAGGAGGCCACGCTCGCGAACAGCTCGGTACCGCCGGGTGAGGCGGCCCGGATCGGCCGCGGCATGATCACCGCGCTGCGGGCCGCGCACTCCGCCGGTGTCCTGCACCGTGACGTGAAGCCCGGCAACGTCCTGCTCGGTGAGGACGGCCGGGTCGTCCTCACGGACTTCGGCATCGCGGTCGCCACCGGTACCTCCACCCTCACCAAGACCGGCGAACTGGTCGGCTCCATCGACTACCTCGCCCCCGAGCGGGTCCGCGGCCATACGCCGGGTCCGGCGGCCGACCTGTGGGCGCTGGGCGCCACGCTCTACCAGGCGATGGAGGGGCGGCCCCCGTTCCGCAAGCTCACCGCGGTCGAGACGGCGTACTCGATCGCCGTCGACCCGCTGGACCCGCCGCGCAACGCCGGTCCGCTGACCGCGCTGATCGAGGCGCTGCTGGCGAAGGAGCCCGCGGACCGCCCGTCGGCCGAGGCCGTGGAACAGGCGCTGCGCACACCGACCGCGTACACGGACACCGCGTGGCTGGGCATGTCGGGAGCGTCCGGCACGCCCGGTGCCACCGGCGCCCCTGGCATATCGGGTACATCGGGCAGCAATCCGGGTGTGCCGGGCGTGGCGGGCGAAGGGGACACCGCCGGGGGCAGCGGCACCGCGGCGACGGGCGGCATGACGTCACCGGTCCAGGACCCCCGTACGGCCACGGGCCCCTCGGCCGCGCACCCGAACCCGGACACGACCCCGCGCCCGGCCCCCGGCAACCCGTACGCGGCACCGGCACCGGTCCCGGCCCAGTCGCCGCCCTCGCTTCCCGGCGCGTACCACCCGGCGGCCCCGGCCGCGGACGGTACGGCCGTCACCGGCAGCATGGCCACCACGGGCGGCGCGGCCGCCGCGTTCCCCGTGGAGGGCCCGACCTCCCCGGTCCACCGCACGACGACCGACCCGGCCGTCCCCGACTCCGGCAAGAAGCGCAAGCGCGGCCGCACGCTGCTGCTGAGCGCGGTCGCCGTCGTCGCCGTACTGGCGGTCACGGGCGGCACCCTGTACGCCCTCGGCTTCAGACCGGGCGGCGGGGACGCGCAGGCGTCCGACGGCGGCACCCCGCAGACCGAGGTGCCGACGCCCGCCCCCTCCAAGCCCAGCGCCAAGCCCACCCCGCGGCCCTTGCCGGACGGGTACCACTGGGTCAAGGACCCGGCGGCCGACGTCACCGTCCCGGTGCCCGACGGCTGGACCCGCCAGCGGCAGGCGAACGGCAACGGCTCCACCTACCTCAACCCGAACCAACTGGTCGGCCTGCGCATCGAGGTCCTCGACTTCGCGAGCGCGAACCCGCTCCAGCACTGGAAGGACAACGAGCGCAACGCCCTCAGCGAGGGCAAGTTCCCCGGATACCAGCAGTTGCGGATGCAGGACACGGTCTTCCGCGGGCGGCCCGCCGCGCTGTGGGAGTGGCGGTGGGCGGGCAGCAAGCGCGACTTCCGGGCCATCGACCTGGGGTTCGGCCGGCCCGGCGAGAAGGAGTACGCGGTCTACCTCTCCGCGCCGGACGCCGAATGGGGCCGGTACAAGAAGGTCTTCGACAACGTCCTGGCCGGGCTGGAGCTGCCCGAGGACCGCAAGCAGTAGCGGGACGGCGAGGGACCGCCCGGGGACGCCCCGGGTACGGGGCGCCCTGTCACCGGCTCCGGCCGTGGCCCACCCCGTATCCGAACCCGGCACCCGCCCCGGTGTCCGAGCCCGGCCCCCGCCCCGGTACCTGAACCCGGCACCCGTCCCACCTCCGCCCCCGTATCGAAAGCCCCACCCCACCCACACCCACAGTCACCGACGCTTAGGGGTGCCGTCAGGGTCGACCCTGATGCCCCGCAGCCGCCCCACGTGTGACGATCGGTGTCATGACCACCGCGCCGACCCGGCCCGAGGCGAGCTACGCCCCGGTGCCCGACCCCGACGACCCGCCCCTGCGCAAGCTGTACCGCAGCGCCGACGGGCGGATGCTCGGCGGTGTCGCGCGCGGGCTGGCCGGGCATCTGGGGCTGCCGGTGTCCTGGGTCAGGGTCGTGTTCGTCGCGCTGTTCATGGCCGAGGGCATGGGCGCGCTGCTGTACGCGGCCTTCTGGTTCATCGTGCCGCTGGGTGTCGGCGGCGTGGACGCGGCGCGCGCGAAGGCGTCCGTCTCCGCTCCCGGGTGCCTGGCGTGGGGCCGTAAGGGCCGGGTGGCGGGCGGCCGGAAGGCCGACAAGGGGCAGATATTCGCGCTGCTCACCCTGCTCGCCGGTGCGGCCCTCGTCGCGTCCCGCTTCCAGTTGGGCCGGGCGAATGCCTACGTGTGGCCGATCCTGCTGATCGGCGCGGGCGTCGCGCTGGTCTGGCGGCAGGCGGACAACGCGCGGCGCGCGCAGTGGCTGGAGATGGGCCGCCGCAAGGGGGTGCTGCCGGTCGTGCGTGGTGCGGCCGGTGTGGTCCTGGTCGGTGTCGGGGTGACCGGCATCGTCGTCCTTCAGGGCTCGGTCCGGCACCTCGGTTCGGTGCTCCAGGCCGCCCTCGCCGTCCTGGTCGGTATCGCGCTGCTCGCGGGCCCGTATCTGGTGCGCATGACGCAGGACCTGTCCGAGGAACGCCTGATGCGCATCCGCGCGCAGGAACGGGCCGAAGTCGCCGCGCACGTCCACGACTCGGTCCTGCACACCCTCACCCTGATCCAGCGCAACGCGGAGGAACCGCGCGAGGTGGCCCGCCTCGCCCGCGCCCAGGAACGCGAACTGCGCGCCTGGCTCTACAAGCCGGAGGGCCGCGGGAAGGACGAGGAGCAGGAGCCGGACACCCTCGCCGAGGCGGTGCGCAAGACCGCGGCCGAGGTCGAGGACCACCACGGGGTGCCGATCGAGGTCGTGGTGGTCGGTGACTGCCCGCTGGACGAGCGGCTGGGCGCCCAGATGCAGGCCGCGCGCGAGGCGATGGTCAATGCGGCCAAGTACGGCGGCGAGGGCGGCGCCGTGCAGGTGTACGCCGAGGTGGAGGGCCGCGCGGTCTTCGTCTCCGTACGGGACCGGGGCCCCGGCTTCGACCTGGACGCGGTGCCCGGCGACCGCATGGGCGTACGGGAGTCCATCATCGGCCGGATGCAGCGCAACGGTGGCACGGCCCGGCTGCGCTCCGCGCCGGACGGCGGCACCGTGGTCGAGCTGGAGGCGGAGCGCCTGCCGGAGGAAGGATGACGGATGATGAGGTGGCACCGCCGCAGCCAACGCCGACAAGGGACGGACGGACGAGATGAACAGTGACGCCGCACAGGACGACCAGACCGGCGGCCCCGCCCGCACGGTGCGCGTCGTCCTCGTCGACGACCACCGGATGTTCCGTACGGGCGTCCAGGCCGAGATCGGCCGTACCGAAGAGACCGGTGTGGAGGTCGTCGGCGAGGCCGCCGACGTCGACCAGGCCGTCACGGTCATCACCGCCACCCGCCCCGAGGTCGTCCTGCTGGACGTGCACCTGCCGGGCGGCGGCGGCGTCGAGGTGCTGCGCCGCTCCGCCTCGATGATGGCCGACCCCGAGCGCCCGGTGCGCTTCCTCGCGCTGTCCGTGTCCGACGCCGCCGAGGACGTCATCGGCGTCATCCGCGGCGGCGCCCGTGGCTACGTCACCAAGACCATCACCGGTACGGACCTGGTCGACGCGGTCTTCCGGGTCTCCGACGGCGACGCGGTCTTCTCCCCGCGGCTGGCCGGCTTCGTGCTGGACGCGTTCGCCTCCACGGACGCCCCGCCGGTGGACGAGGACCTGGACCGGCTCACCCAGCGTGAGCGCGAGGTGCTGCGCCTGATCGCCCGGGGTTACGCGTACAAGGAGATCGCCAAGCAACTGTTCATCTCGGTCAAGACGGTCGAGTCGCACGTCTCGGCGGTGCTGCGCAAGCTCCAGCTCTCCAACCGGCACGAGCTGACCCGGTGGGCCACGGCCCGGCGGCTGGTCTGACGGAGGCGGCTTCGCGGTAGACGGCCGCTCGTTCACGTACCGGCGGGGCGGGGACCGGCGAGCGGGCCGGGCTCCGTCCAGTGGAGGCCGTCCGCGGTGGCGACCAGGCCGCCCGGGAGCTGCGGGGCCGTCTCCGCGAAGCTGCCGCCGGTGGCTCCCTGCTCGGCGAGCAGGTCGCTCTGTGCGAAGGTCTCGCCGAGCATGGGGCTCTCGTCCCACGGGTCGCCGTCCGTGGACGCCTGGTAGCAGTGGGCGGATGCGTCCAGCACCCGTGCGGCGGTCCCGAGACGGTCGGTGACCTGCTCGGCGTCGGTGAGTGCCCGGTCGCCGGAGGCCAGTCCGCCCACCAGGTTGATGAAGGAGGCCATCGCGCCCGCCTGCCCGCCGGTCAGCTCGCGGGCCTGCCGGAAGTAGGCGTCTCGCGGGGCCTGCATGGTGTAGAAGGCGGCGAGGAAGTCGTGAAAGACGGTGTATTCGCGGCGGTAGCGGGCTTCGAACTCGTCGAAGGCCCGGCGTTCGTCCATCCCGGTGCCCAGGACGGTGTTGATCGAGCGGGCGGTCAGCATGGCGGCGTACGTCGCCAGGTGCACGCCGGAGGAGAAGACGGGATCGATGAAGCACGCGGCGTCGCCGACCAGCGCGACGCCCGGCGCCCAGAACCGCGTGTCGCAGTAGGAGTAGTCCTTGCGGACCCGCACGGTGCCGTACGTCCCCTCGGTGACGCGCCGGGCGTCGGCCAGGTGGTCCCGTACGAGAGGACACCGGCCCACCAGCTTGGACAGCGCCTGCTCGGGGTCCCCCTGTACCTGGTCGGCGTGTTCGCGGTGGACGACGGCGCCGACACTGGTGAGGCGGTCGCTGAGCGGGATGTACCAGAACCAGCCGCTGTCGAAGGCGGCGCACAGGATGTTGCCCTGGTTCGGCGGGGGCAGCCGGCGTCCGTTCTCGAAGTAGCCGAAGACCGCGATGTTGCGGAAGAACGGGGAGTACACCCGCTCGCCCCCGGCCGCGTGGTGGAGGCGGCCGGTGTTGCCGGAGGCGTCCACCACGTAGCGGGCGCGGACCTCGGCCGCCGAGCCGTCCGGTGTGCGGTAGGCCAGGCCGTGGACGCGGCCGTCCGCGCGGAGGATGTGCCGCACGGTGCAGCCTTCGCGTACGTCGGCCCCGACCTGCCGGGCGTGATTCAGCAGCAGCGCGTCGAACCGTGTCCGCTCCACCTGGTACGCGTAGCCCATGGACGGGCCGAGGCCGGGGGAGTCGGCGAAGGAGAACGTCCATGGGTCGGGGGACGTGCCCCAGCGGAAGGTGCCGCCGCCCTTGCGCATGAATCCGGCCTCGCGCAGGACGCCGTCCACGCCCAGGAGGCGCCCGATGCCGTGGACGGTCGAGGGCAGGAGGGATTCCCCGATCTGATAGCGCGGGAAGTGTTCTCGTTCCAGCAGCAGGACGCGGTGTCCGGCCATGACGACCAGGGCGGCGGTGGTGGAACCGCCGGGCCCGCCACCGACCACGACGACATCGAACTCTTCGGGGCGCGCGGTATCCGACGACATGAGGTGTCTTCCTTCCTGTGCTTGCGTTGGCGTCCGGGGCCCGCGGTACGTCACCAGGTCACCGGCAGGGTGAGCGGTGACCGTACGGGCGAGTGGTCCTCCCAGGTGGGGGGCTGACCTGTGAGGCGGAGCCGGGGGAAGTGGTCGAGCAGGGCTTCCAGGCCGACGCTCAACTGGGCACGTGCCAGGTGGGCGCCGATGCAGTTGTGCGGGCCCCGCCCGAAGGCCAGGTGGGGGTTGGCCTGCCGGTCCAGCACCAGCCGGTCCGCCTCCGGGAACGTCCCCTCGTCGCGGTTGGCGGCGGCCAGTACGGGCAGTACCGCCTCGCCGGCGCGGATGGTGTGCCCGTGCACCGCGACGTCCTCCCGGGCCTGGAGGACGATGACGCCGTTCTGTACGGGGAGGAAGCGCAGGAGTTCGTCGACCGCGGTGGGCAGCAACGCGCGGTCGTCCAGCAGCCGTTCGTACTGGTCCGGCTCGGCCAGCAGGGCCAGTACGGCGTTGGCCAGGAACATGGTGGTGGTGCGGTAACCGGCCACGAGCATCGACAGTCCGAAGGACAGCACGCTCTCCTCGTCCACCGCGCCGCGCTCACCGGCCTCGACGAGGGAGCTGAGAATGTCCCCGCCGGGCGCGCGACGGTGACGTTCCAGCAGCGAGGACATGTAGGAACGTAGCTGGTGGGTGGCCTCACGGCCTTCCGCCAGGGTGACCAGCGCGCCGAGCGCGGCGTCCGCCGCGGCGAGGAAGGTCGCGCGTTCGGCATAGGGAATGCCCACCAGTTCGCACACCACCAGCAGCGGGAAGGGCTCACAGAAGCCGCTCACGAGGTCGCCGGGCGGCCCGTCGGCGGTGATCGGCCCCAACAGGCGGTCGGCGGTGGCGCGGAGGGACGGCCGCCGTTGCCGGGTCGCGCGGACACTGAACGGTTCCGCCAGCGCCTGGCGCAGGGCCGCGTGCCGTGGCCCGTCGAGTTCCATCATGGTGACCAGGCCGGGCCCACGCGCGGTGACGTCCGCGTCGAGCGGCCAGTCGTCGATGGTCGGCCGGACGAACCGGTCGTCGGCGAGCAGCTTCCGCACGTCGTCGTAGCGGGTGACGCACCACGCCGGAGCACCGAACGGAGTGGCGACGCGCGCGAGCGGGCAACTGCGGCGCAGCACCGCGTACTCCGGCGGCGGGCCCACACTGCCCGGTGCGGGCATCGGGAACGGGGACGGGCACGGTTGGTTTCCCGGTCCGGGCTCGGGGGCGGCCATGTCAGGTGGACGCGACATGAGTTCACCACCTTGAGCAGGGACCCGTCGCTTCGTCGGCTCTGGAACCATGCCCGGGCACTGACGGCGGAAGCGGCGGCACACGGGAAACCACCGGCGACAGTGATCGTGGCGTGCGCGGGCGGAAAGCATCCCCCGGCCCCCGCCCCGGCACACGCCACGGCGCAGAAGTCCCAGCGATGGGCGAGGCGTTCCGCACCCCGCTACTGGACTTCATCCGCCGTCTCCCGGAGCAGTGGCGCCGAGCCGAGGCAGTCTCCCAGCTCGAACCACACGACCTTTCCGATCCCGTACGGACGCGGATACGCCCCCCACTCGTCCGCCAGCGCTGCCACCAGCGCCAGCCCGCGTCCGTCCTCGTCGTAGAAGCCCGCCGCCCGGGGCTCGGGCATCGCGGAACCGGCGTCGGACACCTCGATACGGAGCCGTCCCGCGTGGAGCAGGCACCGCACCCGTACGTAACGGCCGCGCGGGGCACGTGAATGCACACAGGCGTTGGCCGTCAGCTCGCTGAGCATGAGCACGGCGGTATCGGTCGCCTCGGCCCGCAACTGCCACACCTCCGCGAGTTCACGCAGGTACTTACGCGCCCGCCGCGCGCTCCGGGGGTGGCGCGGCAGCCACCATTCATTCTGGAGGGGGGAATTTCCGTCGTTCACAACCCCGAGCCTGTCGACGCGGGCGTACCGTCAGCAGCCGCGACAAGGGTACGCACCAGGCTGTACCGGTCGTGCCGGAGAAAGGCGGGCAAGGTGCCCAACGAACTTTCGCAGCCGCCCATGGCATGGCGCTACTGCGGGAACCAAATCAAACTGTGGCGCACTCAGTCGGGACTTTCCCGCGAGGAGCTCGGCGACGAGGCGAATTACGACGCCGAGTACGTCAAGTCCATGGAACAGGGCCGCCGGAGGCCGACGCTGCGCCTGCTCCAGGTTGCGGATCAGATGTGCGGGGCACATGGCCTGTTGGAGGCGGCGCAGGAGTACTTGAAGCCGGAGAAGCATCCGGAGCGCAGCCACGAGTTCATGGCCCTTGAAAAAGACGCCATCGCGCTGCACTCGTACGAAAGCC
Organism: Streptomyces sp. NPDC026394; assembly: GCF_055567735.1. Lineage (NCBI taxonomy): Bacteria > Bacillati > Actinomycetota > Actinomycetes > Kitasatosporales > Streptomycetaceae > Streptomyces > Streptomyces sp. NPDC026394. Next base: position 16,162 of record NZ_JBVHPX010000029.1, read on the forward strand.
TCCTCATCCCGGGCTTGCTTCAGACCGAGGAGTACGCACGGGCGTTGATCAGCGGTCGTTGCCCGCCACTGGATGACGAGACGGTCGATACCCGAGTCACGAGCAGGCTGGGACGCGCTGAAATGCTCACGAGCAACCCTACGGTGCTGTTCAACTTCATCGTCTACGAAGCCGTGTTGCGGACCATGGTGGGGGGTGCAACAGTGATGCAGCGCCAGATGTACCACATGCTGGAGGTGGCCGAATTGCGGAATGTTTCCGTGCAGGTGCTGCCTGAGGGGCGCCCGGCGTACCCCGCACTCAGCGGCCCGTTGGTGCTGCTGGAGACTGCTGAGCACAATCTCTACTCGTACACTGAGGCGCAAGGCACAAGCGTCCTGTGCGGCACTGCTGACAAGGTCAGCGACCACACTCAGCGATATGGCGTGATCCGCATGCAAGCCCTGAGTGCGGAGGAATCGATGCAATTCATCAGAGAGGCGGCGGAGAAGCTGTGAGCGCTGTGTGTCTGTGGGTCAAGTCGAGCTACAGCGACGATGAAGGCGCAAATTGCGTCGAGGTAGCCGTCCACCCCCACGGCGTCCGCGTCCGTGACTCCAAGGACGCGACCGGCTCACAGCTCGCCATCCCCGCCCACGCCTGGGAGGCGTTCATAGGGTTCGCCGCTACCTCCGTCGCTTGAAACCCGAGCTCCGGGCGTCGGGCGTCGAGCTCCTTCTCTGAGGAACGGGTGGGTTGGGACAACCCGCCCGCCCTCCCAACCCCCGCGCATACCAGCGCGAATGACTTCTCGTGACCGGCTTGCCACCGAGCGTCGCGAGGCTCTACCGTCGCGACAGCGAGCAGCGGTTGCGCGTTGCGAGCAATAAGCAACCCCGGCTGGTGCTACCAACACCGAACCGGGGTCTGACCTCCAAGATCGGAAAGAGCGATCTCGTGGCTGACGCCAAACCTACTACGGCACTCTGCGCGCCCGTACCCCCACACCCCGAAGCCGCCGCCGGCTACGGCAAGCGAAGCGCTCCTGACCAGGCACGTTCCCGTCGGGGCGACTTCGCCCACCTCCCCGAACGCGAGGCGTATCTCGGGGCCTTCATCGACCGGCTCCCGGACGGCGCCGCGATGGACGTCAAAACCCTCGCCGCCGCACAGCCCCGCTACGGCCAGCAAGCCGTCCGCTCCGCCCTCACCCGCCTCTCGACGGCAGGCCACCTGCGCCGCGTCCAGGAGACCGTCGGCAACGGCCGTTCCCAGTGGGTCTACCGCACGTACTTCACCCGCACCGCCCGCGACGACACCTGGTGGCACCACTTCCTGACCGTCGGCACGCCCGCACAGTCACCCGCCCCGCCACCTTCGCCCCCGGGCCCGTCCCCGGCCCTGACCCCGGCCGCGGAGCCGTCGTCCCCGCCCCTCCCGCAGGTTCAACCGGACGAGCGACCGCCGTCCTCCCGCCGCACGGTGCCCGCCGACCCCCTCCCGGCCCCACCGGCCCCCTCCCCGGCGTACGCGGCCCTCGCCGCCCTCGGCACCGCCGACCCCCGCATGATCCTCTCCGCCGCCGAATGCGCCGCACTCGAAGGCCACGCGGCCGAGTGGCTGGCCCGGGGCGTGTCCAGCGCCCACCTCGTCACCGCGCTCACCGCCGGCCTGCCGCCCGAGGTGTACTCCGCAGGCGCCATCGCCCGCACCCGCCTCACCGCCAAACTTCCCCCGGCCCCGCCCCTCCCCCCACCGGGCGGAACCGCCCCCTCCCAGGCCCCCGCCCGCATCCTGGAATGCACCGAGTGCGGCGTACCGGGCCGCCCCGAAACCCTCCCCGGTGGCCTCTGCCGCCCCTGCCGAGGCGACTCACCGCCACCCGACCCGGCCGCCGAACACCTCCGCGCCGAACGCACCCACCAACTCGCCGCCCTCTGCCGCTCCCGCTCTCACTCCCGCCCCTGACCGAAGGCCCCGCTTCGCGTCACGAAAGCGAATGCCACGCCCGGTGCATCAGAACAGGAGCGGTTTCGGCTGTGCGCGTCCGTAAAGCTCGTCGAGGCCGATCAACAGGACGTCCCCTCGTTCGGCCTCGGCGCGCAGGGCGTCGCTGAACCCGGCGGCGCTGAAACACGCGAGCCCGCATCGGGTCGTATCCATGCCTCGTCCGGCGAGTATCTCCCGGGCCCGGCCGAGCCGTTCCAGGTGGTTCAGCCCCATGACCGTGCCCCACTTGGCCTCCCCGAGCAGAGAGACCGACGGCCTCGTGCCTCCCGACCCGGGCTCGACCACCGCCACGTCGACCTGGATCTGCCGACGCGCCTTCGGGTCGGTCACCACGCCGCTGCCGATCTGTCCCAGCGCCGTACCGAGCAGGGACCGCCCGGACCCGAGGACGTACTCCCGGCACACGGTCTCGAAGTGTGGTCCGGCCACCTGTGCCGCGAACCGCTCGGCCGACTGGGCCCAGACCTCCGCGGCCTGGCCGCTCTCCAACTGCGCCCACGCCGGCCGCATGACCGCCTCGTAGAAATTGATCAATGGTTCGGTGCTGCGGTACTGCGACTTGCCGGGCCGGAAGGCGTCCGCCTCGCGCCTGAGGAGATGGCTGTCCTCCAGGACGTTGAGCGGGTGGGAGATGTCGACGGACTTGCGGCCGATGTATCCGGCGATGCCCCCTCGCGTCGTGTTGCCCTGGGCCACCGCGGCGAGAACCGAGTGGTAGAGCGCCGTGTCGCGGATGTCCGTCTCCTCGGCGAGCAGGTAGCGCGCCTCCCGGAAGAGCGGGCTGAACGGCGAGAGGACCGTACGGCAGATCCAGTCGTCAAAGTCGTCCAGGCCCGCCGGAACGTCGTCCGCCAGGAACTGGCGACGGTACGCGGGCGTTCCCCCGAGAACGGCGTGGAGCCTGGCCGCAAGCGCCGGTTCATCACCGACCCCCCAGAAGTCGGCGGCCGCCCGGTACCCGAAGGGCCGGACCACGAGTTCGAGCTGTGCCCGCCCCCGGAGCGGCGCCGTACTGGCCAGCAGACCGCCCATGACCGACGTGGCCGAGCCGCACAGAAGCATGCGCATACGGCTCTCTTCGACCTGGCAGCGGTCGATCTCGCGCTGGATGAGCGAGGGCAGCTCCGGGGAAACCTTCGCCAGGTACGGAAATTCGTCGATGACCACGAGCAACGGTTCGGCCCGCTTCCCGGGGGCGGCGAGCCCGAAGAGGTAGGACATCGCGTCGTCCCAGGTGGCGAAGGAGAAGGGCACCGGCGAACCCGCGTGCTCGGCCAGGGCGGAGCTGAACTGGCGCAGGGACTCGGTCTCCGTCCCGGCCGTCGCCCCGAAGTAGAACCCACCGCACTGCTCGACGAGGGCCCGCAGCAGATACGTCTTTCCCATCCGCCGTCTGCCGCTGACGATCCCCAGCATGGCGTGCGCCAGAGGCCGGCGCACGAAGGCGGCGAGCCCCTCCCACTCGGCGCCGCGATCGAAGACGAGTGACGGTTTGCGTACTGCTGCGTCACGCGACACGGGGACCTCCTTAGGAGCGCACTCCTAAGGAGTGTATTCCTAACCTCTGCCGAGGGTGGTGTCGGATGCACCCCGAACAGGGGGGTCGGGCCCATCGTCGTCACCGTCACGCTTCGGAAGAGTCATTGCTGCACCCGATCCCACCACCGGGCCCCGGGCCCGCCCCGCAGCAATGGAGGAATCTCATGAAGGCTCTGCTCTGGCTCGTACTCGCTGTCTGTCTGCTGGCCAACGTGTACGTCAACGCGATGGTCCAGGACGGTGTGCAGCAGATCCTGCTGAGTGTGGCGTGCGGCGTCGGCGCGCTCATCGCGGGCACCGGCCTGTGGCTGAGCCGTGAGCGCCGTTCCTGACCCGGCGCTCCGGCTCCCCGGCCGGCGCCCGGTGCCTTGGCGTCGGTGTACTGCTCGGGCTTCGCGGCCTTCCGCGTGAGGGGTCAGCGGGCGAGGCGGGGGAGGAGGCGTTCGGCGTTCTTGCGGTTGACGGCTGCCTCCTGCCCGGGGGTGAAGTCCGGGTACGACTCCAGGAAGTGGTTGTAGTAAGTCCCGGCCTCCTGAGGGGCGAAAGGCCAGTCGCTGCCGTACAGGACGTGTCCCGGTTCTGCGAAGGCGAGCAGCGAGGGCAGGGCGCTGGGACTGGCGGACAGGGCGGTGTCGAAGTAGAAGCGCTTCAGGTCGCGCAGGATGTCCTCGGACTTGCGGTCGGGGGCGACGACGGTGGAGGTCAGGCCGCAGAAGCGGTAGGCGGCGTAGGGGAGGAAGCCGCCGCCGTGGGAGAGGATCACCCGGACGTCGGGGTAGCGGTTCATGACGCCGTTCAGTACGAGGTCGAGGGCGCTGCGGGTGGTGTCGAAGACGTAGTCGGCGAGCGGGGCGGGGGTGCCGGGGAGCAGGGGCATCGGAGGCTGGGCGGGGTGGACGAAGACGTTCGCGGCGCGGCGGTCGAGTTCGGCCCACAGCGGCTCGAAGCCGGGGTCTCCCAGGTATCGCCCACGGGCATTGGACAGCAGCACGACGCCGTCGGCGTGCAGGACGTCCAGCGCGTACACGGCCTCGGCCACGGCGGCGTCGATGTCGGGCAGCGGGACGCTGGCGAAGTGGCCGAAGCGGGCGGGGTTGTCCTTGACGACCTCGGCGCCGTACTCGTTCACGGCGCGGGCGAGATCCCGGGCCTGCGCGTCGGCGCCGAGGTGCACGCCGGGAGCGGTGACGGACAGGACGCCGGTGGCGATGCCCTGCTGGTCCATCATCGCGATGGCGCTCCTCGGGCTCCAGTCCGGGATGGCCCAGCCGCCGGAGTCGAGGCCCTGAGCGGCGAGGGTCCGGGCCCAGACGGGCGGGACGATGTGCTGGTGGACATCGATGCGAGCGGGAGAAGACATGGTGCTTCGCCTCCTAATGGTTAGCTTGCTAGCGATTTTCCTTTAGTAAGCTAACAGTTATGAGCGAGACGACCGAAGCCCGGCCCGGCAGTGCCGCTGCCCCGCGTGTGGAGCCCGACATCGAGGAGCTGGCCCAGGCCGCCGATCGGCTCTTCTACGCGATGCGCCGCTCACGGGCGGCCACGGTCGGCCGGTCGGAGGCGGCCGGCCTGTCCATGTCGCAGATGTCCTTGCTCGCCGCGCTGGCCGATGACGGCCGGCGCGAGGGCCTGCCGGTCAGCCGCCTGGCCGCCAACGCCGAGATCAGCGTCCCCACTGCCACCCGCATGCTGCAGCAGTTGGAGAGCAAGAACGTGGTCGACCGGCGCCGCGCACCGCACGACGAGCGCCAGGTCCTCGTCCGCCTCACCGAGGAAGGCGCCGAACGCCTGGCCGCCATGCAGGCCGGGCTGCGCGCACGCCAGTACGCCGCGCTGTCGCAGTTCGCGCCCGAGGAGCGGCGCCAACTCGCCGCACAGATGCATCGCCTCGCCGGCATCATCGGCGAGATGATCTCCGGGGCAGGTGGGGCAGGTGGGGCAGGTGGGGCAGGTGGGGCAGGTGGGGCAGGTGGGATGGCCGGGGCGGCGGCGGAGCAGGAGGGCTGAGCTGACCCTGCCTGCCGGGCAGGGAGCGGGACTCCGATCCGTCCAGCCCCGCCCCCTCCCCTTTTCCTGCCCCCTCTTTCTGCCTAACCCCCCGCGCCCTGGGCCGGAGTGCCGCACAGGGCCTGGCCGATGTGCGCGGCCTTGGCGTAGTCGATCGGGCCCACGGTCGGAGTGGTGCCGTCCGCCTCGATTCCGTAGTACCGCACCAGGTTCGTGCCGAGGGAGATCTGCCGCCGGCCGTCCGGGCTGGAGAAGGAATCGGTCGCCGCGCCCATGACCAGGCCGTTGTGGCCCCAGAACCGGCCGCAGTCCGAATCCAGCGAGAACATGCCGAGCCCGTACCGGAGCCGGGGAGCCTCCGTCGGCACCGTGGTCTGCATCTCGCGCAGCTCGGCCGGGCCGAGCAGCTTGCCGGTCAGCAGGGCCCGGAAGAAGCGGTTGAGGTCGTCCATCGTCGAGACCAGCGAACCGGCCGTACCGGCCCAGGACATGTCGTAGACGCTGAAGTCACGCGGCGGGACGAACTCGCCGTGCAGGCCCTCGTACATCTTGGAGTGCGGCCCGGCCATCCGGGGCGAGGCCGGGAAGTAGGTGTGCCGGAGTCCGGCCCGGCGGATGACGTGGTCGGTGATGAACTTCTCCGGCGCCTGGCCGGTGACCTTGCGGAGCAGCAACCCGGCTATCACGTAGTTGGTGTTGGCGTAGCGGTGGACCTCGCCGGGCTTGCCGGTCGGGGGCGCTGCCAGGCCCAGCCCGGCCAGCTCGCGCGGGTCCCACCGGTGGAAGCGCCGCGCCCCCAGATCCTCCGGCTTCTGCCAGATGGCGTAGGCGTAATCGGCGATCCCGCTGGTGTGGTTGAGCAGCATCCGTACCGTGATCGCCCGGCCGCGCGCGCCGGGGACGAGGTCGGGCAGATAGCGGCCGATCGGCGCGTCCAGATCGATGCGGCCCTTCCCGGCCAGTTGGAGCACGGCGGTGGCGGTGAACGTCTTGGTGATGCTGCCTATGCGGTGCCGGAGCTGCGGCGTCGCGGGGCGGCCGGTCCGTACGTCGGCGACGCCGGAGGCGCCCTGCCAGGACGCGTCGCCGTCCCGGACGGCGGAGTAGGCGCCGTACATGCCTACGTCGTGCAGCTTCCGCAACGTCTGGTTCAGCGCCTTGCGGTCCAGGCCGGTGGAGTCCGGGCTGGTGGGGCCCGGGTCGGTGGCGTGCGGCGGGGCCGTCACCGCGGGAGGAGCGGGCGCGGTGGAGAGAGCGGACAAGGCGGGCGCGGGGCGCGGGGCGTCCGGCCCGGCGGCCGAGGCGGGGAGGGCCGGTGCCAGCAGGGCCAGTGTGGCGGCCGTGGTGGTGGCCGCCAGTCTTAACCGGCGGCGGCTCGGGCGGCTCGGAGAGTGCAGGGGCATGGTGATCTCCGTCAGGTCGTGACCGGGGGCTCGGGGAGCCCTGCCGGTCTTCGGACCGCCGGGTTTCCGGCTTGTCCGCGATTTTTCCGGCCGCAACGCCTCTGCACATCTGTCTTCAGTACTGCATCGCTCACACGTTCGTATGACGATTGTCAGGTTTATCCCGCGCGGACACCCGTCGGCCGAGGTGCGCAAAGAAGGTTCCCAGGGGGGCAACCGAGGGCTGTCGGATGACCATCTAATCTTGCGGAGAGGCTCGCTGCCGACGGCAGGGCCAGAACCATGCCCACGCCGCACCATCCCCTGGAAGCGAGATCCCCGATGAGTCTGACGGGCACGCCCTTCTTCCTCACTGCGATCGCGCTGCTGGTCGTCGCCGTCGTGCTGCCGTTCGCGTTGTGGAGCCGCGTCCGCGGCCCCCAGTTCGTACGGGGGCTGGCGCGCCTGGGCATGCTGCTGTTCGCCCAGGCCACCGCGATCACGCTGGTGTTCGTGGCCGTCAACAACGCCAACAGCCTCTACGACAACTGGGACGACCTGCTCGGTACGTCCGACCACGTCGAAGCCGCCAAGGACCTCGGTCCGGACGGCCTGGGCGGGCTGAAGCTGAAGGACGAACCCAAGCAACTGGTGAAGTTCGGGCCGCCGAAGGACTCGGTGGTCGGGCCGGGTGTCCAGGAAGGCGAGTTCAAGGGGCGGATCTCGGGTGTGAGCGGCGAGGTGTACGTCTGGCTGCCGCCGCAGTACGACGACCCGGCGTACCGGGACAAGAAGTTCCCCGTCGTGCAGATGCTGCCCGGCTTCCCCGGCTCCGCCAAGTCCTGGATGGGCACGCTCAAGGCGCCCCAGCAGCTCAAGTCGCTGATGGAACGGGGCAAGATCAAGCCCTTCATCCTCGTCGCGCCGCGCACCACCCTGCTGGGCAGCGTGGACACCGGCTGCGTGAACATCCCGGGCAAGGCGAACGCCGACAGCTGGCTGAGCGTCGACGTACGCCAGATGGTGATCGACAACTTCCGGGCCGAGGAGAAGGCCGAGTCCTGGGCGCTGGCGGGCTACTCGGCGGGTGCGCACTGCGCCACCAAGCTCGCGCTGGCCCACCCCGACCGCTACCGCGCCGCCGTCAGCCTCTCCGGCTTCAACGACCCGAAGCTGGAGCCCGCCTCGCTCGCCGGCAAGGACCCCAAGCTCCGTATCGAGAGCAACCCGGTCACCATCCTCAAGTCCGCCAACAAGGCGGGCAAGCCGCCGCGTACCGCGCTCTACGTCTCCGGCGCGTCCGGGGACGGCTACGAGGCCGGGCTCGCCCTCAAGCAGCTCGCCCGGAACCCGACCACGGTCAAGGTGAAGCTGATCCCGCCGGGCGCGGGCGGCCACGGCACGGCCGTGTGGAAGAACCAGATCCCGGAGGTCTTCCGGTGGCTCAGCGGTGTGGTCACGCCCTGACGGAGGGTGTGCTCACGTCCTGACGGGCGGCGGCGTGGCGCCGGGCCCGGTGCCCGGTGGCGGCGGGATGCGGGCGGCCGTGACCGGGGCGTGCAGCCGCCAGCCCAGTGAGCGGTAGAGGGCCCGGCCTTCCGGGCTGGCCACCAGAATGCCGTGGACGGCGCCCAGTTCGGCGGCGTGCGCGGAGAGCGCGTTCATGACGAGGCCGCCCAGACCGCGGCGGCGGTGCTCCGCACTGGTGTGGATCATGTCGTATATCGCGGCCGCGGGCGTGCAGACGTCGGTGACCGCGGCCCGGCCCCGGGCGGCGAGATCGCCGGTCGCGGTGTGCAGGACACGGCAGTCGATGATGCCGTCGCCGTCCTTGTCCACCGTTTCGACCGAGTAGCCGGACGGGGCCTGGGGGCGGCGGGCCGGGGGCCCGCCCGGGGTGACCAGCGTGGCGGACATCAGGAACTGCGGTTCGTCGAACTCCCAGCCGGACGGCAGTACGGGAGCGATCACCGCGCGCGGCGCACAGACCTTGACCCACAGGTTGGGGGCGGTGATCGAGGCGGTGAGGCTCCGCAGGACGTCGGGGTCGGCGGCGGGGAAGACGTAGCGGCCCGGCTGGCCCGGACGGTCGATCTCGACGTGGAAGCCGCCTCGGGTGGCGACGGGGGCGGCGGTGCCGCGGCAGCGCGTCCAGCCGTGCACCCAGATCCGGACGAGGTCCTGGAGGTGGGACGGGAGGGGCGCGGGGGAAGCGTGGGGTGAACCGGTCGTATCTATAGGGGGGTTGTCTATAGGGAGGTTCATGCGGCCGATCTTAGAACGGGGCGCCTCGCGACGCCCGTCCGTATCCGCACCGGCCGGCTCGGCCCCGTACGCGTCCGGGCCGCCCGGCTCGGCCCGTACGTATCCGGGGCGGCTGGGTCGGGCGGCGGCCCGTAACAGGGGGAGCGGGCCGCCGCCCTTCCTCTCGGCGGGGACGGCCGACGACCGCCGGGGCGGAATCCGGCGGCGGTGGGGAGTCGGCCGCCTGATGAAGGACGCTAAACCTCGGGAGCCCGGAAAGGCGGCCGGATGCCGGGTATTGCTCGTTTCCGGTCCGGTGATGGGCGCGGGTGTCCGGGTCCGTATGCCTCGGGAGCGGGCTGAGCACGAGCTGCGACCGGAACGCCAGGAGAGGTAAACCTAAGTTAGAAGCGGTGTCGTGCGGGGGCTACGCTCCACCACTATGGACGTAGTAACCAAGGTCTTCGTGGGTCTGCACATCATCGGCATCGCCTCGCTGCTCGGCGGCTTCCTCACCCAGATGAAGCCGATGAGCGCGGGCACCGCCCGCTTCACGCCGGCCATGCTGCACGGCGCGCTGACGATGCTGGTGACCGGCATCGCCCTGGTCGGCCTCAACCAGGCCCAGGACCACTCGCTCGACAACGTCAAGCTCGGCGTCAAGCTCGGCGTACTGGTGGTGATCCTGGGCCTGGTCTACGTGAAGCGCGACGAGGAGAAGGTGGAGAAGCCCCTGTTCCTGGCCGTGGGGCTGCTGACGATGGTGAACATCTTCATCGCCCTGCTGTGGACGTGAGCGGCGACTGACGAGGGCCTGCCGGGGGCCGTGGGGTGCGCGCCCCACGGCCCTCTTCTCATGCCGGCCGGACGCTCCCGTAGATCGGCATGTAGTAGATCGACTCGACCCGCACGCTCGCGCCGGGCTTCGGCGCGTGGATCATCTTGCCGTCGCCGATGTACATCCCGACGTGGCTGATGTCGTTGTAGAAGAACACCAGGTCACCCGGCTTCAGATCCTTCGTTGCCACCCGGTCGCCGGCCTTCACCTGGTCCCAGGTGGTACGCGGCAGGGACACCCCCGCCGCCTTCCAGGCCGTCTGCGTCAGACCGGAGCAGTCGTACGAGTTCGGGCCGGTCGCGCCCCAGACGTACGGCTTGCCGGTCTGGGCGCGGGCGAACGCGAGTGCCTTGGCGGCCTTGGTCGCGTACGTACCGTCGTCCACCGGGCCGCCGCCGGACCCCTCGCCGGATCCGCTGCCCGGCGACCCGGAACCGGTGCCCTGGCCCGGACCGTCGTGCCGCTCGCGGTCCGCCCGCTCCTTGCGCTCCTTCTCGGCCTGCTTGCGCGCCAGCTCCTCGGCCTTGCGCTTGGCCTCGGCCTCCTTCTTGCGCTCCAGCTCCGCCAGCCGCGCCTTCTCCTGGGCGGTCAGCCGCGACAGCAGTTGCCGGGCCTCGGCCAGCTTGTCCTGGACGTCCTTCTTGGCCTCCTTCAGAGAGGCCTGCGTCTCGGTCAGCCGCTCCAGGTTCCGCGACGCCTCGGCGCGCTGCCGTACGGCCTTGGCCTGCTGCTCCTGGTAGTCGGTGACGGCCTGCTGCTGCCGGCCGGTCAGCCGGTCCATGAGGTGGCTGCGGTCGGCGAACTGCTGCGGATTCTGCGCGAGGAGCAACTGAGCGGTCGGGCCCAGGCCACCGGTGCGGTACTGGGCCGAGGCGTAGACGCCCAGCGCACGCCGGGCGTCGTTCATCTTCTGGGTGCGCCGGGCGGACTCGTCCAGCAGCCGGTCGACGGTGCCGCGCTGCTGGTCGGCCTGCTCCTTGGCGCCGTTGTACTTCTGGGTCGCCACCTCGGCCTGGCGGTAGAGGTCGTCGACCTTCTGCTTGACCTCTTCGACGGACTGCCGGGGCTGACGCGGCGCGGCCTCGGCGGTCTGCGAGAGCAGGGTGACGGAGGCGAGGGCGGCGGTGGTGAGCCCGGCGGCCGTACGGCGGCTGCCGGGGGAGGTGAGTATGCGGGTGCGCGGCTTGCGGTGCGACGCCAAGGCCGGCGACTCCTTCCGTGGACCGCCTACCGGGTTAGCTGTCAGGTTCGGGCGTACGGAAGGGTGCCCTACGGCCCGTACGGCTGCGGGAGAGGGCTTGGGGCGACGCCCTGAGCGGGTGCTCCGGGCGGAAGCTCCGGGCGGGTGCTCCGGGCGGTGCGCCGAGGCGCCTCTCGTCGTGTGCCGTACCGGCCGATTCACCTCGGTGGTACGTGTGGGTCCCCGGCTCCGGGTGCCTGGCGGCAGGGCCGGACTCGGCGGGGGCGGCCCGTGCGGACGCTGTCGGCCGCGGGGACGCGGGCTGCCCGAGCGAGCACGGTAGCCAACCCGTGTGGCTTCTGGGAAGGCTGATGTTCGATATGCCCGAAACCTTTTCGTTATCTGGTCGAGTCCAGGGCGTGTCCTGGGTCACTTGTGACCGTACGGAGTCGGTGGCTGTCGTGCCGGTCCGCTGCGGGGGCGGTGGCCGGCCGTAACCGTCCGGTGCGGTGCGGTGAGGCGCGGTCCGGTCCGGGGCGGGGCGTGCTAGCTCACACGGCCGGTTTTCCCGGTACGGGCCGGGCTGTCAGTGCGGCGGCCTAGACTCGGTGGGCGATGAGCAGCCTCTTTGACGACAGCTTCCTGGCGGACCTCGACCCCACGGGTGAAGGGCCCCCGCCGCCTCCCGAGGACGAGGACGGTCCGGCACCGGAGGAGATCCCGGCCGACCTGTTCGGCGGGCGCTTCGACGTGCCCGGCGGCATCCCGCACGCCGTCGGCCCGGGCCGCGACCCGTACTACCGCGACGGCGCCCCCCGCCCCGCGGTGGATCCGGCCGCCCTCCTGGAGGGGCTCAACGACCAGCAGAAGGCCGCCGTGGTGCACACCGGCGGCCCGCTGCTCATCGTCGCCGGCGCCGGCTCCGGCAAGACCCGCGTCCTGACGCACCGCATCGCGCATCTGCTCGGCGCGCGCGGTGTGCACCCGGGTGAGGTCCTCGCGATCACCTTCACCAACAAGGCCGCCGGCGAGATGAAGGAGCGCGTCGAGGAGCTGGTCGGCCCGCGGGCGAACGCCATGTGGGTCTCCACCTTCCACAGCGCGTGCGTGCGCATCCTGCGCCGCGAGTCCAAGAAGCTGGGCTTCACGTCGTCCTTCTCGATCTACGACGCGGCCGACTCCAAGCGGCTGATGGCCCTGGTCTGCCGGGACCTGGACCTCGACCCCAAGCGGTTCCCGCCCAAGTCCTTCAGCGCCAAGGTCTCCAACCTCAAGAACGAGCTCATCGACGAGGAGACCTTCGCCCAGCAGGCCGCCGACGGCTTCGAGAAGTCCGTGGCCGAGGCCTACACGATGTACCAGGCCCGGCTGCGCGAGGCCAACGCGCTGGACTTCGACGACATCATCATGACCACGGTCAACCTCCTCCAGGCGTTCCCGGATGTCGCCGACCACTACCGCCGCCGCTTCCGGCACGTCCTCGTGGACGAGTACCAGGACACCAACCACGCCCAGTACACCCTCGTACGGGAGCTGGTCGGACCGGCCGAGACCGCCGGTGAGCTGTGTGTCGTCGGTGACGCCGACCAGTCGATCTACGCCTTCCGCGGCGCCACGATCCGTAACATCCTCCAGTTCGAGGAGGACTATCCGGACGCCACGACGATCATGCTGGAGCAGAACTACCGCTCCTCCCAGACGATCCTCAGTGCCGCCAACGCCGTCATCGAGCGCAACGAGAACCGCCGCCCCAAGAACCTGTGGACGGACGCCGGCGAAGGCCCCCGCATCACCGGTTACGTCGCCGACACCGAGCACGACGAGGCCCAGTTCGTCGCCGACGAGATCGACCGGCTGACGGACGCGGGCGACGCCAAGGCGGGCGACGTCGCGGTGTTCTACCGCACCAACGCCCAGTCCCGCGTCTTCGAAGAGATCTTCATCCGGGTCGGCCTGCCCTACAAGGTCGTCGGCGGCGTGCGCTTCTACGAGCGCAAGGAGGTCCGCGACGTCCTGGCGTACCTGCGCGTCCTCGCCAACCCGGAGGACACCGTCCCGCTGCGCCGCATCCTGAACGTGCCCAAGCGCGGCATCGGCGACCGCGCCGAAGCCATGATCGACGCGCTCTCCGCCCGCGAGAAGATCACCTTCCCGCAGGCGCTGCGCCGGGTCGACGAGGCGTACGGCATGGCCGCGCGCTCCGCAAACGCCGTCAAGCGCTTCAACACGCTGATGGAGGAGCTGCGCACCATCGTCGAGTCCGGCGCGGGCCCCGCCACCGTCCTGGAAGCGGTCCTGGAGCGTACGGGCTACCTCGCCGAGCTGCAGGCGTCCACCGACCCGCAGGACGAGACCCGCATCGAGAACCTCCAGGAACTGGCCGCCGTCGCCCTGGAATTCGAGCAGGACCGCGGCGAAGAGAACCCGGGCACCCTCTCCGACTTCCTGGAGCAGGTCGCGCTGGTCGCCGACTCCGACCAGATCCCCGACGAGGACGAGGAAGGCTCCGGCGTCATCACCCTGATGACGCTGCACACCGCCAAGGGCCTGGAATTCCCCACCGTCTTCCTGACCGGCATGGAGGACGGCGTCTTCCCGCACATGCGCGCGCTGGGCCAGACCAAGGAGCTGGAGGAGGAGCGGCGCCTGGCGTACGTCGGCATCACGCGCGCCCGCGAACGGCTCTACGTCACCCGCTCGACGATGCGCAGCGCCTGGGGCCAGCCGTCGTACAACCCGCCGTCCCGCTTCCTGGAGGAGGTCCCGGAGCAGTACGTCGACTGGCGGCGCACCGGCCCCGCGACGCCCTCCGCCTCGATGGGCGCGCTCTCGGGTACGGGCGGCGGGGGCTTCGGCTCCGGGCTGTCCTCGTCGCGCGCGAAGGCCGGCCCGAGCGGCTTCGCGACCCGGCGCGCCAAGGACCGCGAGGTGGTCTCGCTGGCGGTCGGCGACCGCGTCACGCACGACAGCTTCGGGCTGGGCTCGGTGGTCGCGGTCAAGGGCAGCGGGGACAACGCGGAGGCGACGATCGACTTCGGCGGCGAGAAGCCGAAGCGGCTGCTGCTGCGGTACGCGCCGGTGGAGAAGCTCTGACCGGCTGGTGCTGAAACGAGACCGTCCGGCGCCTCGGGGCGCCGGACGGCGGGGTGGGCCGGCCCGGCCGGTGTGCCGCGGGCCGGTCAGTTCGGGTTGAGGCCGTGGCTGCGGAGCCACGGCAGCGGGTCGACGGCCGAGCCGCCGCCGGGGCGCACCTCGAAGTGCAGGTGCGGTCCGGTGGAGTTGCCGGAGTCGCCCGAGTAGGCGATCTGGTCCCCGGCCTTGACCTTGCCCGACCGGATCTTCGTGGTGCTCAGGTGGCAGTACCAGGTCTCGGTGCCGTCCGGGGCGGTCACGATCGCCATGTTGCCGTAAGCGGTGTTGAACTGGGTGCGTACGGTGCCGTCCGTGGCGGCCATGACGGGTGTGCCGTAGTCGACCGGGAAGTCGATACCGGTGTGCACGGACATCCAGTTCAGGCCCGCCTGCCCGTACAGCGCGCTCAGCCCGTGCTGCGCGACCGGCAGCATGAACTTGGGGCGCAGGGCCTCCTTGCGCGCCGCCTCCTGGATCTTGCGCTTCTTCTCGGCGGCCTGCCGGGCCTTGAGGTCGATGCGCTCCTGCGTACGGCTGGCGCGGTTGGCGAAGTCGTCGGCGCCCGCGCTCAGGCTGGCGAGCTGGGTGTCGAGCTTGTTGTTGGCCGCGGCCGGCTGCACGGCCGCGGGGCCCCCCGCGGCCTGTGTCGTCGTGCTGTCCTTGGCGCCGTTCTCCGCACCGCTGGTGACGGAGGCGGCGGCCACGGCGCACACGCCCATCGCGGCGACCGAGGGCACCGCGACGGTGAGCAGCGCGGAACGCTTCGCGGTACGGCGGCGGCCGCGGCCGGACGCACCGCCGCCCGGCGCGGCCCGGCGTGAGCGGGAGGCGCGTGCGCCGGGTACGGAACCGGCGGCGGGGGAGGTGGAGGCGGCGGGGCTGTCGCCGGGAGTGATGTCGGCGGCTTCCGCGTACATGTCGTCGGCGCCGTGGGTGCCGTCCATGCCGTGGATGTGGTCCAGGCCGGGGGCGTCGTCCGGGCCGTGGCTGTCGTCCACGCCGTCGACGGGCTCGCGGCCGTCGGTGCGCTCGGGACCGGCGAAGTCCGGGCCGATGGCCGGGGTGGTCTGGGTGAGGGCCTCGGCGAATCGGTTGTCCGCCGAATCGGCGGCGGAAAACGTCTCGTACCCGGCCTCGTAACCGCCGTAAGCGGACTCGAACTGACCGTTTGTGTTCGCGTAGGGATCGGAACCGTAAGGCTGCTCGGGCTCGTACGGGTCGTTCCCGTACTGCCCCAGGCCCGGAATGCCCGGACCGGCCCAAGTCATGGTCTCCCACTGGGAGCTGGCGTCGGCGCCGTACGGAACGCCCGGCTCCGGAGGTCCCGCCTGGGCGGGGATGCCGGGGATCAGGCCCTCCCCGACGACGCCCCAGACCGCGGTGGCCTCGTAGCCGTCGGGCCCGGCCGGGGCCTCGGCTCCGTAGCCACCGGTGTCGTACGCGGTGGCGTATGCAGAGTCGTACGTGGTGTCGTGCGCGGTGTGGGAGTACGGGTCGTAGGCCGCGTCCGGCTGGGTGCCGGGGGCCTGGGCGCCGGAGTTGAACGTTCCGGTGTCATAGGCGCTCGCGGGGTGGGTACCCGGGTCGTAGCCGCCGTCGTGGGCATCGGTGGCGTACGCGGCGTACCCGTCGGTCCCGTACGCGGCGGTGCCGTACGGCGCGGCGTCGTGCGCACCGGTGGCCTGGTGGCCGGGGAGCGCGCCGAAGTACGGGTCGCCGCCGCCGTATGCGGCATGGCCGACCTGGGTGTCCTGGTGTCCGTAGGACCCGTAGGCCGGGTAGTGCGCATACGAGGCGTCGGGAGAGGGGACAGCCGGAGCGGGGGACTCCGGCGAGTGACGGTCGTTCACCACCACTTCTCTTTCGCCTCGGCAGCAGGAGAATTAGCGGCGACTGTACCCGGCAGTACGTGACGGCGACAATCTTCGGCAGGTTTCGGGCTTCTCGGCAACGGGCATTTGGCCGCCTTTCGGCGGACACTATGCGCGTTCTTGGCGCCGCGTTCGAAGCGCGTTCGAGGCGGCGCGGGGTGCGGAAGTGCGCGCCGGAAGATCGAATGGGCGGGCACGACCTTGGAAAGTGCCCGCGGCGCAGATCCGCCGGGCGGTGGGTGGCGGCGGGCAGGGCGGGATGCGGCCGGGACGCGGCCGGGCTCTGCGGAGGTCAGGCGGAGGTCAGGCCACCGACGTGGCGTCCGCGCTCGCCGCCGAGACCTCCTCGGCGCTCAGTGCCTCCCGTATTCCGGCCGCCACCGCACCGTTGACCGGGAGTGCGAGATGCCCGACACCGGATACCCGCACGCTGCGGCTGATCAAATCCTGATGATCGATACGCGCGGTCTCGGCCGGGACCATCAGCTGGTCCAAGTCGCTCCAGAAGCAGACGAAATGCGTACGGCAATTCGGGGCGGGCCGCGCCAACTCCTCGATCACGTCGGAATGCGGGCGCATCTGCCGTACGAGGGGATGGGCCGACATCAGCGGTGCGACCCGGGTGCCGCCGTGCGGGGTACCGAGAGTGACCAGGGTGCGCACGCGGAGGTCGCCGCCGAGGCGCTGGGCGTAGAAGCGCGCGATCAGGCCGCCGAGACTGTGCCCCACCAGATCGACCCTGCTGTGGCCGGTGCGCTCGCAGACCTGCTCGATGTGCCGGCCCAGCAACTCGGCCGCCTTGCGCAGGTCGCAGGTGAGCGGGGAGTAGTTGAGCGCTTCCACATGGCGCCAGCCGTGCCGCAGCAGCGAGCGGCGGAGCAGCACGAAGACGGAGCGGTTGTCGATGAAGCCGTGCAGGAGGAGCACCGGCGGGTGGGTGCGGCCCTCCGTGGGCAGCAGGGTGGCGCGGGGTGAGGGTGCGGGTGCGGGGGAGAGGGCGGGGGCGATCTCTGGGCCGTCCAGGCCGGGAGCGCGGCCGTCGGCGGTGTCCGGGTCGCCGGTGTCCGATCCGGTTCCGGGGCCGGCGGGCGCGCCGGGCAGGGCTCTGTGCTGTTCCTGCTGGATGCCGGTCGGGTACAGCAGAAGATGCCCGACGAGGATCGCCAGCTCCATCACCGTCGCACGCAGCAGCGCGGTGGGGCGGGCCAGACAGCAGAGAAAGGGCAGGGCCTTCATGGCCGACCTCCCGAATGGCACACGGGAGACGACTCTGTCCCCCGTGGCCCGTCGTGGGCAGCCGTTTCCGGCAACGTACAAGTACGTGAACGAGCTGCTGCCCGGACGTACGGATACGGCGACGGAAGCGTTCAACGGCCGGACCCCCGTGCCGCGCGGCTGACGGCGCGGAGGCGCGGCGACCTCACTGCGGCTCCCCGTGCGTCCGTCCCGCCGGTGAAGCACCGCGGAACGCAACGCGTAGCGAACGTGTCCCAATGTGTGATTTCCCCCTCCCTCAGTGTTACGAAACGGCCGGGTACGGGATGCTGGCGATAACGTTCGTTCACGCTTGGGGCGGCCGACGCGGCCGCCATTCGGATGTCGGTCCGGCAGCCCTGCCCCGTGCAGGAGCCGTGTCGTGCCGTGCAGGGCTGGGAGGCAGTGATGGGTGTGCAGGGTCCGATCCGCGTGGTGGTGGCCAAGCCGGGGCTCGACGGTCATGACCGGGGAGCCAAGGTCATCGCGCGGGCGCTGCGCGACGCCGGCATGGAGGTCATCTACACAGGGCTGCACCAGACCCCGGAGCAGGTCGTGGACACCGCGATCCAGGAGGACGCCGACGCGATCGGCCTGTCCATCCTGTCCGGTGCGCACAACACCCTGTTCGCCAAGGTCATTGAACTCCTCAAGGAGCGGGACGCGGCGGACATCAAGGTGTTCGGCGGCGGGATCATCCCGGAGGCGGACATCGCGCCCCTCAAGGAGCTGGGTGTCGCGGAGATCTTCACGCCCGGGGCGACGACCACGTCGATCGTGGAGTGGGTCCGCGCCAACGTCCGGCAGTTGGCAGCCTGACGCCGCACCGGCCGGTCGGGCTGGCGCCAGGTGACCGGCGCGGCCCGCCGGCGGGCCGCGCCACGGGGCCTCCTCCGTCCGCGTCACGAGGCCGGCTCCGCCCGCGTCACGGGCCGGCTCCACCCGCACCCGCGTCATGGGGCCAGCTCCGCCCGCATCGTGGCGCGCAGCCGCAGCGTGCCCACCAGACGCTGGAACGCCTCGGACCAGTAGCCGACCGCACCGGGGGAGCCGTCCGCCGGCTCGTCCGGCACCGTCGTGAGCATGGCGAGCCGGTCCGCGGCGTCCGGGTCCAGACACCGCTCGGCCAGGCCCATCACGCCGCTGAAACTCCACGGATAACTGCCCGCATCCCGGGCGATGTCCAGCGCGTCCACCACCGCCCGCCCCAGCGGCTCGGTCCACGGCACCGCGCACACCCCGAGCATCCGGAACGCGTCGGACAAGCCGTGGGCCGCTATGTATTCCGCGACCCATCGGGCCCGTTCCTCCTCGGGCAGCACCGTCAGCAGCCGTGCCAGGTCACGTGACGAACCGGCCGGGCTGTCGGGGGACGCGCTGCCGGACATCGCGGCGGCGGTGGTGACGGAGGCGGCAGGGGCCGTGGAGGCGGTGGCGGCGGGGCCGATGACGTACGTGCCGGAGCTTTGCGCGGCGGCGGCCGGGGCGCCGAGCAGGGCGCGCGTCCAGGCCACGTCCCGCTGGCGTACGGCGGCCCGGCACCAGGCGTCGTGCAGCTCGGTACGCCAGCCGTCGGCCACCGGCAGGGCGACGATCTCGGCCGGTTCCCGGCCGCCCAGCCACCCGCTCCAGCACTTCAGCGGCGCGGCCTCCAGCAGTTGGCTCAGCCACCAGGCCCGTTCGCCCCGGCCGGTCGGCGGCCTGGGCACCACGCCGTCGCGCTGCATCGCAGCGTCGCACGCACGCGGAGCCTGGACGACGAGCGCCCAGGCGTCGTCGCTCCCCACGGCCTGCGTACCGGAAGGGTCCGTCAGGTGGGCCGCCGTGCCGGACGGGTCCGTGCCGTCCTCCGTACGGACGAGGGAGACGCAGGCACGGGCCCGGCCCGCCATGCGTGCGGCGAGCGCGGTGCCGGGCAGGGCCGACAGCAACTCGGCGGCCGTCCCGCGGACATTGCGGCTGCGGTCGGACAACGCCTGCTCCAGGAACGGCTCGTCGGCCATCGACAGGCCCTCCCGCAGCGAGTCGAGGAACATCAGCCGGTCCTCGGCGCGCTCGCTCGACCAGGTGGCGGCCAGGAGGGCCAGCCCGGCCGCCGGGTCACGGCGGCGCAGCGCCGCCAGCAGGGAGACCCGCTCCGCGAACAGCCCCTCCTCCCACAGTGTGCGTACGGCCTTGGGCTCGTCGGCGCCGGGCAGCGCGGCCGTGTTCCCGACGCCGCGCAGCGCGAACTTCCACTCGTCGTTGAGCCGGGCCAGCCACAGCGCCCGCGGCCCGGCGAAATCCAGTGCGGCCGCGCGCAGATCCGTCCGCGCGCGGGCCGCGTCGAGCAGCGCGGGCAGCAGCGCCTCGGGAGCGCGGTATCCGTGCTGGGCGGCAGCTGCCAGCCACTGCGGCAGCAGCTCGGTCAGATCGGGTGCCGTACCCCGGCGGTGACCGCCGCCGGCGCCGTTCCGGTCGTCGAGCAGCAGCGCGAGCCGGCGCCGCGCGGCCGGTGGCAGCGGCGGCCGCGGGTCGGCCGGAGCCGGTACGGGGCGCTCGCGGGCGGGCGCCGGGCGCAGCGCCGCCCGGCGCCGGACCGTGCTCACCGCGGCCGCGTCCAGGAGCGCGGCCGCGGTGCTCCGGCCCTCGCGGGCGGCGACCGGCGGGGTGCGGCGCTCCGTACCGAGCAGCGCCGAGCTCACCAGCTCGTCCCAGGAGGGTTCGGGCGTGGCGGCGGGCCCGAGGCGGGTGCCGTGGGCGCCGGGTGCTTCGATCATGGTCTTCCCCCGGACGGTGATCGGACAACGGACATCGGGCGAGTGGGCGGGTGATGGGGCGGGCGATGGGGTGGGAGATCGGGCGGAGGGCTGGACGGTTGGCTGGACGGGCGGTCGGGAGGGTGGCCGGACGGGCGACCGGTCGGAGGAGGGGGTGGTGACGGGGCGCGGAGTGGCCGGGTCACAGAGCGACCGGGTCCGGGTCCCAGGTGGTCAGGGGCACGAAGCCGCGGTGCCCGCACTCGCCGAACACCGTGACCGGTTCACCGCCGGATATGGCGGCCAGGCGCCACAGCCCCGACCGCTCCGCGCAGCGCGGGTCCACCGGCAGCGCCGACTCCCCGTCCGCGTCAGCCAGTTGCCACGGCTCGCCGCCCTGGCCCGGTACGGGGACGATGTCGGCCAGGACCACCGGCCAGGCGTCCAGCCAAGGGTCGTCGCGCAGCGCGTCGCCGTACGCGGCCAGCGCGGCGTCGGTGCCGCCGCCCGGTGGCGGTCCCGTGACCGGGACCGGATCGGCGTGCCGTGTGCCCAGGACGACGCGCAGCGGGCGGGCGCCCGGGTAGTAGGCGAGGTCGGCGTCCAGGACGAGCCCGCTGGGCAGCGAGAGGTCCAGGGCCCGGTCGGGTCCGCCGAAGGAGAGATGCAGGGCCATACGGCCGGTCCGCTCACCGCGCAGCCATACCCGACGGCTGGTCAGCACGCCCTCTGACGCGTCCTGTTGGGCGAGCACCAGCCAGCGGTCACGCACGGTGGCGGTGTCCGGGCCGGCGAGCACGTCCGCCGTGTCGGTGGTCAGCCCGACCCGGGTGCGGACCGTCGCGGCCAGCGCGGGCGGCAGCCGGTCGATGCCCAGGAACGCCTGGTCGAGGAGGTGGATCAAGGCGCATTCCGCGAGGAGCCGGGACGGCCAGTCCGCCCTGGACGCCACGGTCGGGCCCAACTCCCGTACCCGAGCCGCCAGGCCGGGCGCCTGCGCGTCGACCATGCGGGCCGCGATCTCGTCCCAGGTGCCGGGTCCCGCACGGTCGGCGGTGGCCAGCCCGGAGCGCAGCAGATCCTCCAGCCGTTGCTCCAGCTCGGTGGCGCCGGCGGCGATCCGACGGGCGCGCGACGCAGCCCGCCGCCGCGCGGCCTCGGGCGCCGCGAGAGACGGTGAACCAGGGGGTGCCGTAACGGCGTTGGCGCCCGCCGACGCCTTCTGCTGCTCACGTTGCCGACGGGAGGTGATCCACTCCTCCGCCCACGCGGGAGGCTCGCCGCCGGTCACGGCCCCTTCCCCGCCCGCCCACATGAGCAGCAGGCCCAGTGCGTGCTTGCACGGGAACTTGCGGCTCGGACAGCTGCACTTGAAGGCCGGTCCGGCCGTGTCGACGACGGTGCGGTACGGCTTGCTGCCGCTGCCCTCGCACAGGCCCCACACCGCCCCGTCCCGTGTGCCGGTCTCCGGCCACGAGTCCGGTGTCGCGAGCCTGCTGCCCGCCTTGCGTGACGGTGCGTCGGGCGCGAGCGCGAGCACGTGATCCGACGTCCAGCGTTCCCCCTGCGGATTCATGCCCCAAACGCTACGAGCCCCCACTGACAATCGCCCTGACCAGCGAAGATCCGCCTTGTCACGACCTCCGTCGCCGCCGAGGGCGGGGCGAGGTGGCCTGCTCCGTCACGTATCAGCATGTCGCCGCTGAAATAGCAGGTCAGAGCCAGGTTTCCGGTGATTGTCAGTGGTGTGGTGCAGGGTTGTTCACGCAAGCGGCCGGCGGAGGCGGGGTATCGGCCGCAGACCGTGCGACGAGGGGGAGACCATGCCCGAGAACACCACCGAAGAGGCCGCCGGAGGCCCCGGCGCCGACGGCTCCGCGCAGGTGCTGCGGCCCCACGCGGAGGACGCGTTCGCGGACGAACTCAAGGCGCTGGCGGCGGCCGACGACCGGCCGCGCCCCGAGCGCTGGCGGCTGTCACCGTGGGCGGTGGCGACGTATCTGCTCGGCGGCACCCTGCCGGACGGCACGGTCGTCACACCGAAGTACGTGGGCCCGCGCCGGATCGTCGAGGTCGCGGTGACGACCCTCGCGACCGACCGCGCGCTGCTGCTGCTCGGCGTCCCCGGCACCGCCAAGACCTGGGTGTCCGAGCACCTGGCGGCAGCCGTCAGCGGCGACTCGACCCTGCTCGTGCAGGGCACGGCCGGCACACCGGAAGAAGCCATCCGCTACGGCTGGAACTACGCGCAACTGCTCGCCCACGGCCCGAGCCGGGACGCGCTGGTGCCGAGCCCGGTCATGCGGGCGATGGCCCGGGGCATGACCGCCCGCGTGGAGGAACTGACCCGCATCCCGGCCGACGTCCAGGACACCCTCATCACCGTCCTGTCGGAGAAGACCCTGCCGATCCCGGAGCTGGGCCAAGAGGTCCAGGCGGTGCGCGGCTTCAACCTCATCGCCACGGCCAACGACCGCGACCGCGGGGTGAACGAGCTGTCCAGCGCCCTGCGCCGCCGCTTCAACACGGTCGTACTGCCGTTGCCCGCGACGCCCGAGGAGGAGGTCGGCATCGTCTCCCGGCGCGTCGACCAGATCGGCCGCTCGCTGGACCTGCCGCCCGCCCCCGAAGGGACGGACGAGATCCGCCGCGTCGTCACGGTCTTCCGGGAGCTGCGCGACGGCGTCACCACCGACGGGCGCACCAAGCTCAAGTCCCCTTCGGGCACCCTCTCCACGGCCGAGGCCATCTCCGTGGTGACCGGTGGCCTGGCACTGGCCGCCCACTTCGGGGACGGCGTGCTGCGGTCCGGCGACGTGGCGGCGGGCCTCCTCGGCGCGGTGATCCGCGACCCGGCGGCCGACCGCGTCGTATGGCAGGAATACCTGGAAACCGTGGTGCGCGAGCGCGACGGCTGGAAGGACTTCTACCGAGCCTGCCGCGAGGCCGGCGCATGAACGCCCGGGCGGACCGGCCGCTGCTGCTGGGGGCGCGGCACCACGGACCGGGCTCGGCGCGGGCGGTCCGGGCGGTCCTGGAGCACCACGAACCCCGCGCCCTGCTGATCGAAGGGCCGCCGGAGGCGGACGCGTTGGTGGCGCTGGCCGCCGACGAGGCGATGCGGCCACCGGTCGCGTTGCTGGCCCATGTGCCCACCGACCCGGGGCGGGCGGCGTTCTGGCCGCTGGCGGAGTTCTCCCCGGAGTGGGTGGCGATCCGGTGGGCCCTGGCCCATGACGTACCGGTGCGCTTCATCGACCTGCCCGCGGCGCACTCCCTGGCGTTCGAGGCGGACGGGGAGGACGCGGGCGGGGAGGACGGCGGGGACGGTGCCGGGGAAAGCCGCCCCGACGGAGGGACGGGGGCCGACCGGGCGGCGGCGCGCATCGACCCGGTGGCGGTGCTCGCCGAGGCCGCCGGGTACGACGATCCGGAGCGCTGGTGGGAGGACGTGATCGAACACCGGGCCCACGCGAGCGCGTACGGGCACGGGAACGGGGCCGAGAGCGGCGGCGAGCGCGAGGAAAGGGCCGGGGACGGAGTCGGGCTCGGGCTCGGCAGCGGGGGTGCCGCGGTCGCCGATCCGCTCGCGCCGTTCGAGGCGCTGGCCGAGGCGATGGGGGCACTGCGCGAGGCGTACGGCGCCGGCGGGCACGACCGCGACCTGGTGCGCGAAGCCCATATGCGGCTCCGGTTGCGGGAGGCGCGCCGGGAGTTCGGGGACGGCGTCGCCGTGGTGTGCGGGGCGTGGCACGTCCCGGCGCTGGCCCGGCGTACGGCCGTGACCGCCGACCGGCGACTGCTCAAGGGCCTGGCGAAGGTGAAGCCCGAGGTGACGTGGGTGCCGTGGACCCACCGCAGGCTCTCCCGCCGCAGCGGGTACGGCGCGGGCATCTCCTCGCCCGGGTGGTACGGCCACCTCTTCAGCGCGCCCGACCGCCCCGTCGAACGCTGGATGACCAAGGTCGCCGGACTGCTGCGCGAGGAGGACTACGCCGTCTCCTCCGCCCACGTCATCGAGGCCGTACGGCTCGCCGAGGCCCTGGCCGCGATGCGCGGCCGACCGCTGGCGGGACTGGCCGAGGCCGGTGACGCGGTGCGCGCGGTGCTCGGCGAGGGCTCCGACGCACCGTCCGCCCTCGTCCACGACCGCCTGGTCGTGGGGGACGTACTGGGACAGGTGCCGGACAGCGCTCCGGCCGTACCGCTCCAGCGGGACATCGCGCGCAGCCAGCGCTCGCTGCGCCTCAAACCGGAGGCGGCCGACCGGGAGCTGGACCTCGACCTGCGCAAGGAGACGGACGCCGGGCGCAGCCGGCTGCTGCACCGGCTGCGGCTGCTCGGCGTGCCGTGGGGCGAGCCGGTACGGACCCGCGCGAGCACCGGCACGTTCCGGGAGAGCTGGCGGCTCCGGTGGGAGCCCGAACTGTCCGTCCGGGCCGCCGAGGCCGGCATCTGGGGCACGACGGTGGCGGCGGCCGCGACCGCCAAGGCGGAGTCCGACGCCCTGGCCACCACCGCCCTCGCCGGCGTCACGGCACTGGCCGAGCGCTGTCTGCTCGCAGCCCTCCCGGACGCGCTGCCCGTGGTCATGCGGGTGCTCACGGACCGGGCCGCGTTGGACGCGGACGTGGGGCACCTGGCCCAGGCGCTGCCCGCGCTGGTCCGCTCGGTCCGCTACGGCGACGTACGCGGCACGGACGCCGCCGCACTCGCCGAGGTGGCCGCCGGGCTGGCCGAACGGGTCTTCGTCGGCCTGCCACCCGCCTGCACGGGCCTGGACACGGACGGCGCCGCCGACATGCGCCGGCACCTGGACGCCACGCACCACGCGGTGGGGCTGATGGACGAAGGGCCGGCGAGCGTTCCGGCAGCCGGGACCGGCGCCGTGGCCCCGGGTGCGGCAGGGGCCCGGGGTGAGGCAGCGGTCCGGGGCGGGACAACGGTGCGGGGCGAGGTGCCGGCGCGGGGCGAGGCAGGGGCCCGGGGCGGCGGACTGCGGAAGCGCTGGGCGGCGGTGCTGCGGAAGCTGGCCGAACGGGAGCCGGTGCCGGGCCTGCTGCGCGGGCGTGCGGTCCGGCTGCTGCTCGACGACGGGCGGCTGACCTCCGAAGACGCGGGACGGCTGATGGGGCTGGCCCTGTCACCCGGCACCCCGCCGGCCGAGGCGGCAGGCTGGATCGAAGGGTTCGCGGGCGGTGACGCCGGCGGGCTGCTGCTGGTGCACGACGAACGGCTGCTCGCCCTGGTGGACCGTTGGCTGGCCCGCGTACCGGCGGACTCCTTCACGGACGTTTTGCCGCTGCTGCGCCGTACGTTCGCCGAGTACGAAGCCGGAGTGCGGCGCACACTGGGCGAGTTGATACGCCGCGGCCCGGCCGGGCCCGACGGCCCCGACGGGCCTGGTACCGGACAGGGCGCGGGACAGGCCGGCCACGAAGCAGCGATACCGGGCTTCGGCCCCGGGCTGGACCGCGACCGGGCAGCAGCAGTGCTGCCGACCCTGCGCATGCTGCTGGGCCTCACAGAGGGCTTCGGGGAGGGCTTCGAGGAGAGCCGCGGGGAGAGCGTCGAGGACAAGGGCCTCGGGGAGAAAGGCTCCGGGGAGGTCCCCGCGGAGGGGCGGACGACAACGGGGGTGCGGGGATGAGCGGGACGGGCGAGGCGCAGGAGCGGCTGCGGCGGTGGCGGCTGGTGCTGGGCGGGGACGGCGCCGACGGGACCGGCTGCGAGCTGCGGGGGCAGGACGCCGCCATGGACGGGGCGCTCAGCGCCCTCTACGGAAGCCGCCGCCCGGACGGTCAGGGCGGCGGGGGCGCGCGCACGGCGGGCCTGGGCGCCTCGGCGCCGAGTGTGGCCCGCTGGCTGGGGGACATCCGTACCTACTTCCCCACCTCCGTCGTCCAGGTCATGCAGCGCGACGCGATCGAACGGCTCGGGCTGTCCGCGCTGCTGCTGGAACCGGAGATGCTGGAAGCCGTCGAGGCCGACGTGCACCTGGTGGGGACGCTGCTCTCGCTCAACAAGGTCATGCCGGATACGACGAAGGAGACCGCGCGGGCCGTGGTGCGCAAGGTCGTCCAGCAACTGGAGAAACAGCTCTCCACCCGTACCCGCGCCACGCTCGGCGGCGCCCTGGACCGGTCGGCGCGCGTCAGCCGCCCCCGGCACCGGGACATCGACTGGGACCGTACGATCCGCGCGAACCTCAAGAACTACCTGCCCGAACACCGCACGCTCGTCCCCGAACGGCTGGTCGGCCACGGGCGGGCCGCGCAGTCCGTGAAGAAGGACGTGGTGCTCTGCGTCGACCAGTCCGGGTCGATGGCGGCCTCCGTCGTCTACGCCTCCGTGTTCGGCGCGGTGCTGGCGTCCATGCGGGCCGTCGCGACCCGGCTGGTCGTCTTCGACACCACGGTGGTCGACCTGACGGACGAGCTGGACGACCCGGTGGACGTGCTCTTCGGCACCCAGCTCGGCGGCGGCACCGACATCAACCGCGCCCTGGCCTACTGCCAGTCGCGGATCACCCGGCCCGCCGACACCGTCGTCGTACTCATCAGCGACCTCTACGAAGGCGGCATACGCGACGAGATGCTCAAACGCGTCGCGGCGATGAAGGCGTCCGGCGTGCAGTTCGTGACGCTGCTCGCGCTGTCGGACGAGGGAGCGCCCTCGTACGACCGGGACCACGCGGCAGCCTTGGCCGCCCTCGGAGCCCCCGCGTTCGCCTGTACGCCCGACCTCTTCCCGGAGGTGATGGCGGCCGCGATCGAGAAGCGTCCGCTGCCGATACCGGACATGACGGAGCAACGGTAACGAGAGCCTCAGGGGGCTTGCGGGGCCCCTGGCCTGTCGTGCAAGGATCGGGGCCCGCCGGCGGGTTGGCCGTAGCGCCCGCACCGGCCGCGTGTCCGCGGCCGGTCATGCCCCGGCTTTCCGTACGCCCTGGCTCCCCGCGTTTTCCGGCCCGCCGAAAAGGATCTCCGCGTGTCTGCTGCGTCCGCCCTTCCCGCCGCCGCGCGCCTGCCGCGCAGCGCGGCGGTGCGGCGTGTGCTGCTGGCGGGGCTGTTCCTGGCCGGGTTCGTGGCGCTGGGGTGCGCGTTCGGCGGCGGTGCGCAGGCGGCGGACGGTTCGGCGAGCGCGAAGCCGCCTGCCGGGGCGGTGACTCCGGCCGTGCCGCAGGCGGCGGTCAAGGCTTCGGCGGTCGAGGCCGGGCGGGAACTGCGGCGCGGCGGCAAGACGGCCGCGGGCGCGGTGGCGGAAACGCCGGTCGGCAAGGCCGTGCGGCCCGTTGCCGAGCGCACCGCACCGGCTGCCGGGCAGGCAGCCGATCCCGTCACCGAACCCGGCCCCGACCCCGTCACCGAGCCGGTCGCCGGGCGGGTCACCGAGCCGGTACGGGACGTGGTGCGCGAGGTGCGCCAGGTGGCCGACGCGGGCTCGCTCCCCGTAGAGCTGCCGGACCGGATTCCCGGTGTCGGCGGTGACGGTGACACCGGGCGTGGTGACGGGCCCGGCGAGCAGCCGGGCCAGGGCTCCGGGCCGCAGCGCGGCACCGGCCCGCAGCATCCCGGAGCCGGTGATCAGCAAGGGGCCGATGGCTCCAACTCGGCGCATTGTGCGGCTGGTTGGGCGGAAGCGGGTGAGCTGCGGGGCGCTTCGTCACACCCTGTGCAGCACGCCGACTCGGCGTCGGAGCGGCGGCCCGGACAGGGCCACGGCAGCCTCCCCGGGCTCCCAGGATTCCCCGGGCTCCCTGGCCTCCCCGGCCAGCTTCCGCAGGTACCCGCCTCGTCGGCCTCGCACATCGTCGGCGACGGCCACGGTCCCCGCGGCGGGGAGCAGTTCGCCGCCGTACCGGCACATTCCGCGTACTTCGGGCTGGTGCCCGGAGGCGTCCTCGCGGCCGCCGAGCCGCCCACGCGGCAGCGCGCCGCCGACATCCTCGAATTCCCGGGCTAGGGCAGACCTCCGGACCTTCAGCGTCCGGGGCCCGTCCGCAGACGACGCGTCTGCACAGGACCTGCCGCGCGGGGGCGGGACAGGTCTGCCCGTCGAAACCCCTGAATTCGAAGGACATTTCAGCATCATGCGTCAGCACATCCGTCGTTCCATCGTCGTAGCCGCCGCCGCTTCCGGCCTGTGGGCCCTCGGTTCCGTCGCCGCCAACGCGGCCGGCCTGCCCGGCACCACCGACCTGCCCGCCGCCGGTGCGGTCACGGACGCGGTCACCGACACCGTCAGCGGCACGGTGCGGGACAAGCTGCCGGCCGGTGACGTGGCCGGTACCGCCGAGAAGACGGTCAAGAAGACCGTGGACGGTGTGGCCGGTCAGGTCGCCGGAGTCACCGGCGGGGACGTCCACACCCAGGACCTGCCCGCCACCCCGAAGGTGCCCAGCACCTCGAAGCTGCCCGCCACCCCGGAACTGCCTGCGGCCGGTGACCTGGCCAAGGCCACCGACCTCGGCAAGGCCACCGACCTCGGCAAGGCTGCCGACCTCGGCAAGACCCCCGACCTCGGCAAGGCTGCCGACCTGGGCAAGGCTGCCGACCTCGGCAAGGCCGCTGATCTGGGCAAGGTCGCCGACCTCGACAACACCGCCGCCGACGTCCTGCCGCCCGTCGCCCAGCGCGTCGTCGGCAAGGTCGTGCCGGTCGCCCAGGGTGCCGTCGGCGGTGTCGGTCGGCTGGCCGATGACGTGAAGGGCCGGGCGACCCCGTTCGTGCAGGACGTGGCCGCGGACGCCACCCCGTTCGCGCAGGGTCTGGTCGGCACCGTCAAGGACGACGCCTCGGGCATCGCCGGGGGCGCCACCGCCGGGCTGCACGGTGTGCTCCCGGGCCGGACCGTGCCCGCCGTACCCGCAGTTCCTGCGGTGCCCGCCGCGCCTGCGGTGCCCGCCGCGCCTGCGGTGCCCGCCGCGCCTGCGGTGCCCGCCGTACCCACCGACCTGACCAACCCCGCCAACGTCCCGGCGCTCCCGACCCTGCCGGGCACCACGACCCTCCCGACCACTCTGCCGACCCTGCCGACCGCCCTCCCGGTCCAGGGCGCCTGACCACCCCCGCCAGGCGGCCGGGCGTAAGCACAGGGTGGTGTGCCGTACGCCCGTACCGCCGCCCATGGCGGCAGTGAGCGAGCAGCCGGGCGGTTCCCCTTGGGAAGGGAGCCGCCCGGCTCCGCGCTGTGCGCGGGACCGAACGGGCAGACGGGCAGACAGACGGACGGGCAGACAGGCGTACGGGCGGAGCGGGCCGTCCACCTGGCGACCACCCGCCCGTACCCCTGTGTGATCTGTGACCACCGTCTCTGTGACTGTTATCACCGCCGCAGTGTGATCTGCGATTTAGGGCGGCCGGTCCTGCGGGGATAACCTGCGAGACGGACATGCCGCGTACCGGTCACCGTGTACGCCTCCCTCAGTGACAGCGCAGTCACGTTGCCCTTCGCGGCACGCCCATGCAGACAACGAACCGCGATCACTACGGCGATTCTGAGTAGACAAGGGACGGACGCGCGTGGACCTGTTCGAGTACCAGGCGAGGGACCTCTTCGCCAAGCACGGTGTACCGGTGCTGGCCGGTGAAGTCATCGACACGCCTGAGGCGGCACGCGCGGCGACCGAGCGCCTCGGCGGCAAGTCCGTCGTCAAGGCGCAGGTGAAGGTCGGCGGCCGCGGCAAGGCCGGCGGCGTGAAGCTGGCGGCGGACCCGGACGAGGCCGTCGCCCGCGCGACGGACATCCTCGGCATGGACATCAAGGGCCACACGGTCCACAAGGTGATGATCGCCGAGCTGTCCCCGGAGATCGAGGCGGAGTACTACGTCTCGTACCTCCTCGACCGCACCAACCGCACCTTCCTGGCCATGGCCTCGGTGCAGGGCGGCATGGACATCGAGGAGGTCGCGGCGAAGACCCCCGAGGCGCTCGCCAAGGTCGCGGTCGACTCCAACGAGGGCGTCTCGATCGAGAAGGCCCGCGAGATCGTCGCGCAGGCGAAGTTCCCGGCCGAGGTGGCCGAGGGCGTCGCCGAGGCCATGGTGACCCTGTGGGAGACCTTCGTCGCCGAGGACGCGCTCCTCGTCGAGGTCAACCCGCTGGTGAAGACCAAGGACGGCCGCATCCTGGCGCTGGACGGCAAGGTCTCGCTCGACGAGAACGCCGACTTCCGCCAGCCCGAGCACGAGGCCCTGGAGGACAAGGCAGCGGCCAACCCGCTCGAAGCCGCTGCCAAGGCCAAGGGCCTGAACTACGTCAAGCTCGACGGTCAGGTCGGCATCATCGGCAACGGCGCGGGTCTCGTCATGAGCACCCTGGACGTCGTCGCGTACGCCGGTGAGAAGCACGACAACGTCAAGCCCGCCAACTTCCTCGACATCGGCGGCGGCGCCTCCGCCGAGGTCATGGCGAACGGCCTGGAGATCATCCTCGGCGACCCGGACGTCAAGTCCGTGTTCGTCAACGTCTTCGGTGGCATCACCGCCTGCGACGAGGTCGCCAACGGCATCGTCCAGGCCCTGGAGCTGCTGAAGTCCAAGGGTGAGGACGTCACCAAGCCGCTGGTCGTCCGCCTGGACGGCAACAACGCGGAGCTCGGTCGCAAGATCCTGAGCGACGCCAACCACCCGCTGGTCCAGCGTGTGGACACCATGGACGGCGCGGCCGACAAGGCCGCCGAGCTCGCCGCGGCCGCGAAGTAAGGGACAGAGGGAACCAGACCACCATGGCTATCTTCCTCACCAAGGACAGCAAGGTCATCGTCCAGGGCATGACCGGTGCCACGGGCATGAAGCACACCAAGCTCATGCTGGGCGACGGCACCAACATCGTCGGTGGCGTGAACCCGCGCAAGGCGGGCACCGAGGTCGACTTCGACGGGACGTCCGTGCCCGTCTTCGGCTCGGTCGCCGAGGCGATGGAGAAGACCGGCGCCGACGTGTCCGTCATCTTCGTGCCGCCGAAGTTCGCCAAGGCCGCCGTCGTCGAGGCGATCGACGCCGAGATCGGCCTGGCCGTCGTGATCACCGAGGGCATCGCCGTGCACGACTCGGCCGCCTTCTGGGCGTACGCGTCGAGCAAGGGCAACAAGACCCGCATCATCGGCCCGAACTGCCCCGGCCTGATCACCCCCGGCCAGTCCAACGCCGGCATCATCCCGGGCGACATCACCAAGCCCGGCAAGATCGGTCTGGTGTCGAAGTCCGGCACGCTGACCTACCAGATGATGTACGAGCTGCGCGACATCGGCTTCACCTCGGCCGTCGGCATCGGTGGCGACCCGGTCATCGGCACCACCCACATCGACGCCCTGGAGGCCTTCGAGGCCGACCCGGAGACCGAGCTGATCGTCATGATCGGTGAGATCGGCGGCGACGCCGAGGAGCGTGCGGCCGACTTCATCAAGGCCAACGTCACCAAGCCGGTCGTCGGCTACGTCGCGGGTTTCACCGCGCCCGAGGGCAAGACCATGGGCCACGCCGGCGCCATCGTCTCCGGTTCCTCCGGCACCGCCCAGGCGAAGAAGGAGGCCCTGGAGGCCGCCGGCGTCAAGGTCGGCAAGACCCCGTCGGAGACCGCGCGCCTGGCGCGCGAGATCCTCGTCGGCTGATCGCGCCACGCGTCGGACGCGGGCCCGTACCCCTGGTGGGGGTGCGGGCCCGCGCCTTTTGTGCGGACCCTGACCCTGGACTCTGTCCCTGCACGTGCCCTTCCCCGCCTTCCTTCCCGCTGCCCCGCTTCCCCGGGCCCCGGCTACCGCGCCTCCGGAGCGAGGAGGCCGGACCGGACCACGTTCCGCCGGACCGGGCCGCCGGCCGCGGCCTGCTGCCGGGTGCGGGCGTGCTTCGCCTGCTCCGTACGGGGGCCCCGGGCCTTCGCGCCGGGCGTGGGGGACGCGGACAGGGCCGGGGGCCCGGCCTCGGGGCGGCCGGGCAGCGGGTCCGTCGCCTCGTTGACGAGGGTGAAGGCCGTCGCCGCCGCGATGACGGCCGTCAGCCCGAACGCGCCCTGTGTCATCCGGCTGACCGTCCGCTCGCCGCCCGTGCGTACGGCTGCGGCGGCGGGCGGCGCCACCGGATACAGGGCGGCCAGCCCGGCCAGCCGTTCGCGCAGGATCTCCCGCTGGCGTACGGGCGTCTCGGCGGCCAGGCCGAACGCGGGCACCCGTTCGGCCACGGCCCGGCGCGCGTGCAGCAGCCGTCCGGCCGTCGCGGGCGTACTGGCCTCCACCTCGGCCGCCGTCTCGCTCAGGTCCAGGCCGAGACCGTCGTGCAGGAGCAGCGCCCGCCGGTAGGCCGCAGGCAGGCTGAGCAGGGCGTCCCGCAGCGCGCGCTGCGGGGGAGTGGCGGGCGGCGCGGCGGGCACCCTGGGTGAGGGCCGCTGCCCGGCCCGCAGACCCGGGCGCATACGGTGCCAGGGCGACAGCGCGTACTCGTGCACCATGGCGCGTACCCTGCCCGCCGGGTCGGGGTCGACCGCGACCTCGGGCCAGCGCTGCCAGGCCGCCTGGAACGACCGTTCGACGGCTTCCTGGGAGAGGTGGGGCAGGCCGGTGAGCACGATCGCCTGGCGGGTCAGGTCGTGCGCGTGCCGGGTGTAGAGGGCGTCGAAGGCGGCTGCGGGGGTGAGGGAGGCGGTCCCGGCGCTGACTGATACCCCATCAGGAACCGTTTCCCGTTCCGTTGCTGACGGGGCGTCGGGTGTTGTCGGCGTGGTCTCGGCGGTCTTCCTCGGGCGTCCGGGGCGCCCGGGACGGTCCGGACGCACGAGGCGTCCCAGGCGGCCCGTACTTCCCAGGCGACTTGTGCTTCCCGGGCGGCCCGTGCGCACGAGGCGGCCCGTGCGCCCCGGGCGACCCAGGCGACCGGGGCGTCCAACGCGTCGCGGCGACGTGAAAAGGTACATAAGCATATATTGAGCGACACGTCCGGCAATTGCCTGCTCCATGGCGGAAACGTGTGTTGTTGGCAGCATGGCCGGGTGAGCCAATTGACCGACCGCGGACCGACGTTGTCCTCGCGCGGCCGGGCCTCCACCCAGCGGTCCTCCG
Organism: Streptomyces sp. NPDC026394; assembly: GCF_055567735.1. Classification (NCBI taxonomy): domain Bacteria; kingdom Bacillati; phylum Actinomycetota; class Actinomycetes; order Kitasatosporales; family Streptomycetaceae; genus Streptomyces; species Streptomyces sp. NPDC026394. The sequence continues at coordinate 49,390 of NZ_JBVHPX010000029.1, forward strand.
CGCTCGGCACCGCCTTCCTCGGCGGAGTGCTGGCGGCGGGGCTCGGGCTCGGGGCCCTCGCCGTCGCGGTACTGCTGCTCTGGGTGGCCTCCCCCTACCCGGACACCGACCCGTCGCGCGCCCTGCACCTCGCCGCCGACCTGTGGTTCCTCGCCCACGGCGGCGACCTCGTACGGACCGTGGCCGCCTCCGGCGGCGCGTCGCCCGTCGCCGTGACGCCGTTGCTCCTGATGGCCCTGCCTCTGTGGCTGCTGTACCGGTCCGCGCGGCACGTCCTCGAAGTCCCGTCGCAGCCCGCCCACCCCCCGAAATCCGCCGGCCCCGGCCTCCTCCACCCCGAGGACATCGACCCGGAACCCACGCCCCGCCAACTGCTCGGCTGGCTGCTGACGGGATATCTGCTGGTCGCGGCCGCCGCCCTGCTGTACGCCTCGACGGGCCCGCTGCGTGTCGAGCCGCTCAGCGCCCTGCTGTACGTACCGCTGGTCGCCGTGGCAACCCTGACCGTGGCGGCCTGGCACTCTCTCGGGCCCACCGCCTTCGCGCCGCTGCCCGACCCGGTCCAGCGGGCCCACGACCGGCTGCCGGCCGGGCTGCGGGCCGCACTGCGGGGCCGTCGGCTGGCCGCCGCGGCGCGCGCGGGCGCCGCGGCCCTCCTGGTGCTGCTGCTGTGCGGCGCGCTGCTGGTGCTCCTCGCGCTCGGCTGGCACGCGCCCGCGGTCCGGTCCGAGTTCCTCGCGCTCACCCACGACTGGGCGGGCCGGTGCACCGTGCTGCTGCTCAGCCTCGTACTGCTGCCGAACACCGTCGTGTGGGGACTGGCGTACGGGCTCGGCCCCGGCTTCACGCTCGGCGCGGGCAGCACGGTCGGCCCGCTCGCGGCCGTCGGACATCCGGCCCTGCCGCACTTCCCGCTGCTGGGCATGGTCCCGGACGCGGGCGGCACCGGCCCGCTGCACTGGCTGACCGCCGCGGTGCCGCTCGCCGTCGGCGTCGCACTGGCCCGGTACGCCGCGTTGCCCGCGAAGGCCTACGCGGCCGCCTCACGCGCGGCCGCCCGGCCCGGAACGGACGAGGGGGCCGGGGCCGGATCGGACGAGGGGGCCGGGGCCGGAACGAAGGAGGGGGCCGGGGCCGACGCCACGCCTGCCGCGCCGACGACGGCGGACGTCGAGTGGACCGGCTGGCGCGGGACGGCCGCGGCCGCCGGGCTCGCCGCACTCGGCTGTGCGGTGGCGTCGGCGCTGCTCGCCGGACTGGCGGGCGGCGCGCTGGGCACCGCGGCGCTGGCCCGCTTCGGACCCGGCTGGTGGCAGACGGGGCTGGCGGCGCTGGCCTGGACGGTGCTCATCGGCGTTCCGGGCGCTCTCGTCGCGCGGGCCTGGTGGCTGCGCGGCGTGCCGCGCCCGCCGAAGCCCGTACGGGAGCCGCGCGAGAAGCTCCGCAAGCGGCTGTGGCGCGGGGGAAAGCGGCTCGGTCCGGTGGTTCTCCGTGCCGCCGGACGGTGGACGTGGGCCGCCTGCCGCTTCTGCTGGGCCGCGCTGCGGCGTACGGTCCGGCGGATCCGGCGGCGGGCTGTACGGCACGCTGTCGCCCGGCCGCCCCGTCGCCGGGCACGGCACCGCCGTACGGCTGGCGGCGACGCTCCGTACGGCCGCGACCACCCGGGCCCCGGCCCCCGCACACCGTCGCCGCCCACGGACCCCGGATCTCTCACGCCCCCGGCACGCCCGTCACCCCTGTCACCTCCATCCCCACTGCCGCCTCCGCCACCCCAATCGCCTCCGTCGTCCCCGTCGCCTCCGCCCGCCCCCTGGCACGACGCCAGTACCCGCCGGGCCCGCTGGTCGGCACTCCGGGCCTCCTCCGGCGGCCTGATGACCGACTTCGAGCCCGCCGTACCGCCCCATGAGGAAGCCCCGGGGCACACCTCGCCCCCCTCACTCCCCTCACTCCCCGGAAACACCTCAGCCGCCGACCCCATGGGCGGCGGCTGAGAGAGACGCGGGGTCCGGCTCCGGCCGGGCTACTCCTTGTCGGCCCCGAGCAGCGGGCGCAACTGCTCGGGGAGCTGCTTCTCGCAGGAGTGCTGGGCGGACCGGGTCAGGGCGTCGTTCACGCAGGTGAAGTAGTCGCGGTAGACGAGCTGGACCGTGTAGGTGGCCGCCACCATGGCCAGCGCCAGCGAGGCGGTGACCAGGCCGGCGACCGCGGCCGTCGTCTGCGGGCGGGTGGAGACCGCCGGGGTGCGGTCCGCGGCGGACGCGCCGGAGTCCGTACGGGGCGCGGCCTGGCCCGAGACGTCGGCGGCCGTGGCGCGCGCGCTGCCGGACCGCGCGCCGTTGCCCGTACGCGCCGCTTTGGCCCGCAGGGAGCTGATGCCCCAGTACAGGGCGAGCGTCGCCAGCAGCAGCGCGATCTCCGGCAGGTTGAACAGCACGAAGAAGAAGCCCCACATACCGGCGAGCAGTGCGTAGCGCGCGCGGCGCTGGGCGGGGTCGGTCGGGTCCCAGCGCAGTCCGCCCGAGTTCCCGGGGCCGCCCTGGCCCCCGGGCTGCTGGTTGTTGCGGCCGCTCTGGCGCGTACCGAAACCGCCGCCCTGGCGGCCCGGCTGCCGGCTGCTCCACTGGTTGCCCCAGGAGGGCTGCTGCCGGTCGCCCGGCCCGTCCTGGTCACCGTCCTGGTCCTGGCCGTGGCCGCGGGGCTGCCACGGCTGCTCGGGAGCGTCGGCGGGCGGCGGCGCGAACGGATTGCCGCGGTCCCGCCCGTCCTGACCGCTTCCGCCCCGATCGCTTCCGCTTCGATCGTTTCCGCCCTGTCCGTCCCCGTCCTGCCCTCCCGCGTCCTGACCGGAGGGGTGGGAATGGGCCCGCTCCCTGGCCGGTCCTCCGGACGGGCCCGACGAACCCGACGGACCCGACGAGCCCGGAGCACCCGCCCCCGCGGAATCGGAGGACGGCTTGCGCTCGCGCAGCAGCACCGCCCCGGGCGCGACGGCGGGCTGGGGGCACCCCCCGGCGGTGGCCGGGAGAGGGAGGAGGAGGGCCGCGCGGCGGCGTCGGTCCGGCATCTGGAGTGTGTCTTCCCCTTGTCTCGTCCGTACGTCCGACGGGTGGCCGGGCGGGCGGATACCACGAACAGCGTGCGTTCTCACGCCCGACGCTACCTCTCGCGTGCGCCCCCGTCCCGTGGGGGCCGCGCGGTGTGCCGGTATCGTTGCTGACGGTCGGCGCCTTCGTAGGGTTCCCCGGTTTTCGGTCACCCCTGTTTTTGTACGACCGCACAACCTGCACACCGCCGTACAGCAGCACCGCCGTACAGCAGACCGCGCGAGAAAGAGTCCCGCCGTGGCCTCCGCTTCTTCTTCATCCGCTTCCGCCGCCGTGCCCGCCGCTTCCCCGGCCCGCATCGTCGTGCTCGTCTCCGGTTCGGGTACGAACCTTCAGGCACTGCTCGACGCCGTCGCCGCCGAGGGGGCCCTCGCGTACGGGGCCGAGGTGGTCGCGGTCGGCGCCGACCGCGACGGCATCGTCGGCCTGGAGCGCGCCGAGCGGGCCGGGCTGCCGGTCTTCGTGTGCCGGGTCAAGGACCACGCCGACCGGGCCGCCTGGGACCGCGCGCTGGCCGAGGCCGTCGCCGCGTACGAGCCGGACCTCGTGGTCTCGGCCGGTTTCATGAAGATCCTGGGCGCGGAGTTCCTCGCCCGGTACGGCGGCCGGATCATCAACACGCATCCGGCCCTGCTGCCGAGTTTTCCCGGTGCCCACGGTGTGCGCGAGGCTCTCGCGTACGGCGCCAAGGTCACCGGGTGCACCGTCCACTTCGTCGACGACGGCGTCGACACCGGCCCGGTCATCGCCCAGGGTGTGGTCGAGATCCGGGACGAGGACGACGAATCCGCGCTGCACGAGCGCATCAAGGAAGTCGAGCGCAAGCTGCTCGTCGAGGTCGTGGGGCTGCTGGCCCGGCACGGCTACCGCATTGAGGGACGAAAGGTACTGATCCCGTGACCGCCGAAGCAAGGAAGCGGCCCGTACGCCGGGCGCTGGTCAGCGTCTACGACAAGACGGGCCTCGAAGAACTGGCCCAGGGGCTGCACGCGGCGGGCGTCCAGCTCGTCTCGACGGGCTCGACGGCCGCGAAGATCGCGGCGGCCGGCGTCCCGGTGACCAAGGTCGAGGAGCTGACCGGCTTCCCCGAGTGCCTGGACGGCCGGGTCAAGACGCTGCACCCGAAGGTGCACGCGGGCATCCTCGCCGACCTGCGGCTGGAGGACCACCGGCGGCAGCTCGACGAGCTGGGCGTGGAGCCGTTCGACCTGGTGGTCGTCAACCTCTACCCGTTCACCGAGACCGTGGCCTCCGGCGCCGAGCCGGACGCCTGCGTGGAGCAGATCGACATCGGCGGGCCCTCGATGGTGCGCGCCGCCGCCAAGAACCACCCCTCGGTCGCCGTCGTCGTCAACCCGGACCGCTATGCGGACGTGCTCAAGGGCGTCGCGGACGGCGGCTTCGACCTTCAGGAGCGCAGGCGGCTGGCGGCCGAGGCGTTCCGGCACACCGCCGAGTACGACGTCGCCGTGGCCTCCTGGTTCGCGGGGGACTACGCGGGTGACGGCGGCGAGTTCCCCGGCTTCCTCGGCGTGACGTACGCGCGCAAGAACGTGCTGCGCTACGGCGAGAACCCGCACCAGGCGGCCGCCCTCTACACAGGCGGCTGCGGCGGCCTGGCCGAGGCCGAGCAGTTGCACGGCAAGGAGATGTCGTACAACAACTACACGGACACCGACGCCGCGCGCCGGGCCGCGTACGACCACAGCGAGCCCTGCGTCGCGATCATCAAGCACGCCAACCCGTGCGGCATCGCGATCGGCGCGGACGTCGCCGAGGCGCACCGCAAGGCGCACGCCTGCGACTCGCTGTCCGCCTTCGGCGGCGTCATCGCCGTCAACCGCCCGGTGTCCGTGGCGATGGCCGAGCAGGTCGCGGAGATCTTCACCGAGGTCATCGTCGCCCCGGACTACGAGGACGGCGCCGTCGAGGTGTTGTCCCGCAAGAAGAACATCCGGGTGCTGCGCTGCCCGGAGGGCCCGCAGCCGCCGGCCGAGTTCAAGCCGATCGACGGCGGTGGCCTGGCCCAGGTCAAGGACGTGCTCCAGGCCGAGGGCGACGACCCGGCCCACTGGACGCTGGCGGCCGGCGAGCCGCTGGGCGACACCGAGCTGGCCGAACTGGCCTTCGCCTGGCGGGCGTCGCGCGCCGTGAAGTCCAACGCGATCCTGCTCGCCAAGGACGGCGCCACGGTCGGCGTCGGCATGGGCCAGGTCAACCGCGTGGACTCGGCGAAGCTGGCCGTGCAGCGGGCCGGTGAGGAGCGGGCGCGCGGCTCCTACGCCGCCTCCGACGCGTTCTTCCCGTTCCCGGACGGCCTGGAGGTGCTGCTGGAGGCGGGCGTCAAGGCCGTCGCACAGCCCGGCGGTTCGGTCCGTGACGAGCAGGTGATCGAGGCGGCGAAGGCCGCGGGCGTGACGATGTACCTGACCGGCACCCGGCACTTCTTCCACTGAGCCGCAGTCAGCAGAAAGGCCCGTCTTCCGCGTGCCGCGGGGGACGGGCCTTTCGCGTGCGGCGGCCTCAGTAGCGAGGGCGCATGAACCACGCCTGGCTTTCCTGCTTGGCCGCGAAGACGATGACGAGGATGGACAGCACGAAGCTGGGGATGCCGTAGAGCGCGATGGCGAAGGGAATGCTGCACAGGACCGACACGGACCCGAAGATGATCGTGCCGATACGGACGCCGTTGGCACCCTTGGAGAACTGGAGCGCGAGCACCAGCGCGACCGCCGCGTAGGCCGCCTGGAGGATCATGACGAAGACCATGGCGCCCTTGCCGATGGCGAACATGCTGTCGGCGTCCCCGCTGAACCCGTTGTACTGGGCGGAAGCGCTGCTGATCTGGTTCAGTGCGACGGTCACCCCGATGATGCCGAGCACGGTGATCCCGGCGAGGACGAACAGCATGACCCGGGCCGCCTTGGTGCTGCCGGGCATCTGCTGCGGCGCGGGTATGCCGGGCATCCCGCCGGGGCCCGCGGGGAACGGCGCGTACGGCTGCTGCTGCATGGGCTGCGGCTGCATCGGCTGCTGCTGCGGGTAGCCGTACTGGGGCTGCGGCGGGCCCTGGGGCTGGCCCTGCGGCGGGCCGTAGGGGTTCTGGTTCGGATAGCTCACGAGCGTGTCCTTCGAGCGGTGTGACCTGGTGTCAGCCGGTGCTGCGCGGTTCCGGCGGTCCCGGGTGAGGTAAAAGATCGGTAAGAGCCTACGGGGCGGCGAAGGCCCCCTCGCGCCATTTTGTGCGAGGGGGCCCAGGGCTGGACGAGCTGCCGTACGGAGCCCTACTGAGTACGGACGACCACGGTGCTGACGATCTTGTCCGCGAACGTCTGGGACTTCTCGTCCCACAGCGGCCACCAGTAGCCGAGACCGCACAGCGGACCGTCCACCGCGTGGCAGAGCTTGCGCCCGAGGGCCAGGCCGAAGCCGAGCGGCTGTCCCGTCGCCTCGCGCACGACGCGGATGTTCAGGGCCTTCTTGCCCGGGGTCTGACCGGTGGAGCCTTCCTTGGCGATCAGGAAGAGGCCGCCGGCGAGCGTGATCAGTGCGGCGATCGAGATGAGGATGAGCGCCAGGACGGGCGTGCTGCCGGCGGAGCTGTTGGCGGCGGTGTAGGCGTCCGAGATGCACTGGTAGTCGGTGCCGCAGTAGGACGTGTCCGGCCGCGTCACGTGGGTGACCGTGTTGGCGGTCACGACGGCCGCGATGATGTACAGGATCGTCGGGAGGACACCGACGATCAGACCGTCCAGCAGTGCCGCGCCGACCCGCGCACCCCAGCTCGCGTAAGGCTGCTGCCCGCCCATTCCCGGCATACCGGGCTGCTGGCCGTACGGGGAGCCCTGCTGGGGGTAGCCGTACGCCTGCTGCTGGGGCACCTGCGGCGGCTGACCGTACGGGGCCTGCGGCTGCGGCGGGGCCTGCTGCGGGTAGCCGTACCCCGGCTGGGGCTGTGCCTGCTGCGGGTAGCCGTACCCCGGCTGGGCCTGCGGCGCCTGGGGCGGCTGGCCGTACGGGGCCTGCGGCTGCTGGCCGTACGGGTTGGGCTGCCCCTGCGGCTGGCCGTAGGGATTGTTCGGGTCGCCAAAGCTCATTGGCTGGTTTCCTCCGTTGGTGTCCAGTGGGGGACGGCAGGGCGTGCTCGGAGGAAAACCTGGGATGAAGTGCCCCGCCCCCCGATGATGCCTGCGGCACTGAACGCCAATCCTTCTAGTTGCGCAATATTCTTGTCCAGTCAAGAGGGCAGGTGTTGTGCAAGTGCAATGATCGATTGCGGAAATGCATTTCGGTCATCTCCGGTCATCGCTCTTGTCAGCGGCCATAGTGCGCCCCGGAAGCGCGCCCTGATTGGAACGGGGGAGGCCTCATCCGGGAAGATGGGGGTATGAGCGCCCAGATTCTCGATGGCAAGGCCACCGCCGCCGCGATCAAGTCCGAACTCGCCGTCCGCGTGGAGGCACTGAAGGCCCGGGGCGTGACACCCGGACTCGGCACCCTGCTGGTCGGCGACGACCCGGGGAGCCGCTGGTACGTCAACGGCAAGCACCGTGACTGCGCCCAGGTCGGCATCGCCTCCATCCAGAAGGAACTGCCGGACACCGCCACGCAGGAGGAGATCGAGGCCGTCGTACGGGAGCTGAACGAGGACCCGGCCTGCACCGGCTACATCGTCCAACTGCCGCTCCCCAAGGGCATCGACACCAACCGGGTCCTGGAGCTGATGGACCCGGCCAAGGACGCCGACGGCCTGCACCCGGTGAGCCTGGGCCGCCTGGTGCTCGGCATCGAAGGGCCGCTGCCCTGCACCCCGTACGGCATCATCCAGCTGCTCCGCCACCACGGCGTGACGATCAACGGGGCGCACGTGGTCGTGGTCGGCCGCGGCATCACCGTCGGGCGCTCCATCCCGCTGCTGCTGACCCGCAAGTCGGAGAACGCCACCGTCACCCAGTGCCACACCGGCACCCGTGACCTGGCCGCGCAGCTCAAGCAGGCCGACATCGTCGTGGCGGCCGCCGGTGTGCCGCACATCATCAAGCCGGAGGACGTCAAGCCGGGCGCGGCCGTGCTGGACGTCGGCGTCAGCCGCGACGAGCACGGCAAGATCGTCGGCGATGTGCACCCCGGCGTCGCCGAGGTGGCCGGCTGGATCTCCCCGAACCCGGGCGGCGTCGGCCCGATGACCCGCGCCCAGCTACTGGTCAACGTCGTCGAGGCGGCCGAGCGCGCCGCGGGCTGAGTCCGCCGCCGCCCGCAGCACCGGAACGGACTGGGACAACGGACAGGGAAAGGGACGGCCACCCATGAGTGCCGAAGCGCACGCGGAAGGCGCCTCCGAGCCGCAGCGGCCCTCGCGCCGCTTCCCGCGGATCACCACCGACACCGCACGGCCGGAGGGCGGCGGCCGTACCGCCCCCGGCAGCGCCGCCCCGCCCGCCCGGCAGTGGCCGCTGCTGGCCGTCATGGGTGGTGTGGCCCTCGGGCTGTTCATCGTCGCCCTCGACGGCTTCCGCATCGGTACGCTCCTGATCGGTCTGTCGCTGCTGGGCGGAGCGGTGCTGCGACGGGTGCTGCCGAAGGTGGGCATGCTGGCCGTACGGTCCCGTTTCACGGACATGGCGACGTACGGCGGGCTGGGCGTGGCCATCGTGCTGCTGGCGCTGATGGCGCAGCCCAAGCCGTGGCTGAAGATCCCGTTCCTGGACGACCTGGTGCACTTCACGGTGTGGTGACCGGGGTGGTGCCCGGCCCCCGCACGCCATTCGCGTGACGTCCGCCCGCGCGCCGCCCCCGGGGGCGGCCCGGGCGTCCCGCCGCCGAGTACCTTGGCGCTCCATGGCCAAGATCAAGGTTGCCCAGCCCGTCGTCGAGCTGGACGGCGACGAGATGACCCGCGTCATCTGGTCGTCCATCAGGGACACGCTGCTCCTGCCCCATCTCGACGTCGACCTGAAGTACTTCGATCTCGGCATCGAGCACCGCGACGCCACCGGCGACCAGGTCACCGTCGACGCCGCCCACGCGATCCAGCGGTACGGCGTCGGCGTCAAGTGCGCCACCATCACCCCGGACGCGGCGCGGGTCGAGGAATTCGGCCTGAAGGCGATGTACCGCTCGCCTGTCGGCACCCTCCGCACCCTCCTCGGTGGCGCCGTCTTCCGCGAGCCGGTCATCATGGCGAACGTGCCGCGGCCCGTACCCGGCCGGACCGAGCCCGTCGTCGTCGGCCGGCACGCCCTCGGCGACCAGTACCACGCCACCGACCTCAGGGTTCCGGGCCCCGGCACCCTCACCCTGACGTACACGCCCCGGGACGGCGGCGACCCGGTCGAGCTGGGGGTCCACGACTTCACCGGACCCGGCATCGCGCTCGCCATGTACCACCACGACGCGTCGGTCCGCGACTTCGCGCGCGCCGCCTTCCACTACGGCCTGGCCCGCTCGTACCCGGTCTGCCTGGTCACCGGGAACACCGTCCTCAAGAAGTACGACGGCCGGTTCAAGGAACTCTTCCAGGAGGTGTTCGACGCCGAGTTCAAGGCCGACTTCGACGCCCGCGGCCTGGCCTACGAGCACCGGCCGACCGACGACACGGCCGCCGCCGCGCTCACGTGGCCGGGCGGCTACGTCCGGGCCTGCAAGAGCCACGACGGCGACGGCCGGTCCGGCCCGGTGGCCCAGGACTTCGGCCCGCCCGGCCTGACGACCTCGGTCCTGATGTCCGCCGACGGCCGGACCGTGCAGACCGAGGCCGCCCACGGCACGGTGACCCGGCACTACCGCCGCCACCAGCAGGGCAGGCCCACCTCGACCAACCCGATCGCCTCGGTCTTCGCGTGGACCCGCGGACTGGCCCACCGCGGCGCGCTGGACGGCACCCCCGAAGTCACCCGGTTCGCCCGGACGCTGGAGCGGGTCTGCGTGGAGACGGTCGAGGGCGGCCGGATGACCAAGGATCTGGCGCTGCTCGTCCCGGAGAACCAGCCGTACCTGACCACGCGGGAGTTCCTCGACGCGCTCGACATCGGGTTGCAGAAGGCGATGGCCGACACCTGAGGGTTTCCTCGGGCCGGTCCTGGCCCTGGGGAGATGGTCCTGACCCTGGTCCCGGTCCTGGTCCGTCCCGGTCCGCCCGGAGGGGGAGCGGAAGTGTACGGGCGTGCACGTCCGCATGTCCGGTGCCCGAACGCTCCCGTGCGCCCGGGAGAGGGGAACTGGCATCCTGGCTCTGAGCATCCCTGTGAGTAACGACCGGGCGGGCCGCGGGGGTCGCGCCTCGGCGAAGGAGCGGAGCACCAGAGCACTCGACAGGCGCAACCACGCGCATACGGGGGGTTAGGGGGAGGCAATGCCTCGCTGGAGGGCGCTACCGGAAGAACTCGATCCGCAGGTCAAGGAGTTCGCCGGCCAGCTGCGCAGACTCGTGGAGCGCAGCGGCCTGAGCGTCGCCGCCGTCGCGGACCGCACCGGGTACAGCAAGACCTCGTGGGAGCGCTACCTCAACGGACGGCTGTTGCCGCCACAACGCGCCGTGATCGCGCTGGCCGAGGCGACCGGCACGCACACCGGACACCTCACCACCCTGTGGGAACTGGCCGAACGGGCGTGGAGCCGCTCGGAGATGCGGCACGACGCCACCATGGAGGCGATCCGGGTGGCCCAGGCGCGGGCCGCGCTGGGGGAGTTCGGCCCGGAACCGGGCAAGTCGGCCACGTCCCGTACCAAAGAGAAGATCAAGGAGAAGGTCAGGGGGAAGGGTGCGGAGAAGGGCCCGGAGAAGGCTGAGGGGGAAGCCGGAGGCAAGGCCGCAACGAAGGCCGGGGCGCGGGCCGCCGCGAAGGCCGAGGAGCGGGCGGGCCGGAGCACGGAGCAGGGCGGCGCCGCCGCACAGGCCGCCGCCCCGGCACCCGCGTCCCCGCGGCGCGGTGACGCACTGCCGTCCCCCGCGGACTTCCCCGACTTCGCCGCGTCGGCCGCCGCGGCGCCACCGCCCGCCGCACCGGACACGGCGCCGCCGCCGACGCCCGCCGCCGACGCTCCGGACGGAGGCACCGCCGACCGGCCGGACAAGGTGGTCTGGCCCCGCCTGGCCGGTTACCCCGACGCCGCTCCGGTGGCCCCGCCGCCCCGGCATGAGCCGCCGCCGTACGAGACGCCCGCGTACGACGTGCCCGCGTCCGACGCGGCGCGCCACCCGGGCGGGCCGGTGCCGCCCCCGGGCCCGGACGACACCGACCGGCAGCTCCGCCGGCGCCGCGTCACGATGTTCCTGGCGGGCGTCGTCGGCGCGCTGCTGGTGATCGCCGCCGCGGTGCTGCTGCTCGACATCGGCGGCGGCGAGGAGGGCAAGCAGGCCGGGCCCGCGCCGTCGGCGTCCCCGAGCAAGAAGCCGGTGCTGCCGGCGGGGGTGAAGTGCACCGGGGCCGACTGCGCGGGCAAGGACCCCGAGGCGATGGGGTGCGGCGGCCGGAACGCCACCAGCCCGTCGCGCGGGTTCGCCGGGAGCTCCCTGATAGAGGTGCGCTACAGCAAGGTGTGCGGCGCCGCCTGGGCCCGTATCACCGGGGCCGCGCCGGGCGACCAGGCGTCGATCAGCTCGGCGGGCCGGACCGAGAAGGCCGCTGCCGGGCAGGACGGTGACGCGTACACCGCGATGGTCCCGGTGTCCGGGGACCCGGCCGAGGTCACCGCGTGCGGGACCACCACGGCGGGCGGGAAGGGCTGCGCGAAGCCGGTGGCCTAGCGGATCGGGGCACCAACAGTCGGTACGCATCGGGATGTACGCCGCAAACCGGCCGTCGCGGGAAGATCTCCGGCAGGGGGATTGCCCGAGCGAATCGGGGGCAGGGGCATGGATGACCCCCCACGGGTGCGGCATCACCGGGCGGCCGTCCGCGCTCCCCCCTCCTTGAGCGGACGGCCGCCCGCCACGCGCCCGCGGGGGCCCGCCGGACCTCGCGGACCAGCCCGGTGAGGCGTTCCACACCGGCCCGGGGGCGGCGCGGCGCGGCGGTCCGATAGCCTGACGGCCGGGTCTCTCGATACCAAGAGATCTCGCTCAACGGGCAGGGGTTCCCGCCGCCACCAACGCGGTACGGGGGCTTGCCCCCAGGAAACCCAGAAAACATCGCGCAGGAGATCGCCATGACCCGCACTCCCGTCAATGTCACCGTCACCGGCGCGGCCGGCCAGATCGGTTACGCCCTTCTCTTCCGCATCGCCTCCGGTCACCTGCTCGGCGCGGACGTGCCGGTCAAGCTGCGCCTCCTGGAGATCCCGCAGGGCCTGAAGGCCGCCGAGGGCACCGCCATGGAGCTCGACGACTGCGCCTTCCCGCTGCTGCGCGGCATCGACATCTCCGACGACCCGAACGTGGCCTTCGACGGCGCGAACGTGGCCCTCCTCGTCGGCGCCCGCCCCCGTACCAAGGGCATGGAGCGCGGCGACCTGCTGGAGGCCAACGGCGGCATCTTCAAGCCGCAGGGCAAGGCCATCAACGACCACGCCGCGGACGACATCAAGGTCCTGGTCGTCGGCAACCCCGCCAACACCAACGCCCTGATCGCCCAGGCCGCCGCCCCGGACGTACCGGCCGAGCGCTTCACCGCGATGACCCGTCTGGACCACAACCGCGCCATCTCGCAGCTTGCGCAGAAGACCGGCGCGCAGGTCTCGGACATCAAGAAGCTGACGATCTGGGGCAACCACTCCGCGACCCAGTACCCGGACATCTTCCACGCCGAGATCGCCGGCAAGAACGCCGCCGAGGCCGTCGGCGACCAGGCGTGGCTGGCCGACACCTTCATCCCGACCGTCGCCAAGCGCGGCGCCGCGATCATCGAGGCCCGGGGCGCCTCCTCGGCCGCCTCCGCCGCCAACGCCGCCATCGACCACGTGCACACCTGGGTCAACGGCACCGCGGACGGCGACTGGACCTCCATGGGCATCCCCTCGGACGGCTCCTACGGCGTCCCGGAGGGCCTGATCTCCTCCTTCCCGGTCACCACCAAGAACGGCACGTACGAGATCGTCCAGGGCCTGGAGATCAACGACTTCTCGCGCGAGCGCATCGACGCGTCCGTCCAGGAACTGTCGGAGGAGCGCGAGGCCGTGCGCGGTCTCGGCCTGCTCTGACGTTCTGAGGGCGGTGCCCTCCGACGCGCCCGCACGACCGGAGCCCGTACGGAACCCCTCGGGGTTCCGTACGGGCTCCGGCGTTCTTGTCCCTCCCCGGTGTCACACCTTGGTGTGATCTTCCGGGCAAGTGCCTGGCACGGTTCACTCGCCTCCTTTATGCTGCGGCGTTCATGATACGCAACCCGCCCGCCCGTCCGGGCTGTTGCCGTCCGGGGGGAACCAGGTGACGCATCCGCACGTGCCGCAGCAGTCCGGCTCGCACTCCGGCTCACAGAGCGGCCCGCACGCCCCGGACCTCCGGCCCCCCGGTGCCAGCGAGGCCACCCGACTGCTCTGCGCCGGCACCTACCTCGACCCCGCCTACCGCGACGCGGTGATCGACGAGCTGTACGTCCACGAAGAACGCCTCGCGGCCCCGTCGCTGGGCTTCGACGCGGCCCGCGTACTGGCCCACGCGCTGCGCGCCCGCCGCATGGAGCTGGCCTGGGCGGCCGCCGTCCTGCTGCTGTGGGTCGTGTCCGTCCCGCTCTCCTCCGGCCTGACCCTGCTCTACCTGCTGCCGGTCCTGCTGCTCTCGCTGGCCTCCTTCGTACGGGGCCGCGCCGTGCATCCGCCCTGGTACCGGCGGTTCGCGGGCTGGCTGCTGCGCTGGTACGGGCGGCTGGCCGTGCTGGGCGTGGCCGTGGTGCTGCTGGCCATGGTGTTCGGCGACGACTCCGGCGGGTCCGGCGGTTCGTCGTACGGCTACTCCGGCAGCTCCTCCGGACTGTCGGACAACCCGCTGCTGTTCTTCCTGCCCACCGACCTCTTCGGCCAGAACATGTTCGCGGCACAACCGCTGAACGCCTGGCTCGCCCTGGCGCTCCCCTTCGTCCTGGCTTGGGCCGTCGGCGCGCAGCACGGCCACATCGCCAAGGCGCTGACCACCGAACTGTCCCGGGCCCGCTTCCCGGACGCCGCCGCCGACCCCGCCGAGCGGGCCGAGGGCGTGCGTTTCCAGCGGCTGCGTCACCGCATCCGTACCGAACAGCACGGTCCGCTGGTCATGTACCGTGCCGCCGATCCGTTCTGCGGCGCGGGCACGCCGTACGAGACCTGGTCGCTGTCGGTGGAACTGCGGCCCCGCAAGGACGCGGCGCCGGACCCGGCCGGGGGCGCCGACGGCGGGCCGGTGCCGCTGGACAACGACACCGTCCTCCAGCGGATCATCCCGCTGGTCGCGGCGCTCCGCGAGCCCTCGGCGCACGGGTCGCCGCAGGCCGCCGCCGCGGTGCGGGACCGGCTGCGCGAGCTGGAGATCGACGAGTGCGTCTTCCTGCCGGTGGCCGGGCTGCCGTCCCGTGACGCCGCCCCGTACGGCCCCGACGGCTTCGCCGCGCACCGGGCCCGTGCGGTCGAGGAGGGCGGCGAGACCCGGCGCCACTTCCTGCGCGTGCGGGTCGGCGGCTGGGGCGAGGGCATCGTCGTCACCGTCTTCGTACGGGTCCACACGCAGGGCGGCATGCTCATGCTGGAGGTCGCGCCGCACGTGCTGTGGCCGGTGCGCGCGCTGTACCGCGAAGCCGACCGGATCGCCCACCGCTACCGCCGCAACAACCCCTTCGGCAAGGTGGTGTGGGCCCTCGCGCAGACCCCGCGCTCCGCCGGGCGCGCGGTGACGAGCCTGTGGCGCGGCTTCGTGTCCGCCTGGAGCCTGCTCACCGGCGGGCACGGCGGCGCGCTGCCCGACGGACCGGCGGCCTCGGTCCGCGAACTGGGTTCCGACGGGGACGCCTCGCTCTTCCAGGAGATGGACGTCACCCGCTACTTGAAGAGCATCCAGGACCGGGTGGCGGGCGGGGTGCGGAGCGCGCTGTACGAAGCGGGCTGGCAGACCGACGAGTTCGAGCAGCGGGTCGTCAACGTCACCAACGGCGGGGTGTTCATCGAGTCGGCGCAGGGTGCCATCGGCATCGGCGACCACAACACGATCACCAGCAACGGAGGGCTGGGCGGGGCGGCGGCCTCCGGCGCGTCGGGCGGGAGTGCGGCCGGCAAGGCAGCCAGGCCCGCGAAGACCGCCAAGACCGCCGACACAGGCCGGTGAACCGCCGGTACGGCCCCGCCCGGGGCGAGGCACAATCGTGACCACGGCCGGCGCACACGGCACCACAGCGGACGAACGCAGCGGACGAACGGGGAGGCAGACATGGCAACGGCTGACGAACGCAACCGCGGCATCCACATCGGCGAGGTGCACGGGGCCTTCGCCATCGGCGACCACAACACGGTCACCCACAACGAGCACACCACGGGCCGCCCCGGCGCCGACCCCGCGCACGAAGAACTGCTCACCGCCGTACGCCAGTTGCGCGAAGATCTGGCCAGGGTCGTCGAGACGCCGCAGGTCACCCTGCTGACCGCCGAACTGACCGACGCGCAGGAAGAGATCGAGACCACCGGCAGCACCGCGCCCGGCCGCCTGGACCGGCTGCGTACGGCGCTGGCCGACGCGGGCGCGGTCACCGGCATGCTGGCGTCGGGCGCCGCCGTGGGGCAGGCCGTGGCCGCGCTGCTGGGAGGCTGAGGATGGGCGAGCAGGGGGGCGGCGCGGGCGGGGTGCGCTGGAACGACGAGGAACAGCGCTGGGACACCGGCGGCCCGGCTCCCGCGCCGTACACCGGCCCGCCGCCGTCCAGGCCCGGGTCGGTACCCGGCCCCGCGTCCCCACCGGAGGCGGGCTTCTCCACCGACGCCACGGCCGACGCTCCGCACCTCCCGGCCTATCCGCCGCCCCGCCCGCCGGGCCACGGCCCGACGGCGGCACCCGGCACGAGCCTGTCCGCCACCAACCCGCGCACCTGGCCGACGCCGCTCGTCGTCGGCGCGGCGGCCGCCGTGGTCGCCGTGGGGTTCGGCGGCGGCTGGCTGCTCTGGGGCGGCGACGACACCGCCGTACGCTCCGAACCCGGGACCGCGGTCTCCTCACCGGGCCCGAACCGGGCCACCGCCGAGCCCGGCGTACCGACCGGCCCCTCCACGGACGACCCGGCGGCCGGCAGCCCGTCCGGCTCGCCCTCGGGCGCGGTCCCGCCCGGCTACCGGCTGGCCCGGGACAGCGCCGGTTTCTCCCTGGCCGTACCGGAGAACTGGCAGCGCAGCCAGCGCTCGGACGGCGTCTTCTACACCGCCCCCGACGAGCGGTACCTCCTCCAGGTCTTCGAGGTCACCGAGCCCGACATCACCCCCCTCGAAGCCCTCAAGGCCACCTCCCGGAGCCTCGCCGACAAGCCGGGCTACGTCGAGATGAGCCTGGGCCCCGCCAAGGACGTCGGCGTCAGCTCCGGCACGGTCGAACTCGTCTACGCCTACGACAGCGAAAAACTCGGCGTCCGCGCCCGCGTCACCGACCGCGCCTTCACCGTCCCCGACGGCCGCCAGTTCGCCGTCCTGGTCCTCGGCCCCGACGCCGACTGGCCGGCCCAGAGCCGCATCCAGCAGACCGCTTTGCAGTTCTTCGACCCTCGCGCTTCCTGACCTCGGGTCGCCCAATCGGTTGTGCCCCTGCTCGGTAATGTAGTACTTCTTATACATGAGCGAGCAGGTGCACAACAGGCTGGCGATGGTGCGTGCCGAGCGCAAGGTGTCCCGGCAGGCGCTGGCCGACGCGGTCGGTGCCCATTACCAGACCATCGGCTACATCGAGCGCGGGCAGTACAACCCGAGCCTCGACCTCGCCCTGCGCATGGCCGAGTTCTTCGAACTGCCGGTGGAGGCCCTGTTCTCACTCCGGCCGTTCCGCCCGCTCACGGACGAGGTTTACGGGAGGAAGCAGTGACGACCACCGGTACCACCCCCACGCCCCACCGGGTGCGTACGCGCTACGACGAGCGCATGTACGCCATCATGAACTGCCGTGAGGGTGCGCCGCTGCACGCGACGGCTGGGCGGCGGCGCGCGGCCGTCGCCTTTCATGTGCTGCTCACCGGGGTCATCCTGGCCGCCGAATTCACCGGGTTCGCGACCGCCACCCCCTGGCTCGTCGTCCTCGCGGCGCCGCTTCTCGTCCTTCCCTGGTGCATGGCCACCGGCGTGCTCAACGCGGCCATCCGCGGCCTCCTCGACCTGCGCCCCCACGTCCTGGACGAACGCCAGCTGGCCGAGCGTGACCGGGTGCGCGCCACGGCGAACCGCCTGACCACGTACGTACTGGGGTGCGGCGTGGCAGGTGGCATCGTGGTCGGCGAACTCGGCGGGCTGACGGTCGGCGGGGCGGTTCTCCCCGTACTGATCTCGGCGTTCGTCGTGCACTGGCTGATGCCGCTGTGGGTGGCCGGAATGACGGCTCAGGACGAACCGGCCGACGAGACGGACGAGTAGCCCAGCACCTCGCGGAGACCGGCGGCGGCGAGCGGCGTCTCCCGCGCGGTGCTGGGCCGTCGCTTCACCGAGCTGGTGGGCGAGCCCCCGATGACGTACCTGACCGGCCTGCGTCTGGCCCTTGCCGCCGATCCCCTGCGCGAGCCGGACGCCACACTCGGCGCGGTCGCCCGCCGGGTCGGGTACGGCAGCCCCTTCGCCCTGAGCGCCGCTTTCAAACGGGTGCGGGGCATCAGTCCCCGCGACCACCGGCAGCGCGGCGGCACGACGGCCTGAGGAGATGCGCGGTGCCGATGCGGGACTCCAGGCCCTCCTGAACGGATATTCGCCTGCCCTGACAGTGGGCCATAAGGACCGTCCGGTGACCCGGATCGGCCCTCGCAAACCTGCATTCCGGGGGCCGGAAGAGTGAGTCGGGTCACTTTCCTCGGACGTTTCGGCATAGGTAAAGGGGTTCCGGGGAGGGGTCCTCGTTGCTGGTGTGAACCAGTGGCAACAAACCGGAAGTCGAAAGGCAGAACAGACGTGTCGGCAAGCGAGACGATTCACGTAGACGGGGTGTGGCGCTCCGCCGTATCCGGCGCCACGCGGGAGATCCTGGACCCCGCCGATGCGAAGACGCTCGAAGTCGTCGCCGAGGGTGGCGCCGAGGACGCCGACGCGGCGGTCGAGGCGGCGCGCCGCGCGTTCGACAACGGCGCGGGCGAGTGGCCCCGCACCCTCGTCGCGGAGCGGGCGGCGCTGCTGCGGCGGGTCGCGGACCTGCTCCAGCGGGACCGCGAGGAGATCGCCCTGATCGAGAGCCGGGACACCGGCAAGACCCTCGAAGAGGGCCGGGTCGACGTGGACGACGTCACCAACGCCTTCCGGTACTTCGCGGATCTGGTGATCAACGAGAGCGGCGGGCGTGTGGTGGACGCCGGGAGCCCGGACGTGCACAGTGTCGTCGTGCACGAGCCGGTCGGCGTGTGCGCGATGATCACGCCGTGGAACTACCCGCTGCTCCAGGCGAGTTGGAAGATCGCTCCGGCGCTCGCCGCGGGCAACACCTTCGTCATCAAGCCGAGTGAGGTCACGCCGCTCACGACGGTGTACCTGATCAAGCTGCTGGTCGAGGCCGGCCTGCCGGCCGGGGTCGCCAACATCGTCACCGGTGCGGGCCTGCCGGTCGGCCAGCGGCTGGCCGAGCACCCGGATGTGGATCTTTTCTCCTTCACGGGCGGGCTGGCCAGCGGCACGAAGGCCGGTGCGGCGGCGGTCGCGGGTGCCAAGAAGATCGCGCTGGAGCTGGGCGGCAAGAACCCGAACGTCGTCTTCGCCGACTCCTGCGCCACCGACGAGGGCTTCGACACCGCCGTGGACCAGGCGCTGAACGCCGCGTTCGCCCACAGTGGCCAGGTCTGCTCGGCCGGCGCCCGCCTGATCATCGAGGAGTCGGTGCGGGACCGTTTCGTCGCCGAACTGGCCCGCCGTGCCGAGAAGATCAAGCTGGGGCGCGGCACCGAGGAGGGCGTCGAGTGCGGTCCGCTCGTCTCGCAGCAGCAGTTGGAGAAGGTCGAGGCGTACGTGGCCTCCGCCCTTCAGGAGGGCGCCCAGCTTCGGTGCGGCGGACGCCGCCCCGAGGCCAGTGACGTCCGCCCGGCCACCGGCTACTTCTACAGCCCGACCGTCCTGGACGGCTGCCACCGCGACATGAAGGTGATCCGTGAGGAGACCTTCGGCCCGATCCTGACCGTGGAGACGTTCACGACCGAGGACGAGGCCGTCGCGCTGGCCAACGACACCGAGTACGGTCTGGCCGGCGCCGTCTGGTCGGCCGACACCGCCCGCGCGCGCCGGGTCGCCGCCCGGCTGCGGCACGGCACCATCTGGATCAACGACTTCCACCCGTACCTCCCGCAGGCCGAGTGGGGCGGCTTCGGCAAGTCCGGCATCGGCCGGGAACTGGGCCCCGCCGGTCTGGACGAGTACCGCGAGAGCAAGCACGTTTACGAGAACCTCCGGCCGGAACCGGTCCGCTGGTTCGCGGGCTGAGGCCCCGTCTGTTCACCGCACCACGCACGCACGAACTTTGCAGAAGGAGCACCACCTCATGCCCGTGTACGACTACGTGATCGTCGGCGGTGGCACCGCCGGATCGGTGATCGCCTCCCGGCTCACCGAGGACCCGAACGTGAGTGTCGCCGTCATCGAAGGCGGCCCCTCCGACATCGACCGCGAGGACGTGCTGACGCTGCGCAAGTGGCTCGGCCTGCTCGGCGGCGAGCTGGACTACGAATACACCACCACCGAGCAGCCCCGCGGCAACTCGCACATCCTGCACAGCCGCGCCAAGGTGCTCGGCGGCTGCTCGTCGCACAACACCCTGATCTCCTTCAAGCCGCTGCCGTCCGACTGGGACGAGTGGGAGGCGGCGGGCGCCACCGGCTGGGGCGCCAAGGCCATGGACCCCTACTTCGGCAAGCTGCGCAACAACATCGTGCGGGTGGCGAAGAAGGACCAGAACCAGATCGCCACGGACTGGATCGAGGCCACCAAGACCGCCCTCGGCGTGCCCGAGATCGTCGGCTTCAACGACCAGCCGTTCGAGGAGGGCGTCGGGTTCTTCGACCTGTCGTACCACCCGGAGAACAACAAGCGGTCCTCCGCCTCGGTCGCGTACCTGCATCCGCACATGGAGGCCGGTGACCGGCCCAACCTCACGCTGATGCTGGAGACCTGGGCCACCGAGCTGGAGCTGGACGGCACCACCGCCAAGGGCGTCCACGTCCGTACCAAGGACGGCGAGAAGGTCTACGTCGAGGCCGCGCGCGAGGTGCTGGTGTGCGCCGGCGCGGTGGACACCCCGCGCCTGCTGATGCACTCGGGCATCGGGCCGAAGAAGGACCTGGAGGCGCTGGGCATCGACTGCAAGGTCGATCTGCCGGGCGTGGGCGAGAACCTGATCGACCACCCGGAGTCGGTGATCGTCTGGGAGACCAACGGGCCGCTCCCGGACAATTCCGCGATGGACTCCGACGCGGGCCTGTTCGTGAAGCGGGACCCGGACCACAAGGGCCCGGACCTGATGTTCCACTTCTACCAGATCCCGTTCACCGACAACCCGGAGCGACTGGGCTACGAACGCCCCGAGCACGGTGTGTCGATGACGCCGAACATCCCCAAGTCCCGGGCGCGCGGGCGGCTTTACCTGACGTCCAAGGACCCCGAGGTCAAGCCCGCGCTCGACTTCAAGTACTTCGAGGACGAGGACGACTACGACGGCAAGACCCTCGTGGACGGCATCAAGCTGGCCCGTAAGGTCGCCGAGGCCGAGCCGTTCAAGAAGTGGCTCAAGCGCGAGGTCTTCCCCGGCCCCGAGGTGACCGACGACGAGGAGATCAGCGAGCTGGTCCGCAAGGCCGCGCACACCGTCTACCACCCGGCCGGCACCTGCAAGATGGGCGCCAAGGACGACACGATGGCGGTCGTCGACCCCGAGCTGAAGATCCGCGGCCTGTCCGGCATCCGGATCGCCGACGCGTCGGTCTTCCCGACGATGCCCGCCGTGAACCCGATGCTGGGCGTGCTGATGGTGGGGGAGAAGGCAGCCGAGCTGCTGGTTGATTCCCCGACCCAGGGAGGTGGTGCGTGATGGCCGCCGCCGCCCCCGAAGCCGGAATACCCCAGCCCCGCGAGGCCGCCGACAACCTGACGGCCGAGGAAGTCCGGGACCCCCGTGACTCCCGGGACCCCCGGGACGTCGTGTTCTCCGTCCGCAACCTCTGGAAGGTCTTCGGCCCCAAGGCCGAGCGCGTCCCGGAGAACGCCGAGCTGACCGGTCTGTCCGCGCAGGAACTGCGCGAGCGGACCGGCTGCACGGCCGCCGTCCGCGACGTCAGCTTCGACGTCCACAAGGGTGAGGTCTTCGTCGTCATGGGCCTGTCGGGCTCCGGCAAGTCCACCCTGGTGCGCTGTCTGACCCGGCTCATCGAGCCGACCAGCGGCGGCCTGGACATGGACGGCGAGGACGTCCGCGCCATGGACAAGACCAAGCTGCGCGAACTGCGCCGCCGCCGCGCCGCGATGGTCTTCCAGCACTTCGGCCTGCTGCCGCACCGCTCGGTGATCGACAACGTCGCGTACGGCCTGGAGATCCAGGGCGTGCCGCGGGCCGAACGCCGCGAGCGCGCCGCCGAGATGGTGGAGAAGGTCGGCCTCGCGGGGCTGGAGCACCGCCGCCCCGGGCAGTTGTCCGGCGGCCAGCAGCAGCGCGTCGGGCTCGCCCGCGCGCTCGCCGTGGACCCCGAAGTCCTGCTGTTCGACGAGCCGTTCAGCGCGCTCGACCCGCTGATCCGGCGGGACATGCAGGAAGAGGTCGTCCGGCTGCACGAGGACGAGGGCCGCACCATGGTCTTCATCACGCACGACCTCGCCGAGGCGCTGCGCATCGGCGACCGGATCGCCCTGATGCGCGACGGAAAAATCGTTCAACTCGGCACGCCCGAGGAGATCGTGGGCTCCCCGGCCGACGCGTACGTCCGCGACTTCGTCCAGGACGTACCGCGTGAACAGGTGCTGACCGTACGGCGCGCCATGCGCCCGGCCGAGTCCGGCGAGACGGAGACGGGCGCGGCGCTCGCGCCGGACACCCTGGTCGCCGACGCCATCGAGGCGGTCGCCCGCTCCGGCGGTTCGGCCCGCGTGATGGACGGCAAGCGCTGCCTGGGCATCGTGGACAGCACCTGCCTGCTCAACGTCGTCGCCAAGATCGACGCCGGCGAGGTGGCTGCCTGATGTCCGCGCATTCCAGTACCGCCGACGCGGCCGCCGTGGCGGCCGGTTGGCCTCCGACCCGGCGGCCCGTGCGGGTCGCCCCCGCCCAGGTGCGGACGCTCCAGCCGCCGACCCGGGACCGCACCCGCGATGTCCCTGCCTCCCCCTCCCTGGCGGACCGGTTCCGCACCGCCGTGCAGCGCCGCTGGCACGAGGCCCGGCGCGCCGCGGCGATGCAGATACCGGCCGGCACGGTGAAGCGGGGGCGCGCATGACGGCCGCCACCCCCACCGCGAGCACCGCCACCGCCGCGCCCGACCAGCCGGGCGCCCTGCGAGCCGCCCTCCAGAGCCGCGGCCTCCGCAAGATCCTCATCCTCGCCGTCGCCGCCGCGGTCCTCGTACCGCTCGCCCACGCCAAGTGGTCCAGCGGCACCTGGCCGAGCGACCTGACCGTCGACCTGACCGGCCCGCTCGGCCGCACCAGCGACTGGATCATCGACAACCGCGACAGCCACCCGCTGTTCGTGTACTTCCTCGGCCACCTCAGCAACGCCGTCGTCATCTCCGTACGCGCCGTCTACCAGCTTCTGCTGCTGCTCGGCTGGACCGGCGTCACCGCGGGCGTGACCCTCGTCGCCTGGCGCGTCGCGGGCGTCCGCATCGCCGCGACCGCGCTGATCTCCTTCGCCGTCAGCGGCGTCCTGGACATGTGGCTGCCGACCATGCAGACCCTCGCCCTGATGATCGTGGCGGTGCTCGCCTCGGTCGCCGTGGGCGCGCTGCTGGGCCTGGCGGGCGGCCTCTCGGAGCGGCTGTTCAAGATCCTGCGGCCGGTGCTGGACACCATGCAGGTGCTGCCGGCCTTCGCGTACCTGCTGCCCGTCGTGCTGATCTTCGGCATCGGTGTGCCCGCCGCGCTGCTGGCCACCGTCGTCTACGCGGCCCCGCCGATGGCCCGGCTGACCGCGCTCGGCCTGCGCGGCGCCGACCCGGGCGTCCTGGAGGCCGTCGCCTCGCTCGGCGCGACCGGCCGGCAGCGGCTGCTGACCGCCCGCCTGCCGCTGGCCCGCAAGGAACTGCTGCTCGGCCTCAACCAGACGATCATGATGGCGCTGTCCATGGCCGTCATCGCCTCCATGATCGGCGCGGCCGGTCTCGGTGACCGCGTCTACCAGGCCCTCGCCTCGGTGGACGTCGGCGCCGCGCTCGCCGCCGCCGTACCGATCGTGCTGCTGGCCATCGTCATGGACCGCACGACCGCCGCCGCCGGCGAGCGGATGGGCGCCGACCCGGCCGCCCACGGCCCGAAGCTGCTGCGCGGCCGGCGCGCCTGGGCCGGTATCGCCGTCCTCACCGCGCTGGTGACCGCCGCGGGCCGGCTGGCGGGCTCGACCGTCTGGCCGTCCGGCTGGACGGTGGCCATCGCCCGCCCGGTCAACGACTTCAAGGAGTGGATGGTCGACCACCTCTACTCCGGAGTCCCGGTGGTCGGCGGTACCGCCGACTGGGCCGCGCACTTCACCTCCTGGGTCCTGGACCCGCTGCGCGACGGCCTGACCGCGCTGCCCTGGTGGGGCGCGCTGCTCATCGTCGCCGCGCTGGCCTGGCTGATCGGCACCTGGCGCACCGCGCTGACCGCGACGCTCGCGATGGCCGCCATCGGCGTCCTCGGCGTCTGGAAGCCGTCCATGAACACCCTTTCCCAGGTTCTCGCCGCCCTCGCGGTGACCCTGGTGCTGGGCTTCGCCGTCGGCATTCTCGCCGCGGGCAGCAAGCGCCTGGAGGCGATCCTGCGGCCGGTGCTGGACGTCATGCAGACCATGCCGCAGTTCGTGTACCTGATCCCGGTGGTCGCGCTGTTCGCCGTGGGCCGCGCCCCGGCCGCTGCCGCCGCCGTCGTGTACGCGCTGCCCGCGGTCATCCGCATCACCACCCAGGGCCTGCGGCAGGTCGACCCGGCCGCGATGGAGTCCGCCCGCTCGCTGGGCGCCACCCGCTGGCAGACCCTGCGGCAGGTCCAGCTCCCGCTGGCCCGGCCCGCGCTCCTGCTGGCCGTCAACCAGGGTGTCGTCCTCGTCCTCGCCGTCGTCATCATCGGCGGCCTGGTGGGCGGTGGCGCGCTCGGCTACGACGTCGTCACCGGCCTGGCGACCGGCGACCTGGCCCTCGGCCTGGTCGCGGGCGTGGCCATCGTCTGCCTGGGCCTGATGCTCGACCGGGTGACCCAGCCGACGCAGCGCCGTACGACGGGGAAGGGAGCGTAACCATGGCCCGTACCCGTATACGCGTGCTGGGA
This sequence comes from Streptomyces sp. NPDC026394, assembly GCF_055567735.1. Classification (NCBI taxonomy): domain Bacteria; kingdom Bacillati; phylum Actinomycetota; class Actinomycetes; order Kitasatosporales; family Streptomycetaceae; genus Streptomyces; species Streptomyces sp. NPDC026394. The sequence goes on from NZ_JBVHPX010000029.1 coordinate 74,052, forward strand.
GCCGCCGGACTGGCGGCGGCGACGCTGCTCGCCCTCTCCGGTTGCGGCAAGGCCGACATGACCAAGCAGGGCTCGCCCTTCCAGGCGCCGGGCGGCGCCAAGTCCGTGACGCTGTCCACGCAGACCTGGGTCGGCGCGCAGGCCAACGTCGCGGTGGCCAAGTACCTGCTCGAACACGAGCTGGACTACCACGTCGACACGGTCCAGGTGGACGAGATCCCCGCCTGGGACGCGCTCAGCCAGGGCCGGGTGGACGCCATCCTGGAGGACTGGGGCCACCCGGACCAGGAGCAGCGGTACATCAAGGACAAGGGAACGATCACGGCGGGCGGCGGCAACGGCGTCACCGGCCACATCGGGTGGTGGGTCCCCAAGTACTGGGCCGACCGGCATCCGGACGTGACCGACTGGAAGAACCTCAACAAGTACGCCGACCAGCTCCGCACCTCCGAGAGCGGCAGCAAGGGCCAGCTTATGGACGGCTCGCCGTCCTACGTCACCAACGACAAGGCGCTGGTGAAGAACCTCAAGCTGGACTTCGAGGTCGTCTTCGCGGGTTCCGAGGCGGCGCAGATCACCCAGATCCAGCAGTTCGCCAAGGAGAAGAAGCCGTTCCTGACGTACTGGTACGAGCCGCAGTGGCTGTTCAACCAGGTGCCGATGGTCGAGGTGAAACTCCCCGAGTACACCGACGCCTGCGCGGAGAAGGGCGCGAAGGACCCGTCGAGCATCGACTGCGCCTATCCGACGACACCGCTCCAGAAGTTCTTCAACACGGAATTCGCCGAGGGCGGCTCCGAGGCCGCGGCCTTCCTGAAGAACTTCAAGTGGACCAAGGAAAACCAGAACGAGGTCTCCGAGATGATCGCCGCCGACGGCCTGTCCGCCGACGAGGCGGGCAAGCGGTGGGTGGAGAAGCACCCGGAGGTCTGGAAGAAGTGGCTGCCGAAGAAGTAGCCGAGCGGCTGCCCGAGACATAGCCACGGGCGACCGGCCGGGGGGGGGGGGGGGGGGGGGGGGGGGGGGGCGCCCCCCCCCCCCCCCCCCCCCCCCGCGGCCGCGCCCCCCCCCCCCCCGCGGGCGGGAGACTCGGGAGACCCCACCCCG
>NZ_JBVHPX010000029.1:75168-81229 GCF_055567735.1 Streptomyces sp. NPDC026394
GTGTTGGGTGTTGCCCCCGGGGCGCAGTTCTTGGTGTTTTTGGTGGTGTTGTGGGTTGTCGCCCCGGCCCCCCCGCGCCCCCCCGCGCCCCCGGGCGGCGGGGCGCCCCCCCCCCCCCCCCCCCCCCCCCGGCCCCGCCTCCTTCCCAGGGTCCAGCGATTCCGCCCGCGTCGTACGGATAATCGAGACCATGCCCTTCACGTCGCCGACGCCCCGGCCGTACGAGGCCGCCCCACCGCGACGGCGCAAGCGGCGCCGCCTGGCCGTCCTCTTCGAGGTCGGCACGGCGTTCTTCTACCTGGCCGGCACGAGTGCCCTGGGGGCCTTGGGGTCCGACGCAATGGGCTATTTCGAGCTCCTGCCGTTCGAAGGGAAACTGGCCCTGTGTGCCGGGGCGGCGGCGCTGCTGCCCTTCCGCAGGCGCTTTCCTGTCACCTGCCTGCTGGTCCTCGCCGCGGTGGCGGGCGCCCTGCCGCTCGGCGGGATGCTCACCGCCCTCGTCGCCTTCGACGCGATCCGCCGCGTCGACGGCCCCCGCCGCCGTACCGTCGTCCTGTTCACCGCCACCATGATCCCCGTGCTCACCGGCATCGTCGGCACGGTCTGTACCGGGTACGGGAGCTGGCGCTACGGCTTCGCCCTGGGCCTGGTCGTCGGCGGCGTCTGCGTCCTCATTCCCGGCCTGGCCGGCAGCTCACGCGGACAGCAGGACCGCCTGGTCGTCGCTCTGCGGGAACGTGCCGCCGCCGCGGAGGAGGCCCGGCGGCTGATCGACAGCGCGTCCCGCGTCGAGGAGCGCTCCCGGATAGCGGCCGAGATGCACGACCTGGTGGGCCACCGCCTCAGTCTGATCTCCCTGCACAGCGGCGGCCTGGAGATGGCCCTCGCCACCAAGGCGCCCGAGCTGAAGGAGGAGGCCGCACAGGTCCGCGTCGCCACCCGGGACGCCATGAACGAACTGCGCGCGGTCCTCGGCGTCCTCGGCCCGCTCGGCCGCGACACCGGCACCGGTGCCCTCACCGACGCCACCGGCACCCACGCGGACATCGACGCGCTGGCCGAGGAGTCCCGCGCCGCGGGCATCGCCGTCACCGTCCGCCGGCAGGGCCCCGACCTCGACGGCCTGGAACCGCGGGTACGGCGCGCGGTGCACCGCGTGGTTCGCGAGTCGCTGACCAACGTCCACCGCTACGCGACCGGCGCGTCCGTCGAACTGACCGTGGAGCACACCGACGACCGCGTACGCGTCACCGTCCGCAACGGCGCGCCCCCGGCACCCCCCGAGGCCACCACCGGCCTCGGCACCGGCCGCGGACTGACCGGCCTGCGCGAACGGGTCGGCCTGCTCGGCGGCGAACTGCGCACCGGCCCGACCGGCGTCGGCGGCTTCCTGGTCGAGGCGACCGTTCCCGCGCACCCGGCCTCACCCTCGGCGTCCGCCGCACACACGGAAACCTCCCCCTCATCCCTCGCCGCCGAGGAACACCACCAGTCCGGCGCCCTGCCCGGCATCCTGCGCCACCTGCCCGGCCTCGCGACCGGCGTCCTCGGACTCGTGGGGGTGGGGACGATGCTGGGATTCGGGCTGGTCCTGGTGCAGAGCTCCCGCCCGGTCCAGGAACAGCTCTCCCCGGACAGCGTCCACGTCGGCATGAGCAGGAAGGACGTCCGGTCCGCGTACCTGTACGACAACGACCTGGCCCGCGCCGCCGCCGCGGGCCACGAGCCACGGCGGCCCAGCGGTACCGACTGCATCTTCCCGTACACCGGCGAGGAGGCCCTGGGCGGACGCCTGGAACTGACGCGGTACTGCTTCCGTGGCGATGTGCTGACCGACATCGACAGGTTCTGGGTGCCGTCGGTCCGCGAACCTCGGGCGTCCGAGTCCCCGACCCCCCGAACTCGTTGATCCTCGACCCCTCGACCCCTCGATCCGACTGCCGTGGCGAAGCCGCCCCGGCTACCGTGCGGCCAGGCGAAGGCAGGCGGTCATCGGCCGGTGGTCGTCGGTCCCAGGCCGCCGAGGGGAGCGACGACATGGCCGTGGAAGTCTGGCACGCGCACGTGCTTCAGTACCTGGAGCCGTTGCTGGAGGTGTGCCGGGGCGTGCACCTGCGCGAACGGCGCGCCGGTACGTGGATGGACCCGGTGCCGGGGGCGCTGGAGTGGACCCTGCCCTGGGGCATGGACGACGGCAACGGCCTCGTGCGGCTGACCGTCTTCAGCGAGTACGTCCCCGAGCGCGGCAGGACGTGGGCCCGGGTGGTCGTCGCCGCGGACACGGCGGCCTTCATGGGGCCGGGCACCGGGAGCGTCACCCTGCCCCGGTTCAGGGACTGGGGCGGCGGACGGGCCGCCCAGAGCGATCCGCCCTCCCAGGGACCCGCACCGCGACCGGACACACGACCGACCCGAGGCATGGCCGAAGCCCTGCTGGCCGGAGTAGGCGGAGTTCCCGATTCACTGCGCGAGGAGCCCGGCGGCGAGTTCAGCTTCGGGGTGCCCATGGACCCTGCGTGAGCGAGAGCACCGACCGCCGACGGCCCGGCCCCGCGCGGGCACCCCGTTAGCCTGGGCCCATGAGCGATCTCCCCGGCGCGCGTGCCGCACAGCCCGTACGAGTCCTCCTCGCCGACGACGAGGAGATGATCCGGCACGGTGTCCGCCTCATCCTGCGGCACGCCGAGGACATCGACGTCGTCGCGGAGGCCGCCAACGGTGCCGAGGCGGTCGAACTGGCCGCCCGCACCCCGGTCGACGTCGCCCTCGTCGACATCCGGATGCCCGTCCTCGACGGCCTCGCCGCCATCGAGCAGTTGGTCCGGCTCGACCCCAAGCCGCAGGTCGTCATGCTCACCACCTTCGGCGACGAGGAGAACGTCACCCGCGCCCTCCAGGCCGGCGCCAGCGGCTTCCTGCTCAAGGACGAGGGGCCGCAGGAGCTGATCAGCGCCGTACGGGCCGCGGCCGCCGGCGACGCGGTGCTCTCGCCCGGCGTGACCGGCCATGTCGTCAAGCGGATGCTCCAGGGCGGCGGCCGGGTCGGCGCCGCCAACGGCGCGGACGGCCCCGACCAGCGGCTCGCCGCGCTGACCGACCGGGAGCGGGAGGTACTGGCGATGCTCGGCCAGGGCCTGTCGAACCTGGACATCGGCAGCCGCCTGGAGATCGGCCTGGGCACCGTCAAGACGCACGTCGGGCGCATCCTCGACAAGACCGGCACCCAGAGCCGCGTACAGGCCGCCCTGCTGGCGCACCAGGCGGGACTGGCGGGCTGAGACGAGGCGGCGGAGCCTGTGCGGGCCCCGGAGCCGTCAGCCGGCGGATCTCAGGGCCGCCAGTCGGCGAGGTCGAGGGCGTACTCGACGTCGCCGTGCTCCGCCCCCTCCAGGGGAGTGGGCCACTCCTCGTGGAACGTCCGTACGTAGCGCAGGCCCGCCTTCTCCATCACCCGACGCGACGCGGTGTTGACCGCCATGGTGGTGCCCATGACGCGCTGCGCCCCACCCACCGTGAACGCGGCACGGACCAGCGCACGGGCTCCCTCCGAGGCGTACCCCCGCCCCCACGCCGACGGGAACAGCCGGTACCCCAGCTCCACTTCACCACTGTCGCCCCGGCCCGCCGGGACAAGCTCGAACCACCCCAGGAAGTCCCCGGTGGCCACCTCCTCGGCCGCCCAGTACCCGAGCAGCCCCAGGTTCCCGTGCCGGGCCAGCATCGCCGGCAGCGTCCGCTCCAGGACCTCGGACCGCGGTACGGGCCTTCCGTCCCCCAGGAACCGCATGACGTCCGGATCGCCGTGCAGCGCGACGAGGCGGAGCGCGTCGTCCTCGGTCAGCCACCGCAGCCGCATCCGACGCGTCCGCAGGTCACGGTCGGCAAAAATATCCATGGTGAGCGCAACCCCTCGTCCCTGGCCCCGCGTGGAGCACAGGCATAGTAGAGGCGCCCCCGGCCGGGGGCATGTCACGCCATGACCCATGGCGCCTCACCGGACGTACGTACCAGGGGGAAACCGCTCCATGCCTGTCATACGCCGTACCGCAGCGGCCGCCGCCGCGGCGGTCGCCCTGTTCGCCACCGCGACCGCCTGCGGCCCGCAGGACGACAAGGCCGCCGCCACCCCCGGCAGTTCGGCGGCCGCGGACCATCAGGGCGGCGGCGAGGCGGGCGCGGACGCGGGCGGTGCCGACCTGCCGAGCGGGCTGCCGACCAGCCTCGACGACGTCAAGAAGTGGCAGAAGGGCGGCTGGAAGGACTGGGACCAGTGGGCCCGCAAGGCGTCCGAGTTCGCCAACCCCGTCATCAAGGACCTGTGGAACCCGTCCCGGATGGCCGAGGCCAGGAACGCGCCGGACGTCACCACCGAGGCCGCCGGTGACCAGGGCGGCAGCGACCCGGAACCGCGCCCCGTCCAGGCCCGGCAGGTGGCCCGCCCCTACCACCAGCACATGGCCCCCATAGGCAAGATCATGTTCGACAGCCCGCAGGGCCCGATGGTCTGCTCCGGCACGGTCGTGGAGGACCCGGCGCACCCCGGCAAGTCGAACCTGGTGTGGACCGCCGGCCACTGCGTGCACACCGGCAGGAGCGGCGGCTGGATGCGCAACATCGTCTTCGTGCCGTCCTACAACGACCAGGGCCTGTCCATGAGCGAGGTCGGCCGGGCCCCGGCGCAGGAGGTCGCGCCGTACGGGGTGTGGTGGGCGAACTGGGTCACCACGTCCGGCGAGTGGATCGACATGGGCAGCACCAAGTCCGGCAACGCCGGTTCCGCGTACGACTTCGCCGTCCTGCACGTCAAGCCGGAAGGGGGCGGCGGCAGGTCGCTCCAGGAGACCGTCGGCGCCGCGCTGCCGGTCTGGTTCGGCGCGCCCTCCGCCGACCGCGTCAGCGGCCTCCAGGCGTTCGGCTACCCGGCGGCGCCCCCGTACGACGGCGCCCGCATGATGAACTGCCCCGCCCGCCCCGGCCGCCTCACGATGGCCCAGGGCACCCCCACGATGTACCGCATCGGCTGCACGATGACCGGCGGCACGTCCGGCGGCGGCTGGTTCACGAACTACGGCGGCCGCACGTACCTGGTCTCCAACAGCTCCATAGGCTCCCTGAACCACACCTGGCTGGCGGGGCCGCACCTGGGCGCGGAGGCGAAGCGGGTCTTCGACGGGATCAGCCGGAAGTTCGCGTGAGGCTCAGCGGGCAACGACCAACAGCGTGCCCGGCCCCTCCCCGTCCGGTGCCGGCAGGATGCGTGCGTCCACACGGTCGAAACCGGCCCGCTTGAGGTGGCCGGCCCAGCTCTCGGGCGGGTACTGCCAGCGCGTCACGGTCAGCTCCCGCTCGCGGCCCTCCAGCCACTTGCCCCGCACGGCCTGCGGGCCGTACGCGCCCGGTGCCGGCTCGGCCTGGGAGAACGCGAACACGCCACCGGGAGCCAGCCGGGCGGCGACGAGCGGGAGGAGCCGGCCGGGGTCGGTGAACCAGACCGCTCCCCACACCGAGTAGATCGCGTCGTACGTCTCCGTGGTCCCGCTGAGGTAGGAGCACGCCTCACCGTGTACGAAGTCCAGGCCCGGCAGGTCCTGCCACCAGGCGCGGGCACGGGCAGTCTGGACGGCGGAGAGATCCACGCCGGTCACCCGCACGCCGCGTCCGGCCAGACAGGCGGCTTCCCTGCCTTCGGCCGGCCCGAGGTCCAGAGCCCGGCCCGGCGAGCCCAGCAGCTCGGCGCCGGGGCCGTGCCCGGCATACTGCGTCCACTCGAACCGACCGACGTCAGGCCGCGGCTGAGCCCCACCGCCCCGGTACGGCTTGTACGCGTCCCAGTATTCGCCCGGAGTCTGTGGCGCACGTGACATACGGCTCCTCGGGAGAACGACGGGACCAGGCACCGTACCGGTCCGTCCTGCTCCTGGGGGCGGTTCACCTCGGAGTCACCCGAGCAGCCGTGGGGGGGGGGGGGGGGCGGGGGGGCGGCGGCCGGGGGGGGGGGGGGGGGGGGGGGGGGGGGCGCCCCCCCCCCCGCCCGCGGCCCCCCCCCCCCGGCGGCGCCCCC
>NZ_JBVHPX010000029.1:81239-89643 GCF_055567735.1 Streptomyces sp. NPDC026394
GCCCCGTTACACTCGGCGGCCGCGTGACACCGCGGGCCCCCCCCCCGTGCCCGGCCGGGCGGGGGGGGGGGGGCGTTCCCGCCGGCCCCCCCCCGCCCCGCGGGGGGCGGGCCCCGCGCGGGGGCCCCCGCCCGACGGTGTGCGGCGTCGCTCAGTGGCATTCCTCCCCCGGACGGCACGGGCCGCACGCCGCGTAGTCGCGCTCCCACAGCTTCCAGTCCACCTCGAAGCCGTTGTCCGCGATCACCCGGGCGGTGCGTTCCACACTGCCGTCGTACTTGAACGCGATCTCCGGAATGTGCTCCAGGAACTTCCCGTCGAAGTGCCGGTGGCAGAAGTCGCGGTAGTTCTTCGTGTCCAGGATGAACACATGGACCGCCAGGTCGACGAGGCGGCCGCAGCACAGCTCCAAGTGCCGGCCCCACTTCTCCATCGTGGTGATCAGGTACGAGACCGCGGCCCCGAACAGCCGGTTGGCCATCACCTCGTCCACGGGGTGATCCCGCATCAGGAGCTGGATCTGCCGGGCCCACACTTCGCGCGTCACGTAATCCCGTGGATCGCGGACCGGTGTCTTGGTTTCGGCCACTGTCGTCATCGTGCCCTCCTGCGTGTGACGGTCCGGCCCACCGTGGGCCGTACGACCACGACACCACCGGGCAGGAGCGGCCGGAGGGCGCCGTGCATGCTGTGCAGACCATTTGCGGATAGTGCACACGGCATCGACGCGGGCACGTTCAGTCACTACCGTGGTACGGGCCTCGGCCCCTGGCGCGCGGGAGGCGCTGTGTCCGGCGACACGCCGTGGTGCTCCGACATGGTCCGCTCCCTCGTCGCCACCCGGCACGCCGGCGGCCTGGTCAAGGTCGGGCGTACTGCGCGCGGGTGGCGACAAGAAGACCTGGGCGGCCGTCTGGGGTGCTCGACCTCCACGGTCTCCCGGCTCGAAGCTCGCCGCTGCCCCTCCGACCTGCGTCTGCTGCGACGCGCCGCCGAAGAGGTGGGAGTCCCGACGGATGTTCTGACGGCGTCGCTCGCTCTCGGCGGTTCCTCGGCCACTAAGGTGGCGCTCGATGGTCCACGAGCGCAGGAGGACCCGATGCGCCGCCGTACCTTGCTCGCTGCCGCCGGACTCGCGGCCCCCGCGCAGTTCCTGATCGGCGTCGATGTCGCACTGGCGGGCGTCCCCGATCCCAGCGGCTCCGCCGCGCCCCTCAGCCGGCGTATGGCCCAGGCCCGAGGATTGTTCGACGCAGGCCGGCACGCCCGACTCCTGGAGGTGCTGCCCGGCCTGCTCGGTGACGCGCACCTGGCAGCCCGCTCCCGGCAGGAACTGGCACTGGCCCGCCTCTCGACGGGTTACAGCCTCCTGTCCCAGGTCCTCACGAAGATCGGCCGCTACGAACAGTCCCGCCAGGCCGCCGACCGGGCCACCGTTTACGCGGACCTGTCCGGCTCCCCGCTCGCGGCCGCGGCCGCCGCGCGAGAGATGAGCATCGTCCTGCGTCATCAGGATCGGCCCGCTGCAGCTCAGCGCCTGATCCTCAAGGCCGCGGCGCACGTCGAAGCCACCGGACTCACCAGCGGCGCGCAGTCCTCGGCGTACGCTCAGATGCTGTGTACGCAGGCGTACTGCGCGGCCCGTGCGGGCGACCGGGGCCATGCCCTGGCCACGATCGGCGAGGCCCAGCGCGTCGCCCGGCTCCTACCCGAACGGGCCCCGTCCGAGCGTCTGTTCCCGTTGACCCCAGCGGCCGTAGCTCTGTACGCCGTCGGCGTCCACTGGGCCTTGGGAGATGCCGGCGCCGCTCTCGAATCCGGTGCCCATCTACACGAGGGCCAGTTCGCCACACCCGAGCGCAAAGCCCGGATGCACACCGACATGGCGCGGGCCTGGTGGCAGATGTCCAAGCCCGAACCGGCCGCCGACGCGCTGCTGCACGCCGTACGGGCATCGCGCGGCGAGGTCCGCGACCGGCCCGCCATCCGGCAGGTCGTCACCGACCTGGCCCGGCGCCACCCTCGCGCGGCCGGAGTCCGCGAGCTGTCGGCTGCTGTCACCACCGTGCGCTGATGCCGCGAGCCGCCCTACGGGCGTGGCGGCTGGTTCGTCGATTCCCCTGAACCACACCTGGCATGCGGGCCCGGTTCCCCGCCACTCCTGGGGAGCGGCGGGGCAATGTGCGGGTCCGGCCAGGTCAGACGGTGGCCTGCCTGGCGAACTCGACCAGTCCGGACCAGGCGTCCGCGCTGAGCGTCAGGTGCGGGCCGTTGGGGTTCTTGGAGTCGCGGACGGGGACGACGCCGTGCGAGACGACGAGGTTGGTGGCGATCTCTATGCAAGCGCCGCCATTGTTGCTGTACGAGGACTTGAACCAGCGGGGGTTGTCGGTGGTCACGGGGTGCCCTTTCGTAACTGTTCGAGCATGGCCATGGATGACGCCTGGGAGAGCGCCTCAGCCTGTAGCTGATGGTAGGCCGCCAACAGGGGCAGTACGGACGTCATATCCCGCTCCAGGTGCCCACGTTGGGCGGACTCTGCGTACGATGCGAGCTTGCGATCGGGCAGAGTGAGGATGTAGAGCGGCAGGTCGAACGGGCGGCGCTCGCCCATGTCGAATGGGGCGACCTGGAGCACTGTGTTCGGCAGGTCAGCAAACTCGACCAGGCGATCCCATTGGGCGTCCATGACCCTGGGCCCGCCGATAGGTCGGCGAATGCAGCTTTCGTCCAGCACCACAAAGATCTGCGGTGACGGTGTTCGAACTTGCGCGGCCTGTCGCTGTGCCACGAGCGTCACCCGCTCTTCCGCCTGTTCGGCCGTGATCGCTCCCCGCTTCACATGGCTCTCTGCGAGGGCCGTCGCGTACTCCGGCGTCTGGAGGAGGCCAGGGATGACTCCCACCTCGTAGAGCCGGATTTCTGCTGCCCGCCCCTCGTGCCCCACATACTCCGGGAAGCCGTCCAGCAGCGCAGGCTGACGCACGGACCGTCCCTGTCGTTCGAGGCGGCCGCCGCTCCCCAGCACCTTGTCCGCTCTTGCCGCGAAGCGGGAAGTTGGAGGGCGCCGACCATTTTCGATGGCGGAAATATGCGTTCCGGAGTACCCCAAGCGGTCCGCCAGCTCTTCCTGGGTCCACCCGCGCTCGTCCCGCAGCGTACGCAGACGGACGCCGAAGCGCGCCGCAGGCGAATGATCAGGGTCCAGCTCTTTGCGGTTCAACCGCCACCACCCAACTGTCCGTTCAAAGGACGCAAGTTGAACAGGCTTCGTCTGTGGGTCACGCTAATTCCCTCCAGTAGTGATACCGCTACGGAAAGGAGCGAACCTTGCCCCGAAAGGGTGAACCTGACCAGTTTTCGGGCCGGAAGCGCCTCACCCGGCTCATGCGCTCACGCGGAAGTGACGGCGTGCTCATTGTGCGCACCAGTGGCGACAGTAACCCTGCCCTCAGCCTCCCCCAGCCGAAAGGCATGGTCATGACGACGCCGACGACGCCCCCCGTAACGACCCGCCTCGAAATCCAGATCACCGGTATTCGCGCGCACTTCGCCGAGTGTGTCACCGAGGTCGACCGGGAAGCGTGTGGTGCGCGTTCTGCCTGTTGGGACAATCCCACGCAGTCGAACACGTGGATTCGCGCGCACGGGGCGGAGACCGGGCACAAGCGTTTCACCCGGCACACGGAGGAATCCGTCAGCATCTTCACCGCGCCCACCGGGACGCAACGGCTGCGGCAGTAGAAATGAGGCGACGCGTACGCGTACGCGTGTGCAGGGGCCGGGCCGACTGGTGGTCGGCCCGGCCCCTGGAGCGGTCAGCTCGCGTCAGTACCCGTCAGTACCAGATCGTGTGCTTCCAGATGATGTTGCGCGCGGTGTCACCGGTGTCCAGGCCGTATGCCGGCCGGTCCGTGGTGAAGTACTCGCGGAAGCTGGACTGCGGGTCGCGGGCCATCATCGTGTTGCTCCTCGTCCAGTCGCCGTCGACCTGGGACCACAGGTCGACCAGGGCGGTGGCGACGCGGGCCTCGCAGGCGTCACCCGGGTCGATGTCCCTGGTGGAGCGGTCGTTGGCGAGGTTCTGGGAGGCGCCGTTGCCCCAGTAGTACGTGGTGTCGTCGAACGTGTGGAACGCCACCGCGTCGGCGAAGCCTTCGGTCCAGCCGCAACTGGCGGAGGAGGTGCGGCTGACGTAGTGCGGCGAGCAGTTGGTGACCTGCGGCCACCAGCCCCGGTAGAGCTTGCCCATCAGCGCGTGGCCCGCCTCGTGCACGGTGGTGTGCTCGGAGTCCGGGTCGTCGTCCGCGAGGTGGATCTTGTCCTCGCCGGACATCCAGTACGTGCCGTCGGTGGAGCCGGGGTACCACTGCACGGTGATCGGGGTGCAGCGGCCGCTCTGCTGGCTGGACGCCCAGCAGTTGGTGGTGGAACCGCGGTTCCACCACAGCTTGTTGAGCGTGTCGAGGACGTGCCAGGCGCGGCTCTGTCCCTGGTTGGCGTACACGTTGCCCAGGCTGGTGCTGCGCGAGACGTTGTTCAGCGCGTACGAGGTGGTCGCGTAACGGCTGCCGTTGCGGTCGACCACCGACCACATGCCGCCGGCCTGCGTCTGGAACTCCACCCAGGCCGTGGAGGTGACAGCGGTGCTCGGCGTGTAGCAGAGGTTGAACTGGCCGTTGCCGTTGCCGGTCATTCCGGTGGCGAGCTTCTGTACGGCGCCGTTGGCGGTCGGCCTGCCCCACAGGGTGACGTTGGCGTTGCTGACCGGCTCGTCCCGGTTGGCCTTGGCGTTCCAGTTGCCGCCCTCGGCGGACTGGAAGCGGTTGCGGAAGGTGCCGCCGACGCAGACCTGGGCGCGTGCGGCCGGTGCGGCGGCAGCCGAGGCGCGGGCCGGAGCGGGCGTCTTGGGCGTGACCTTGCGCGGCTTGCGCTGTCCGGGGCCGGGGCCGTCGACCTTGGTCGCGCGGCCCTTGACGACCGACAGGCCCTCGTCGGTGGAGCCCTTGGCGGTGCCGACGGTGAGTTCCACCGAGTCGTGCCCGGCGCGGCGCGGGTCGGGACGGTCGATGTCGCTGATGTCCGCCTGGATCTGCGCGGGTCCGGCGGCGACGGCCTTGACCTTGATCTCGACGGAGCGGGTGCCCGGGGTGAGGGCGATCTTCTGGCTGGTGCGCTGGCCGAAAGCGTCCGTCGTGGGGGCGGTGAGACCGGAGTCCTTGCCGGCTATTCGCAGCGAGGGCGGGAGCTGTACGGCCAGCCCGGCGTTCTTGACGTCGGCCTGCGCCTTGACGTCCACGGTGAGCGTGGCCTGTTCGCCGACGGCGGGCAGGTGGTCGAGGGAGGCGGTGACGCCGAGGCAACTGGGGGGAGCTTCGGAGTGCCCGCCGGTGGAGCGGATCGTGCAGGTGCCGCTCTTCGCGGCCGGGCCGGCGGGGGCGGCCGGGGCGGTCGTGCCGAACGCGGACGGTACGACGACGACGGCCAGACAGGCGCCGGCGCCCGCCAGCGCGACGAGTGGGACCGGCCGCAGGACGCGTCTCTTCAAGGCCCGTTTCCGGGACATGGGCAAACCTTTCCGCGGCGCCCACGGCCAGGACCTGGCCGACCGGATCCGGTCCACGCGGACACCGCTGTGCGGGAGTTGCGCGCTGCCCACCGGGGTGCCGAGGCGTGCGACGGGGGACGCCAATCGCTGGCCAAAGAAACACCCTGGGTGACATAGATCGAAACCCTACACGATGCCCTGCACATGTCATGACGTGCCGAAAAAAGTCGGCCAGGCGCGAACTGTGCGCCTGACCAGTGACGTTGCGGGATAACGGAAAAGACCGGTGTCGGGAATCACTCCCTTCGGGGTGCGATGCGGGGCGGTGCGGCGACTACGCGCTGTGACTGTGTGTGGTGGCGGGCGAAGTCGAACGCGTCGCGCTCATTCGGCAGGGTTGTCCTGGGTGAGCCGGACGCGCCTCCAGTGCTGCGCCTTCTTCTTGTCGTCCCGTACGACGATGCCCAGCCTGGCCAGTTCCTCCCTGAGCTGCTCGGCGTCCTTCTTCCGGCTCTTCTTCAGGGCGTGTGCGCGGGCCTTGAGCAGGGCGTGGGCGTCGCTGGACAGGTCGGGCTGCGCCGTGACCCAGCGGCGGAAGTCGGCGGCGTACGGATCGCCCTCCGGGCGCCAGGGGTAGCCGTGCCGCTCGAAGGCGGCCGTGAACCGGTCGACGTCGAAATCGCCGTGCACCCGGGCGAGTTCGGTGGAGTCGTGACCGAGGAGCACCAGGTTCTTGCCGTCCTGGAAGACCGCGGCGGTCGCCGCGCGCGGCACCGTCCGGGTGACCCGGTCGACGGTCAGGGCGGCCCGGTCCGGCCCGATGTCGGCGGTCACGTACTCAAGGTCGGCGAAGAAGGCGATGGCCAGGCCGACGAGGACGCCGACGGCCGCGGCACCGATCGACAGGAGCGGTTCGGGCGCGGACGCGACCAGCTTGAACGGCCCCTGGAACGGGGCCCACGGGAGCGAAGCCACCCAGCCCGCGGCCCTGCTGACCAGCCACAACGCCACCGCTCCCGCAACGGGGAAGCCTGCCCAGAGCACGGCGCGTTCGCCGGTGGTGGGGCCGACGGTGGTCCGGTCGGAGGGCGGCGACGGGGACTTGGAGAGTGAATTCTCGGGCGTCGGGTGGTCGGAAGTCATCGGGCCGGTTCTCCCTCTGGGGCGGTACGGGGGCGGTTTTTGGTGCCGGGTGAGGACGGTGTGCCGGTGGGCGGGGGGACCGTCCCGGGTGCCTGGCCGCCGGTCAGCCAGGTGACGATGCGCCGCAGTTCGGCCGTGTGCGTGGCGGGGTCGAAGTCCGGTTCCCCCGCGGCGAGGTAGGCCGCGTCCAGCAGCCCCTGGATCCAGGCGGCGACCCGTTCGGGCGGGAAGGGGAGCGGGCGCCCTTCCTCGGCGAGGCGTGCCGTCAACGTCTCCAGGGCGGCCCGTATCTGTGCGGTGTCGGACATGATCAGCCGGGCGAACTCCTCGTCCCGGTTGACCTGGAAGACGACCGCCGCCGCGAGCCCCGGCACGAGCGGGTCGGCGAGGTCGGCGAGCAGGTGGTCCACGAGGAGGCGGATGCCGTCCTCCGGGCGGTCCTGGGCGGTCGCGCGGGCGCATGCCTCGGCGTTGCGCGGCAGGTCGTCGCTGAAGAGCGCGTGGAAGATGTCGCGCTTGGTGGCGAAGTAGTGGAAGAGCGTGCCCGAGCCGATCCCGGCGGCGCGGCAGATGCGCGCGGTCGAGGTGCCGTCGACGCCGTACGCGGCGAATTCGCCGGCCGCGGCGCCGAGGATGTGGGCCCGTTTGCGGGCGTGCTCTTCAGGGTTGACGGTACGCATCGCCGTAATAGTAGAGCAGGCGCTCTAGTAAAAACAGTGGACGTCAACCAGGGGTTGACGACTGAGGGGCGTCAACTTACGGTTGACGCATGACGGAACCCAGTCGCAGCACCCATCCGATCCGCCTCGACGACCTGATCGAGACCATCAAGAAGGTCCACCCCGACGCGCTGGACCAGCTCACCGACGCGGTACTCGCCGCCGAACACCTCGGCGAGGTCGCCGACCACCTGATCGGCCACTTCGTGGACCAGGCCCGCCGCTCGGGCGCGTCCTGGACGGACATCGGCAAGAGCATGGGCGTCACCAAGCAGGCCGCCCAGAAGCGGTTCGTGCCCAAGACGCCCGGTGAGGCGTCCGACCTCGACCCCAGCCAGGGCTTCAGCCGGTACACGGAACGCGCCCGGAACGTGGTGGTGACCTCGCAGAACGAGGCCCACGCCGCGGGCAACCCCGAGATCGGCCCGCTGCACCTGGTGCTCGGCCTGCTGGCCGAGCCGGACGGCCTCGCGGCGCGGGCGATCGTGGCGCAGGGCGTGACGCTGGACGCCGTACGGCAGCGCGTGACCGAGTTGCTGCCGGCCGCGGCCGGGGAGATGCCCGCGCTGATCCCCTTCGACGCGCAGGCGAAGAAGGCGCTGGAACTCACCTTCCGCGAGGCCCTGCGCCTGGGCCACAACTACGTCGGCACCGAACACATCCTGCTCGCGCTGCTGGAACTGGAGGACGGCGAGGGCGTACTGCACGGCCTCGGCATCACCAAGGAGGCGTCCGAGGCCGACGTCGTCGCGGCGCTGGCCGAGATCATCGCCGCCACGCAGAACGTCACGCAGAAGAAGCAGAAGTGACCGGGCGGGGGGGGGGGGGGGGGGCGCCCCCCCCCCCCCCCCGCCCCCCCGCCCGGGCGCCCGCCCCCCCCCCCCCCCCCCCCCCCCGACCACCCCCCCCCCGGGGCCCCCCCCCCCCCCCCCCCCAACCCCGGCGGCGTGTTTTAAAAAACGGGGGGCCCCCCCGCCGCCGCCCGGTTTGGGTT
>NZ_JBVHPX010000030.1:0-89313 GCF_055567735.1 Streptomyces sp. NPDC026394
CCACGGCCTCGACGAGGAAGATCCCGAACTCTTCTACCTCTGCCCGAGCACTCGACTCCGCGACGTCACAGCCACCGGAGGTTAAACAACAAGCTGGGTGAGTGTTTTCATTCCTCAACGCAGGTCAGTGGGTGCCCATGATGGTCATGGTCACGCCCGCAGACATGCCGACCGCGACGCCGCCCGCGAAGTCCTGTGGCATCTTCGCCTGCCCCAACCGCAGTTGACTCACGTCTGGGCTGGCTCCGGCTACGGCGGGCGGCTCGTCGAATGGGCCGAGGGCTTCCTCGACCTGACCCTGGAGGCCGTCTCCCGCCCCAAGGGCGCCAAGGGCTCCGTGGTTCTCCCGTTGCGCTGGTGCGTCGAGCCTACCTTCGGGTGGGTGATGAAGGCCCGGCGCGATGTCCGGGCCTACGAAAGGCTTCCGCAGGTCAGCGAGGCGCACCTGACCTGGTCCCTGGTCACCTTGATGAGCCGGCGCATCGCCTAGTGTCAGGGCCAGGTCCGCTGGACTGACGCACGGCCAGCTGGTCATGGACGTGACTTCTGCGTCTCCGCCGAGAGCATCGCCAAGTTCCACCAGAGCTTCCCCACTGAAGGTCCGATCCGCGGGACCAGCCGCGTCGGGCTCAGGAAGACCGTCAAGTCGTCCGTTGCGGAGATCGAGTATCGGCTCGGCCGTCCCGAGGGCATAGCCACACTCGTCACCAGCATGGCTGGTACGCCTTGACACCTTGCAATTGTCAAGGCGTACTTGCCTCATGGCTCTTCCGGACCTGGACGATCTCATCGCGGAAGTCGATCGGAGATGTGACAACGCGCACCGCCCCGGCGGACAGGACCAGCCTGACTGGCTCGCCCTTCTCACAGTCGCTGCCCAACTCGCGGGCCAACTACAGGCCCTGGCAGACGATCTGGTTGAGGACTACGTCGAGCACTGCCGGATGCACGGCAACTCATGGACGGACATCGGCACAGCCCTGGGCGTGACCCGGCAAGCGGCCCAGCAACGCTTCCACGCCCCGCACAAGCGCTACAGCCCCGAGGTCATGACGGATGACCTCCGCGAGGCCATGGTCCACGTCAAGCAGGCGGCGGTGCACCACCGCAACAACTACATCGGCACCGAGCACCTGCTCTGGGGACTGACCGTGCAGAGCAACAGCGCCACCCGACTCCTGCAGACGGTCGGCGTCCCACCGGAAACGGTCCACCAATCCGTCGGCACCCGGCTGAGCATGGGCGCCTCCCAAGCGGCCGAACGGATCGCCTGGACACCCTACTCCCGCAAGGCCATCGCCATCGCCGAGGCACGTTCGGAGCAGAACGGCTTCGACCGCATCGACTGCGACGACCTGTTGATCGGACTCGTTCAGGTCGGCCGCGGGGTCGCCGCCGACGTCCTGACCGAGGCCGGCTTCGACCCGGCCGCCCTCGACGCCACACCTGTCGACGTCTGAACCCATCAGGCCCACGGTGCTCACCACTCTCCTTGAACTGCGAGGGCACGGCTCCCTGCCCGGACTTGATTGAGGCCCACCGACGAGTCCCGTCTCACTCGAGTCCGGGGGCACCGCAGGTCAGCGCAACACGATGCCCGGACTTATTCGAGTCGGGACACCCCGGGCGCATCACCTGTGGCACCCTTTCTACCGTGCCGGAATCACCCCTCGCCCCGAGCCCTGTTCCAAGAGACGCACATCGCACCCTAGGGCTGTGGCCTATTCGCCGAGCTTTGACAATTTCCGTAATAGCTGCGATCTTATTGCTGGCCTCCAGCTGGCTCTTTATAACTTGGTATCTCGGGTCCCCGCCCAGAGCAGACCCGAAGGCGCTGGATGTTGCAGCTCAGCTGGACCTTTTGAAACTTGTATTCGCTACGGTCGCTGGCGTAGGTGCTCTTGTCGCGTTGGTCACCGCCTATCGCCGTCAGCGACTTGACGAAATCGCCAGTGAGCGCGCAGAGCGAGTTCAGGCACATTCGAAGGAGGTGGCTGACGCAAATATTCATGACGCAACCGAACGCAGGGTCACAGAACTCTACAGTCACGCCGTGGAGCAACTGGGGCACGAGAAGGCAATGGTTCGACTGGGCGGGCTTTACGCTCTTGAGCGGCTGGCCCAGCAAAACCCGGAGCACCGCCAGGTCGTCACTGAAGTAATTTGCGCCTACCTTCGAATGCCGTATGCCCCGCTCTCCGAGGATGCCGTGGCATGCCCAGGAGCATCAGCCCAGGAGCATCAGCTCTTGATTCTGATGCTCTGCAGGAACGGCAGGTCCGTCGAGCGGCGCAGGAGATTTTAGCTAAGCACCTGCGTAAGGCGCCGCCCGGCAGTCGACTCCAGGAGGGCGCACCGGGCCCGTCCGAGGGATGGCCCGCTTACTGGCCGGGAGTCACGCTGAATCTGCGCACTGCCGTACCGCTCGAAGTGGACTTCTCTGAGTGTCATTTCACTGAATGTGAATTCAGTGGAGCCAGGTTTGTCGGGCAGGCGCGCTTTTCCGGGGCAGTCTTCCGTCGTACGGCGAGTTTCACCCATGTCGAGTTCGAAGGCGGAGCCGCATTTGACGGCGTAGAATTCTTCGGTCACCTGTTTTCTCATGATGCGAAGTATGGGGGTGTGGCAGATTTCAGGGGTAGTGAATTCCATCGGCAGTTCCAATTGGTGCGCGAGGAATTCACCGGCCAGGTATGGTTTACGGACTCCGTATTTCACGCGGACGCTCGATTCGTCAATCCAGCGCACCCAAGGAGCCATCCTAGATTTCACGCAGGAATAGACCTTTCCGGTGCCAGGGTTCTGAATACCTCAGAAGTTGTTATGCTGCCTCCCGGATGGGTCACCGAAGAGGACGGCGCGGGGCGCGCTATCGTGAGTGAAGGCGGTGATCAATTTCGAGATGCTGGAGGCAATTACCGCCCCCCGTACCCGAGGCAGGGGCAGAGGCCGGATCCTCGTTGGGCGGGTTAAGCCGGTGCCCTATGTGGTGATGGCTCATTGGTCCGCTCATGGGGCGGGTATGTTTGAGTTGGATTGTTCCGGACGGGCTGTGGGAGATCGCCGAGCCGTTGGCCCCATCGTCGAAGGGGAAGTACACCGCCCCGGCCGCCACGTCGGCCCGGGCGGTGATCTGCGAGATGGACGCGCCGCCGTAGCCGCTCGATGATCACCTCAGCGGCCGCGGTCAGGATGGTGCGCCGTGTGGCCACTGCCCGGCCCTGCACGACGCCCTCCTGGGTAAGGCGGCCGCTTCAGTTGAAAGCCAGAAAACACTCGTCTGCTCGGCCAGCAGCGACAGCTCCACCGGCGTCCGGGTCGGGGGCCGTCCGCACACAGCAGCGCGTCGCCCAGCTCGAAGAACGCATCCGCCCGCGCGGACAGACACCCGTAGAAAGCCGTCGGAAGCGCGACAGTTCCGCACTACGAGCGGCTTCCGCAGGTCAGTGAGGCCCACCTGACCTGGGCTCTGGTCACCTTGATGAGCCGGCGCCTGACCAGCAAAGGCCCCCCGCACGGACTGGACGAAGAAGCCGCAGCCCACCGTCTGACCTCCGGTGGGCCGCCACTGAACCTAATCCGTCACCGGCATCACCGGCGCCGAGCGGCGCATTCAGCTAAAACCCACAAAGCCGCTACAGAGCAGCCAAGACGGCGCGCCGGGGCGTGGAGGAGTCGCGGCGGCATGACGGTCCCTGGGAGTGCCCTGAACACGGAGTGGGAAGTCAGAGAGGGCGCCAAGGGCCGGTGCGCACACGTCGCTTGTCCCGGCCCCGAGACACCTTGCCGATAGGAGCACAATCATGGCCGTCATCGCCACGTTCTTCGCCCCCGGTACCGGGTCGGAACTCTACGACAGCTACATCGAGCGCCTCACCGACGGAAAGGGCTTTACCAACGTCGCTGACCTGCCTGTTCCCGGCCTCCTTTCGCACGCTGCGGGCCCAGCCGACGGCGGCTGGCGGATCACCGACGTCTGGGAGTCCGCCGAAGCCTACGAGGCGTTCGCGAAGGTGCTCGGCCCGATCCTCGCTGACCTCGGGTACGGCGACCTCCAACCGGAGGTCGGCCCGGCCCACAACGTCGTCACCCGCTGAGCCACTGTTCCTCAGCTCCGGTCGAGGCGGCACATCCTTGGGGCCCGCTCCCCAGGACCCGTTCGCCAGCGTCATCGAAAAGTCGCGGACGCGGTCGAATGGTAAAGCAAGGCTTGCCACAACTGGCTCACCAACACCAGGGCTTCCGTTCGGGGAGCGGTCGCAGTGACCGCTCCCCGAATGCGTTTACGCGGCCGGCTTTCCCGGATCAGCCCGCCGGCTGCGGCGATTGGGGTTTAGGGACGGGCACTCAGGACCACGAGAAGGACGGACCACCTGTCCGGCAATCACTCCGGAGAGTCACCGAACGACCAGACCCGTGGTGAAGGAACAAGCTGACCGGCGGTCGCCGTGCCGTCTGGCTACCGCAGGGGCCGTTCCGCCGGTCCGTGGACGGGTCAGCGCAGGGTGTAGCCGCCGTCGGGGTAGAGGGTGGAACCGGTCGTGAAGCCATTGGTGAACAGGAACATCACAGCGTGGGCGATGTCGTCCTCGGTGCCCAGCCGGTGCAGGACCGTATCCCTGCGGTACTGCGCGAAGGCGTTTTCACGGTCTGCGGCCGGACGCTGTGCCCAGAGGTTGCCGTCGACGGTGCCGGGCGAGACGACGTTGACGCGCACTGGTGCGAGTTCGAGGGCCAGCCCCCGTCCGAGCCCTTCGATCGCAGCGTTGCACGCGGCGTAGGCGGGTGCGGGTGCCGGGGGCCGCGCCCCTGCGGCACCGGACATCAGTACCACGGACCCATCCGCCGCCAGCTTGGGCGCGGCACGTCGCACGGCGTGGTACTGGCCCCAGAATTTAGAGACGAACGGGCTTGCCGCCTCCTCGTCGCTCAGCTCCAGCATCGGGCCCACCTGGTAGGAGGCGGCGGAGGTGAACAGGTGGTCCACGCGGTCGAGTTCCGCGAAGAACGCCGCGAGGGAGGCGCCGTCTGTGATGTCTACGGTCCGCCAGGTCGCCGAGTCACCCACCCGCTGCGCCGCGGCGGCCAGGCGCGGGGGTGCGGCCTCCCAGTACGACGCGGGCGCCGGCTGCGGCCGCACGATGCGCGACCCGCAGGCCGATACCCGAGCCACCGTCGATCAGGACGACCGTGCGCCCTGTGAGGCGCCCGTCGTGGTGGGTTTCAGCGTCAAGGGGCAGGGGGCTCATGGCGGTTCCTCATCGCGTCGCACATACATGATCAATATTCAGCAACCCGCCGACGAAGGGCGCTATTCCGCCCCACCGTCCTGGCGGCGAGCAGCGGTGCCACCCCGATGCCCCGGAGAACAGCTACCGGGACCTGAGCAGGGAGAAGACGGCCGCCCGGATCAGGCAGCGCTCGTCGCTCGAAGCCCCGGCCACGCGGAGCGCGCGCCGACGTCTTCGTGGGCGAGTTCGGTGTCCGGTCCGGGCCACAGTGTTGCTCCGACCGGGGCGCAACCTACGGTCCTGCCCAGTGAGGGCGCAGTCGTCCGGGGCGGCAGCCCGGCCCGCTCGGCACGGGCTCGACGCAGGGCCGCAGCCTCGGTCGCCGTGGCCTGGCGGTGTCGCTCGGCACGGATCTGCTCAATCGGGGCCGGCGCGTCGTCGGGGACGACGGCCGGCTCGGGGAACGCGCGGCGGCTCAGCTCACGCATCGCGGCAGTCTGCCGCTCCACCGTCTCCGCGATGCCCGGGTCTGCCCGACGCGGCGGCGCGACCGCCCGGTGCGCGGCGGTATCCGCTTGAGGCGGTGTCCCGGGTACGCGGCGGCCCGGCGGCCGCAGGCTACGGGTCGACGTCGGCCAGCAGCTCGGGCACCGGCACCGTGCCGGGCGCCAGGATCCGCAGGATGCGTACGACGGTCCGGCCCGCCGACTGGTTGGCGGCCGCGACGGCCGGCGGCGGTGGCGCCCCTCCGTCTGGCTGGGCGGGCTGCTGTACGGGACTGGTGTCAGGGGCGGTCCGGCATCGTCGGGCGCTGTCAGCTCCTCTCCAGCAGCGGCTCGCTTGGCGGGTGCCGGGGTTGTCAGGCGGTGGTGTGGTGCTGTCGCGCCACGGGACTGTGAGATCCGGTGCTGTGGACGGGTCGGGGGTGACGGTGATGGAGGGATCTGCTCGGTGGCGAAGCCGCGGTGCATGTCGTCGGTCTTGCTGTGGTGCCACTGGTGCGGGTGCGGGCGGCCGCCACACCGGATCGGTGCGGCGGCCGTGGGTGGGACCGGCTCGTGGTCCGCGTCAGTCAGCACAGTGGCGGATCGCCCCGGCGTCACTGCCCCTCTGGCACGGCGAACCACTCCTCCAGCGCCTCCGCCAGCCCGGCCGTCGACGTACGCGCCTGCGCCCCCGCGTCGGCCGCCCAGGCCGTGAAGCCGTCCGGACGGACGAGGACCGCCGCCAGTTCCGGGCGGGACGGGCAGCCGGCCGTCAGGGTGCCGACGCGGCCGGCATACCCCGCAGCCAGAGCCCGCAGCTCCGGATCGTCGGCGAGGTCCATACAGGAGCGCCCGGCCGCCGTGGAGGTGGTCCGCGAGGCGGCCACCGTCGGTGAGGGCGAGATCCGGGGCGCTGCGGCCGGTCAGCGGGTGCTCGCCCGGCAGCTCGTAGCGCACCCCGCCACCGTTGAGCCGCGCGGTGAGGTACGTGGTACCCGCGACCGCCCCCGCCAGGCCGCTGACGATCTCACGCAGGGCCCGGGACTGCGGATCCGGGCGCATGGCCGCGACCTGGGACCGGGTCCGGTCCAGGATCCCCGCGCCGGCCGGGCGCCGTTCGGCGGTGCAGGTCTCCAGCAGCCCTTCCGGCGCCCGGCCGCCGGTCACCGCGGCGAGCTTCCAGCCGAGGTTCATCGCGTCCCCGAGCCCCCGGCTCAGCCCCTGACTGCCGAACGCGCAGTGCACGTGCGCCGCGTCGCCCGCCAGCAGCACCCGGCCTCTGCGGTAGTCGGTGACCGGGCGGGCGTGGTCGGTCAAACGGGTCGCGGTCCGCACCCCGGTGATCGTGACGTCCACGCCAAAGACGCGGCGCAGCCGCGCCTGGAGGTCCTCGGCGGTGACCGGCGCGTCCCGGTCAGCCGGCGGACCGTCGAACTCCACGGTGACGACGCGGCCCGGCACCGGCCCGTAGGCGTACACCCCGGTGTCCGTGGCGGTCCAGCCGATCTTCAGGTCCTCGGCGCCGGTCATCTCCACGACCGCCTGATGACAGGTGACCTCCGGGTCCGTACCGGGAAATGCGAACCCCGCGAGCCTGCGGACCGTGCTGCGGCCGCCGTCGCAGCCCACGAGCCAGCCGGCCCGTACGGCCCCGTGACTGGTCCGCACCGTGACACCCCCGACGTCCGCATCGAAGCCGGCCAGCTCCACACCCCGGCGCACATCGACACCGAGCACGCCCGCCCGAGCAACCGCTCGATGTCCTGCTGCGCCACGAAAGGGCCCGCGCCCTGTTCTTCCGCCTGCGCCTGGCCCATCCGGAGGTGACGGTCGCCTGGCGAATTCCGCCTGCGCCGGCGAACTCGTCCGCTGGGCGGAGTCCTTCCTCGTCATTACCCCCCACCCCGTCCCGCGCCGCAATGACCAGGACAGCTTCGCCGTCCTCGCCAAGCGATGGCGGTGGAACGTGCCTTCTCCTGGGTCATGAGAGCCCGCAGAACCGTCCGGGACTACGAGCGCACGATCTCGCACAGCGAGGCCCACCTCACCTGGACCACGATCACCCTCATGGTCCGCCGCCTCACCCGGCCCCATGACCGCCCCGCACCACGTCTCATCCCGTCGAAGCCACGACGGCCACCGCACCCGAACGCATACGCCTCCGGCTGCAGCAGCCGCGCACCATCCGCTCGGCCTCCGCCGCCCTGAGCTAGAGGCCCGCTGACGCCTTCCCCATACGCGGAACAATGAGGCGGACCGAGCGTGCGCGTCACGACGATGCGGTCACAGGCGCAGGGCGTCGCAGCAAGCGGCCTTCGGCATCCGCAGGGTGCTATGGGCAGGAGGTCTCCGCGTCGTCCACGCAGTTCTCGACAGCCCTGGCGGCATGCAGGGTGACAACGGCCCCCTTCTCGCTGAACTCCTTGGCATGGTTTCACCGAGAGGAGTGGTTTTGCTGCTTATGCCTCTTGTGTCGTTGGGGTGCTGGGCAGGTTCACGGGAGAGCGACAGCTTCGACGGGGCGAACCACGTGGAACCGTCAGCGTGATCGGGCTCGGGAGGAGAGCTGCTGTGCAGAGACAACCGTCGGACGGATCTGGTCGCCATCCCCAACGCGATACCACCAGCAGCACGCCAGGGCCCGGGACGGTCGACACCCGGCTGGCCGGTGCCCGCTATGACCGAGACACCATGTGCGCCACGAGCGAGGGGACCTTCGCTCTGATGGACGAGACATGGGACATCCTCCCGGGGGTGTTCTTGCCCGCCCTGACCTACGGCACCGTCTTCTTCTCCCAGAAGCTGCCGTACCCGAGCGGCGGCAAGTTCCTCGAAGTGGGCTGCGGCGCGGGCGTGACGGCCGTGTCCGCGGCTCGGGCCGGCTGCGCCGACGTGCTCGCTGTGGACATCGATCCGCAGGCGGTAGCCACCACCTTGCGCAACGCGGCACGGCACCAGGTGTCTCAGGTCCGCGGCAGGGTCGGCGACGTCTTCACCCCGCTCGGTCCCGCGGACGGGCCTTTCGACCTCATCTTCTGGGCCCTGCCGTACGAGAACGTCTCGGCCGGTTCACCGGAGATCTCGGCCGGGACCCGGTGCGTGCTCGATGTCGACCACTACTGCTGCCGCACCTACCTCGCCGGCGCCCGCCAGCACCTGTCCGCCGACGGGCGCCTGTTCCTGGGGCTCGGCGACATCTCCGACACGGACACTCTCCACGCTCTCGCCGCCGAACACGGCTTCGCGGTGCGTCTTGCTGCCCACGGCCGGGGAAAGCCGGGTGAGGACATCGACGACGAAGTCGAGCACTGCCTGTACGAACTGCTGCCCAACGACACCGCGGCCTCGCCCCGCTGGTGAACGGACCTGTCAGACACCGCAGCCAGCCCCTGTTCAGCGGATATGACACAGCTTCTCAGCTTGTTCCTTAACCACGGAGCTGGTCGTTCGGTGACTCTCCGGAGTGATTGCCGGGTAGGTGGTTCGTCCTCCTCGTGGCCCTGGACCCTGTCTCCAGGTACGGGAGGTCGGGACGGAGGCCGTGGGGATGAGTGGGCTGGTGCGGGCTGGCGGACGGGTGGAGCTCGCGGAACTGTCGCGTTTCCGGACGGCTTTCTACGGATGTCTGTCCGCGCGGGCCGATGCGTTCTTCGAGCTGACCGACGCGCTGCTGTGTGCGGACGGCCCGACCCGGACGCCGGTGGAGCTGTCGCTGCTGGCCGAGCACCAGCGCGGTTACGGCTCGCTGTACGGCGCCCTCAATCACGGCCGGCTGGACACCGAGGCCCTGCGTGACCTGCTGGCATCGCTGCCGATGCCGCGCTTCGAGGGACGGATCGTGCTCGCCGTGGACGTCTCCGACTGGCTGCGTTCGGACGCGGTCTGTTCGCCGGAGCGGCTGTTCTGCCACGTCCACGGCCGCTCCCGGGAGACCGCGCAGATCATCCCGGGCTGGCCGTACTCGTTCGTCGCCGCGCTCACCCCGGACCGCACCTCGTGGACGCAGGTCCTGGACGCGGTCCGGCTGGGGCCCGCCGACGACGCCGCGGCCGTCACCGCCGGCCAGCTCCGGGCCGTGCTCACGCGGCTGACCGCGGCCGGCCAGTGGCAGCACGGCGACCGCAACATCCTGGTCGTGATGGATGTGGGCTACGACGTGATGCGCCTGGCCTGGGTGCTGCGCGACCTCCCCGTCGAGCTGGTCGGACGCCTGCGCTCGGACCGCGTCCTGCGGCTGCCCAAGCCGCCACGCGTCTACGACCCTCGCGGCGGCCGGCCGCCTCGGCACGGCAAGGAGTTCAGCCTGGCCAGGCCCGAGTCGTGGCCGGAGCCGTCCGTGACGACCCTCAACGACACGCCCCGCTACGGCAAGGCCGAAGCCCATGCCTGGGACCGCCTCCACCCCAGGCTCCAGCAGCGGTCCGCATGGATCGACCACTACAGCGAACTGCCCGTCATCGAGGGCACACTGATCCGGCTCAACGTCGACCACCTGCCCGGCGACCGCGCCGCCCCGCCGGTCTGGCTGTGGTCCTCCGCCACCGGTGCCACCCCGGACGACGTCGACTTCGCCTGGTCCTGCTACCTGCGCCGATTCGACCTGGAGCACACCTTCCGCCTGTTCAAGCAGTCTCTTGGTTGGGCTCGCCCACGGTTAGACGCTCCCGCCGGCCCGTGTCCGGCGCGGGTTCCGGCACCTCCGCCCCCAACCCGCCCCACCGGCCCGTGCGCCGAAACCCAGCCACCCCGGCCCCGGACGCCCGCCAGGCTCCAGTAACCGCCACCCCGCCACCCACTACGACGTCGGCAAGACCCTCAAGCGCCCCGCCAGCATCACAGAACGTGACGAAAGAGGATAAGGAACAAGATAAGAAGCTGTGTCAGAACCGCTGATCTGTGAGTCAACGCTTCGGGCGGGAATTTCTGGCCGCCGGCTCTCGGGCGCCGCCGGCGAAGCGGCGCCGGGCGCTGATTCTGGCAGCAGGGGCGGGAGGCGGGGCGGTGGCTGGTGCGGTCATCGAAATGCTGAGGCGGTGGACGCCGGGGAAGCCTGGAAGGAGGTACGGCTGAAGGCGGTGAGGGAGGCCGGCGTCGGCTGGTTGGGCCCGCAGGGGTTCGGGTGGCCGGCGGCCAGGACGTAGAGGGGAATGTTCCCGGCGTTGTCCAGGCCGCATTGCTCGGCGAGCAGGGCATCGTTGAAGGCGCCGGTCCGGGCGGGGACCGGGCCCAGTGCGGTGGCAGTCAGAGCGAAGGTCTGGCCCAAGTGGCCGACGTTGAGCAGGCAGACGCGGTAACAGCGGGGCGCGCGGTACTTCACGCTCATGCGTTCCAGCTGGGCGACGAGGACCAGCAGGAAGGCGGCCTGGCCGGCCCAGTCCTGTCGGCGCACAGATGCGCGGCCGTTTCGCGGGAGAGCCCTTCGGCGCGCAGTTCCAGGCAGGGTTCCAGACCGTTGTGGTGGTACCAGCCCGGGGCGGGTTTCCTCGGTCTCGCCACCATTCCGTCCTGCTGCAAGCGATTCGCCTGTCTCACCACGCAGGACGATGTCGTGAGGTACGGCTCCGCCGACGACGCCGTCTCATGACTCGTCCTGAGCGGCGAGTGCCTGGTCCACCCAGTGGTGGAAGTAGGCGATGACATGTTCGCGAGGGGGATACACCGGCGTGAAGTGCTTGGAGCGCGCTCCGAGTTGGCATCGCTCGCTGGCCTGGAAGTCTTGTTGGTTGGTGAGGTCCAGCAGTTTCACGGCGTCGCACGGGTCGAAGTCAGGGGCAGCGGTCGCGTCGGGATGGAACAGCCAGTCCGCGGTCACCTGGGTGCGATCGGCGGCTACGGGTTCCAGACGTAAGCAGACGACATGGTCCGGGAGCAGAATCAGGACAGCATTGGGCCACAGGTTCACGGAATGGAACGTCCGCTCGTTCTCGGTGCGCAGGGCCGGCAGGGCCGGCAGGGCCGGCAGGGCGGGGGCGGCGGCCCGGCCGGACATCGAGAATCCGGCCATGTGGCCGGCGAAACGTGCGCCTTGCCGGACGGGACCGCTGATGGTGCCGTAGCCCGTGCGGAAGGAAGGAAGTACGGCGCTCAGTTCCGGGTGCAGCGTGGGGCAGTGGTAGCACTCGCAGAAATTCTCCAGAATCAGTTTCCAGTTGGCGCGCACTTCGTAGGTCTTGGTCAAGGCGGTGGTCAGCTTGTCCATCGTGTACTGGGTGAGAAGGTCGGCGCGCCCGAAGCGCCGGTCCAGTTGGGGCTCCATCTGCTCGGTCAGCGGAGGTGAGGACGATGACAGGTTCAACCAGATGTACCCCAGCCACTCCGTGGTCCGGACGGGAAAGAGGTTCCGATTCTCGGCGGGGTCCTTCGGCAGGTCATGGGCGTAGGGAGCGCTGACGAAGTTCCCGTCGAGTCCGTAGGACCAGCCGTGATACATGCAGCGGATCGTCTTCCCCAGGGTGCCTCGCCGATCGGTGCACAACCGAGCTCCACGGTGGCGGCAGAGATTCAGCAGCCCGCGCAGTGTGCCGTACCGGTCCCGGACCAGCAATACGCTCTCCGTGCCGATTTCGGCGCGATGGAAGGACCCGGGAGCTTGGACCGTCTCGGCGCGCGCCACACACATCCAGCAACGCTCAAAAATTCTACTGGATTCCTGCGCGAAGATTTCGGGGCTGGTGTAACGGGTTCCGTCCCAGGAGGATGTCATCGTTGCACCTTCTTTTCGTACGGTCAGTGGGGAGGGTGCACGTTGCTTCCGGAACGCCTGGGTGATCTCCGTAGGCCCAGCGCGACGCCCGCGATGATGAGAGCCGCGCTGAGGGCCTGTTCGGGGGCGATCGGCTCACCCAGTATCCATGCGCTCAGAAGCGCTGTGAAGACGGGAAGAAAGTAGTAGAGGAGGCCGGCCCTGGTGGCTCCCACTCCTTCGACAGCGCGGTTCCAGCAGGAATACGCGGCAGCGGACGACAGGGCTCCGACGTAGCAGATCGAGGCGAGGACGGGGACGGTGACCTTGAAACCGCCGACGAGCGCGAGTTCCAACAGGTAGCAGGGCAGCAGCAGGACGAGCGCGATCAAGAAGGTGGTCAGCAGCACCGTGGCGCTGCTCATGGCGGGCGGTGCCCTGCGTACCAGCAGCGAGTAGTAGGCGAAGATCAGCGTCGCCCCCAGTATCCACAGGTCGCCCGGGCGCGGCTGGACAGCGCTCAACGTCCCTCGGGTGACAAGGGCTGCGACACCGGCGAGCGCCAAGACCGTCCCGGCTGAGCGGCACCAGCCCAACCGCTGCCCGTGCAGGGCCCGAGCGAGCAGCAAGATGAAGGCGGGTGCCGTCACGGCCAGCAATGACATGTTGGTCGCGGCAGTGGTGTGGGCGGCGATGTACACCATGATGGTGAAGACAGCGATCCCCGAAAGCCCGAGAAAAGCCAGCAATTTGAGGTGGGAACGGACGAGCTGAATCTCTGCGGATATTCTTCCCAGTCCCCACGGGGCCATGACGAGGGTGGCGACAAGGCAGCGCCAGAAGGCCAGCGAAACGGGTGGGACGTTATCCTTCAAACCGCGGGCCGCTATCAGGTTCCCGGACCAGATGAGCGTCGCGAGGAGCGCGAGAAGGTAACTGCCGTAACCGTGCGCGAGACGCCTCGGCGCCATCACCGGACCAGCATGAAACCGGGCCGACCTGCCTCCGTTCATCTGCTCACCTGGGGTGTGTGCAGGAGTGGAGAGATGCTGACGCCGTCTTGTCCTGGCGGTGCGCGGTCTTGTGCCGATGGTGCGAAGCCTTGCGCATTCCTGCTTCCCCTCGTGTTGAACCTCGCGACAGCACAGAGGGCTGCTGGCGCCCCGTGGGCCGGGGTGCGGGCGGCGCAGGTCAGATGGTGGAGCCCTCGGTCGGCCCGCACAAGATGATGCTTGTCCGAGACTTGTCCGGGGTTCAGCCGGGCAGGTCGGCCGGGACACACGGTACCGGGCCGGACGGACGCCGATCAGCAGACCCGTCGGTGGCCTGTCGAGGCCAGGCTTCCACCGGTGTTCGGGCGGTGCAGGAGGCAGTTGAGAGGTCTTCCGGCGCGGCGCGCGCCGTGCTGCAATGAGGCGGATGAGCGGGAACCACCCCAATACCGGATCACAGCCGAGGGGAGTGCTCAGCCGTGACATCCACCCTGGCGTCACCCCGTGTCACAAGCGTGCTGAACCGATTGTTCGACGCGGGGAGAAGGCAGGACGAGAAGGCCCCGGCAGCCTACCGCGATCATCTGGGCAGCCGATCTCTGGAAGAGCTCTTCGAGCACCGGGACCGTGCGGAGTTGACCGACGAGCTCAAAGACATCTATATGCCCGTCACCCGCGAAGCAGGCGAGGCACTCTACCTGCTGACGCGTATGCGGAGGGCGACCCGGGTCGTCGAGTTCGGGACCTCGTACGCCATCTCCACCATTTATCTTGCCGCTGCTGTGCGGGACAACGGTGGCGGCACGATCGTCACCACCGAAATGCAGGCGGACAAAGCTCGCGCGGCCGGCGAGAACCTCGCTGCTGCCGGGTTGGACGATCTGGTGGAGATACGGGTCGGTGACGCACTCGACACCCTTCGCGACCTGGACGGCCCGGTGGATCTCGTGCTGCTCGACGGCTGGGAAGACCTCTATCTTCCTGTCCTGCGCCTTGTCGAGTCCCGCCTGACAGCGGGGTCGGTCGTCATTGCTGATGATGTGAGCTTCTTCCCGGATACGTTCCGCCCCTACCTGGACCACCTCAGCACCGGATATTGCTCGCCCACGGTGCCAGTCGGCAACGGCCTCGAAATCTCCCTTCGGCTGTGAATCGCCGTGATGACCGGCAACTGCGAGAAATCGCCGTGCGGGTGCGGGTGCGTGGGTCCGTGACGCAGCCCGGCCCGCGGAGTACGGGCCGGGCCCCGTCCTACGGGAGACCTCTGTCGATGGCCTTCATCAAGGTGCCCGTCGGGGTGTCGCCGGACATCTCCCAGATCATGGCGCCCAGGAGCCCTTTGGACTTGACCCAGTCCGTCTTCTTTCCGATCGACCAGGTGTCGTCGAAGGACCACCACTGACCGCTCGCGCCGGTGTACCCGTACGTCGAGATGGACTGTTCGTCGTGGTGGACGGTCATGTTGGGGACGTTGCTGAGCATGTTCTGGTAGCCGCGGATGCCTGCCTCCTCGGGGAACTGGCCGGGAGCCGCGCCGTCCGCCGACTGCCACTCACCGTGCGCCCCGCCGTCCGCGACGGACTTCCAGCCACGGCCGTAGAACGGGAAACCGATGGTCAGCTTGCGTGGGCTGACCCCCGCGTCCGTGTACGCCTTGACGGCGCTCTCGACGCTGAAGTGGAAGGCGTACGGATCCTGCGTGTCGCGGTGGAGATTGGCCTGGTGGCCGGTGCGCTGGGGCTCCCAGGAGTTGTCGCTGCCCGAGCCGTGGAAGTCGTACCCCTGGACGTTGGCGTAGTCGAGCGAGGAGAAGATCGTGGACAGGTCCCAGCCCTGCTGGATCTTGACGGGGTCGGCGGGGGTGAAGGCGGTCAGCAGCTTGTGCGGGCCGCCCAGCGCGTCCAACTGCCGGCGGAACTCCTTGATCAGCAGCGCGAGGTTGGCCTTGTCGTCCGGACTGTAGTGATTGCCGGGGTGGCCTTCGGCGCCCGGCCACTCCCAGTCCAGGTCGATCCCGTCGAAGACGCCCGCTCCGGTCCCGGGGCCGCCCGCGCCGTTGTAGACGGGCAGATTGCCCTTGATCCACACGTCGATGCAGGAGGCGACGAACTTCTTGCGGGAAGCGTCGGTGGCCGCCGCGTCGGAGAAGAACTTCGAGTACGTCCAGCCGCCGAGGGACATCACCACCTTCAGGTGCGGGTGCTTGGCCTTCAGCTTCTTGAGCTGGTTGAGGTTGCCGCGCAGCTTGCCCCAGCCGTCGTCGGCCACCCCGTCCACCGACTGCGCGGCGGGGAAGGCGCGCCCGTAGTCGGCGTCCGCGTCACCCGCGCCGGTGCCCTCGTCAGGGTCCTGCGGATTGCCGGAGACGCCCTTGGTCACACCGGCCAGACAGGTGAGGTTCTTGGGGTCGATGTTGGCGAAGGCGTAGTTGATGACGTCCAGGTCGGCGGCGGCACCCGAGGTGTCCAGGTTCTTGACGAAGTACTGGCGGCCGTAGATGCCCCACTGCGCGAAGTAGCCGACCTTCAAGTACTTGCCGGGCCCGGCCACGTCGTCCGTGGTGACGGTCAGGGCGCCGGAGGCGGGCGAGGCGTTCTCGGCGGCGTCGCGCGCGGTGACGGAGAAGCGGTACGTGGTGGCGGGCGTCAGACCGTCGACCGTGGCGGCGGTGGTGCTGCCGGGAACCGTGGTGACCAGGTCTGCGTCCCGGTAGACGTCGTACGCGACCACGCCGACGTTGTCGGTGGCCCGGTCCCAGGCCAGGGAGACGCTGGAGGCGGTGACCGCGGTGCTGCGCAGAGCGCGGGGCGCGGTTGGCGGGACCGGGTCGCTCGCCGGGTCCACGGTGTCCGCGGTCACCGGCGCGCTCGACGGTCCGGTGTTGCCGCGCTTGTCCTTGGCCCGGACGGTGAAGGTGTACCGGGTGGCCGGGGTCAGGCCGGTGACGGTCGCGGTGGTACCGGTGACGGTGGCGACCGGGCGGCCCTCGGCGAGTACCTCGTAGGAGGTGACCGGGTGGTCGCCGGGGGAGGCGGCCGGCCAGCTCAGGGCGACGCTGCGCGTGGTGGTACCGGTCACCTGGGGTGTGCCGGGCGCGGATGGCGGCACGTCCGGGCTGCCGTCGCACTTGTCCCCGTTGACGGTGCAGGCCGTGGGGGTGCCGACGGGGCCGTTGGCGATGAACCAGTAGCTGAACGGTTCGGTGCTGCCGCCGGCCGGTACGGTCGCGTTGTAGTGGGCGTTCTTGACCGTCACATGGCGCCCGTCCACGGTGGCGTCGCCGTAGTAGTGCCCGCTGACGGTGACACCGGCCGGCAGGTCGAACTCCAGGGTCCAGCCGGTGACGGCGGCGGACCCGCTGTTGCGGACGACGTAGGTGCCCTTCCACCAGGAACCGTTGTCCTGGGTGGAGAAGGCCGCGGTGAGGGTTCCCGCGGCCTGGGCGGGGGCCGCCGGGCCGGTCAGCACGGCGGCCACGGACAGGACGATCGTGGTGAGCAGGGCCGCGGCTCTGCTGCGGAATCTGCGCCGGTCTTTCATGGGCACCCCTGTGAGTGTGGGTGGTACAGGGTGTGAGAGCCGAAAGTGCGCATACCCGGCCGCGCGCCAGGTGGCGGAACCGGTGCCGCCGGGTTCCGTATGGCAGTCGCACCATAAAAGGTCTGGACCAACCCGTCAACGGATGGGGCAGCGGCGGCCGTTGAGGGAGCGGGGGTGTACGGGGATCTTCGAGAGACGGCTGTCGGGGTGCCCGGGAGGCGAAGACGAGCCACTTTGCGTGACCGGTCCCGGCGGTCGGCTCCCGGTCGCGCCGGCAGTGCGCCGGTGGCTGGATTTCGCCGTCGGCGTGGTCCGGGCAGGGTCCTCGCACAGTCGGATCCTCCCCCTTTACCACGCATGAGGGTTCGGGGCTGCGGCCTTCGGAATCGTTGGCTGTGAAGCGTCGTCGGCTCCGATCTCCGTCGGCGAGAGTCGGCGGTTCGTACGGGGCGAACGGCTCGCCGGGGCGGCGGCCGGTGCCTCGACGGGGTGGGGGAGGGGGCGAGGGGCACGGTGTGCGCCTAACGGCTGCCGAGAGCGGTCGGCCACGTCGACGGGGCTGTCCGGTCATGCGGTGGCCCTCGACCTGATGGCCCGTCAAAGTGCTGGCTTCGGTGCCCGCAGCAGGTAGGGCCGTGTCGAGGTGGGCGGCTGTGCCCCGCGTTCAAGAGGGAGAACGCGCCGTCTGGAAGCCGGCCGCCATCGGAGTCCGCCTCGCTGGTGGCCGAGGCTGTGAGCAGGTAATCCAACGGGCTCAAGGCCAGGGGTCGCTTGGTGTGGCCGGCGGGCGGAGAGGCGTGTGGCCCCGCAGGAGGTCATGAGCTGCCCGGTCACCGGTCAGGGTGCGGAGCGTGCCGGCCGTCCCCCGCGAACACCCGCCACACGGTCGGTTGCGGGCCTCTCGGCGGAGCGCGTCCCGGTGACGGCCTCGACGGAGCCAGGCAGGGGCGGGGCGCGGACGGACCGGACGTACGTCACCGGGGCGCCGGAGTGCCCGGGCGGCGCGCGTGTCTCGGCGGCGGTGGATCCGCCCGGAGCGGGCACGTCGACGGGAAGCTGGCGCGGTCTGCCGCGTGCCGTTCGGGACGCCTCGCCGGGCCCCTGGGCACGTCATCGCCAAGGGCAGTTGTTTGAGGCATATTCGGTCAGCGGGTTGGCTCGAAATGCGCCAAACTGTGGCGTCCGGTTCAGCGACGCCGTACCGTGACTGTCGTCCGCTCCAGCGGAGGGAGCAATTCCCTGGCGGAGATCGAGAAGGGCGACGCATGAGCGACAGCGAGGTGGCGCGTTCCGAGGGCCGCCACCGGTTATCGCGGGAGCCCGCCTTGGCGGTCACTCCGCTTCCGGACGGGGCGCCGATGAGCGCCCCGCCGACGCACGCCCCTTCGCCGACGGATCTTTCCGGCGTACCGTTCCGCTTCGACGGACGCCGGGCCGCCTGGTGTCCGCCCGGCGCCCGGATGTCCGACGGACGCGGCGCCGCCCGTGGTCCGCACGGTCCCAGGATGCTCGGCCCGTCGTGCGGACCACGCTGCGAAGTAACGTTTACCCGCTCCCTGCTCCTCCCGCGCCGTGGGCTGTCCGGCGACACCGCCCCCGCGGCCGGCGCGCAAGCACCGGCAGCGGAGCTGCGACGCACGGTCTACTGGGGCAGCTCTCCGGACGCGCTGCGGGGACCTCCGCGCTGACGTCTCCCGGCCTCGCGCCACACACCCCCGCCGGACCTCGACCGGGCCGGGCGGGTCCGCATCGTGCTACCAGCCGTCGGAGCACGGGGCAGCGCGCGCAGGAACGCGCTGCCCCTCACAGAAGAAATGGCAGTTCTCCCACATGCTGTACGGGTACTCCACATTGCGCCGGCGGTGCCGGTCGAAACTGACCGACATCACGTTGCCGACCCCCTTTTCCGTCGAGGAATTCTGCCGGAACATTTCCGAGCAGCGACAGCGTCCGCTGCATCTGCACGCCCTGCCCACGCACATCGCGAGAATGGCGGCGTGCGGCCTGTGGCTGGCCACCGACACGGACGACCACATCTTCTTCGAGGCCCGTACCGCGCCGCTGCACCAGGAACACATCGTGCTGCACGAGATCGGGCACCTGCTCTTCGACCACCAGATGCTGGCGGACGGGAATCACGCCGGTATCAGTACGGTCCTGGCCGACCTCAGTCCCCGCCTCATCCAGCGGATGCTCGCCCGCACCAACTACTCGACGCGTCAGGAGCAGGAGGCGGAGATGCTGGCGAGCCTGATCAGGACGCATGCCACGGGCCCGGGCCGGGGGCCGCAACGGTGCGCCACCACGGACCGGGCCGACCGGGCCCTGGGCATCACCCATGACTGACCGGGGGCCGCACGGCCTGTTCGAACAACTGGAGTGGCTGGGCCTCGCGTTGATGTGGGTCGTCACCCTGCTGCGGGCGCCCGTCGCGGTCCGGACGCCGCAGCAGCGGCCCCTGTGGCTCGCGGTGGGCCTGGCCTCGGTGGCGATGACCCTCCAGTTGCCGCAGGTCTCGTCCCTCGCGATGGCGGCGCTGGACCCGCACACCGTGTTCCTGGCCAAGGAGATCGTCGGACTCCTGGCGGCCACCGCCGTGTTCGCGTTCATCTCGGCGATCGTCGGCCTGCGGCGGACCCAGCTGGCCATCCTGGCCGCCGCGGTCCTGACCCTGACCGCGCTCGTCACGCTGTGCGTCGTCTCGCCGCCGCACACCCGGCACGTGGTCCCCAGCGGACCCGGCCAGGAGGAGAGCCCGGACACGTACTACTGGGTCGTACTGCTCGGCTACCACCTGGTGGCGAACACGGCCTGCGTCGCCGCGTGCTGGGTGTGCGGGCGGCAGGTGAAGAACACGTCCACCCGGGCGGGACTGCTGCTGTTCGGAACCGGGATCGCCCTGTCCGCGGTGCTCATGGCGCTCTCACTGGTCCACGTGCTCAGCCGCGATGCCACGATTCCGCACCTGTTCCCCGCCATCTCCGGGGCGGAGGCGGCCTTCATGGGGGCGGGCGCGGCTCTGCCGCTGCTGCGCGGGCCGTGGCGCACCGCGCGGGACATGACGGTCATGTACCGGCTCCATCCACTGTGGCGGACGCTCGTGCGCGTCACCCCGGAAGTCACACTCACCGACCCGCGTTCGCGTGCCGTGGACCTGCTGAGCGCGGTCCGTCACTCGGACCTGCGGCTGTACCGGCGCGCCATCGAGATCCGGGACGGCCTGCTCGCGCTGGAGGACTACTCCCCGGAGGGCACCCTCGCCCGGGCCCGCGAGCACGTGCGCGCCGCGCGGATCGCGGATGCCTCGGTGGAGGCGGCGGTGACGGCGTGCTGGGCCGGCACGGCAGTGGCGAACAAACGCTCGGGTACCGCCGCTTCGGGGCGGCCGTCCGGGCTGCCGCAGAGCGGTGGCGGCGACATGGCCGAGGAACTGGATTTCCTCCTGCACCTGGCGCGCTTCTTCCGTTCCACCCTGGCCGCCTCGTTCCTGAGCGCCGAGGAGCAGCGGCACCGGGCGGCCCCTACCGGTCAGGCGTCATGACGGCGCCTCGTACAGACGGACGGTGACATGGAAACCGATGAGTGCCCTTCGCGCCGCGAGGGCTTCATGCCCCGCGAGAGCCTTTCGCGCCGCGCCGCCCTCGGCCTGACAGCGGCCGGAGTCCTCGGCGTGACGGCCACGGCATGCGGCGGGAGCGGCGCGGCGAAGGCCCCGGAACGGGCGGCGGCCACGAGCGGGGTGCCGGCCCCGAGCGGGGCGCCGGCCACGGCCGGTGCTCGCACCGAGCAGCCCGAGACGGCACGGCTGCTGGGCATGCGGGCGCATCCCGAGGGCGGCTGGTACAAGGAGACCTGGCGCAGCGGGACGTCCCTGCGGGTCGAGGAGTACGCCGGGAACCGGCCCACCGCCTCCGCGATCTACTTCCTGCTGTCGGCGGGGGAGGAGTCGAGCTGGCACACCGTGCGCTCTCCGGAGCTGTGGTTCTGGCACCGGGGCGGTCCGTTGCGCCTCCAGCTCGGGGGTACGGGCGAGCGGCCCGCCGCCCGCCCCACGGACGTGTTCCTGGGCCCCGACCTGGCGGGCGGGCAGCGGCCCCAGGTGTTGGTGCCGGCGGGCTCCTGGCAGCGCGCCCGCTCGGTCACCGACGAAGAAGTGCTGGTGAGTTGTGTGGTCTCACCGGGCTTCCAGTTCGAGGACTTCCACCTGCTGCCGGAGGCGGCGGCCCGCTGACGGCGCGACCGCGCGTCGCCGGCGGGCTCTTGAGGCAGGGCCGTGGCCCGCGTCCCGGCGAGAGGCGCGGGCCATCGGCTTCAGAAGAATTCGTCCAGCAGTTGGTAGTAGGCCGTCTTCCCGGCGTCGACGCGCTCGGCGCCGTACCGCTCGACGAAGCGCTCCACGCAGTGCGGCCCGAACCACGGGTCTTCCTCGCGGGACAGTTCGCGCATCGCGAGGGCCAGGTCGGCGTGCCGGTCGGCGCGGCCGAGGCGGCCCACGTCGATCACTCCGGTCAGCCGGCGGGTCTCCGGGTCGAGCAGCACGTTGTTGGGGCACAGGTCGCCGTGGCAGACGACCAGGTCCTCCCGGGGCGGGCGGGTGCCTTCGAGTTCGGCGCGAAGTCGACCTTCCGACCAGCCCGCCCGCTCCTCCTCCAGGTCGTCCATGTCGACCAGGCCCGCTTCGAGGTGGCGCAGGGCCTGCGGGATCATCACGTCCAGGCTCGCGTCGAACGGGCAGTCGGCGACGGGGAGCCCGTGCAGCCGCCGGGCGACGTCGGCCAGCACCTCCGCCACCTCGGCGCGTTGCGCCGACGGCCACTCCTCGGCCGCGGAGACACCCGGTACGGCCTCGGTGACCAGCCAGGACACGGTGTCCCCGGAGCCGAGGTCGACGACGCGGGACACCGGGACGCCCTGCTTGGCGAGCCATTCCAGGCGGTCGGCCTCGGCCTTGAGGTCGAGACCGGTGTCCGGCTGGGCGGGGACGAGTTTGGCGTACAGCTCGCTGGGGCCGGTGAGGTGGTGGACGAAGGCGCCGGAGTCGCCGTCGGTGACCGGAGTCCAGGTGTGGTGGGGGTAAAGCTTTTGTACTTCTTCGTTCATGGCCGACATCTTTGCCGACGTCCGGCCCCGGTCGTACGGGTCGCACGGTCCGGGGGCGGGAATGAGCCGTTCCCGTGCGGTCACGGCGCGGCGGCGGGCGGTTCTTCCGTGCCGTCGACGCCGGCTTCCGGGGGTGCCAGGTTCTGCACCTTGCGGGCCTCGTCGACAATGGTCAGCAGGGCGTCCAGCGCGGCCGGCGACAGCCCCTCGGCGCGTAGCGCCAGGTTGCGCACCCGGGTGTCGCGCAGGGCCACGGCCAGCCGGAGCTGGGAGTTGACCCGTTCGGCCACGTCCTCGCTGAGGAAGTATTCGGGGGGCACGCCGAAGTACTCGGCGAGCACGTCCAGTTGCTCCAGGGTCACGTTGCGCTTCTTGCCGGTGGCCAGCTCCCAGAGGTACGTACCGGAGATGGCGCCGCCCGTGGTCTCGCGGATCTCCTTGGCGAGCCGGGCGTATCCGGGGCGTTTGCGTTCGTCGGGGTGCAGAGCGGCGATCAGCTCGTTGAGGCGCTGCCCGAACGCGCGCAGCAGCGGGCGGCCCTCCTGGTCGGTTGCCGATGTGCGGTCACTCATGCGCCTTTTCCTGCCTGCGGTGATTCGGCCGGACGGGCGTCGTTGCCCGCCAGGGCGGACGACTCTATCGCGTTCGCGTGCGTACTTGTTCGCTCTTGTTGGCGCCTGGCCGATTAGTTGGCGTACGCTCGCTGCCTATTCTATCCGCTAGAGCTGATGAAGCTGGCGGGGCCGCGCGCGGTTCCGCGGGTTCGGAGGTCCAGCACGATGAGATCGACGTCATTGACCCCGCATGTCTTCCGCCGCCGGCTGACCTGGTCGGCCGGTGTCCTGGCCGTCGCCGTGACGGCCGCCACCGTCGTCTCCGCCACGGCCGACGCCGGTGCCGGCCACCGCCCCCGCACGGCGAAGAATGTCATCCTGCTGATCGGTGACGGCATGGGGGATGCGGAGATCACCCTGGCCCGCGACTACACGGTCGGCGCGGGCGGCCGGCTGCACATGGACGGCTTCCCGCAGACCGGTACGTACACCACCTACTCGGTCGACAGCCACGGACGGCCGGACTACGTCACCGACTCCGCCGCGAGCGCCACCGCCTGGTCCACCGGCCACAAGACCGTCAACTACCGCATATCCAAGACACCCGACACCGACCGTCCGATGCCCACCGTCCTCGAACTGGCCCGCCGCCAGGGCCTGGCCACCGGGTCGGTCACCACCGCGGAACTCACCGACGCCACCCCCGCCGCGATGGCCGCGCACGTCGGCGACCGCGACTGCCAGGGGCCGGCCGACATGGAAGGGTGCCCCCGCGACACGATCGGCCGGGGCGGTCTCGGGTCGATCGCCGAACAGTCCGTACGGCTGCGGCCCGACGTCCTGCTCGGCGGTGGCCGGCAGCGCTTCGACCAGAAGATCACCGAGGGGCCTCACCAGGGCCTCACCGTGGCCCAGCAGGCCGAGAAGCTGGGCTACCGCATCGTGAGCGACGCGCGCGGCCTGCGCGCGGCCGGTCCGGAGCGCCCGGTGCTCGGCCTGTTCGCGCCCGGGGCCGTACCCGTGGAGTGGACGGGCCGGCCCGCGGCCCGCGGCGGCACCGAGGCGCAGCGCTGCGTCACCGCCAACCCCCGCCGGCCGGCCGGAACTCCCACGCTGGAGGCGCAGACCCGCAAGGCCGTCGAGCTGCTGGAGGCCAGGGCGCGGGCCGGCCGGGGCTTCTTCCTCCAGGTGGAGGGCGCCTCGATCGACAAGCAGAACCACGAGGCGGACCCCTGCGGCCAGATCGGTGAGACCGCCGCGTTCGACCGCGCCGTCAAGGTGGCCCGCGACTACGCCGAGCGCCACCCCGACACCCTCGTGATCACCACCGCCGACCACGGGCACAGCAGCCAGATCGTGCCGGTCGACGCGGAACCGATGGGCCTGTCGGCCACGCTCGTCACCGACGAGGGCGGCCGGATCAAGGTCGGTTACGCCACGACCACCACGCCCGAGGACGGGCAGGAGCACACCGGCACCCAGGTCCGTATCGCGGCCCAGGGCCCGTTCGCCGAACGGGTCAGGGGCGTCACCGACCAGACCGAGCTGTTCACGACGATCACCCGCGCGCTCGGCCTGCGCTGAGCGCAGCGGCGCATCGGTGCGACGACAGGGCCTGAGGCGCTGGCCGCTGCCCCGGCATCCGGGACAGCGGCCCACGCCGCGCTGACGCCGTCCGTTACCGGACCGCTGTGGAGGGAACCACGGCCGACGGGCCGCCGAGGAACACCGGATGCGTCTCGTCGATCTTCGACCGGATGTCGGCGCGCAGCCGTCCGCCGACCGCCGCCACGGCCCGCTCCAGCGCCGCCTCCGCGGCGGAGTCGTACCCGTACGGCACCACTTCCAGATCCTCCACCAGCGGCCCGAGCAGGTCCGCCGCCTCCAGCACGACGGCGTGGCGGTGCGCCAGGTACTGCTTGCGGCGACGGTGGGCCTTGGGCGCGCGCAGTGCCGCCCGGGCGAGTTCCGCCGCGTCGGCCGCGGTGGCCACCAGGTGCGGTGCGTGCCGCAGTACCAGCGCGGTCAGTGCGCCGCCCGGCCCGTCCTGGCGCAGTGCGGCCCGCAGCGGTTCCCGCAGGTCGGCGCGGGGCAGTACGGCCGTGGCCAGGATGTTCGCCCACTTCGCCGTGGGGCGGGCGGCGAGGACGGCGAGGGCCTCCCGGGGGTGGTGCGCGGCCAGGAACAAGGCCGTCTGCTGCGTCCGGTGGACCAGCGTCGTCCAGGCGGCCGGAGCGGCCTCCTCCCGCAACCCCTCGATCAGCGCGTCGAGTTGAGAGACCGCCGCACCGGGGCTCTCGTCGGCCAGGCGCAGCACCGTCTCCCGGGTCCAGGTGTCGGTGCACAGCATGCCCATCGAGAGTGCCAGGGGCAGCGTCTCCAGGGTCTCGTACTGTGCCGAGTCGTCGTAGTGCGTGCGGTACTCCACCAGGGACGCGAAGACGGCCGCCCAGCGTGCGGAGGCGAAGGCGTCCGTCAGGTGGGCGACTTCCTTGACGGGTACGTACGAGAAGTCGTACGAGCCGTCGAACAGCGTCCGCAGCAGCCCCAGGACGAGCCGCATCCTGGGCAGGTCGAAGTGCTCCCGTCCGGTCGGGCGGGCCTCGATGCGCAGGGTCCACGTCCCGGCCGCCAGCAGCCGTTCGGAACGGAACTCCACACCGGGGAACCAGTCGCCGAACCGGGCGAGCAGCACCTCGAAGGCGGCGAGCCGGCCGGTCTCCTCCTCGGTGACGTCCGGCTGCTCGCTCCACTCGGCCTCGATCCTGCCGGGCGTGAACAGCAGGCTCGCCTTGTGCAGCGACAGGGGGACGTCCAGCTCGAAGGAGTCCCGGGTCAGCCGCAGCAGCTTGTTGCCGCCCCGGCAGAACCGGTCCGCTATCGCGTGCAGCCCGGCGACGCCGCTGGGGGCCCGCTCGGCCGGATAGCGTTCCGTCGTCGCCAGCAGCCACTGGTGGAGGGCGTTGTGCAGCCGGTGTGCGTTGGCCGGCGCCGGGGGCGGCGTGGCGGCGTCGGCGGCGCTCTCCAGCAGCCGCCGCCACGAGGCGCCCTCCTCGATGGTGTGGTCCTCGGCGGGCGGCCCGGCTCGCCACTGTTCGATCCACGCCCGGAACACTTCGACGGCCCGCGCCTCGCGGGCCGTGGGGCCGAAGGCCTCGGCCAGCTCCAGCCAGCCCAGCATGACGCCCAGATAGCCCTGGTGGAGCACCGGGCCGGGGCGGTCCACCAGCTTCAGGAGCAGGTCCTTGAGCGCCGCGTCGTAGGTCTCGATCAGATCGCAGCGGACCAGGTTCAGCAGGACCCGGCCGTCCCCCTCCAGCAGCGGACCGCGGGCGAACGCGCGGTAGGCGGCGGCCAGTTCGCGGGCGCGGCGGGGCGCGGCGGCGGGGTCGGAGGCGGACAGGGCCACCCGGCAGCGCTCCAGCGCCAGATGGCGCGCGGCGAAGTCCGGGTCGGCCGCGGCGGTGGCCACCAGGCGGGAGGTCTCGCCGGGCGGCAGGGACGAGCGCCGGGCCAGCCGGCACAGTTCCCCGGCTGCCGCCGGGTCCTCCAGCGGCAGGGCGTCGAGCAGGCGGACGAGAATGTCGTCGCGCTCGTGGTGCGCGTGGATGTCCAGGGCGTCCATGGCGTCGGCCAGGGACTCGACCGCCAGCAGCGGGTCCAGGGCCGCGTCCGCCCCGCCGTCGGCGTCCGCCAGGGCGAGGACCGGCGGCAGGAGGCGCCGCAGGACGGTGTCGGACAGTGCCTCGCGGCTGTCGAGCCGGGCCAGGGTGGCCGCCGGCCGTACGTCCGGCCCGCCGATGGCCGCCGCCAGGCGCTGCGGGCCCACGAGGCGGGCGCAGCGTGGCAGTACGGCCGCGACGTGGCCGGAGGCACGGGCGGCCACCAGGCCGCGTACGTATCCGGTGGCCTCGTGCGGCACGGCGTCCGGCAACCGCGCCGGATCGGCGCCCAGTCCGAGCGCGGCCGCGGCCGCCTGGGCCACGAAGGCGGGGGAGGCCACCGACCTGCCGTCCCGGTGGTGGCATTCGGGGTCGGGCAGGAAGCTGCGCGCGACCAGGCGTTCGCGCGCCGCGGGGGAGAGGTGGGCCGCGGTCCGCAGTTCCTCGTACCCCGGCATCGCCCCGGGTCCGGGCTGCCGCCCGTCCGCCAGGGTCTCGGCCGCCCGTCCGCAGGACCGCTCGTCGAACAGCAGCCGGCAGCCGGACGGGACGGCGGCGACCCGGCGCGGCACGGTACGGGCCCGGGGCGGGTGGCCGGTGCCGAAGTAACAGCGTTCCGCCCACGGGTCGGCCAGGACGTAGGACGCCGACTCCGGCACGTCCTCCGTCCGGCACCGCAGCACGGCCACGCCGTACTGGCGGAACATCACGGCGGCGTGTTCGGCCGGGCTGCCGCGCTCGACCAGGACGTGCCCGGTGGCGGCCCGCTGCTCAGGGTCCAGCCGCAGGTACTGCGTCCAGGCGTCGTCCAGCCGGGCGGCGGCCAGGAACGCGGTGGCGGCCACCTGCCGCGGGGGGACCAGCAGGTCCACCGGGCGCCCGGTATGGGCGTCCTCCCAGACCGCGCGGTCCTCGTCGGTCAGCACCTGCACCGTCGGCGCCGGGTCGAACGCGACGGCGGGCCGGACCTGGACCAGGTGCGCGGCCCGCACCTGCACGGACCGCAGGACCTCACCGCGCCACAGCGGCGTCCGGCCGTCGCCGGGCAGCCACACGACGCTGTTGTCGGTGCCGTCCAGCCGCTGCGCGGACGCGAAACCGAAACCGAGGGAGAGCTGCCCGACGACACCGCTGCCCTCATCGCACTCGGTGAGGCTGGTGACGGACACGGTGCCCGCGTCGGTCTCCAGGACCCACTCGCAGTCCAGGCGCGCCATGCCGAAGTGGTCGTGCAGGGCGGCCAGCAGGCGGGCGGTCCGGTCGGTCTCCGGGCGGCCGATCCGCGGGGTCTCGTGCGGCGCGGGCGGCGGCCCGGAGGCGGTGGAGGAGCCGCCTCCATAGATGAGCGGCTGTACGAACGCCGCGATCGGCGCGGGGCGGAAGTCCGGGTCGGCCAGGCGCTGCTGGGCCACGGCGTGTGCGCCGTAACCGCTGAAGACCACGGCCGCGACGACGGTGGGCAGCTCCTCGGGCCCGGCGCAGACCAGGCTGTCGTAGCCGCCCGCGTTGATGTTGTCCTCCTGGTCCTCGGCGCCCGAACTGCGCACGATCCAGGGGGCGGGGCCACAGGCACGGGCGATCTCGTCGGCCAGCCCGGGCCACTGCCGGCGCAGGAATTGCGTGTATCCGGTGACGAGTTGCCCGGCAGTGTCCTGCGAGGACGTTTCGCGGGTGTCCCCGGTGGTGTTCTGCGGGGGCGTCTCGCTGGTTTCTCCGGGAGCGTCCTGCGGAGGCACTCCGCCGGTTTCCCCGCCCGCGTCCCGGACGCTGTTCAGGAATTCCCGGGCCGTCTCGTCCGCCAGCGGGAAAACGGGCAGGGCGACGGAGGCGAACCGGGGATGGGTGGAAAGTTCCAGGAGGCGGGCACATTTGGCGCCGTACGCGCTTTCCGGGTCTGCCGGCCTGGGATTCGA
Source organism: Streptomyces sp. NPDC026394 (assembly GCF_055567735.1). Lineage (NCBI taxonomy): Bacteria > Bacillati > Actinomycetota > Actinomycetes > Kitasatosporales > Streptomycetaceae > Streptomyces > Streptomyces sp. NPDC026394. Next base: position 28,160 of record NZ_JBVHPX010000030.1, read on the forward strand.
CGGTCTGTCCATGGGAATGGTGCTTGCCCTTTCGTGTCCGGGGGTGCGAGCGGCGCGTGCGGTCAGTCGTCCAGGAACCGGTCGACCCACTCCCGGGTCTCCCGCGCGTCGCGCTCGGCCTCGCGCAGCCCGTCCATGACGCTCCAGGCGGCCAGGTAACGGGCCTCCTCGCCGACCGGTCCGGCCGCGGCGAACGGGGCGAGCCGGTCGCAGACACGGCTGAACCGCGCCCGCGCGTCGTCCAGGACGCCGGGGCCGAAGGCCGCGGAGACGGCCTGGTTGTCGCCCCGGTAGAACAGCAGCCCCTCCTCCTCCGTCGCCTTGTAGAAGGCCTTCTTGACCTCGCGGGTGGCGGGCACGAACTGGAAGAAGGTGCCGTTGCCCGCCACTTCCAGGGGCAGTGACGCCGCGGCGAGCGCGGAGCGGGCGTGCTCCACGAAGAGGTCGCCCGTCTCCCGTACGGTGCGCTGCGGCTCGCCGGTGGCCACCCGGGCCAGGGTCCGCTCGGCGGCGGCCAGCACGGTGGGCTCGAAGAAGGAGGTGTACGACACCTCGCGCAGCGGCTTGAGCAGGGTCCGCGACCCGCCGACCGCGGCCGTCGGGAAGCCGTTGGCCACGCCCTTGGCCGTCACCCACACGTCCGCGTCCAGCAGCCCCGCGGTGGACAGGCCGGGACCGTAGCGCAGCCCGACCTTCACCTCGTCGACGATCAGCGGGACCGCCGCCTCGGCGAGCAGCGCGCGGGCCCGCTCGTACCAGCGCGGCGACAGGTGCATGTGGTCGGGGGAGACGACCACGGCGGCCACCCGGTCGCGGTCGTCGCGCAGCAGCCCGGCCAGGACGTCGAGGTCGAAGAAGAAGTCGACGACGCCGTCCGCGTTGGGCTCGAACGGCGCCTTCGCCGGGTACCACATCGGGTCGTAGCCGTGGTAGCCGGAGCTGAGCACCAGGGGGGCGCCGACCGCCTCCCGCACCGCGAGCACCGCCGCGCGCACGGCCGAGGTGCCGGTACGGAAGAGGCCGACGACCTCGCCGCCGCACAGCTCCAGCAGCCGGGAGGTGACCGTGTCCAGCAGCGGGCTCCAGCCGGTGGCGGTGCCCAGCGCCCCGGTGGCCGCGCGGCCGACGGCCTCGGCGACCTCCGGGTCACCGTGGCCCAGCAGGACCGATCCCCGGGTGTTGTCGAAGTCGATCCAGCGTTTTCCCGCATCGTCGGTCACATAGGCGCCCGCAGCCGAGACGAATACGCGAGGATTGCCCTCCGCATTCCGCGGGCAGGTGGGAATTTCGGCCAGGGCCGCAAAATTTTGAGTCATCGTCAGCCTTTTTCTCGATGAACTGTTGAACGTGGATCGACGACGCGTCCACAGTCATTCCCTGTCGGTCGTGGAAAAAGATCGGACCAGGGTCGGACAGGAAACCGGACGGCAGGAGGAAAAACGTGGAAACGGCGAATGCGCGGACGGCAGAGGTGATTTCCGGTGAAAACCCCGGAGCCCATACGGGACAGTCGGGCGAACGATCCGGCGGTGTCGCGACCCCGGGCCGGCCGCAGTCCCCGGCCACGGGAGCACCGGCCGGGCCGCCCCCGCTGCGCCGCGCCGCCGTGGCCTCCGCGGTCCGGCTCGGCAGCGCCGAGGCCCGCTACGCGTGCGCCTGCTCCATCGAGCAGCTCCTCGCCGACACCGCCGCGTGCCCCACCGCGCCCGCGTCCGCCCGCGCCCTGCTGGACGAGGTCAGGCAGGCGTGCCAGGACCTCGCGCGGGCCGTCGCCGCCGGTCCCGGGGGGCGGTTCGCGCCACCGGCGCCCGGACCGGGCTTCCTGGAACGCGCCATGGCACGGACCGCCGCGTACACCGCGGGCCTGTGGCAGGCCGGCGCGGCACGCGGCGACGCGGCGGCCGAGGCGCTGCTGCGGCACGCCACCGACTGGAAGACGCCGGAGTGCTACGCGTACGACCTCGCCGACGTGGCGCTGGTCCACGGCCAGGCCGCCGCGTGGCTGGCGGCCACCGAGGAGCGGACCCCGGTGTTCGTGGTGGGCGTCCGTACGGGTGGCTCCTACCTCGCGCCCCTGTGGGCGGCGGCCGTGGCGGCCGCCGGGCGCACGGCCGCCCCCTGGACCTCGCTGCGCCCGCTGCGCACCGCGGGCCGGATCTCGCTCGTCCCGGCCGAGACCGGCCGGCTGCCCGCCGCCCTGCCGCAGGGCACGGTCGTCGTCGCCGTCGACGACCAGCCGGACACCGGCGGCACCGCACGGGCGGTCCGCGACGCGCTGGCCCGGCGCTACCCCGGGGCGCGCGACATCGTGTGCGCCTCGCCGGGCCGGACGTACGCCGTGGACGCAACCGGGGTACGGCCGCTGACCAGGACCTCCGCCGTACGCGAGGACGCCGGGCGGCTGTGGCAACTGCTCGCCCCCGCCGACGCGGACCGCCTGACGGCCCGTGCCAGAGCCGGGGGAGCGGTTCCCGCCGGCACCACCGCGTACCGGGTGACGCCGTTCCGCGGCCCGTTCCTCGCTGCGTACGGGCCGCGCGCCACGGACACCGACACCTCCCCGGCCGGTGCGAGGCCGACCGGCCAGGTCGACGGCACCGGTCCCGCCACGACCACACCCCCGGAGACCGGGGTGCTCCGCATCAGCCCCCGCAACACCCCCTTCTCGCTCGTCGCGGACGGACCCGCCACCGGAACCCCCGGCGCGCCGGACCCCCGCCCCCGCGCCTATCACTTCCGCTTCGTCGGCACCGGACCGCACGGCGCACAGGGCGCCGAGGCCGTCGAGGCGCTGGGCGAGTTCCTGCCACCCGTCCGCCACCACCTGGACGGCTACCTGGTGACCGGGCACGAGGACGGTCTGCGCCCGCTGGGCGCCGAACTGCCCCGGATGACCGAGAAGCACCGCCGCCAGGCCCTCGAAGCCGTGGCCCGCTACTGGCACGCGCTCGACCACCTCGGCGGCCTGGGACCGGTGGACCCCACCGTCACCTACGCGCCGCGCGAACGGCTCGCCACGGCCCTGGAACGGCTGCGCGCCCGGCTGGCCTGCCCGCTCCCCGTGGACGGTGCCTGGCTCGACCGCCACCTGCCGCGCCGCGCCGCTTTCGGCGGCACCCGCGCCCGGGTCTTCCGCACCTCGCTGCCGTACTCGCACCAGAGCTGGCACTGGCAGGTCGGCGCGCCCCCGGCGCCGGACGCGCCGCCCGTCGTCCGCCGGTTCGGGCTCGACTGGATCTGGGGCGGGACCGGCCCCCTGGAGGCGGAGATCTCCTCCTTCGTCGTCGAACACCGCCTGGCCCCGGCGGACCTGGCCGTACTGCGGACGTCCGTCGGCGACGACCGCGCCTTCGACACCGCCCTGGAACTGGCGGGCGACGCCCTGTGGTGGAATGTCAAGAGCTGGCTGCGCCGCTGCCCCGCACCCGCCGCGGACACCGCCCGCAGGATCGCGGACGACCTCGGCGAACTGGCCCGGTACGTGACCGGGTTGCGCTGACCGGGCCGCCGCGCGGGACGGCCGGTAGCGGCTCATCCGGCCCGGCCGGCCGCGGACGGCGACGGCGCCCACACCCGCTCCACGTGGGTGCCGTCCCCGGGACCGGCCGCCGCACGGGCGTACCCGGTCACCTCCTGGACGCACTCGTCGTCGGTCTGGCAGCCGTAGATGTACATGCCGCGCACCTTGTCCTGGAGGACGGACCCGATGCCGGTGACGGCGTACAGGGACAGCCCCTCCGCGCCCAGCGCCTTCTCCGTGGCGGCGCGCGGATGGTGCGCGGCGTAGGGCAGGTCCTCGTAGTACAGCCGCCGCACGCCGTCACCGGCCGACCGCCGTACGGCCTCGTGCACCAGCCGGTGGTCCACGTGCCCGCCCACGGCCGCCGGGGCGAGCACCAGGGTGGGGCGCAGCTCGGCCACCGCCACCGCCACGGCCTCGGCGATCCGGTCGCGCAGCGGGTCGGCGGCCGGGTCCGCCGTCAGCTCCGTGTCGTCGTCGTAGCCGCGCAGGCTCGCGTCGTCGAAGTCCAGCGGTACGTATCGCGCCAGGCCGCGTGCCCGGCAGTAACGCCGCTCCTCCTCCGCACGGCGGGCGCTGATCACCCCGGGGCCCGCGGCCCGCAGCCGCTTGGGCAGCGCCCACGCGGACCGGGTGAAGACGGTCAGCAGCAGCCCCGGCGCGGAACCCGCGCACGCGGCCAGCACACCGCCGCAGGAGTAGGCCACGTCGTCGGGGTGGGGCGAGATCCACAGCGTGGTGTGGTCCCGGAGTTCCTCGATCAGACCGGTCACGGCCTCACACCCCCGACGCCGGCGCGCGGCGCGGTGCGGCGATGAGCGTCGCGTACCGGTGGGCGACCTCGCGCCAGCCGGTCCACGGACGCCGCGCCGGACGGACCGACTCGCCGCGCGCGACGACCGCGTCCATCAGCTCCGCCACCGTCTCCGCCCGCAGCGACGCGAAGCCGGCCAGGGCCCCGCAGTCGCCGAGTGTGGCGACCGGCAGGCCGAGCTGGAGCGCTTCCGCCGCCGCGAAGTTGAACGTCTCGTGGAAGACGGAGGGCAGCACGAACAGCCGCGCCCCCGCGTACACCCGCTTCCACTCGGTGCGGATGTCGTAGGAGTCCAGCACCTCGACCGTGCCGGACGCGGCGTACGGCGCGACCAGTTCGCGCGCGGCCCGCCCCTCCTTCGACCAGGTCGCGAACACCACGCGGACCGGCAGCCCGGCGCCGGTGAGCCGATCCAGGCACACCCGGGCCTGGTCCACGGAGGTCTTGCCGAGCTGGAGCAGCACCGGGCCGAACGGGTCGCGCAGATCCGCCGGCGGCAGATGGTCGACGGCCCACGGAATGTACGTACGGGAGCCGAAACAGCGGGTCCACGGCAGGTCGCGCAGGAACACCTCCCGCGCCGGGCCGTCGGGGAACACTCCCGCCGCCGTGCAGACCCCGCCGGACGGGGCGGCCGCGCCGGGCCTGTGCACCGGGCAGGGCGCCGGGGTGGCCAGGCCGGGCGACAGGCGGCTCACGTCGTGCCAGATGCGCACCACGCGACGCCGCAGCTCCCGCACGTCCGGCCGCTCCTCGTCCGCCGCCGCGCCGGCCCCGTCCCCGGTGCCCGCTCCGCCCGCGAACAACGGGCTCTCCACCAGCGGAAACACCGCGTCCACCCGTTCCCGCACCACCCGCCCGGCCAGCGCGCCGAGGTCGGCGCCCTCCGTGGAGCGGTAGAACTCCGCCTCGACACCGTGCTCCCGCAGCCCTTCGGCCAGGTGCCACAGGGCGGTCTCCACCCCGCCCCAGGTGTCGCAGGTGAAACCCTCGTCGTAGATCTCCAGCAGCGCGCGGAGCGGACCCGGCGGGTCCAGCGGCGCGTCCAGGGCTGCGGCCGGCGGCTCAGACATGGACCGCCTCCAAGGGCAGCAGGCCGAGCCGGGCGCACAGGTCGTCCACGACGAGCCGCCGGTTGCCGCCGGCCAGCAGGTCCAGCGAACAGTCGAAGTACGACTCCAGCCGGTTGACGATGTTGGCGTAGTCGCGGTCGCCCACGTCGAGGTGGCCACGGGCGACGATCGCGTCGGCGTCCTCACCGGTCTCGTCGCTGAGGCACTTGACCACCAGCAACCGGACGCGGTCCCCGGCCGCGCCGGCGAGCGGGGCGCCCGTCACGCCGTGCGGGCCAGGTGGCTCTTCGAGTTGGCCACCACCAGGGAACTGCATGGCTCCTCCGTTCCGTCCAGGGTTCGGTCCACGATGAAGACGCCGGTGTTGCTGACCTTGAAGCGGGCCGAGCGCAGCATCCCGTCGCCGAGGTCCAGCAGTTCCATCAGCAGCGCCTGGATCGTCTCGGCGTGCGAGACGAGCACGAAGCCCGCCGCCGGCGGGCCGGACAGGCACTCGCGCAGGAACTCCCGGGCGCGGGCGCGCTGCGCCGCCCAGCTCTCCACCCCGGCGAACTCCCGCTCCGGGTGCCGCAGCCGCTCCTCCAGCAGGGCGTCCCACTCCCGCACCGCCAGCGGGCGCGGGAACCTGCGCGGCGCCCGCACCTCGGCCAGCCGCGCGTCGCTGACGGCCGTCAGCCCCAGCGCACCGGCCAGCGCCTCCGCGGTGCGCACGGCCCGCCGCAGCGGGCTGGTGCGGAGCCGGTAACCGCCCGGCCCGGCCGGGCCCGGCCAGGACGCGCGGTCCCCGGCCAGGTGCCCGGCCAGCGCCCGCGCCTGTTCCCGCCCGAGCGGCGTGAGGTCCGCGTCGGGGTCGTACCCCGCCATCAGGTCGTCGTCCGCCAGGACGTTGACCTCGGCCTGGGCGTGCCGTACGAGCAGGAACCGCCGGGTGACGGGCGTACCGGTGCCGCCCGTCATACGAGGGGCAGCGGGATGCGGCCCTCGGGCGCCAGCATGCGCGGCCGGGAGCTGTTGAACTCCTGGTTGGCGATGCAGGTGCCGCACGGCCAGTTGTCGAACTCCCGGACGGGGCCGAAGTCGTGGTACAGGTGCTTTGGCACCGAGTAGCAGTCGCACTTGACCATCTGGATCTTGTCGTCGGCCACCGAGTAGTTGTAGCCGTTGGTGATCTGGTCGCAGACCGCGTCGCGCTTGCCCGTCTCGAAGATGTGGTTCCAGCGCCGGAAGTACTCCGGCGGGGCGAGGAACTCCGCCGGGTGCAGGTCCTCGTAGCGCAGGTTGACCTCCAGCGGCTGCCCCTTGAAGGCGAGCAGCGGCATGAAGTGCAGCAGGCCCTTGTAGCCGCGGGCGGACAGCAGGTCGATGAAGGCGTTCACCTCGTCGATGGTCTGGTCGTGGTAGACCGCCTGGAGTTCGGCGTCCAGCTCCACCGCCGTGTCGATGATGCGGTCCACCTGTTCCTGGCTCAGGCCGCGCTTGTCGTTCATCCGGGCGGTGTGGCCGTCGACGGAGAAGACCCACATCAGGTTCTCCCGGCCCGCCAGGCACCGCGGCAGGCGGGTGCCGTTGCTCAGCACCTCGATCTGCCAGCCCTCGGCGGCGCGCTGCTGGAGGTGGTCCAGGATCTTCGGGTAGAGGCAGATCTCACCGTTGGACTCCACCCGGAACAGCACGTTGTCCTGTTCGTACTCGGCGAAGATCCGGTCAAGCGAGGCGTTGGTGGCCGGCTGGTCGACCTTGATCGCCTTGACTTCGCAGTAGGTGCAGCGCAGGTTGCAGGCGCCGTCGATGACGATGTTGCGGTAGGCGCGGACGCGCCGGGTACGCGGCGGCCATTGCACGGTGGTCATGATCGGGGTGTCCTCTCGTACGGTTCACACATGGGCGGCGCGCGGTGCCGCCAGCTCGGAAGCGACGGCCTTGCTGGTGCGCAGGGCGTGGGCCTGGATGGTCAGAGTGGGGTTGAGGCCGCCGGGGTACGGCATGAAGCTGCCGTCGACGACGTAGACGTTGTCCGCCGAGTGCACCCGGCCCCAGCCGTCCACCACCGAACGGGCCGGGTCGTCACCGGCCCGGCAGGTGCCGTGCAGATGGGAGCTGCCCTGCGCGAAACCGGTGGCCTTGCGGCGGATGCCGCCCGCCCCGGCGGCGCGCAGCAGCCGCTCGCAGCGTCCGGTCATGTAGCGCAGCCGGGCCTGGTCGCGCGGGTCGGTGCGGTAGTCGAGGACGACGGCGGGCAGGCCGTCCTCGTCGACGTGGCGGGACAGTCCGACGCGGTTGTCCAGGTTGGGGTGGTCGGACAGGATCGTCTCGATCCGCAGTTCCAGCGCGTCCCGGACGAGCTTGGGCGCCCGGTCCCGCTTGGACTCGTAGATCAGGCCGCCCACCCCCGTGGGGCAGTCCTCGTCCAGGTAGTGGTCCAGGAACGCCACGGTGGAGAACGGGCCCTTGTGGACGTCCGGGTCCGCCAGGACCTCCGGCGCGGCCCGCACGACACCGCTGACGTACTCGCTCAGCTTGACGCACAGGCCCCGCCCCACCATGCCGGAGTGGTTGCCGACACCGGTGGGGGAGTACGTCGTACGGGACCGCAGCAGCAGGGCCGCCGTCTGGATCGCGTTGCACGCCAGGACGAACGCGCGGGCGCGCACCCCCCTCGACTGCCCGCTCACCCGGTCCAGGCAGCGCAGCGCGGAGACCTCCCCGGTGCGGTCCTGCTCCAGGCGCACGGCGCGGACGCCGGTGCGCAGCGTGAAGTTGGGGTGGGCGGCCAGCGGCGCCAGGAAGACCGCGACGACATCACCCTTGGCGCCGGTGGGGCACGCGTGGCTGACGCACAGCGAGACCCGGTCGCATCCGGCGCGGCCCTGGTACGGGTCACGGTTGATGGCCAGCGGCGTGGGGAAGGGCCGGTAGCCCAGCGACTCACCGGCCGTGTACAGCACCCGCGCGGCGGCGGACGGCTCGTGGGCGGGGCCGCGGCTGTGCCGCGCGCCGTTCGCGCCCTCGGCCGGCGGGCCGCCGCACACCCCCAGGCGCCGCTCCAGCACCTCGTAGTAGGGCGCCAGTTCCGCGAGGGTGTACGGCCAGCGCACTTCGGTGGTGCCGGTGTCGATGCGGGTGCCCGGGTCGAAGTCGAAGGGCTGGTAGCGGAACGAGGCACCGCCGTAGAAGACGGTGCCGCCGCCGAGGTTGGAGGTGGTCCACGGCCAGCCCTCGTCGGTCCAGTTGCCCTCGTCGTCACGGGCGACGGCCTGCCGGCACAGGGTCTCGGCCTCGTCGAGGTCCACGTGCTCGGCGAGCCGGAAGCCCTCCTCGACCATCAGGACGTCGAGCCCCTGACGGACCAGCCGGTCCGCGGCGACGGCCCCGCTCGCCCCGCTGCCGATGACGCAGACGTCCCACACGCGGTCCGCGGCCTCGTCGCCGAAACCGTCGCGGTGCGCGGGCCCCAGGAGTTCCGGGTGCCGGGCGCCGGGATTCGCCAGCGGCGAGGGTCCCCGTAGGTGCTCCATGGCGTGCTTGCCTTTCGGTCGGTGATGGGCGGCGGTCGGTGATCGGCGGCGGTCAGTGGTGCGCGGGGTGGTGGGTGCGCCCGTCGGTCGCGGACAGCCAGCCGCGGTACAGGCCCGCGAACGGCCCGTCGCCCGCCGCCAGTACGGCCGGCGGCCCGTCCTCCACGACCACGCCGTTCTCCAGGACCAGCACCCGGTCGGCGATGGCGGCCGTGGTCAGGCTGTGGGCGATGATCAGGGCGGTGCGGCCGGCCAGCACCCGGTGCAGGGCCGTGTGCACGGCCCGCTCGGTGGGGGCGTCCATGCTGGAGGTGGCCTCGTCGAGGATCAGGACGCGGGGCGCGGCCAGCATCACCCGGGCCAGCGCGACGAGTTGCCGCTGGCCGGCCGACAGACCGGCGCCGCGCTTGTGGACGTCGCTGTCGTACCCCTCCGGCAGCGCGCTGACGAAACCGTGCGCGCCGACGGCCTCGGCCGCCGCGACGATGTCCTCGCGGGTGGCGTCCGGCCGGCCCAGGGCGATGTTGTCCGCCACGGAACCGGAGAAGAGGAACGGTTCCTGGGTGACCATGCAGACGGCGGAGCGCAGTTCGGCGTCGGCCACCTCGCGCAGGTCGGCCCCGTCCAGGGTGATCCGGCCGCCCGTCGGGTCGTACAGCCGCGCCAGCAGCTTGGCCAGCGTCGACTTGCCCGCCCCGGTCGTGCCGACCAGGGCCACGGTCTCCGCGGGCGCGAGGTCCAGGTCCAGCCCGGCCAGTACGTGCGGGGAGGCGGCGCCGTAGCGGAAGCGCACGTCCTCGAAGCGGACGCGGCCGGGGGCGGACACCGCGGGCAGCGGCCTGGGGTCGGCGGGCTCGGGCAGCGCGTCGGGCGCGTGGAAGAGGACGCCGATCCGCTCCAGTCCGGCCGAGGCGGCGGAGAACGCGTTGGCGAACGAGGCGAGTTCGTCGATCGGGTCGTACAGCCGGTGCACGTAGAGCAGGAACGCGGTCAGCGCGCCCGCTTCGAGATGGCCGCTCGCGATACGGAACGCGCCGAGGGCCAGCAGCAGGGCCAGCGAGAGGTTGCCGATCAGCTTGACGCCGCCGCTGAAGCAGGCACTGACCCGTCCCGAGGCGGCCCGCGCCGTGGCGTAGGCGGCGTCCGTCTCCCGCAGCCGCGCGGTGTTCTCGTCCTCCTTGCGGAACGCCTGCACGGCGCGGATGCCGTTGTACGTCTCGCCGGTGTGCTGCACGATCCGCTCGGTGGCGCCCCGGGTGCGCCGGTAGGCGCGGCGCGAGCGGTCCCGGAACCAGCGGGTGAGCAGGTACAGCGGGACGAACAGGGCGAGCACGACGGCGGCCATCGGCAGGTCGAGCCAGAGCATCACGGCCACCGTCCCGACCATCGAGAACAGGGCGGAGAACAGGCCGTCCAGGCCCATCTCCAGCACCTCCTCGACCGACTCCACGTCGCTGGAGAGCCGGGCGACGACGCTGCCCGAGGGCGCGGACTCGTGGTAGGACAGCGGCAGCCGCACGGCGTGCGCGAAGGTGCGGCAGCGCAGCCGGAACAGCAGGGTCTGCGCGATGTTCCCGGAGTAGCGCAGGAAGCCGTACCGCAGGGTGGCGGTGGCCGTCCCGGCCGTCAGCGCGAGAGCCGCGTAGGCGGTCAGCGGACCCCAGCGGCCGTCCGCCGCCGCGGGCACGCCCCGGTCGATGGCGGCGGCGATCAGCAGCGGGGTGACGAGCGCGCAGACGTTCTCCAGCAGCGCCAGGGCGACGGCGCGGGTCAGCCGGCGTCGCTCGGGCGCGAGCAGGGTGCGCAGCAACTGGTTGCGGCGCTCCCGCAGCCGCCGGTCGTCCGGCCTGCCGTCGGCCTCGTCCGCCGCGCGGTCCACGTCCGGCCCGGGGGCGCCCGACAGCGGGGCGGCCGGGTCGTTCTCCTGCCGGTCCTCGGGCATCAGGCGCGTACCTTCCGTGCGGGGTCCGGGGACGGCGGGCCCTGCGGCCCGTCCGGCACCAGGTCGTTGACCGGGGACCGCAGCAGGTGGCGGTAGCGCCGGTCGGTGGCCATGAGTTCGTCGTGGGTGCCGGTCGCGGCCACCCGCCCGTCGGCGATCAGCGCGACCCGGTCCGCCGCGCGCAGGGTGGCCGGACGGTGGGCGACGAGGACGGTGGTGACGTTCGCCATCACGGTGCGCAACGCCGCCTCCACCTCCCGCTCGGTGTGCACGTCGAGCGCGGACAGCGCGTTGTCCAGGACCAGGACGGCGGGGCGGGGCAGTACGGCGCGGGCGAGCGCCAGCCGCTGCCGCTGCCCGCCGGACAGGCCCACCCCCTCCTCGCCGACCCGGGTGGCGAGCTGGTCGGGCAGGGCCGCGACGAAGTCGGCGGCGTGCGCCAGCCGCAGTGCCTCCCAGATCCGGGCGTCGTCGCGCTCCTCGGGGGGCAGGCCGAGGGCGACGTTGTCCCGTACGGTCCCCGAGAACAGCACGGGATCGTCGAACGCGCAGGTCACCACCGAACGCAGCGCGTCCAGGGAGAGATCGCGCAGATCGGTGCCGTCCAGCGTGATCCGGCCGTGGGTGGGGTCGTCCAGCCGGGACAGCAGCGAGACGAGGGTGGACTTGCCCGAGCCGGTGGCACCGACGAGGGCGAGGGTGGTGCCGGGGCGCACCGTGAGGTCGATGCCGCGCAGTACCGCTTCGCCGGCGTCCGGCAGCCGGTAGTGCACGTCCTCGACGCGCAGCTCGCCGCGCACCGGACTCGCCAGCGGGCGGGGGGCGGCCGGTTCGCGCACGGCGAGCGGGACGTCCCGTAGCTGCCAGTACCGGTCGGCGGCGGACGCCGCGGTGCTGGCGTCGGCGATCAGCCAGCCCAGTGTGTCGGCGGGCCAGCGCAGGTAGGTGGCGACGGTGATCGCCGCCATCAGGGTGCCCAGGGTCAGACTGCCGGTGGCGGTGCCGTAGCCGCCGAATCCCATCAGGGCGACGATGCCCACCTCGGGCAGGGCGGTGATCAGCCACCACAGGGCGGCGGTCAGGGAGATCTTGCGCAGTTCGGTACGGCGCAGCGCGCGGGCCTGCGCGGTGTAGCGGCGTACGGTCTCCGGGCCGCGGCCGAACGCCTTCAGCACGCGGATGCCCAGCACCGACTCCTCCACGGTGGTGGTGAGATCACCGCTCTGGTCCTGCGCGGAGCGGGCCGCCACGTGGAAGCGCTTCTCGAAGAGGATGGTGGCGAGCACCATCGGCAGATACGTCACCAGCACGATCAGCGCGAGGAACGGCGACAGATATGCCAGCACGGCCAGGCCCGCCACCAACGCCGCCGTGTTGACCAGCAGATACACCGCGGAGAACGCGAAGAACCGGCCCAGCTCGGCGATGTCGGAAACCGTTCGGGACAGCAACTGCCCCGAACTCCAACGGGTGTGGAACGAGGAGGGCAGCCGCTGCACATGGCGGAACAGGTCCGCCCGCAGCGTCGTCTCCAGCCGTGTCGACGGCCGGACGACCAGCAGCCGGCGGGCCCCCAGCAGTACGGCCTCCAGGCACCCCAGCACCGTGAAGCCGATGAGGGTCCACGGCAGCGCCGCCATGTCCTTGTGCGCGACGGGACCGTCCACCAGCCGCTGGAGGACCAGCGGCATGGACAGCCCGGCGAGCATCGAGCCGAGGGCGGCGGCGCAGGCCCCCGCCATCAGCCAGCGGTGCGGCCGGAGATGGCGGGCACAGCGCCACAGCGACCCGGTACGGGCGGGCGGGGCGCTCATCGCGCGCTTCCCGCGGCACGCAGCGCATGGGCGTAGTGCTCCAGCGCCCGGTCGGTGGCCGACCCGCTGCCGTACGCCGTACGCAGCCGCTCCCGGGCACCGGTCACCCGCCCCCGGGGGCCCGCGGGCTCCTCCACGACGCCGCGTACGGCGTCGGTGAGGGCGGCCACGTCCCCGCGCGGCACCAGGAGACCCGGCGTGACCGTGCCCACGGTCTCCCGCAGCCCGCCCACCGAGTAACCGGCGACCGGCGTGCCGCACATCATGGCCTCGATGGCGCTGCCGCCCAGCTCCTCGTGGGCCGACGGCATGACCAGCACGTCCAGCGCGGTCATCACCGCCGGGATGTCGGCGTGCGGCAGGAAGCCGGTGAAGCGGAACCGGTCGGTCAGCCCCGCGTCGGCGACGGCCTTGCCCATCCGCTCGCGCTGCGGCCCGTCCCCGACCACCAGGAATACCGCGGGCGGTGTCCCCGGCAGCGACTGCCAACGGCGGGCCAGGGCGACGAAGTCCCGCCACCCCTTCTCGTGCGCCACCCGCCCCACGTAACCGACCAGGGCGGTCCCGTCCGCGATCTCCAGCGAACGCCGCAGCCCGGCCACCTCCCCGGCGGGCCGGGGCGACAGGTCGCCTACCGAGTCGGGCACGATGTCGATGGACGCGGGGTCCATCGACAGGGCCCGGGCGACGACACCCGCGGTACGGGAGGTCAGGGCGGACACCCGGGCCGCGCGCCGCACCGCGTGACTTTCGACGGCGCGCACCAGCCGGTGCTGGAAGTGGTCGACCCGGGACATCGGCTCGTAGACCGACAGCCGTGAACAGTGCAGCGTCAGGCAGTACGGCACACCCATCACCCGGGCCGCCAGCGGCCCGGCCAGCAGTGCCCACAACTGCCCGTCGGCATGCACATGGATCAGGTCGGGACGCCACCGCCGGCGCAGCCGCACACAGGCGGCCAACGCCCCGGCCAGCCATGCCTGGTTGAGGCCGACGAGCCCGGTGAGCTGCGACCGGATCGGGGGCAGCGGCGCGCGGGTCACCCGCACCACCAGCCCCGGCCGGTCCAGACGCCGCTTCGGCAGGCCGGGGAAGCCGACGGTCAGCACCTGCTGCTCGACGCCGCGCGCCGCCAGCTCACGCGACAGCCGCAGGATCTGCACCTGCATCCCGCCGACGGCGTCGTACTCGGCGGGCCAGCTCTCGACCTGGTCGTGGTGGAAGAACGGGGTCAGCCGCAGCACACGCACTAGAACTCCACACGGGACGGAACGGACGGCGGGAACAGGGACGGGGGCGTTGGCCTGCCGCAGGTCAAGCCGGGGCGGGGGACAGGCGCTCCGCGCCGGCCGACTGCCCGGCGGGTGCCGCCAGCGCGTCGACGGCGCGGCCCAGCAGCTCCAGCGGCACGGGCACCAGCGGCAGCGGGCCGCTGCGCAGCACCTGGCCGGGAGCGGACAGCAGCACCATCGGGGTGGAGGCGGGCGGGCAGGGCAGATAGCCGCGCTTGTTGTCGTAGGTCAGCCAGTTCTTGACGTCCGCCGGGTCCACCAGTGCCGGGACGGACCCCTCCAGACCTGCCTTGGCGACCAGTTCGCGGTGCAGACCGACCAGGTCACCGGAGGCGTGCCCGAGCAGCCGGGACACCTCGGCGGCCACGATCATCCCGATGGCCACCCCCGCGCCGTGCGCGACCTCACCCCGCGCGGCGTGCTCGATGGCGTGCCCGGTGGTGTGCCCGTACTCCAGCACCAGACCGTCCCGGCGCTCGTGCTTGTCCGCACCGGTCACCTGCGCCTTGGCGGCCACGCTCTCCTCGATGATCCACCGCATCGCGCCGTCCTCGTAGTGCGCGTCCGGCCGCAGCTCCGCGGAGAGCCGCTCGATCATCGACGGGCGGATGGCCAGCGCGTTCTTGACCACCTCGCCCATGCCCGACCGCAGTTCCCGCGCCGGGAGCGTGCGCAGCATCGCCGTGTCGGCGAGCACCTCGGCCGGCTGGTAGAAGGTGCCGACGAGGTTCTTGCCGAAACTCGCGTTGACCGCCTGCTTCAGCGACAGCACCGAGTCCAGCATCGCCACCACGGTGGTGGGCACGTGCACCAGGGTGATGCCGCGGAACAGCAGGGAGGCCAGCAGCCCGGCGATGTTGCCGGTGATGCCGCCGCCCAGCGCCACCACGACGCTGCGCCGGTCGGCGCCCTCGGCCAGGGCCTGCTCGGCGAGGTCGCCGACGGTGCCGATGCGCTTGTGGACCTCGCCCGCCGGGTGGGTCAGCAGGACGGCGGGACCGGCGTCCTTCTCCAGCCGGGCGACCAGGTCGCGTCCGTAGAGCGCGGCCACCGTGGTGTCGCACACCACGAGGTAGCGGCTGGCCGCGCGGGCGCCGAGGCGCGCGACGATCTCCTCGGCGCACTCGGTACCGAGCCGGTAGGGAAAGCTGGTGTCTTCCATGGTGATGGCCGTGACGTGCATGGTCTCCCCGATTTCGTGGGCGGGTCGCGGGACGGTTGCTCGGGCGGGCCGGCTGCGGCCCGCCGCCTTCAGCCGGTCAGCAGGGCGCCGTGCCGCACGACCTTGCCGAAGGCCGTCGCGATGTCATGCATGTCGTTCTCGTCCCCGAGCAGGGCGGCGTGGTGCACGGTGACGGTGCGCCGGGCCGCTTCCTCGCACACGGGCAGCTCGAAGCGCTTGGGATCGATACGGCTCTCGTGCTGGACACCCAGCGCGAAGCGGCCACGGCTCCTGGGGTCGTACAGGCGGTTGCGGGTGATCGGCGCGTAGCACGGGGCGACGGGGAAGCCGAGTTCGGCGGTGAGCGCCTCGGCGACGGCCGCCGCGTCCACGTGGGTCAGCTCGCCCTCGGGCAGCCGGGCGGCGTAGGTGTAGTACGTACGGGTACTGGTGCCCTCGGACGTCGTCTGCGGCCGGTAACCGGCGTCGGCCAGCAGCTTGTCCAGGAGCGCGGCGTTGCGCCGCCGCCGCTCGTTCTGCTCGTCCAGCACCCCGAGCTGCTCGACGAGCAGTGCCGCCTGGAACTCCGACACACACCGGTTCGAACCCATCAGTTCACCGGTCTCCACCAGCTCCATCCGCCCGTCGCCGACGGGCTGCCCGGCCAGGCAGCGCCCGTCGGCGCGCAGGTGCTCCACCCGGCGCGCGAACTCCGCGTCCCGGGTGATGACGGCGCCGCCCTCACCGCTGGTGAGCACCTTGCTGTGCTGCATGCTGAAGGTCCCGGCGGTGGCCAGCGCGCCGACCTTGACGCCGCGGTACTCCGCGCCGTGCGCCTGCGCGCAGTCCTCCAGCAGCGGCAGCCCGTGCCGGTCGGCCAGGGCGCGCAGCGCGTCCATGGCGGCGACCGCCGAGTACAGGTGGACGACGACGATCGCCTTGGTGCGTTCGGTCAGCGCGCTCTCCACGGCGGCGGGGTCCAGGCACAGCGTGTCGGGGTCCACGTCGCAGAAGACCGGGACCGCGTTGATGCCGAGCACGGTCGAACCGGACGCCACCCAGGACAGCCCGGGGACGATGACCTCGTCGCCGGCGCCGATGCCGCACGCCTCCATGGCGAGCATCAGGCTGGCGGTGCCGCTGGCCGCGGGTACGCAGTGCTCGACCCCGTTGTACGCGGCGAACGCCTGCGCGAAGCGCCGCTCCTGGGACGCGGCGCCCCGGTAGGGGCCGCTGATCGACCAGCGGCCGGAGGTGAGCACCCCCTCCAGCGCCCGGACCGCGCCGGGAGCCGGCTGCGGCCACAGGGGCCAGGGGCGGGTACGTACCGGACTGCCGCCTTGCACGGCCAGGGACCGGGTCATCTGATCGTCCTTCCTGAGCACGGGGCTGGGGGAGTGGGGGAGAACGGCCGGGCGGTCAGGCGCGGAGGTTGAAGTACGAGCGGGTGTTGCCGTCGGCGCGGCGCAGCGCCACGTCCAGCGCCCGGGCGTGGTCGGCCAGGCCGAACTCGTGGCTCAGCAGCGCGTCCACGTCGACCGCCCCGGCGGCCAGCAGCTCGATGGCCTCGCCGAACCGGTCCCCCGGTCCCATCGATGCCTGGAGGGAGAGGACCTTCACCACGATGTGGTGGGGGGCCATCGGCGCGGCTTCCTCGATGCGGTAGCCGATCAGACCGATGCGTCCGCCAGAGCGGACAGCCTCCACCGCTTCCTGCACGGCGAGGGGGTAGCCGGACGCCTCCAGCACCACGTCCGGAGTCAGCTCGGGGTGCTTCTCGACGAACCCGACCAGCTCGCCGGGGTCGCCGCCGACGGTGTGCGGCACCCCCAGCGCGTGGGCCGCCTGGCGCCGCTCGGTCACCGGCTCGGCGAGGACGGTGACTTCGCCGCCGCGCAGCCGTACGGCCTGGGCGAGCAGCAGGCCGATGCCGCCGGCGCCGGTGATCGCCACCTTCTCGCCGGCCGTGACCGCGAGCCGGTCGACCGCGTTCAGCGCCACGGCGAGGGGTTCCACCTGGGAGGCCTCGCGCAGCGAGAGGCCCTCGGGCAGCCGGTGCAGGTTGCCCGTCGGCACGGTCATGTACTCGGCGCACGCGCCGTCCCGGGTGAACCCGAGTTCTTGCAGGTCGGCGCAGAGGGTGGGCTTGCCGACGGTGCAGTGCCGGCAGCTTCCGCAGGCGACGGTGAGGTCGCCGACCACGTTCTGGCCGACCAGGTCGGCGGCGGCCCCGCCGGCCTCGACCACGGTTCCGCTCCACTCGTGCCCCGGCACCACGGGGTAGGTGAAGCCGTGCCAGACCCCCTTGTAGAAGGAGAGGTCGCTGCCGCAGATCGAGTTGTAGGCGAGCCGTACGAGCGCCTCGCCGGGCGCGGGCTCCGGCACGTCGCGCTCGGTGAGCACGGCCTGCAGGGGAGCTTTGAACATCAAGGCTTTCATCGTGCAGACCTCCGTGTCACGGGACCGGGCGGATGCCGGGCGTCACGAGTAGCGTCCGCTCCAGCGAATGAAGTGCCCGGGGAGCGTACGCCAGGTTGTGGGGCGCTTGTCAACTAAAGCGGGCGATGGGGTGGGTGACGCCTGGTTCGGGCGGTGGGCGCCCGCTGACCGCCGGTCAACTCGCCGTGCCGACTGGGCGGAACGGTGCCGGCGCAGCTCCTCCTCCCGACCGGACGTCCCGGTGCCTCGCGCGCCCGCGGCCGCCCCGGAGCCGGACCGGCCGGATCCGTACGGCCCGGAGACGCTCCGAAGAAAACCGGGAGGAGAAGGAGGGGCCGTTCGGCCCTGGTCACCGGCCCGGCCGTTACCCCCGCCCGTCGGCCCGGTGCGTGACGGACCGGGCCCGTGCACCTGCAACAGCCGCCCCGAGCTGGGTATGTTGGACGCCGTACCGGCACGGTCACACCGTGAGACGGCCGGTCGTGGTGCCTCAGCGGGGTGCCTGAGCGACGGGAGAGCAGCGAATGAGCCAGGAAGTGCGACCACAGTCCGGCACCGTCGACGTCAGCGTTCCGAGCGTGGCGCGGATGTACGACTACTACCTCGGCGGCAAGGACAACTACGCCGTGGACCGCGAGGCGTGCGAGGAGCTGGACAAGGTCGTGCCGAGCACGCGGGTCCTGGCGGTCAACAACCGCCGGTTCCTTCGGCGGGTGGTCCACTGGCTGGCACAGGAGCAGGGCGTACGGCAGTTCATCGACCACGGGTCCGGTCTGCCGACCCAGGACAACGTCCACCAGGTCGCCCAGCGGGTCGCCCCGGAGTCGCGGGTGGTCTACGTGGACAACGACCCCATCGTGCTGGCCCACGGCCGTGCGCTGCTGGAGGAGAACCGCAACACCGCGGTCATCCAGGCCGACATGCGCGACACCGAAGGCATCCTGAGCCACCCCGAGGTGGAACGGCTGATCGACTTCGACCAGCCGGTGGCCGCGCTGTTCGTGTCCGTGCTGCACTGCATCCCCGACGACGACGACCCCGCCGGCCTGATCAGGCGGGTCGCGGAACGCCTGGTGCCGGGCAGCTTCCTGGTCGTGTGCCAGTTGGTCAGCGAGGACCAGGAAACCCGTGACTTCGTCACCGAGTTCATGCGGGTCAGCACCCAGGGCCAGTGGGGCCGGGTGCGCACGGCGGCCGAACTGGCCTCGTTCCTGGACGGGTTGGAGGTCCTCGAACCGGGCCTGGTGGAGGTGTCGACCTGGAAGCCGGACGCGGACATCGGGCCCAAGCAGCTCACCATGGAGTGGATCGAGTACGGCGGGGTCGCCCGCAAGCGGTAGGGGCGACGGTGTCTTCGCCCGGCCTTCCCGGCGGGGACGCTGCCCTCTTCCGCCCCGGCCCCCGCCCGGGGCACCGTCGACGCCCGGTGCCCCGTCCGGGTCAGTCCTCCTCCGAGCCCCCGATGAGCTCCTCCAGGATGGCCTGGGTTCCGCGAGGGGACTCGGCCTGGGCGCTGAGCCGGTCCATCACCGCGAGGTAGTGGTCCACGTCGTCGCGCTTGTCCAGGTAGAGCGCACTGGTCAGTTGCTCCAGATAGACGATGTCCGGCAGGTCCGGCTCCAGGAAGCGCAGAATCGTGATCGGCCCGCCCGCCGCCGCGTGCCCGCCGAGATGGAACGGGGCGACCTGCACGGTGACGTTGGGCAACTGCGACATGGCCAGCAGATGCCGCAACTGGCCCGCCATGATGTCCGGGCCGCCGAGCGGGCGTCGCAGGGACGCCTCGTCCAGCACCGCCCACACCCGGGGCGCGCCGGGCGCGGTGAGCAGCGCCTGCCGTCGCAGGCGCAGTTCCACCCGCCGTTCGATCTCCTTCCTGGACGCCTGCGGATTGCCGAGGCGGCAGACCGCATGGGCGTACTCCGGCGTCTGCAACAGCCCGGGCACGAACTGCACTTCGTAGGTGCGGATGACGGAGGCGGCCTCCTCCAGGCCGATGAGTGTCTCGAACCACGTGGGCAGTACGTCGTTGTAGCGGTGCCACCACCCGGGTGTGCTGGTCCCGCGGGCCAGCGCCAGGAACTCGGCGCGCTCCTGCTCGTCCGTGACCCGGTAGAGCGTCAGCAGGTCGGCCACGTCGCGTTCCTTGCAGCCGACGCGGCCCAGCTCCAGCCGGCTGATCTTGGCGTGTGACCCGCGGATGGCGTCGCCGGCCGCCTCACGGGTGACGCCCGCCGCCTCTCGCAGCCGGCGCAACTGCGTTCCCAGAATGATCCGCAGGACTGTCGGTCCGCCCCGGGGATGTTCGATGTGACGGCGCGGGGGCGGGATGCGCCCCGGCTGCGCGGCGACCATGGTGACTCCCCTGTTGGTCGGGTGAACGCTCAGTGTCCCATCGCCTCAACTGTTCGTACAGCGGAGGTGACTATCCAGCCGACATATGCGTCAGCCGGCCCCGGCCAGGTCGTCGAAATCGCCGTCCTTGGCTCCCTGGACGAAGGCCGCCATCTCGTCACGGGTGTAGACCAGTGCGGGCCCTCCCGTGTGCCGGGAGTTGCGTACCGCCACCCCGCCGTCGGCGAGAACGGCCAGCTCGACACAGTTCCCGTTGGGGTTGCTGCGGGAACTCTTGCGCCACACCGCACCCTCGATGGCACTGGCGCATATGCCGTTGGGCAATGACTCCATACCCTTGTCTCCTTACTGGACGATCTGGCTCCGCCCGGTACGGCCCCGTACGTACGGTGGCGTGAAACGGGCCCCCACGCGGCCGTACTTACCGCTGCAATTGCAGATGTACTTGCAGCGGAAGGCGGCCGACGAGGATATTAGCCCTCCTGAACTGCGCGGCCCAGCCCCCGAAATGCCCCATGGCGGAGATCGTGATGACTACACATCCGGCACCCACCGTGCACGACGTGCGCCACGAGGAAACGGGGGAGGGACAGCCGACGACCGGCCTCGACGCCTTCGCCGTGTGCGCGCTCAGCGGCGCCTACAGCGCCGTCGCGGAAGCCCGCCGTTTCACCGCCGCCACCCTCGAAGGGTGGGGCGTGTGCGCGCCGGTCGTCTCGGACGCGGTCCTGGTGGTCTCGGAACTTACCGGCAACGCCCTGCGCCACGCCGCCCCCAGGGGCCCGGACGCCGCAGAGTCCCGGCCGGACCTGGTGTGCGCGGCCTGGCTGGCACTGGCGCACCAGGAGGCCGGCGTCCTGTGCGCCGTCTCCGACTCCAGCCGTGCCGTCCCGGCCCTCGCGGCTCCGGACCTCATGGCGGAGGAGGGACGGGGCCTGTGGATCATCGACCGGCTCAGCGAGTCCTGGGGCTGGACCCGCCCGGACCACACGGGCAAGACGGTCTGGGCCCAGTTGCCGGTCCCGCGGCCCACGAGGTGAGCGACGGCCACGGCCCTGTTCGTTGACGCGAACCTGTCTCCCACGTTCACTTGGGGGGAACTGGCGTCCACGATCGAAGGCGGTCGAGCATGGCGGTGGCAGTGCGGACACCCGGCGTCCTGACGGCGGCGGGCGGCGACGCCCGCGCACGGGCCGTGGGCCACGCGAGGTGACGGCCCCCTCGGCCGCGGCGCCCGACACCGAGGAGAGCCCGGCTCCGCCGGTCAATTCCCACAACGAGTGGGACCCGTTGGAGGAGATCGTCGTAGGCCGCCTCGACGGCGCGACGATCCCGTCCCACCACCCGGTCGTGACCTGCAACATCCCGCCATGGGCGGCACGCCTCCAAGGGCTCGCCGCCGGCTACAAGTACCCCCGCGTGCTGGTCGAGCGGGCCCAGCGGGAACTCGACGGGTTCATCGCCCTCCTGGAGTCGCTCGACGTCACCGTCCGGCGCCCGGACGTGGTCGACCACCGGCAGCGCTTCGGCACCCCCGACTGGTCGTCCCGTGGATTCTGCAACACCTGCCCCCGCGACAGCCTGCTGGTGATCGGCGACGAGATCATCGAGACGCCGATGGCCTGGCCGTGCCGGTACTTCGAGTCGCACTCCTACCGCACGGTCGTCAAGGACTACTTCCGGCGGGGCGCGCGCTGGACGGCGGCGCCGAGACCGCAGCTCACGGACGAACTGTTCGACGCGGAGTTCCGCGTCCCCGAGGCGGGCGAGCCGATGCGCTACATCCTCACCGAGTTCGAGCCGGTGTTCGACGCGGCGGACTTCGTCCGCGCGGGACGCGACCTGTTCGTCACCCGGAGCAACGTCACCAACCGGATGGGCATCGACTGGCTGCGCCGCCACCTCGGCCCCGGCTACCGCATCCACGAGATCGAGAGCCGCTGCCGCACCCCGATGCACATCGACACCACCTTCGTGCTGCTCGCACCCGGCAAGGTGCTGGTCAACCCCGAATACGTCGATGTGGACCGGCTGCCCGACGTGCTGTCCTCGTGGGACGTCCTGGTCGCCCCGGAACCCACCCCGGTCGACGGCCGGCTGCTCAAACTCACCTCGCTGTGCGGCAAGTGGCTCAGCATGAACGTCCTCATGGTCGACGAGAAGCGGGTGATCGCGGAACGGCACCACACCGGGATGCTGCGCGCGCTGGAGAAGTGGGGATTCGAGCCCATCCCGTGCGACCTGCTGCACTACGCGCCGTTCGGCGGGTCGTTCCACTGCGCGACCCTCGACGTCCGGCGGCGCGGCACGCTCCAGTCGTACGTCTGACCCCGGCCGCACACCGCGAAGGAGGCAACCCCGGCCGTCCCGCCGGAGCCGCCTCCTGCATGGCCGGGCCCGGTCCTACCCGGCCTGGTGGTGGGCGCAGGCTTCGGCGGCGGCCTTCAGCTCGCGCAGCCACTTTTCGAGGCCTTCGCCAAGAATTCGGGTCGCGGCGGGGACGTTCGCCTCGACCTGGTCGCCGGTGTGCGTCTCTTCGGTGCTCACCCGGACGCCGCCGCGGACCTCGGTGAAGTTCCATACGTGGACACCGTCGATACGCAGCCCTTCGGCGGACGCCGGCCCGGTCCAGCGCAGGCAGGAGCCGCGCTTGATCTGCTCGACGGTGGAAGTGACCTCCAGGTCGGTGGCGGGGGTCGCGGGGTTGGGGGGAATCGGGGTCGTCCACCGGAACGCCGAGCCCTTGCGGAGCGGTCCGTGGTCGAGGCGTTCCGCGGTCTCGACGGAGGACTGCCAGGCGGGCCAGCGCGCCACATCGGTCTGCAACTCCCACAGGGTGTGCAGCGGCGCGTGGATCACGGTTTCGGTGCGGTGGCGGACGGCCGCGTCCGGGTCGACGCCTTCGCCGCGGCAGGTGAGGGACTTGGCGGGGTGCGAGGGGGTGGCCCCGGCGGGTACGGCGCCGGTTCCGAGGAGACCGAGGGCGAGCGGGACGGTGAGCAGGGCGGCTCGGACGCTGGTGCTGCGAATGGCGGGCATGGTGTTCCCCTTGGCGGTGGCGGTGGCGGTGGCGGTGGCGGTGGCGGTGGCGGTGGCGGTGGCGGTGGCGTCGGGTCGTTGGGGGCGTGGGGTGTCGGTCGACGGTCGGGCGGGTGCGCGGTCAGGTCCGGGCGGTGGGTGTCACCGTGCGGTCGGGCGCCGGGTGCGGGCCCGGTGGAGGGTGACGATGAGCGCGGCGGACGCGACGACCATCAGCACGGCGAACGCGGGGTGCATGTCCTTGGACAGGCTCTGCGCGGGGTCGGCCCGCGTCAGCCAGACGGTGAGCGGGACGGCGTACGTGACGGCGAGCAGGACCGCGGCCCAGCGCACCGTCCGGTCCCGCACCTGCCGGAAGACACCGGCCAGCGCGATCACGACCGGGATGCCCGACAGCAGGGCGAACTGACCGACGACCATGACGGGGACCGCCCAGGAGGAGAGGGTCGACGACAGCGGCACGCGTCGGGCTGAGCGGGCGCGGGGTGGCTCAAGTGTGGTGGTCATGCGGATCCCTCGGTTCGGTGGAGCGCGGCGCGGGGCGCGCAGCCGCGGCGTACGCCCGCTCCACTGGGCTAGAAGCTCTTGCGCTAGTTATAAGTTATAACCGTGAGGGGGTGAGGGGGCAAGGGTTTGGTGAGAGCTTCCAACTGGTTCTGGCTGGGGTGGGGTTCGGGGTGCGGGGCGCGGGCTTTCCCTCTGCGCGCCCGGTCCGAGGGGTGAACCGCCGGCCCGGCCGGTCGGTCGCCCTCCGGCTGTGCGGCCTCGCGGACATCCAGGGCGGCCCGTTGTGTTGATGCGTCGCCGCGCGTCAAGACCTTCCGTGCGGCTCGGGGTCGCTTCGGTGTGGTTCGGGCGGGGCCGGCTGGAAGTGGACAGGGCTCGCGCGCGGTCGCTGGCCTCGGCGGACCGTTTCCGCAGGCTGGGTGACGCGTCCCCTGTGGGGCGGCCGACGGCTCGGTATTCGTATTCACGGAGGCGGTAGGCGCTGCCCCGGGGGTTGCTGTGGAGCCCGTCGCCGCGCGCCGTGAAGCGCGTCTTCGCGCCTGGGTGTCCCTGCTGTTCGCCCGCGTCCCGTGCGTGCTGGCGAAGAAGTTCCGCTGCCCGTTCGCGATGGCGGGCTGCCGCGCGTGCATCTCCTTCAAGTCGGCCTGCCGGGGCGGCGCGGGCGTGAGGTGGTGCCGCATCGGCTCCGTACGGTGTTCGCGCGTTACGGTCGGTAAGCCGAGGTGTCGCGCGTGACGGGACGCCAAGCGGGCGCGGTGGCCGGGGTTTTCGGCGGGGGAGGCCCCCCAGGGGGCCCCCGCCGTGCCCTGCTGCAAGCGGCTCAAAACCGCCTAAAGGGTATGTTTGCCCGTCATTCGGCAGGGGAGTGATCTCCTCGTTCCCAAGATTGTTATCGCGGCGAGCTTGCCGCAACACCACCTCTTCAGCCGCAGTGCCGAGACAGGAGTCCGCCCATGCTGCCCACCATGTCGCGCCCCGACCGTGAACGCTTCCTCGCCGAGCCGCGGGTGGGGGTCCTGGGTGTGACGGACTCCAGAGGGGGCGACCGGGGGCCTCTGATCGTGCCGGTCTGGTACAGCTACGAGCCCGGGGGCGAGGTCGTCGTCGAGACCGGTCGGCAGACCGTCAAGGCCCAGCTCCTGCGCGCCGCCGGGCGGTTCAGCCTCTGCGCGCAGGACGAGGGACGGCCGTACCGCTACGTCAGCGTCGAAGGGCCCGTGACCGCGATCGACGACCCGCTGGACCCGGCCCTGCGCGAGGCCCTGGCCCACCGCTACCTGGACGCCGAGGAGGCCCGCGGATACCTGGCGGCGACCTCCGGCCAGCTCACGGAGGACATCGCCTTCCGGATGCGCCCGCAGCACTGGCGCAGCGCCGACTTCGCGGCCTTCGCGGCCGACTTCGCCGAAGGGGGTGCCGGGGAGGAAGCCCTCCCGCGCTGAGCGGACCCGCCCGCGCACCGCCGTACCGCACGCAAGCCGTTGGAGCGAGAGAGACCACATGACCGACACGTACGTTTCTTCACGCCCGTTAGCCAGGCGGCCCCAGGCCCCGGGCGCCCGCACACCGGCACCCGGCTACCCACGGGACAGCCGCATACCGGAGCTGTTCGAGGCGCAGGCAGCGGCGCTGCCGCACGCCCCGGCGGCCCGGCACGGGGAGCGCACCCTGACCTACGGCCAACTCGACGCCCATGCCGACGCGTTGGCGGCTCGGCTGGCCGCGGCCGGGGTCCGGCCAGGTGACCTGATCGGCGTGTGCGGCAGCCGCTCCCTGGAGGCGCTGGTGGCGCTGCTGGGCATCCTCAAGGCCGGCTGCGCGTACGTACCGCTCGACGAGGACCTTCCGCCGGCCCGGCTGCGGGCCATGGCCGAGGACGCGGGCATCGGCGCGGCGGTCGTCCTGCCGGGCAGCACGCGCCGGGTTCGCGGTCTACGCGTGTCGGTCGAGATCGGCTCCCTCGACGAGCCCGTCCCTGATCGCGCGACCGGCCCCGCCCCCGTCCGCGCGACCGGCCCCGCCACCGACCGGGCCACCGGCTCCGCCACCGACTGCGCCTACGTCGCCTTCACTTCCGGCACGACCGGCCGGCCCAAGCCCGTCGCGCTGTCCCACCGCGGCGTGGTCCGCCTCGTGCTGTCCGACCCCGGCCTCGCACCGCCCGCCCCGGGTGACGGAGTGCTGCACGCCTACGGCCTGTCCTCCGACGCCTCGACCATCGAGATCTGGGGCGCGCTGCTGACCGGCGCCTGCCTGGTCGTCGCCGACCGCGAGGAACTGCTCTCGCCCACCGCCCTGGAGCGGCTGGTGCACGCGGGCGGCGTCACCGTGGCGTACCTGACGACGAGCGTCTTCCACCTCGTCGCCCGGACCCGCCCCGAGGCGCTGGCCGGCCTGCGGTTCGTCTCCGCCGGCGGGGAGGCGATGGACCCGCGCCTCGCGAACGCCGTCCTGGCGGCCTGCCCCCGTACCACGGTGGTCAACTTCTACGGCCCGACCGAGAACGCCGTGGTCTCCACCGCCCATGTGCTCGCCCCCCTCCCCGAGAACGCCGCGCACGTCCCCCTGGGCCGCCCCTTCGGCGCTTCCACCTGCCACGTCCTGCGGGCCGACGGCTCTCCCGCGCGGCCGGGCGAGGAAGGGGAGCTGTACGTCGGCGGGGACGGGCTGGCGCTGGGCTACCTCGGCGACCCGCAGCTGACCGCCGAGCGGTTCGTGACGCTGCCCGCGATCGAGCCGGGCGGACCGCTGTACCGGACCGGCGACCGCGTCGTTCGGCACGCCGACGGGCTGCTGGAGTACCGCGGGCGGCTCGACCGCCAGGTCAAGCTGCGCGGCGCACGCATCGAGCTGGACGAGGTGGAGACGCGCTTACGAGCCCACCCCGAGGTCGGCGAAGCGGCCGTCGAGGTCGACGCGCACACCCTGACCGCCTACGTCACGGCCACCGCCCCCGGCCGCCCGCTGTCGCTGCCCGACCTGCGCGCGTACTGCGCCACGTGGCTGCCCCCGCAGGCCGTCCCGGCCCTGGTGCCCCTCGACCGCTTCCCGGTCACCAGCGGCGGCAAGATCGACCGCAGCCGTCTGAAGCCGACCGCGCCACCGCCCGGCCCCGCGGACGCCCCGCAGGCCGCGCGGCGCCCGGAGGCCACCGACGGTCTGCCCGGCCTCCTCACGGAAGTGTGGCACCAGGTGCTGCGCGTCCGGCCCACGCCCCAGGACGACTTCTTCCTCCTCGGCGGGGACTCCCTGCTCGCCTCGGAGGCCGTCACCCGCACGCTCGCCGCACTCGGCCTCGACGCGGCCCTGGGCTCCACCCTCATCAGGGCGCTGCTGGCCGCGCCCACCCTCGAAAGCTTCACCGCCGCCGTCCACAAGGTCCGCGGCGGCACCGGCGGGCCGGCCGGTGGCCAGGAGCCGGCCGTCGACTTCGCCGCGGAGACCGGACTCGGCTTCGCCCTCCCGTCGGCCGAAGGCCCGGTACCACGCCCGCACGACCCGCAGGACGTCCTGCTCACGGGCGCTTCCGGATTCGTCGGCGGATTCCTGCTGCACCGTCTGCTGCGAGCGACGGCCGCCCGCGTCCACTGCCCCGTACGGGCGACGAGCCCCGCCCACGCCCGGCAGCGGGTCCGCACCGCCCTCACCCGCTACGGGCTGCACCTCGACGAGGCCGACTGGCAGCGCGTGGAGTGCTTCCCCGGGGACCTGACCCAGCCGCGGCTGGGACTCGACGCCGAGCGCGCCGACGCGCTGGCCCAGCGCCTGGACCTGATCGTGCACAACGGTGCCCGGGTCAACTTCCTCTACCCCTACCAGCAGTTGCGCCCGGCGAACGTCGACGGGACCCGTGAGGTCGTCCGCATCGCCGCGCGGCGCCGGGTGCCGGTGCACTTCGTGTCCACCGTCGCGGTCGTCGCGGGCTTCGGCACCGCCGGGGTGCGCGAGGTGTCCGAAGACCTGCCGCCGGCCCACGCCGACGGGCTGACCATGGGCTACGCGGAGAGCAAGTGGGTCGCCGAAGGGGTGCTGCGGCGGGCGGCGGAGCAGGGCCTGCCGGTGGCCGTCTACCGGCCGTACGAGGTCACGGGCGACCGCACGCACGGCGCGTGCAACACCGAGACGGCCATCTGCTCGCTGTTCAAGATGATCGCCGACACGGGACTGGCCCCCGACATCGAGCTGCCGATGGACTTCGTGCCCGTCGACCATCTCGCCGAGTCCCTGGTGCACATCGCCACGCACCGGCCGGCCGACGGCCGGGTCTACCACCTGACCAACCCGCGCCCGGCGATGCTGTCGGACGTCCTCGACCGGATGCGCGCGGCGGGCTTCACCCTGCGCACCCTGCCGTACGACGCATGGGTCGGCGAACTCGTCCGGCACGTCGCCGAGAACCCGACGAGCGCCACGGCGCCGTTCGTGTCCCTGTGCGTGGACCGCAGCCGCGCCGCCGACATGTCCGTCAAGGAGATGTACCTCAAGGGAACCTTCCCGGTCCTGGGGCGGCGCAACGCCGAGGAGGCGCTGGCCGGCAGCGGGCTGCACTGCCCACCGGTCGACGCCGCGCTGCTGGACCGCTACCTGGAGTACTTCTTCACCTCCGGCTACCTCGTACGCCCGACAGCAGGCCCCGGGCCCGCATCCGGGACCGAGCCGATACCGGGGACCGAGCAGATATCCGCGGCCGAGCCGATATCCGGGACCGCCTCCGGATCCAGGACCGCCTCCGGATCCGGGACCGCCCCCGAACCCAGGACCGCCTCCGGATCCGGAACAGCACCCGCACCCGCGCCCGGACCCGCCCACCTCGTCCCACCGAGCACAGCCGCACCGCGTACGGAGGACAGTCGATGAGCCGCCCCGAAGCCGCCGCCTCGGGCACCGCCGCCCCCGAGGCCCTCATCCCCGTCCCGGAGACCGCCCCCGGCACCGCCGGGCCGCCGTGCGCCTACGCCCGCCTGCGCACCGAAGCCCCCGTCGTCAAGGCCCGGCTCCCGAACGGCGAGACGGGCTGGCTCATCAGCCGCTACGAGGACGCGCGCGCCGCGTTCGCCGACCCGCGACTGGTCCGGCCCCTGCTGTCGGCCTGGCCGCCCCGCGAAGGGGCCGACGCCCCGCCGCCGTGCCTGCCGACCTTCCTGGAGATGACGGGCGCGCACCACGAGCGCGTACGGCGTACCGTCCTGCCGATGTTCGGCCGGCGGCAGTTGTCCTTCATGGAACCCCGGATCCGCGCGATGGCCGGGGAACTCGTCGACACGATGGTGGCCGGGGCGGAGAACGGCACCGCGGACCTCGTCGCCTCCTACGCCGAGCCGCTGCCCCTGCGGGTGCTGTGCGAGACCGTCGGCCTGCCGTACGAGGACCGTGAGGTCTACCTGCCGCACACCCTCGCACTCCTGGGCGCCGCGGGACTGACGATGGAGGAGGTGCTCGCCGCCCTGTACGCCCTGCAGGACTACGCCGGCGACCTCATCGCCCGCAAGGAGCGGGACGGCGACGGCGAGGACTACATCCGGCTCCTGCTGGACCGGGCCCGCCGGCCGGACAGTGAGATCACCCGGGACGACGTGGTGAGCTTTGTCGTCACCATGCTCATGGCCGGCTACAAGACCAACATCCAGCACACGGGCAACGCCCTGCTCGCGTTGCTCACCCACCCCGATCAGTTGCGCACGCTGCGCGCGGCGCCCGAGCGGACCGCCACCGCGGTCGAGGAACTGCTGCGCTACGTCCCGCTGATGAACGCCATCAACATCCTCGTGGCGACCGAGGACTTCACCCTGCACGGGCAGCACATCCGTGCCGGTGACGCGGTGGTGCCCGTACCGGCGTCCGCCAACCGGGACCCGGCGGCGTTCGCCGAACCCGACCGCCTCGACCTGGCCCGGACCCCGAACGCGCACATCGCCTTCGGGCACGGCCCGCACGCGTGCACCGGCGGGAACCTGACCCGTATGCAACTGTCCCTCGCGATCCAGGTGCTGCTGGAACGGCTCCCGGACATCGAACTCGCCGTCCCGGCCGAGAGCATCGACTGGGACGAGTCCACCCCGCTGCGTGCGCCGGCCCGGCTCCCCGTGCGCTGGTGAGAACGGCCCCGCCCGGACCCCCACCGGGGCTCGGA
The DNA here is from genome assembly GCF_055567735.1 of Streptomyces sp. NPDC026394. NCBI lineage: Bacteria > Bacillati > Actinomycetota > Actinomycetes > Kitasatosporales > Streptomycetaceae > Streptomyces > Streptomyces sp. NPDC026394. Next base: position 57,762 of record NZ_JBVHPX010000030.1, read on the forward strand.
CGGGGCCGTGACCGCGACATCGCCACAGCAACGAGAAAGAGGCCCATCTCCCGTGTCCACACCACCGCAAGCGCCCGCGTCCGGACAGGCCGCCCACCACGAGCCCCTCCCGCACTACCCCTTCAGCACCCGCGGCGACCGGCTCGCCCCCGAACTCGACGAGCTGCGCGACCGCTGTCCCGTGGCGCGGGTGCACACCAACTCCGGTGAACAGGCGTGGCTGGTGACCGGTTACGAGCTGGCCCGGCACGTGCTGCGGGACCGCTCGTTCGCCCGCTCCGTGCTGGGCGAGGCGGGCAGCCCCACCCAGGACGCCCAGATCCTGGCGCCCGAGCTGCTCGACGCCATGAACCACCTCCAGCAGGCCGGACTGCGCGACGAAGTACTCAAGGCGCTCGGCCGCGACCAGCCCGACCTGCCCGCCGCCTGGGTCGCGGAGGTCACCGCCGAGGGTCTGGACACCATGGTCCGGGACGGCAGCCCCGGCGACCTCCAGCGGCACTTCGCGGAGTGGGTCGCCGCCCAGTGCATGTGCCGGCTGCTCGGACTGCCGTTCGCGGACCGCGACTGGCTCTCCGCACGGGCCGACCTGGACCTGACCATGGTCACTCCGACCCCCGAGGAACTCGCCCGCAACTGGGAGGAGATCCGCGCGTACATGGAAGCGCACGTGACCGCCCGGCGCCCCGGCGAGCCGCGCGGCCTCATCGACCGCCTCGCCGACCTCAACGCCGAGCACCAAGGGCTGACGCGGCGCCAGCTCTCCAACATCGTCTCCGTCCTGTTCGTCAGCGGGTACGAGGACTTCGCGAGCTTCCTCGGGGTCGCGGCGTTCAATCTGCTCCAGCGGCCCGAGGTCATGAGCGCGGTGCGGGCCGGGCCGGAGACGATGCCGCAGTGCGTGGAAGAACTGCTGCGGTGCAGCGTCGTCCTGGGCAACGCGATTCCCCGCTTCGTCACCAAGGACGCGGAACTCGGCCCGGCCCGGGTGAAGGAGGGCGAGATGATCCTGCTCTCCCTGGACGCGGTCAACTACGATTCCGCCGCCTTCCGCGACCCCAAGTCCTTCACCCCCACCCGCACCCCCAACCCGCATCTGCGCTTCGGTTACGGACGCCACCACTGCCCCGGGGCCCACCTGGTCCGCCGCCAGTCCGAGGTCGCCTTCCGCGTCCTGCTCGACCGGCTGCCCGGCATCCGTCTGGCCGTACCGCCGGCCGAGGTTCCCTGGCACCCGAACCGTATGGCCATCATGCCTGCCGAGGTCCCGGTGGCCTGGTGAGCCGGTGCCGCGGTGGCCCGGTGACGTGACGGCCCGTACGAGCGCGGGGTCAGGGAGCCCGGGTGTGGTGGTCCAGCAAACGGCTGAGCAACCGCACGAACTGTTCGCGCTCGGCCGGACTCAGCGGTGCGAGCAGTTCGTCGTGGAGGGCGTCCAGGACCGTGTCGAGACGGTGCAGACGGCGGCGGCCCCGGACGGAGATCGTGATGATGTTGCGGCGCCGGTCGTCGGGGTCCGGGGCCCGCTCGACGAGACCGCGCTCGGCCAGCTCGTTGAGCACGCCGACCATGTCACTGCGGTAGATGCCGGTGCGTCCGCTGAGGGCCGCCTGGCTGCCCGGACCGTGGTCCTGCAAGGAGGCGAGTACGGCGTAGTGCCACTTGCGGGCGTCGGTCCGGGCCAGCCCTTCGGTCAGCAGCCGGTCCGACCGCGCCGACAGCTTCGACAGCAGCCAGCCCGCCTGGCTGCGCAGTCGGCCGGGCGTCCGGACCGCGCCGTCGTCGGGCAGGTCCGCGGCTTCGGCTCCGGTCATGGCGCCCATCCTCCCCATTGCGTTAGGCAGACTAACGATATACGTTCGTTCGCGCCGGGAACGTCGGCACGCCCGACGTCGCCCGAGCGCACTCAGCGGAAGGAAGACCGTGCCCACCAAGACCCTGCAGATTCCCACCCCGGACGGCCGGGCCGACGCTTTCGCCGCCTTCCCCGACCACGGCGAGCGGCACCCGGGGGTGCTGCTGTACCCGGACGCCTTCGGCGTACGGCCCGAGCTGGAGCGGAAGGCCCGCGAACTGGCCGGGCACGGGTACTACGTGCTCGTCCCCAACCTCTACTACCGGCGTGGCCCGGCCCCGGTGATCGACCTCCCCGAGCACATCGGGGAGGAGGCGCGCCCCGCGGTCTTCGCCCAGGTGATGCCGCTGATCGAGGAACACACCACCGAGCGCGTCCTGCGCGACGCCGACGCCTACCTCCGGTTCCTCACCGCCCAGCCCGAGGTCGGTGCCGGGCCGGTCGCCGTGCTGGGCTACTGCCTGGGCGCCGTCCTGGCGATGCGCACCGCGACCGCCCACCCCGGCCGGGTGGCCGCCGTCGCCGGCTTCCACCCCGCCGCCCTGGTCACCGACGCGCCCGACAGCCCGCACCGCCTGGTGTCCGAACTCACCGCCGAGGTCCACATCGGTCTCGCCGAAGGCGACATGACGCCCGAGGCCCTCAGTGAGTTCACCCGGGCACTGGACACCGCCGGGGTCGTCCACACCACCGAGACCTACCCCGACACCGTCCACGGCTTCACCATGTCCGACACCGCGGCCTTCAGCCCCGCCGGACTCCAGCGCCACTGGGACCGCCTGCTTCCCCTGCTGGACCGCACCCTGAACAAGGGCTGAGACACCTGCCCCGGGGGCAGGTGGTGCGGTGCGGCACCACGCGAGGCCCACGGGCCGGCGTACGAGAGGTGGCGCGGGGAGGCGTGATGACCAGGGTCGAAGAACAACTGACCATCGGCTGCACGGCGGAAGCCTTTCTCGGCTTCGTCATGGACGTCGAACGGTACGCCGAGGTCGACGACAAGCTCCGCACGGTCTACTGGGTACGCCGGGACGGCGACCTGACCGAGTTCGCGTTCCGGCCCGCGCTGCCCGGGTTGCCCTTCCCGCAGCCGAAGGCGGTGGCCCGGATGCGGCTGACCCCGGGGGAACGGATCGACATCCGGCTGGCCCCCTTGCCCCTGAACAAGGTCAACCACCGTATGGCCCGCTTCGCCGCGTGCTTCACCTGCGATCCGGTGGACGGGGCAGTCCGCGTCACCCGCATGATCGAATTCCGGTTCCGTCCCGGGCCGGGCCGCCTGCTCGGCCCGCTTCTCGCCCGCACGCTGCCCGGTTCGGTCGCGCGCGAACTGCGGCTGGCCAAGGAGATCCTCGAACGTGGCGACAGCGGCACCTGACCGGTGCGCCCCCGGCTACGGGGCGGAGGTGGGAGCCGGGGAGAGGCGGGTGCGCAGGGTGGCGGCGAACTCCTCGGCCCGCGCCAGTTGGGTGCGGAGCTTTTCCACCTGCTCGGCCGCGTCCCGCTCGTATCCCCGGATCCGCTCCAGCAGAGCCTCCCGCTCGGATGCCGGAAGCGTCCCGGCGGCGTCGAGCCGGTCGGTGGCGTCCAGCAGGTCGCGCATCTGGTCGAGCGTGAAGCCGAGCGGTTTCATCCGGCGGACGACCGTCAGGCGGGCGACGTCGGCCTCGGTGTACAGGCGGAAGCCGCCCTGGGAGCGGGCCGAAGGAGCGACCAGGCCGGTCTCCTCGTAGTGCCGGATGGTACGCAGGGACAGCCCGGTCCGTGCGGCGACCTCGCCGATCTGCATGTGCTCGCTGCTCACGCGGCGCCCGTCCTCTCTGTGCGGCCGAGGCCACGTCGCGGGGCCATGGACGGCCCACGCCGATCTCTACCCTAACGTCAGGGTAGAGTAGGGAGGCGCCGGTACCGGCTCCCCGCCGTCTTCGACCCCGCGACGCGGGAACGGCCGCGCCCGTGACCGTCAGCCGTGTCGGGGCCGACGATGCCCTCGGCGAAGACCGTAACCTGCAGGAGAGAGCGTGCGCATGCCCATCCCGCCCAGCGCCGCCGCCTGCCCGCCGTGACCCCTCGCCGGGCCCGTTCGCGGCGTGACGTGAGCCGGGGCTGCTGAGGCGGACCCGGCTCCGCTGCCGCCGGCCGCCGATCACCGGCCGTCAGACTTCCCGGCTCTGCGCCCGCAGGGCCGCCCGCGGGGCGCCGACCGCCCTCCGCGTCCTTCCGCACACCCGGCCTGCCCCGCGGGGCGTGCCCGAGTACGACAGGTTCCTCCCCCTTGTCTTCTGCTGCCTCCCCACCGTCCCCGGCCGCGCGCCTGCGCGGTCTGAAGCCCGACTGGCTGTCCGACCCGAAGGTCTGGCGTACCGAGATCCTGGGCGGCCTGGTCGTGGCGCTGGCCCTGATCCCCGAGGCGATCTCCTTCTCGATCATCGCGGGGGTCGACCCGGCGATCGGCCTGTTCGCCTCCTTCACGATGGCCGTGACCATCTCGCTCGTCGGCGGGCGCCGGGCGATGATCTCGGCGGCGACCGGTGCCGTCGCCCTCGTGATCGCTCCCATGAACCGCGAACACGGCCTGGGGTACCTGGTCGCCACCGTCATCCTGGCCGGCGTCTTCCAGATCGCCCTCGGCGCTCTCGGCGTGGCCAGGCTCATGCGGTTCGTGCCGCGCTCGGTGATGACCGGCTTCGTGAACGCCCTCGCCATCCTGGTCTTCATGGCGCAGGTGCCCGAGATGCACGACGTGCCCTGGGCCGTCTATCCGCTGCTCGTCGGCGGGCTCGCGCTCATGGTGCTCTTCCCCAAGGTCACCAAGGTGGTCCCGGCCCCGCTGGTGTCCATCGCCGTCCTGACCGCCGTCACGGTCGCCGCCGGGATCGCGGTGCCGACCGTCGGTGGCAAGGGCGAACTGCCGTCCTCGCTGCCGGTGCCGGGCCTGCCGGACGTGCCCTTCACCATGGACACCCTGACCACCGTCGCCCCCTACGCGCTCGCCATGGCGCTGGTCGGCCTGATGGAGTCGCTGATGACCGCCAAGTTGGTCGACGACATCACCGACACCCGCTCTTCCAAGACCCGCGAGTCGATCGGCCAGGGCATCGCCAACATCGTCACCGGCTTCTTCGGCGGCATGGGCGGCTGCGCCATGATCGGCCAGACGATGATCAACGTGAAGGTCTCCGGCGCCCGCACCCGCCTGTCCACGTTCCTGGCCGGATCCTTCCTGATGGTGCTGTGCATCGCGTTCGGCCCGATCGTCTCGGACATCCCCATGGCCGCCCTCGTCGCCGTCATGGTGATGGTGTCGTTCGCGACGTTCGACTGGCATTCCGTCGCGCCCAGGACCCTCAAGCGGATGCCGGCCGGCGAGACCGCCGTCATGGTGATCACCGTCGCGGTCGTGGTCGCCAGTCACAACCTCGCCGTCGGCGTGGTCGTCGGCTGCCTCACCGCCATGGTCGTCTTCGCCCGGCGCGTCGCCCACCTCGCCGAGGTCACGCCGGTCACCGGACCGGACGACGGCACCGTCGTCTACCGCGTCACCGGCGAGCTGTTCTTCGCCTCCTCCAACGACCTCGTCGGCCGGTTCCGCTACACCACCGACCCCGACCGCGTCGTCATCGACCTGTCCGCCGCCCACATCTGGGACGCTTCCTCCGTCGCCGCCCTCGACGCCATCGAAACCAAGTACCGGCAGCGCGGCAAGGCCGTCGAAATCACCGGCCTGAACGTCCCGAGCGCCCACCTCCACGGCAAACTCACCGGCGAACTCACCGGCTGAGCAGCCCCGTCCGGGCCGGAGAACGCCCGCGCCGCACGAAGTCCTCGGCGTCCTTCGTGCGGTGCGGCCCCGGCCCCGGCCCGACCTCGGCCCCGCCCCTGGGCCTCAGCCCCTGGCAGCCTTCGCGTAAGCACGCTCCACCTCGTCACTCACGCCTGGTGCGGACGACCGAGCCCCGGATGTGCGGGACCCGTGAATGGCGCTCTCCGTGCGCCGCGCGGGCGCGGAGGCGACCGCGGGGATGCCGAGCCGGTCGGCGAGTTCCTGCCGCCGGTCCTGGGGCGGTCCGCCGCCGTCCGAACACCACGCGTACGGGGTTGCCGAACGCGCCGTCGTCGGCAAAGGCGTGTGCCAGTGAGCAATCCACCATGGCTGTCTCCTCAAGTGCCGTCGGGATCCGGTGCCGTGGCCGCGCATGCCGCATCACGATCACGCGTGCGCCCGCGTCGTGCCACCGCGCCACGGTGCGCCGGCTGTCCGGGCTCCCGTCCCCGTACCGCCCACGTCGTCCCTGGGAGACGAAAAGGGGCTTGTGGCGCGGCCGCGTGCGTGATCTTGTGTCGTGCGGTGGGGCGGGCGTCGGATCCCGTCCTGGAGGAGGGGCTGTGCGGACTGCGTGCATCGGATCGGGCCGGTACCCGGAGTGGTGTGACGGGGCGGCGGGGGTGGCTCGGGGATGAGTCTGTCCGTGAGTCGCCTGGAGACGGCCCGCAGCTTGCTGTTCGTGCCGGGTGACCGGCCGGAGCGGTTCGACAAGGCCGTGGCCAGTGGCGCGGACGTGGTCATCGTCGATCTTGAGGACGCGGTGGCGGCGGCGGACAAGGAGCGGGCCCGCGCCCATGTCGCCGCCTGGCTCGCCGCGGGCAACAGCGCCATGGTCCGGATCAACGCGCCCGGTACGCCCTGGAGCGACGACGACTGTGCGACGGTGGCCGCCTGCGGCGCGCCGGTGATGGTGCCCAAGGCCGCGGACCCCGGGGTGCTGGCGGACGTCACCCGTCGTACGGGCGGGAAGTGTCCGGTGGTGCCGCTGGTGGAGACGGCGGCGGGCATCGAGCGGGCGGTCGAGGTGTGCGCGGCACCCGGTGTGGTGCGGGTCGCCCTGGGCAATGTCGACCTCGCCGGCCAGCTCGGGGTCGCCCACGACGATCACGAGGCGCTCGCGTACGCCCGTTCCCGGCTGGTCTCGGCGTCGGCGGCGACGGGGCTGTGTGCCCCGGTCGACGGGGTCACGACCAGCGTGAAGGACGTCGACGTCCTCGCCGCGGACGTCGTCCGCGCGCGCCGGTTCGGCTTCGCCGGGAAGCTGTGCGTCCATCCCGCGCAGATCGCCGTCGTGGCGGAGCGGTTCGCGCCGACCGCGGCGGAGCGGGAGTGGGCCCGGTCCGTGGTCGCCGCGGGGGAGTCCGTGACCGTGGTGGACGGGCACATGGTCGACAAACCGGTGCTGGAACGCGCCCGCCGGATCCTGGCCGCCGAGGGCTGAGCCGCGCCTGCGGAAGGGCGCGGACCGTACCGGGTCCTGCCGGGCCCTGCCGGGACTCGCCTGGACGCGGGCTTCGTACCCCGGGAGGGGTTGTGGTATCGGGCGGCGGGGAGAACCTAGCCGGGTCGGGGACGGTCGGCCCATCGACAGATGGCACAAAACCGTCCATGATCTTTCAGACACGTGTATGACGTAAGAGGGGTGGGGGTCTGCGAGAGTGCCGTTCGCGGCAAGAAGGCGTGCCGCTCGGGGGTGAGGACCCGTCAGGTGCGGTACCGGCCCGCGCGCAGCGGCGCGGCCCCCGGCTCACCGCACGCCGCTGCTGCCGGCCAGGCGCAAGGCGTCCACCTGCGAAGAGGGGGACAACCGGGGCGGGGCGGCAGCTTTCTTGGAAATGTTTCCGGCCGGTCGGCCCTGACGGGTGTCGGCTGTCCGCGGTGGAGGAGGAACGTGCGTGAGCGATTCACTTCAGGAGGCTGTGGTGGCTGAAGAGTCAGACGAGAACAAGACCCGCAAGAATGGCCTGTATACGGGCGTGAGCAGCGAACTCGCCGAGAACATGTTGCAGGGCTGGGCCGACCCCGAGCCGCGCGACCCCGAGCCCATCGCGCAGGCCGCGCACACCGCCCGGCGCCGGGAAGCGCTCTCCGCGCTGTTCCCGGGCGAGCTGCTCGTCATCCCCTCCGGTACTCCGAAGGTTCGCGCCAACGACACCGACTACCCGTTCCGGCCGTCCTCCGACTACGTCTACCTGACGGGTGATCAGTCACCCAACGGCGTACTCGTCCTGGAGCCCGGCCAGGACGGCACGCACCAGGCGGCCGCCTACCTGCTGCCCGGCTCCGACCGCGCCTCCGGCGAGTTCTGGCTGGACTACCACGGCGAGCTGTGGGACGGCCGCCGCAACGGTCTCACCGAGAACGCCAAGCTGCTCGGCCTGGACTGCCGCGACGTACGGACGCTGGGCGAACGGCTGGCCGCGGCCACCGGGCCGATCCGCCTGCTGCGCGGCTACGACGCGCAGGTCGACACCGCGCTGCACGACAAGGTCACCGCCGAACGCGACATCGAGTTCCGCGTCGCGCTGTCCGAAATGCGCCTGGTCAAGGACGATTTCGAGATCGCCGACCTGCGCCACGCCTGCCAGGCCACCATCCGGGGCTTCGAGGACGTCGTACGCCTGCTCGGCACCGACACGCCCACCCTGGAGCGGGCCATCGAGGGCACGTTCTTCATGCGGGCGCGCATCGAGGGCAACGACGTCGGCTACTCGTCGGTCTGTGCCGCGGGAGCGCACTCCACGACCCTGCACTGGGTCCGCAACGACGGCGAGGCCCGCCCCGGCGACCTGCTGCTGCTCGACGCCGGAGTGGAGAGCCGCAACCTCTACACCGCCGACGTCACCCGCACCCTGCCCGTCGACGGCCGTTTCACCCCGGTCCAGCGCAAGGTCTACGACGCGGTGTACGCGGCGCAGTCGGCCGGTATCGCCGCGGTCCGGCCCGGTGCCAAGTACCGCGACTTCCACCACGCCGCCCAGCGGGTGCTGACCGAGCACCTGGCCGCCTGGGGCCTGTTCGGCGACCGGTCGGTGGACGAGGCGTACGAGCTCGGGCTGTACCGCCGCTGGACGCTGACCGGCACCGGCCACATGATCGGCCTGGACGTGCACGACTGCGCCAAGGCCCGTACCGAGCTGTACGTGGACGGCACCCTGGCGGCGGGCATGGTGCTCACCGTCGAGCCGGGCCTGTACTTCCAGTCGGACGACCTGACCGTTCCCGAGGAACTGCGCGGCATCGGCATCCGCATCGAGGACGACATCCTGGTCACCGAGGAGGGCAACGAGAACCTCTCGGCCGCCCTGCCCCGGGCCGCCGACGAGGTCGAAGCCTGGATGGCCCGCCTGCGGGGCTGACCGCGACCGCCGCGGCCGGCCGCCTCGCGCCGCCGGCCGCACCATCGGCCGGCCGACAGCGCCGTCGGCCGGCCGCGGCGTACAACAGGTCCGTTCCCGGTGAGGGCGGGCCATCACGCGAAGGGGGAACGTGCGATGGAACGATCAGACGGCTCGCGCGGAATGCAGAGCCACGACCGCCGGGTACCGGACGCGGTGGCCGAGGCCTTCCGGCACGGATGGGCCGACACGACCCGGCAACTGCCGCCCGTCTCGGGAGCCGCGTGCGCGGCCAAGCGGCGCGCGGCGCTCTCCGAGCGGTTTCCCGGCGAACGGATCGTCGTCCCGTCGGGCGGGTTCAAGGTCCGCAGCAACGACTTCGACTACCTCTTCCGCCCGCACTCCGCCTTCGTCCACCTCACCGCCGAGCAGGGCACCCAGGCGGTACCCGACAGCGTGCTGGTCTTTGAACCCACCGGGAGCGGGCACGAGGTCACCCTGTTCACCCGGCCGCGCTCGCCGCGCGACGCCGGGCCGGACGGCGCGCACTTCTACAGCGACCGGCGGCACGGCGAGTTCTGGGTCGGCCGCCGCCGTACGCTCGCCGAGACCGCCGACGCCCTCGGCCTCCGGACGGCCGCCCGCGACCGCCTCGAAAGCGCCCTGACCACCGGCGTACCGACCCGGACGATACGCGGCCAGGACGCCCTCGTCGACGCGCTGGTGGCACCGTCGGCGCCGGCCGACGCCGAACTGCTCGCCTTCCTCTCGGAGCTGCGGCTGGTCAAGGATGAGTGGGAGGTCGACCAGCTACGCGCTGCCGTGGGCCACACCGTCACCGCCTTCGGCGACGTCGTCGGCGAACTGCCGCACGCCACCCGCCTGGCGCGCGGCGAACGCTGGATCGAGGGCACCTTCAACCGGCGCGCCCGGCTGGAAGGCAACGGCCTGGGCTTCGAGACCATCGCCGCGGCCGGCGCCCACGCGTGTGTGCTGCACTGGATGCGGAACGACGGCCCGGTACGCGACGGGGACCTGCTCCTGCTGGACGCCGGCATTGAGGCCGACTCCTTCTACACCGCCGACATCACCCGTACCCTGCCGGTCGGCGGACGCTTCAGCGACGTCCAGCGCCGCGTCTACGACCTGGTACACGCCGCCCAGGCGGCGGGCATCGCCGCGCTGCGGCCCGGCGCACGCTACAGCGACTTCCACGAGGCCGCGACGCGTGTCATCGCCGAAGGTCTCGACTCCTGGGGCCTGCGGCCCGCGGGCCCGGGCATGGAGCACAGCGCCGACCTGTACCGCAGGTACACCGTCTGCGGTACGGGCCACATGCTCGGCCTGGACTGCCACGACTGCGCCGCCGCCCGCAACGAGCAGTACACCGACGGCATCCTCCGGCCCGGCCATGTGCTCACCGTCGAGCCCGGCCTGTACTTCCAGCCCGACGACCTGACGGTCCCGCGGGAACTGCGCGGCATCGGCGTGCGCATCGAGGACGACTTCGTCATCACCGCCGACGGCGCCGAGTGTCTGTCGTCCGGCCTGCCGCGCGGCGCCGACGAGGTCGAGGCGTGGATGGAAGCGTTGCTGTGAGAGCGCGCAGCCTGCTGGTCGACCAGGTCCACGGACAGCTCCGACAGGCCGGCGCGGTGGCGGTGGTCGGTCCCACCGGGTTCGGCAAGACCGCGGTGCTGGACGCGGTGTGCACGCAGTGGCAGTCCGGCGGGGACCCCGTGGTCAGACTCAGCTCGACACCCGCCGACGCCCATCTGCCCTACGTCCCGCTCGTGGACCTGTTCACGGTGTGCCCGGCGGACGTCAGCGGCGAACTCTCCGACATCCAGCGGGCGACGGTCGACTGGGTGCTGCGCCGCGTCACCGGACCCGAACCCGACCCCGCCCTCCTGCGCGTGACCGTCCTCTCCTGCCTTCAGGCGTGGGGGCGCCGGGCCCGGCTGCTGCTGGCCGCCGACGACATGCACTGGTGGGGGCCGGACAGCCTGGACGTCTTCGGCTTCGCCGCACGCCGCAGCCGCGGGAGTGTCTCGCTGCTGGCGGCGCTGCGGCCCGACGGCCCCCTGGCACACGACGTCCTGGGCGGCGACGCCGTGGAGATCGCGCTCCCCACGCTCAGCGCGCAGGAGTCGGCAGCCGTGGTGCGCACCTTCAACATCCCGCAGCGCACCGCCGCGCGCATCCACACGGCCACCGGCGGCAACCCCCGGCTGGTCTGGGACATCGCCGCCGCCCTGGCCCGTACCGGGCCGCCGGCGGTCCTGGACGCCCAGCCGCTGGCCCCGCATGCGCGCAAGGCCCTGCGCACCTGGCTGGCCGGACTGGCCGCACCGGTGCACTGGGTGCTGCTGCTGGCCGCGCTCACGGCCGACCCGTCGCTCGACGTCGTACGCCGCGCGGCGGGACCGTCCGCCGACGCGGCCCTGACCGACGCCGAGGCCGCCGGACTCGTCAAGGTGGCCGCCACCGTGGCCTTCGCGGCCCCGGTCATCCAGGAGGGCATCCTCGCCCAGGCAAGTGGCGAGGCGGTACGACAGGCCCATCTGACCCTGGCCACGGCGGCTCACGGGGCCGACGACCGCCTGTGGCACGAGGCGTGCGCCCTCGCCCCGGCCGAGCTGCCCGCACATCTCATCCCGGCGCTGGCCGACGCCGCCACCGCCGCGCGTGAGAGGGGCGAGCACACCCGGGCCGCCGAGTTCGCCCTGCTGGCCGGCGGCCGGACCGGCGGCCCCCGCCACGACCTGCTGGTCGCGGCGGCCCGGGACGCCGAGGCGGCCGGGCGCTTCGACCTGGCCTGCACGGCCCTGGACCAACTGGACCGCAGCCGGGCCGTGCCCGCCGCCCGCGCCCAGGCGCGGCTCGCCGTCGTCGACGCCGCCGGGCGCGGCGCCGCCTTGGTCGCGGACGTGGCGGCGCAGGCCCTGGCCGAGGCCACCGCCGCCGACGAGCCGGCCCTGATCTCGGCGGCGCATCTGCGGCTCGCCCACGGCCTGCGGGTCAGCCGGGGATGCCACGCCGAGGCCCTGGCCCACGCCCAGGCGGCCGAGGAGTGGGCCGAGCGCGCAGGTGACGCCACGACCCACGCGGCGGCGCTGGCCCTGACCGCGGAGATCGAGCAGGGCCGGGGCTCCCCGGGCCGCACCGCGCTGCTCCGGCGCGCTCTGGCGACGGGCACGGCCGACGACGCCGCCCGGATGCCCGGGCACCCGGGCCGTACCGCCGTCCACTTCGCGCTGCTGGAGGACGGCCTGGAGCAGGCCGAGCGGCTGCTGGACGAGCTGGGCCCGGCGTCCTGCCCCGCCGACCGGCTCTGGCTGCTCGCCGACTCCGTCCACCTCCACGCCCACCGCGGTGAGGGGGCGGTCGCCCGCGAAAAGGCCCACCTCCTGCTGGACCTCACCCGCGATCTGGGGGCCTCCCCAGGCCCACCGTGGTACGCGGCGGCGGCCGCCGAACTGGCCGGCGGCACCCTCGAACAGGCCCTGATGTACGCGGACCTGGGCCTGACGGCCTCGCAGGAGGACGCGGACACCGTCTACGCCGCCCACTGCCTGCACGTGTCGGGCATGACGCGCCTGCTGCTGCGCGACACCGGCGCGGCCCTGGCCGACCTGCTCAGGGTCCAGGACCTGGTGCAGGAGCTGGGCATCGCGGATCCCGCGCAGATCCGTTACGACGCCGACCTCGCCGAGGCGCTGGTCGCCGCCGGGGACCTGCCGGCCGCCCGGCACACGCTCGCCGGCGCGCGGCGCCGGGCCCAGGACCTGGGGCGGCGCGGCGTACTGGCCTCGCTCGACCGGGCCCAGGCGCTGTGCCACGCGGCAGCCGGCGAGTTCGGCCCGGCCGAGGAGCTGCTCAACCGGGCCGCGCGGACCTTCGAACGGCTCGGATTCCCGTTGCAGCGCGGCCGGGTGCTGCTGGCCCGCTCCTGCCTGGAACATCGCCGCAGGCGCCCGGCCCGCGCCAACGAGGCGCAGGCCGCGGCCGAGGCGGTCTTCCGCAAGTCGGGCGCGCCGCTGTGGGAGCCGGCCCGGCCGCAGGGGGACCAGGCACAGCCCTGGCTGGCCGGGCTGACCGACGCCGAGCAACTGGTCGCCGAACTGGTCACCCAGGGGCGCGGCAACCGCGACATCGCGGCCACCCTGTACGTCAGCGTCAAGACCGTGGAGGCGGCCCTGACCCGCATCTACCGCAAGCTCGAAGTGCGTTCCCGCGTCCAGCTGATGGCGCTCGTCCAGAAGGACGGGCACCTGGCGCGCCGGTGACGGCGGCCGCCCACCGTCCCGCCAGTCATCCGGCCACTCCGGCCCGGCCGCGCGGCCGGGCCTGGCCGACCGGTCAGTCCGTCTGCCAGCCGACGGTACCCAGGATGCTCGACCCGGGGGCCTGCCCGGCCGCGTCACCGGGCGCCGGAACGTCGTGACGCACCACACAGCCGGTCATCCGCCCGCCCATGAACAGCGGACCGAACACCCCACGCGTCGAGATGCCGCGGTACGCGCCCAGGTCGCGGTCGAAGACCTCGGCATCGAATTCGGCGCTGTGGGCGGCCTCCTGCGCTATCCAGGTTCCGGCCCGGCCCGCTTCGGCGATGACGTCCTCCCACGCCGACTCCTCGGTCCGGGCGCCGATGTGCACGTCGGCATTCTGGTCGCCGTCGGAACGCTTCACGACGAAATCCGCGCGCCGCTTCCTCAGCAGTTCCGGCAGCTTCCATTTCTCGCCCTGGAATTCGACGTCCTCCTCCCACGTCCCGCGCGACCAGGGGAGGTAGCGCGCCACGAAATCCCGGTCGTCCTCGGTCATCCAGTCCTGCCCGGCGGACAGCAGGGCGAAGAGCTGCTTGTTGGCCGCCTGGTAGGAACTCTGCGGCGTCAGCACGGCCGCACCGCATTTCCTGATGCGCAGCAGCGGCCCGATGTCCCGGCCCGCATCGAGCCACTCCTGCGGCACCGTCCGCTCCAGCACCATCGGAAAGGCGTTGCCTCGGGAGGCGAGCGTTTCGAGGAATTCGTCCGTGTCGAAGTACTGCGCCTCGATACCCGCCTTCCGCAGCGCCTCGACCTCGATCTCGTAATACCTGCGGCTGCCCCCGGAGTCGGACAGGAAGACGTCCGGGAGATAGCCGACGAGCGCCACCCGGGGATCCAGGCCGAGGTCGTCGAGGACGGTGCGCAGTACGTCGTTGCGGTCCCTGAGAGGGTCGGCGAGCGTGAGGGTGTCCAGGGTCGGGCCCGGCAGCAACTGCCGCCACACCTCGTTGAGCAGGTGGGCGTAGACCTGACCGCCGGTGGACGAGCAGAAGTTGAACTCGATGAACTTCCACCCGGACGCGGTCCAGATGACGTCCGGCCGGCCCATCAGCGTCGCGTAGGCGTTCTCGAACGCCTCGTCCCCGTAGAACTCCGACAGCCGTTCGTCGAGCCCCAGGGCGCGGTGCCGGCTCAGGCAGTCCCCGCCCAGGCCCTGCACCGCCCGCCGCAGCAGTCCGGCCAGGCGGACGCTCGCCTGTTCCAGGTCGGCGCCCTGGGCCGCGGGCCGTACGACGGGCCCGGCGGGGGCGATCCGGTCGAACCAGAAGGTCCGGAAGCCCCTGAACTGGTGGTCGAAGGCGTTGAGCAGGTGGCGGGAGTCCGTCGCGTACGGCCCGCGTGCGGCCGTCACCCGCGCCGCCGTCGAGGTCTGTTCCATGATCTTTCACTCCTGCTGGAGGCTGGTGCGGACGGCGGCCGCCGCCCGCTTGCTGCCGCGGCGCGAGGGCGCCGTGCACGGCCCCGGGCCGGCCGGATCCGACTCCGGCGGCCCAGGGCTTGTACGCCGTCTCACGGCAGTACGGGCCGCGTCTCCCGTCGGCCGAACGCGGCCTCCAGGGCCAGTCCGGCCCGGAACAGGCTCGCCTCGCCGAACTTGCGCCCCACGAGCTGCACCCCGATGGGCAGCCCGTTGCCGGCGAACCCCAGGGGCAGGGACATGGCCGGGTGCCCGGTGACCGCGAACGGGATGGTCTGCATGTCGTTGGCCAGCCGCGGCGGCGGCCAGTCCGCGCCGAAGGCGTCGACGCGGGCCGCGGTGGTCTGGCCGCACGCCGTGATCAGCACGTCGTGGCCGGCGAAGACCCGCCGGTCCAGCGCCGCGGCGAGCTCCGTACGCACCTGGTACGCACGCGTCAGGTCGTCCGGGGTGATCCCCGCGCCGGGCATCAGCTTCTGGTAGGTGTAGCGGCCGAACGACCGGGGCGCGCGGCGCAGGTTCTCCTCGTGCACGGCGAAGCCCTCCGCGATCAGGATGATCCGGCCGCAGGCGTCGAAGACCTCGTACGGCGGCAGCGCGCACTCCTCGACGACCGCACCGCGCTCCTCCAGATGGACCAGAGCCCGGTCGATGGCCTCGGTGATCTCCGGCAGGGTGCCCGGGTCCGAGGCGTACCAGGACCGCGAGTAGCCCACCCGCAGTCCCCGCACGTCCCCGGTCAGCGAGCCGAGGAAGTCGGGCGCCGGAGCCGCACGGGTGCGGGCGTCGCGGGGGTCGGGCCCCGCGACGACCTGGAGCGCGGCGGCGGCGTCGGCCACCGTCCAGGTCAGCGGCCCGAAGTGGTCCATGGTGGGCGCCAGCGGAGTGGCCCCGTGGCCGGAGACGCTGCCGTAGGTCGGCTTCAGCCCGACGGCCCCGCAGTGGAAGGCCGGACCGCGCAGCGAACCGGCGGTGTCGGAACCGAAGGCGACGCGCAGGAACCCGGCCGCCACCGCGGCCCCCGCTCCCGAGGAGGACCCGCTGGGAATGTGCTCACGGTGCCAGGGATTCCCGGCCGGCGGGAACGGCAGGTCCGTGCTCGGCCCGCCGAAGGCGAACTCGTAGGTGGCCAGCTTGCCCAGCAGCACCCCGCCACCCGCCCGCAGCCGGGCCTCGACAGCGCTGTCCTCCGTGGCGACGGCGTCCAGCGTCAGCCGCGAATGGTTGGTGGTGGGCAGGCCTTCGGCGTCCAGGATGTCCTTGAGCGCGTAGGGGATGCCGTGCAGCGGTCCGCGGTCGACGCCCTCGCGCAGCTCCTGGTCGGCCCGCGCGGCCCGCCGCAGCGCGTCCTCGCGGGTGACGAGCACGAACGCGTGCAGATCGGCGTCGTGGGCGTCGATCAGCCGCAGCGCGTGCTCCACCAGCTCCAGCGACGTCAGCGCTCCGGTGCGCAGCAGCGCTCCGGCCCGGGCGACGGACAGCTCGGTCAGGGCGCCGGGACCGGCGAGATCGATGTCAGTCATCGCTGAACTCCACCTCCCGCAGCAGCCGGCTCATCGTGCGCAGCGAGCGGTGCCCGGCCAGGACGCCGGGCGCCAGGTCCGGCGGCATCTCGATGCCCCGGGCCGCCAGGGCGGCGGCGAACTCCCGGTCCGCTTCCGCGTGGTGCGGGTCCCCGGTGTCCCGGGGCCCGGTTGTCTCCTCCGTGCCGGCGTGTGCCACGTACGGTCGTTCCTTCCCCTGCGGTCAGTGGTGCTCCTGTGCCACCAGATGGGCACAGGTGATGAGGTCCAGCGAGGCGTGCCCGGTGGAGCTGAAGACGGTCGGGCGGTCTTCGAGTCCGGTGTGCCGGCCGCTCTCCAGGGACTCCAGGCCGATCGCGGTGCGGTGGATGTCGCCCGCCTCGGCCACGGCGATCTCGATGTCCTCGACGACGAGTGTGGCGGCGGCCAGCAGCGAGCGGGACAGCTCCCGCGACTCGGTGGTGTGCGCCCCCATGCAGTTGATGTGCACGTGCTCCGGAAGCTCCGGCGCGATCGGCAGCGGCTGTACGGACGTGGTCGCCGTGGAGATCACGTCCGCCGCCTCGGTGGCCTCCCGGGCCGTAGCGCTGACCTCGGTCCGTACGGTTCCGTTCGCCCGCCGGATGCGTTCGCACAGCGCCTCGGCGTGCTCCCGGGAACGGGAGTGGACCCGTACCTCGGTGATGTCGCGCACCGCCGAGACCCCCAGGAACTGCTGCCACGCCTGGACACCCGAACCGACGATCGCCAGCACACCGGCGGCACGGGCCGCGCAGCGGTCGGTGACCAGCGCCGTGACGGCCGCGCACTTGAGATTGGTGACGGCCGCGCCGTCCAGCACCCCCACCAGGTCCCCGGTCCTGGCCGAGAACACCGTGACCACGGAGGTCACGGTCGGCCCGGGGCCGTCGGTGATGGTGGCGGTCTTGTTGACGCACAGCGCGAGATCGGTGCTGACGGCGGGCATGGACAGGAACCTGGTGCCGTGGCCCTCGTCGACGACCTGCCGCAGCGGCACACTCATCCGGCCCACCGCGCCGCTGCGCAGGCTCTTTCGCATCAGCGCGGCCACGGCCGTCAGGTCGGCCACCCCGTGCTCCTTGCCGATGACCGTCATCCGAGGTCCGCCAGCACGTCGAGCAGGTCCGCCGCGAAGCGTTCGGTCAGCTCCGTGGGCATGTCGCCGCGCAGCATCATCCGTACGCCCGCCTGACCCTGCGCCACGATCGGGAAGAACATCGCGGAGCAGTAGTAACCGCGCCGGTACAGCTCGGTCGACAGCCGCACCGCCCGGTCGTTGTCGCCGACCGTGACGAACTTGATGTGCGACCCGGCACCGCGCAGGCCGTGTCCGTCCAGCCGCTCGTCGAACAGCTCGATGTTGCGGGCGAGCTGTCGCTGACGCCGGCCCAGCTCCGGGCCGCGGTGGACCTCCAAGGCGCCCAGCGCGGTGCCGATGGCGGCCGTCCGCAGCCCCTGGGACCAGGCCAGCGGCCCGGACCGGTAGAGGAAGTCGAAGACGCCGCGGTCACCGACCATGGCGATGCCGCCGGTGGCGCCGAACGCCTTGGCGGTCGAGGCGACGACGATCGTCCGGGCGTCGAGGGAGTCGAAGACGGTGCGCGCGTAGCCCTCGCCGCGTGCGCCGACGGCCGACAGCGCGTGCGAGTCGTCGAGGTAGACGAACATCCCGTAACGGTCCTGGAGGGCCTTGATCCCCTCCAGGTCCGCCTGCCCGCCGGTGGAGTAGACGCCTTCACCGACGTAGGCCACCCGCGGATAGCGCTTGCAGAGGTCCTCCAGGTACTCCATGTCGTTGTGCGGACAGGTCAGCACCAGCGTCTCGTCGGCCAGGACGGGCTTGAGGAAGTTCATGGAGAAGTGCGCGAACCGGTCGAAGACCACGACCAGCGGCTCGCCGTCGGTCAGATGCCCGGAGGCCAGCAGCGGCAGGATCGCCGCGCTGAGCACCCCGCAGGACACCGACGGCAGCACATGGGCGCCGAAGTGGTCCGAGAGCTCCTGCTCCAGTTGCTCCATGATGCCCAGCCGGATGCGGAACTCGCCCATGGACAGCCCGGTGATCTGCTCCTGCTCCAGGGCGGCGCGCCCGGCCTCGACCACCGTGGGGTGGCTGTTGAGGCCCAGGTACGAGCAGGAGGAGAGGTTGGTGAACTCGTGCCCCGTCCGCACGTCGCGCAACCGGTTCTGGCCGTCGACGGCCTCGACCACCAGGCCGAGCATCCCGTGCTTGACGGACAGCCCCCAGGCCGCCTCGCTGGCCGGCACCATCTTGCGGTTGTTGCGGTAGCGGTGGGGCCCCGTGACGTCCTCGCTCATCGCGCACCCGCCGCCTGGTCGTTCAGCCAGCCCCCGAGCCGGGTCACGGCCTCGCGGGCCTTGGACAGCCGGGAGTGGTGCAGGTGCCACACGTGCACCATGCCGGGCCAGACCTCCAGCTCCCCGGTGCCCCCGGCGCTCCGTACGCCGTCGATGAACCGCTGGGCGTCGCTGAGCAGGATCTCGCGGCTGCCGACCTGCATGAACACCGGCGGCAGGCCCGCGAGGTCACCGAACAGCGGGGAGATGTAGGGGTCCCTCGCCGGGGTGCCCGCCCGGTAGGAGGCGGACACCAGCTCCACGACCGGCTTGGTGAGCATGGGGTCCTCGTGCTCCAGGGTGCGGTAGGTCTCCCCGCTGCCCGTCAGGTCGGTCCACGGCGAGATGCAGGCCGCGGCGGCCGGGAGCGCCGTCCCCGCGTTCCGCAGCTTCAGCAGCGTCGCGAGCACCAGGCCGCCGCCCGCCGAGTCGCCGACGAGAACCACCTCACGGGCGGACCGGTCCTCGGCGAGCAGGCTGTGGTAAGCGGCCACCGCGTCGTCGAGTGCCGCGGGGTAGGGGTGCTCGGGGGCCCGCCGGTAGTCGGCGAAGAACATCCGGCAGCGGGCCGCCCGGGCGATCTCCCCGACCATGTGGCCGTGGCTGCGCAGCGAGCCGTAGACGTAGCCGCCGCCGTGCAGGTAGAGCCCGGTCAGCGAGCCGTCGGTCTCCGGCGGCGTCAGCAGGTGGCCGCCGGGCCGCTCCTCGACCGTGATGTCGTCGGCGACCGGCACGCCCCACGCGTCGTAGAACTTCCGGGCCTCACCGATGTCCTCCGGCCACTCGTCCGCGGCGAGGGCCGTGAGCAGCCGGTCGAGCTCCTCACGGTCGCCGTCGGACATCAGCGGCACGTCGTACTGCGCGGAGGTCGTCACTGGCCCGCCCCGACCGGGTCGATGCCGCGGTGGTAGCGCTCGCGCGCGGCCTCGTCCGGCACCTGCAGGCTGGGCTGGGGGATCGCCAGCTCGTAGTGCCGGTACCACTTGGCCAGCTCGACGTCCTCGGCGAACTGGTACTCCAGGTGCCGGATCGGGCGCCGCGCGGGCCGCGCCGGGTCGGCCGGACGGGGCTCGGAACCGGCGTGCGCGAGCCCGCCGTCCACCTCGTTGAGCAGGACGACCATGACCAGGTCGGCGGACAGGTCGGCGTCGACCGCGGCCGCGTAACCGGTCAGCACCGGCTCGGCGTGCTCCTCCTTGACCGCGACGTTGAAGCTGTGCGGCATCAGTTCGAGCAGGTCGGCCGGGGCGACGCCCCGCTCCTGGCAGTAGGCGCGGGTGTCGCAGACCATCGGGGTGCCGCCGGCGATGTTGGTGTTCGGACCGTAGATGTTGCCGATGAACGGCGTGGCGGCGTCGAAGTGCACGCACTTGGTCGTCAGGAACTCGCGCTCGGTGGTGTGGTCCCCGTTCGGGGTGAAGTGCGTGTTCTTGTTGTAGCCGTCGACGTCCATGCCGGCGATACGGTCGTAGTCCATCGCCACCGGGCTGAACCGGTCGACGTCCACCCGCTCGCCGAAGCCGCGGAACAGCGATTCGAGGTAGTCGCGGGCGATCGCGGCGTCCTGCTCCTTGCCCACGTCCA
Organism: Streptomyces sp. NPDC026394; assembly: GCF_055567735.1. Classification (NCBI taxonomy): domain Bacteria; kingdom Bacillati; phylum Actinomycetota; class Actinomycetes; order Kitasatosporales; family Streptomycetaceae; genus Streptomyces; species Streptomyces sp. NPDC026394. The sequence goes on from NZ_JBVHPX010000030.1 coordinate 78,021, forward strand.
GGCCGTGGCGCGTCAGCGTCCTGGCGACACCGTGGCAGACGGCGACACCGTCGCCTCCGGTCACCAGACGTACCAGTTCGGACACCAGGCGGTCGTCGGCGGCCTGGAGCCGGCCGTCGACCAGCTCGCTGTCGTAGGCGGAGACATCGATCATCACGTGCTGCGGAAGGGTCTTCACGGGACAAACTCCTGGTTACTCGGTGGCGGTGGCGTGGACAACGGCGGCCGCGGCCGCTGCCGCGGCTTCGGGCGCGTGGAGCTGGAGCATGCGCTGGGCCCGCAGCACGAACGGCGGGGCGAGCACCCGGCCTTCCTCGACCGCGAAGCCGTACGGCGTGGAGTGGTAGTCCTCGACCACGCTGCGGTAGTCGGCGATCTCTTCCGGACCGACGGTGAACGTCTCGGCGATGACCTCCACCTGGCGCGGGTGGATGGCCGCCTTGCCGGTGAACCCGGCGTCCCGGGCCGCCCGGCACTGCGCCGCGACCACGTCGAGGTCGTGCAGCTCGAAGGAGTTGGTGTCGATGGCGGGCACCCGGTACTTGGCCGCCGCGGCGCACAGCCGGGCCCGCGCGTGATCGAGGTAGAACGCGTTCTCGGCGTACAGCTCGGCCGTCAGATCGGCCTGTCCGAAGCACAGGCCGTCGCTGACCGCGGCGATGCCGGCGGCGTTCTCCACCGAGTCGACGGTCTCGATGAAGCTGCAGATCTGCGGCGGCCTGGAGGTGTGCGACAGCAGCGACCGGTAGACCGCCACGTCGCCGGGGCCGGAGATCTTGGGGATGAAGATCACGTCGAGCGGGACGCCGCCGATCGTGGCGTCCATCTCGATCAGCGCCTGGAGGTCCTTCAGACCGTCGGGTGTGGCGATCGTGTTCACCCGCAGGCCCAGGGCGGGCAGGCCGGCCCCGGTGAGGTCGGCCTGCGCCAGCAGGGCGCGGGCCTCGGCCTTCTTGGCCGGATGTGTGGAGTCCTCCAGGTCCAGGACCAGCATGTCGGCCTTGACCCGGCCCGGCCGGGCGACCGACGCCAGCAGCAGCGCCGGGGTGTAGAGCAGGCTCGCGTAGGCTTTCATCGCGCCTCTTCCCTCCCGAACAGCAGGTTCATCTTCTGGAGCGAGAAGTCCTCGTAGCGGATCGGTGCGTACTTCGCGGGGCGGTCGGCGGCGAACTTGGGGAAGCACTCGATGACGGTGTCGTCGTTCGCCAGCTTGAAGAAGACGATGGACTGGCGCTGCCGGTCGGCGAGCCGCACCCGGTGCGGCGTCGAGACGTACTCGTCGTTCGACCAGCGGGCCATCAAGTCACCGATGTTGACGATGAAGCTGTCGCGCTCCTGCACGTCGATGTCCAGCCAGCGCCCGGAGCGGTCCTGCAACTGCAACCCGGGGCCGTCCTGGGTGAGCAGCGTGATCAGCGTGCCGTCGGTGTGCTGCCCCATGCCCTGGTCGTTGAGGAACTGCGGATCGACGCCGGGGTACAGGTGCGAGCGCAGCGAGTCGTTGGAGGTGTCCGTGCGGGTGGCGAAGAAGTCCCGGGGCAGGTCCAGGGCCAACGCCAGCAGTTCGGCGATCTGGCCCGCCACCGTCTCGCAGGCCGCGAAGTACCGTTTCAGCGCCGCGCGCAGCCGCGCCCCCAGCTCGTCCGCCGGGAAAGGCAGCTCCTCGTCGTCGTGCAGGATCAGCCGCCCGACGCTGAACTTCTCGACGTAGTCCGAGGGCATGCCCGGCTTGCCGGTGTAGGCGAAGGCGTTCTCGGACAGCAGGGCGCTGTAGCCGTACGGGCTGTAGTCGCTCTCGCCCCGCGCGTTGGAGGTGCGCATCGCGAACGTGTCCTTGGTCTCCGGCGTGAGGGCGAAGAACCGCAGCGAGGCGGCGTAGGCGTCGTCGAAGACCTCGGAGGCGATGCCGTGTCCGCGTACGACGAAGAAACCGGTGTTCCGGCACGCCTCGGAGATCTCCTCGGCGATCTTGCGCTCCAGGTCGGGGCGGCCCGGCTCCAGGTCGATGACCGGAATCATTGCTCTGCTCCCTGCTTGGGGACGAGAATCGTCCGCTCGAATGCGATGACCGGCACGTCGTCCTGATTGCGGCCGGTGGTGTGGACGGTCACGATGCCCTGCTCGGGCCGCGTCTCGGACTCCCGCCGGGAGACGATCCGGGTCTGCGCGTAGAGCGTGTCGCCCACGAACACCGGAGCGGTCAGACGCACCTTGTCCCAGCCGAGGTTGGCGACGCATTTGGCGCTGATGGTGGAGACGGTCATCCCGTTGACGATCCCGAAGGTGACCAGGCTGGAGACGACGATCTTGCCGAACGAGGTCTGCTCGGCGTAGACCGCGTCGATGTGCAGCGGATGCTGGTTCAGGCAGAGCAGCGAGCTCCACACGTTGTCGGTCATGGTGATGGTGCGGCCCGGACGGTGCTCGACGACCTCGCCGGGGACGTAGTCCTCGTAGACCATGCCGCTGTCCTCCCGGTAGATACCGGGACTGACCGCGAGAAATGAGTTGTTCTTCACCGTGCTCCTTCGTGCAGGCCCGCCCTGCGCAGGGCGGAACGGGCCGATCGGTGTGCCGCGTCGGCGGTGGTGGCCGCCTGGCCGAGTCCCCAGAGCGTCCGGCCGCCCGCCTCCAGTGCCACCAGGCAGGTCGCCGGCGCGCCGGTCGCAGCGGGCGTGCCCGTGAAGTGCACCCGGGTGAACGCCACGCCGTGCGCGGCGCCGAGCTGCCCGAGGACCGCGTTCTCGTCGGAGCCGGCGGGCAGCGCCGGCGAGTCGTCGAGGCCGTAGGTCTCCCGCAGCAGCCGCCAGATCTCCGGCGGCTCCAGCTCCCGCCCCAGGGCGTCGGCGGCCGCCTGGACCACTGCCGCGAAGTCCCGCCGCAGCTCGACCGGCAGGTCGACGCCCCAGCCGGCCTTGAGCACATAGTTGATGCCGCCCTTGCCGGACTGGCCGTTGACCCGGATGATCGCCTGGTAGTCGCGGCCCACGTCCTTCGGGTCGATGGGCAGGTACGGAACCTGCCAGGGCAGTTCGCCGACGTCCTTGCCCTCGCGTTCGGCCCGGTCGGCCAGCGCCGCCAGGCCCTTGGCGATGGCGTCCTGGTGCGTGCCGGAGAAGGCGGTGTACACCAGGTCACCGGCGTACGGGTGGCGGGGGTGCACCGGCAGCCGGTTGCAGTCCTCGACGATCTCGCGGACGGTGTCGATGTCGGACAGGTCCAGTTGGGGATCGACGCCGCTGCTGAACATGTTCAGCGCCAGCGTCACCAGGCAGACATTGCCGGTGCGTTCACCGTTGCCGAACAAGGTGCCCTCGACCCGGTCGGCCCCGGCCAGCAGGGCCAGCTCCGCCGACGCGACGGCGGTGCCCCGGTCGTTGTGCGGGTGCACGGACAGCACGATGGCCTCACGCCGGTCCAGGTTGCGGTGCATCCACTCCACCTGGTCGGCGAAGACGTGCGGCGAGTGGGTCTCCACGGTCGTCGGCAGGTTCAGCACCAGCGGCCGCTCGGCCGTGGCGCCGACGACCTCCGTCACCCGGTTGGCGATCTCCAGCGCGAGTTCCGGTTCGGTCAGGTTGAAGGTCTCCGGCGAGTACTCGAACCGGATGTCGCTCCCGGGTTCGCGCTCCGCCAGCCGCACCAGGTGCCGGGCACCCTCGACGGCCATGCCCACCACCTCACGCGCCGACATGCCGAACACGACCTCGCGCCACAGGCACGCCGTCGCGTGACACAAATGCACCACGGCGCGTTCGGCTCCGCGAATCGCCTCGAAGGTCCGCTCGATGAGATCAGCGCGGGCCGGCGTGAAAACCGACACCGTCACATCGTCCGGAATTCCTTCCTTGACGACCAGTTTCCGTACGAAATCGAAGTCGTGCGCGCTGGCCGCCGGATAGCCGATTTCTATGTCTTTGAAACCGGTGGCCACCAGCAGATCGAACATCCGCTGCTTGCGGCGCGTGTCCATGGGATCGGCCAGCGCCTGGTTGCCGTCGCGCAGATCAACCGAGGCCCAGATCGGACTGCGATCGAGCGTACTGTCCGGCCACCGCCGTGACCAGCCTGAAGTGGGAGCCGCAGCGTCCCGCGCATAACGGTGGAACGGCATGGACGACGGACGTTGCAATGTTTCCCAAGACTCTCGGGAAAAAGTCAATGGTAATCCCCCTTGCACTTCCAGGCTGCGCTCTATCGCGTTTCTCAGCGCCCCGAAGACTACGGAGCGTCAGGACCCGCAGGGAAGTAGACCGTCCTCTATACCTGACCCTGGAATCGGATAATTCGGACACCGAGGCTGCCCGGTGTGCTCACCTGTTGACGCTGCGCGTTTCGGCACTAGAATTCCGCTGTATTGCCCGGAAACAATTCTCCGCCTCATGCGAAATGGCAGGCCATGGCCGAATCCACCAGTCTCGACCACCGCACGTCGGACGGGGGCAGGGCGACCCTGCGGCCCGGCCGCGTTCTGACGCTGGCCTGCCTGGCACACGGCATGATCGTCATCGACACCAGCATCGTCCACGTCGCCATCCCGGCGATCCGGGACAGCCTCCGCGCGAGCCTGCCGACGATGCAGTTCGTCGTCACGTCCTACGTGGTCGTCATCGCCGGCCTGATGCTGGCCGGCGCCGCGGCGGTCAAACGGTACGGCGCGGTGCCGATGTTCCGGCTCGGCGTGGTGCTGTTCGGGGCGACGTCCGCGCTGTGCGGCCTGGCCCCCAACGGCGCCGTGCTCGTCGCCATGCGGGCCGCGCAAGGACTGGGAGCGGTGCTGGTCATGCCCGCCACCCTGGTGATGCTCACCGACACCTACCGCGACCCCGGCCAACGCGCCAAAGCGGTCTCCATATGGTCGATGGTCGCGGGCAGCCCGGTCGCCTTCGGGCCCACCCTCGGCGGCGCCCTCGTGGAGACGGTGGGCTGGCGCAGCATCTTCCTGATCAACGTGCCCGTCGCCCTGACCGTCCTGTGGCTCTCGGCACGGCACATGCCCCGGCACGAACAGCCCGCGCACAGGGAGCCGCAGGACATCCCGGGCCAGTTGCTGTCCGTCGTCTTCCTCGGCGGCCTGGCACTGGCGCTCGCCGAAGGCCAGGACCTGGGCTGGACCCGGCCGCTGCCCGTGGCGGCCGCGGTGACCGCCCTGATCGCTTTCGCCGTCTTCGTCGCCCGGCAGCGCAGTTACGCCTACCCCATGATCCCGGGAGACCTGTTCCGCGCCCCCGGCTTCCGCAGCTATGTGGCGGTCGGCCTGCTGCTCTTCGTCGGCTACAACGGGCTGATGTTCACCCTGAGCGTCTTCCTCCAGCAGGTACGCGGCTACGACCCGGTGACCGTGGGGCTGTGCTTCCTGGCCTCCGCCCTGCCCATCACCTTCATGCCCCTGCTCGCCGGACGCTTCGGCACCAAGCTCGGCCCCCGGACGGTCCTGGGCGCCGGAATCGCCCTGTCCCTGCTCGGCGGGGTGCTGCTGGCCGTCATCGGCAGCCACGCCCCCCTCGGCACGTGCGTCGGACTGGTCTTCATCGGCCTGGGCTTCGGCCTGATGACCGTGCCGCAGATCACCCTGACCATGGCGGCGGCGCCGGCGCACCACTCGGCCATCGCCTCCGGACTGATGTCGGCGGGCCGCTCCACCGGCTCCCTGATCGGCGTCGCCCTGCTCGCCGGCCTCCCGGCCGCGACTGGCATCACCGCCCCGGCGATCGCGCTGGTCGCCGTCTACGTACTGATGGCCCTGGCCGCGGTCCTCGGCGGCCGGGCCCTGCCCGCCGGGACCGGGTGACGGGTGCGGCGGCCGGGCGAAGGCCGCTGACGCCGGCTGACGGGTACGCCGGCCGGTCCGGGCCCGCAGACATCGGCTGACGGGCGCGGCAGTCCGGCCCGGCCCACCGGCGCCGCCTGACGGGCAGAGCCGCCGGCCTGCGGCCACCAGCGCTGTCTGACGGGCCCTCGCCGCCAGTCAGCGCTGCACCGTTTCCCCGTGCCTCAACTTCCCCCTTGCTCGACTTCCCCGCGCCTCAGCCGCCCCGTTCCTTCCTTCCCTCCTTCTCCCGCTCCTCCGCTTTCCCGCTTCTGCGCACTCTTCCCACATCGGAGTACTCATGCCGGAGCCTCAGGCAGACCACGACGTCGCGTCCAGGATCGCGGCACTGTACGCGAACGACCCCCAGTTCGCCCGGGCCGCCCCCGACCCTGACGTCGCCGACGCCATCAGCCGACACGACAGCCTCACCGGCGCCATCGCGGCCGCCATGCACGGATACGCGGACCGCCCGGCCCTCGCCCGCCGGGCCGGACACCTCGTCCGTGACCCCGCCACCGGCCGCCGCACCCGCGAACTCCTGCCCGCCTTCGAGACGGTGTCCTACGCCGAACTGTGGCAGCGGGTCGGCCACATCGCGACGGCCTGGACCGACGGCACCGGCGGCACCAGCGCCTCGGGCACCAGCGGTACCGGTCCCTCCGCCCGCCCCGGCACCCTGCGCCCCGGAGACTTCGTCGCCACCCTGGGCTTCACCGGCATGGACTACACCACCATCGACCTGGCCTGCATGCACCTGGGAGCGGTGTCGGTGCCGCTGCCCACCGGCGCGTCCGCCGTACGGCTGGCACCGGTCCTCGACGAGACACTGCCGCGCGTCCTCGCCGCCGACATCGGCTCGATCGAGGCCGCCGTCGGCGCCGTCCTTGCCTGCGACTCCATCGAGCGGCTGGTGGTCTTCGACTGCGACGTACGCGAGGACGGCCACCGGGAGGCTTTCGAGGCGGCCGGTGCCGCGCTGACCGGCCGGGCCGAAGTGGCCCTGCTCCAGGACGACGTGGACCGGGGCGCCGAGCTGCCGCCCGCGCGGCCGTACGAGGACGACGACCCGGACCGGCTGGTCAGCCTGATCTACACCTCCGGCAGCACCGGCACGCCCAAGGGCGCGATCTACACCGCCGCCATGCTCACGAGGATGTGGCACAACGCGCGCGGCGGTCTCAACGCCGGTGGCGCCGCCGGCACTCCGGTGTTCGTGGTGCACTACATGCCGATGAGCCACGTCAACGGCCGCGCCTGGCTGATCAACGGCCTCTCCTGCGGCGGCACCGGCTACTTCACCGCCCGCAGCGACATGTCGACCCTGTTCGACGACATCCGCCTGGCACGGCCCACGGCCCTGAGCCTCGTACCGAGGATCTGCGACATGGTCCACCAGCGCCATCTGCTCGAAGCCGACCGCATCGGCCGGACCGGCGTCCCGCGCCCCGAGGCGGAGGCAGCCGCGTCCGTCCAGGTCCGCGACGGCATGCTCGGCGGCCGGATCGTCACCGCACTGTGCGGCAGCGCCCCGCTGTCCGAGGCGATGCGCACCTTCACCGCCGCCCTCCTCGGCACCCCGATCGTCGACTGCTACGGGTCGACGGAGACGACCCGGGCCATCGTCGTCGACCAGCACGTCCGCCGCCCGCCGGTGACCGACTACCGGCTGGCCGACGTACCCGAACTGGGGTACTTCACCACCGACAAGCCGCACCCCCGCGGCGAGCTGCGGGTCAAGTCGATCGGGCTCTTCCCCGGGTACTACAGACAGCCCGAGGTCACCGCCCGCGCCTTCGACGAGGACGGCTACTACCGCACCGGTGACGTCTTCGCCGAGACCGCCCCCGGCCGCCTGGTCTACGTCGACCGCATCAACAACGTCGTCAAGCTCTCCCAGGGCGAGTTCGTCACCGTCGCCGCGCTGGAGGCGTTGTACGCGACCAGCCCGGACATCGCGCAGATCTATGTGTACGGCAGCAGCGAGCAGGCGTTCCTGCTGGCCGTGGTGGTCCCGGACGCCGAGCGCCTGCACCAGGCCGACGAGGCCACCGTACGCGGCCGCGTCCTGGACTCGATGCGCGAACTCGCACACGGCGCGGGCCTGCACGCCTGGGAGATCCCGCACGACGTCATCGTCGAACGGGAGCCGTTCACCGTCGCCAACGGCCTGCTGTCGGGAGCCGGCAAACACCTGCGCCCCGCCCTCAAGGAACACTACGGGCCCCGGCTGGAACAGCTCTACACGGACATCGCGACCGGACGGGCCGGCCAGGTCGCGGCACTCAGAGCGGCCGGCTCACAGGTCACGCCCCTCCAGGCGGTGCTCACCGCGGCCCAGATCACCCTCGGTTGCCCCTCCTCGCTGATCCGGGCCGAGACCGCCTTCACCGACCTGGGAGGTGACTCCCTGTCGGCCCACACCTTCTCGACCGTCCTGGAACAGATGACCGACGTGGAGGTGCCCATCCAGGTCGTCCTCCAGCCCTCCTCGACGCTGGCGCGCATCGCCGACCACCTCGGTCCGGCGCACATCGCCCAGGAATCGCGCCCCACCTTCGCCTCCGTGCACGGCCGCGACGCCCGCGAGGTCGCGGCCCGCGACCTGGCACTCGACCACTTCGTGGACCGGCGGCTCCTGACCCGGGCGGCACCGCAGGCAGCGCCCGGCAGCACCACTGCCACCGCCCCCGCCCACAACGTCCTGCTCACCGGAGCGACCGGCTACCTGGGACGCTTCCTGGCCGTCGAATGGCTGCGGCGCGTCGCCGCGACGGGCGGGCGGCTGATCTGCCTCGTCCGGGCCGCCGACGACGACGCCGCACACCAGCGCGTACTGGAGTGCCTGCGCGCCGCGGCGGCCGACCAGCCCGACTGGTTCGACGACGTCGCCCCACGGCACCTGACGGTCCTGGCCGCTGACGTGTCGGCGCCGCGACTGGGCCTGAGGGAGCCGGTCTGGCAGACACTGGCTGACGAGACCGACCAGATCGTGCACGCCGCCGCACTGGTCAACCATGTCCTGCCGTACCACCGGCTGTTCACCCCCAACGTCACCGCCACGGCGCAGCTCATCGAGCTGGCGCTCACCCGCCGTGTCAAACGGTTCGCCTACGTCTCGACGGTGGCCGCGGCGATGCTGCCCGACGGCTCGTTCCTCGACGAGACCGCCGATGTCCGTACGGTGTGCCCCGTCCGGCCACTGGACGACTCCGACGCGAACGGGTACGCCACGAGCAAGTGGGCCGGCGAAGTCCTGCTGCGCCAGGCACACGAGGCGACGGGCCTGCCGGTCACCGTCCTGCGGCCGGACATGATCCTGGCCCACAGCCGTCTGCCCGGCCAGCTGAACCTGACCGACCGCTTCACCCGGCTGCTGCTCAGCGTCCTCACCACCGGCATGGCGCCGTACTCCTTCTACCGGCTCGACCCGGACGGCCGCCGCGGACGGGCGCACTACAGCGGCCTGCCGGTGGACTTCACCGCCGCGGCGATCACCTCCCTCGCCGCCGACAACGCGCACGACCACCTCACCTACAACACGGTCAACACCCACGACGACGGCGTCTCCCTGGACGAGTTCGTGGACTGGCTGATCGCCGCGGGGCACCCGATCACCCGGTTCGACGACCACCGCCAGTGGCACCTGCGCACCGAGGCGGCCCTGCGCGGCCTGCCCGACCACCAACGGCGCCTGTCCCTCCTCCCGTTGATGCAGGCGTACGCCCGGCCGGGGGAGCCGCGGCCGGGCTCGGCGGTACCGGCCGAGCGGTTCACCGCGGCGGTCGGCAGGCTGGGCGTGGGCCGGGGAACCGTACCGTCGCTCTCACCCGAATTCCTCACCAAGTGCGTCGCCGACCTGAAGCTGCACGACCTTCTCTGAACCCGCGGAACCTGCCACAGACGGCCCCGTCCACAGCCAACTGCGGACGGGGCCGAACAGTGCCGAGGGCAGCGTCGAGGCAGCCGGCCCTCAGCTCCGCGCGGGCGCGATCTCCTCGATGACATGCCGCCCGGTGGCGAAGAACCCGGACTCACGCGGGTAATGCACCACGACCTCGGTGAAGCCCAGCTCCGCGCACCGGCCCGCGACCTCTTCGAAAGCCTGCGCCGACTCCATCGTCGGAAGCAGCGAGAACCCGGTCAGCAGCGTCCGCCCCAGGGTCTTGGGGTCACGCCCCTCACGCGCGCACGCCGCATCGAGCTGCTCCATCCGACGGGCGAGCACCGACCACGTCCAGGCCGCGGTCCGCTCCTGCCGCGGCACGTCCCCCTGGTCGGTGACGACCCACGACGCGCCGTGGCGCGCAACGGTCCGCATCCCCAGCGGACCGTTCGCCGCCAGCGCGAAAGGCACCCGGGGCCGCTGTACGCACCCCGGCTCCAGCCGCGCGTCGACCGCCTCGTAGTAGCGGCCGAGATAGGTGGTGTGCTTGCGCCCGTCGGGAGCCCCCGTCAGCAGCCGGTCCAGCAACTCCACCGACTCGCGGTATCGGCCCCCGCGCTCCTGCACCGACCAGCCCTTGCCCCGCTCACCCTGGCCGAGCACAGAGGCATCGGCATCGGGCGAACCCGCACCGAAACCGAGCACGAACCGGCCCTCACTGATGGCGTCCAGCGTGATGACGTCGTGCGCGAGCGGCACCGGGTGCCGGTAGTTCGGCGACGTCACCAACGTGCCGAGCCTGATCCGCGAAGTGACTCCGGCCGCGGCCGCCAACGTGGGCATCGCGCCGTACCAGGCACTGTCCGGCAACCCCGCCCAGGTGATGTGGTCGTAACTGTAGGCGGCGTGAAAGCCCAGCTCCTCGGCGCGCCTCCAGGTCGCGGCCGCCTCCCGGAACGGACGGTCGGGCAGGATACAGACGCTGATGCGCACAACTGACTCCAGATTCATCGGTGCCGCTCCGCCCCGGCATCCACCGGCCGACGAAGCCCTCCAGCCCGAACCGCACCGGACGGCCACAGCGACGCCACCCACCACGCGCCCCCCCCGCTCGCCCACCACTGCCCCAGGCCCGGACCCGACAGTACTGATCACCCACCCTGGCGCGCAGTCAGGAGACCTCTAGACCCCACCCTCGAATACGGCCAATGCGACACACGAGAGCCCGGGCGCCCGGGGCGGGCGAACTGTGGGAAGGCCTGGACGAAACCCTCTGGGAATCCCTCAAACGCACGCAGGAACACGATCCGTTGCGCGACGCGCGATGTCTGCGCTGCCCGCACCTGGCCGTCTTCGGCGCGGCAGACCCGGTTGTGCCCTGGCCACCGTATCCAGCAGGCAAGCAGCCACAGGCATCGGCTGAGCCGACCCCGAAGTGAGGCCGACGGCAGGACAGGCGGTCCGACGAAGACGGGGACGCGGAGTAGTCGCCCGCGTATGCCGCTAGGCGGTGTCTTCAAATGATCTTGCGTGTTGGATCATGGTCGGGTGATACGTCGACATGAGCTGTCGGATGCCGAGTGGGAGTTTGTCCGGCC
>NZ_JBVHPX010000031.1:0-80121 GCF_055567735.1 Streptomyces sp. NPDC026394
CGGTGCGTTTCGGCCTTTCGGTTTCTTCGCGGTTCCAACCTTACCAGATCCGTTCGGCGTTTCCGCTTTCCGTTTCCGGCCCCTGCTGGAGCGGGTTTTGTTCGCGCCTTCCGGCGTGTTCACCACTTTAGCGGTTTTCCCCGGCGACTCATAATCGAGTCGCTGTTGTTCCGAATTTCGGCAGGCCGAAATTCATCCCGTTGAGGAGCCGTGCAGTGGTGATGGTGCTTGCCGGTGTGGCGTGAAGGCTGTCTCGGCGCCTGACGGCTCCGTGGCAACTCGGAGAACACTACACGACGGGCCGAAGGCCCCGAAGGCACCCCCCTCTCCTGCTGCGCTGCATTCGCGGGCACGTGCCGTGCGGGGTAGTAGGTGACAGAAGGTACGGGCCTGAGTGGCCTGCGGGACCGAACGGCTAGCGGGAGGCGCGGCGTGGAACGGTGTCTGGTGACCGGGGCGAGCGGGTACGTCGGCGGGCGGCTGGTGCCGGAGCTGCTGGCCGCGGGGTACCCGGTGCGGTGTCTGGCGCGCACGCCGGGAAAACTGCGGGATCACCCCTGGTCGGGGCAGGTGGAGACGGTACGGGGCGACGTCACGGACGCGGAGTCGCTCACGGCGGCGCTGGAGGGCGTCGGGGTCGCCTATTACCTGGTGCACGCGCTGGGCTCGGGGAAGGACTTCGAGGACACCGACCGCCGGGCGGCCCGTACGTTCGCGGAGTGCGCGCGGAAGGCCGGCGTGCGGCGGATCGTCTATCTGGGCGGTCCGGTGCCGAAGGGCGTCGACCGGCGAAGACTCTCGCCGCACCTGCGGTCGCGGGACGAGGTGGGGCGCATCCTGCTGGAGTCCGGGGTGCCGACCGTGGTGCTGCGGGCGGCCGTGATCATGGGGTCGGGCTCGGCGTCCTTCGAGATGCTGCGGTACCTGACCGAGCGGCTGCCGGTCATGGTGACGCCGAGCTGGGTGCGTACCCGTATCCAGCCGCTGGCGGTACGGGACGTGCTGCACTACCTGGTGGGCTGCGCCGCGCTGCCGGAGTCGGTGAACCGGGGGTTCGACGTCGGCGGACCCGACGTACTGACCTACCGGCAGATGATGCAGCGCTATGCGCGGGTCGCGGCGCTCCCCCGTCGTCTGATCGTGCCGGTACCGGTGCTGACGCCGGGGCTCTCCAGTCACTGGGTGGGGCTGGTGACGCCCGTACCGGCGGGTATCGCGCGTCCGCTGGCAGAGTCGCTGCGCCACGAGGCCGTGGCCGAGGAGCACGACATCGCGCGGTACGTGCCGGACCCGCCCGGCGGGCTGACCGGCTTCGACCGCGCGGTGGAGCTGGCGCTGCGGCGGGTGCGGGAGGCACGGGTCGCCACCCGCTGGTCGTCGGCCTCGGTGCCCGGGGCCCCCAGCGACCCGTTGCCGACCGACCCGGACTGGGCGGGCGGCAGTCTCTACACCGATCGCAGGGCGCGCCGGGTGGACGCCTCGCCCGAGGCGCTGTGGGACGTCATCGAGGGCATCGGCGGGGAGAACGGCTGGTACTCCTTCCCGCTGGCGTGGGCGTTGCGGGGGTGGCTGGACCGGCTGGCGGGCGGCGTCGGGCTGCGCCGGGGGCGGCGGGACGCGCAGCGGCTGCGGGCCGGTGACTCGCTGGACTTCTGGCGGGTCGAGGAGATCGAGCGGGGGCGGCTGCTGCGGCTGCGCGCCGAGATGCGGCTGCCCGGGCTGGCGTGGCTGGAACTGCGGGTCGGGCGGGACCGGGCGGGCCGTACGGTCTATCTCCAGCGGGCGGTGTTCCATCCGCACGGGCTGGCGGGCCATGCGTACTGGTGGAGTGTCGCGCCGTTCCACTCGGTGGTGTTCGGCGGGATGGCCCGCAACATCGCCGCGGCGGCACGGGACCGGGACAGGCAGGTGGGCCGGGCGCAGGGGGCGGGTGGGGCGGCGTAGGGGCGTCGACGAGGGGCACTGTGCCGGAACGTCGATGTCGGCGCGGGGCAGCGGGCAGCGGGCAGCGGGCAGCGGGCAGCGGGCAGCGGGCAGCGGGCGATGGTGGCGCGGTGTGCCGTCCGAAGGCCGCAGGTGCCACCCGACTGCCGTCACCCTCTGTCCTCATCATTCCGACGGACGAGTGAATCGCGGGGCGGGTGGCTTCCCCCGGACGGCCGCAGGGGCGGCGCGGCGTGCGGGCGGCGGTGGCGGGCCCTTGTACGTTCACCGCTCCCGGCAATGAGAGGTGCGCAATGCCCACATCCCGTTCCCTCACCGGCTGGAAGCCGTCCGGCCCGTGGTATCCCGTACTGGTCTGCGGCGTCGTCGGCGGTCTGGCCGTCCCCACCGCCTGGGCTGCGGGTTCCGACGCTCACGACACGAAGTCGCGGCAGTCCGCGGCTCAGCAGGCCGAGTTCCAGCGGGCCTCCGAGCAGGCCGCCTCCTCCGGCCGGCGGGTGGAGGTGCAGTCGCAGCGCACCGACACCGTGCGCGTGTACGCCGACCCGTCCGGCACGTACACCACCGAGCAGAGCCTGCCCAAGGCGCGCGCTCCCAGGGGGCCGGTGGGCCTGTGGACCAGCGTCAACAAGAAGTACCCCGATGCCTCCTACTGGGCGAAGACCGGGGACGTCGCGCGCGTCGGCCATGAGGACGAGACGGGCGGGACCTGGCGCTCGTTCATCATCATGGGCACCAGGGACCTGCAGCGGACCGGGACGATCAAGCGCGCCTCGTTCGTGATCAGGAACACCTACTCCTGGTCGTGCGCCAAGCGGCCCGTCCAGCTCTGGGACACCGGCCGCGCCTACAAGAGCACGACGTGGAACCAGCAGCCGAAGTGGTACAAGCTGCTGGCCACCGTCACCGACGCCAAGGGCCACAGCGCCAAGGAGTGCCCGGCCGGCGTGCTGGCGTTCGATGTCACGGACAACGCCAAGGCGGCGAAGTCCAACAAGTGGCCGGACATGACCCTGGGACTGCGGGCCGCGAACGAGAACGACACCCACGCGTGGAAGAAGTTCGCCCCGAGCACGGCCAAGCTGGCCGTCACCTGGTCCAAGGGCTGAGTCTCCCGGCGGCCGTCACCCTCCGTTCATCGCCTTCCGTCGGTCGAGTGAATACGCGGCCGCCGCTCTCACGGTCGGACGCGGTGGGAGCGCGGTGCGCGGACGGTGGGGAAAGGCTGGAAACCGTTCAGCCGTTCCCCGCACAGGAGGCAGACCATGCCCACATCCCGTTCACTCACCGGCCGGAGGCGAGCCCGGTCGTCGTACGCCCTGCTGGCCTGCGGTCTCGTCGGCGGCCTCGCCGCCCCGGCCGCCGTCGCCGCGAGCCCCGGCACGCAGGCCGGGCAGGCCGGCGCGTCCGTCAGCGAGCAGCGCCAGCCCGGACCGGCCGCGCCCAGGGGCCGCGTGGGCCTGTGGACGAGCGTCAACCAGGCGCACCCGAACAGGACCTACCACGGTCAGACGGACGACGTCGCGCGCGTCGGCAAGAGGGACCTCAGGAACAACCGTGAGCTGAACGGCGTGTGGCGCTCGTTCATCACGATGGGCAGCCAGGACCTGCACCGGCCCGGAACGATCCGGAAGGCCGAACTCCGCATCCGGAACGCCACGTCCCAGTCGTGCGCCCCCTACAACGTCGAGGCCTGGGACACCGGCCGGATCTACCCGTCCACGACGTGGAACAAGCAGCCGCGGTGGTACCGGATGCTGGGCTGGGTCTCGCCCCCGCAGCGGCCCTGCCAGAACCGCACCCTGTCCTTCGACGTCACGGCGAGCGCCCGGGCGGCCCAGCAGAACAGGTGGCCGAGCATGACCCTGGGGCTGAAGGCGACGAACGAGCGGAGCTCGGACGCGTACAAGACCTTCACCCCGTCCACCGCCAGGCTGGTCGTGACCTGGGGCTAGCCGCACCGGCACGTCTCCCGGCCGCCCCGGTGACCGCACGGTCCACCGGGGCGGCCGCGCACACTCCGGGCACTGATTTCCCGTCAGCGTCGCCCGCCCGTTTTGATCACCGAGCCCGATCGTCCATACGATCCGGCGATGATCACAAGAAAACGGCTGGCGGGTGGGGTCTGCGGCCTGCTCGCCACCCTGGCCGTGGGGCTGCTGCCCACCTCCGCCGCAGCCGCCGACGAACCGGACACGAAGAAGCCCTCCCCCAAGGTCGAGCTGGTACTCGACGTCAGCGGCTCGATGCGGGCGCGGGACATCGACGGGCAGAGCCGGATGTCGGCGGCGAAGCAGGCGTTCAACGAGGTACTGGACGCGGTGCCGGGCGAGGTCCAGCTCGGCATCCGTACCCTCGGCGCGAACTATCCGGGCCCGGACCGGCAGACCGGGTGCAAGGACACCAAGCAGCTCTACCCGGTCGGGCCGCTCGACCGGACCGAGGCGAAGACCGCGGTGGCGACGCTCGCCCCCACCGGCTGGACGCCGATCGGCCCGGCCCTGCTGGGGGCCGCCGACGACCTCAAGGGCGGTGACGCGACCCGCCGGATCGTGCTGATCACCGACGGCGAGGACACCTGTGCCCCGCTCGACCCGTGCGAGGTGGCGCGGGAGATCGCCGCCAAGGGCATCCATCTGACCGTGGACACGCTGGGGCTGCTGCCGGACGCCAAGACCCGCAAGCAGCTGAGCTGCATCGCGGAGGCGACCGGCGGCACGTACACCTCCGTCCAGCACACCAGTGAACTGCGGGACCGGGTGCACCAGTTGGTGGACCGGGCGGCCGATCCGGTGGTGACGCCGGTGGCGACGCAGGGCGCGGACCAGTGTGCCAAGGCACCGGTGCTCAAGCCGGGCC
Organism: Streptomyces sp. NPDC026394; assembly: GCF_055567735.1. Lineage (NCBI taxonomy): Bacteria > Bacillati > Actinomycetota > Actinomycetes > Kitasatosporales > Streptomycetaceae > Streptomyces > Streptomyces sp. NPDC026394. Next base: position 4,804 of record NZ_JBVHPX010000031.1, read on the forward strand.
TGTACACCGACCGGGAGAAGTTCGCCGAGCACCGCTGGTACCGGGTGGACGTACGGCCCGGCCAGGAGCTTCGCGCGTCGGCGAGCATCGGCGCCGACCGTGCCGTCAACAACGACTACGGCATGCTGCTGCGCGCCTCGACGGTGCACGGCCGGGAGATCGTGCGCGGCTCGGAGGCGGGCGACGGGCGTACCGACGTCATCTCGTCCGGGCTGCGCTACCCGAAGGCGCCGCTGAAGAACGCCGACGGCGCCGCGAAGGACGCGCCGGAGACGGTCTGCCTCCGGCTGAGCAACTCCTTCGCTGCGCCGGCCGGGGTCAAGACCGAGCCGGGTCTGCCGGTGGAGCTGGCCATCGATGTCGTGGACGGCCCGTCGGACGCCTCGGACGTGGCGTCCTTCGGTCTGGGCCGCGGCTGGTGGTTCCTGGGCGCGCTGGTGCTGGTCGGCCTGGTGGCCGGTCTGCTGTGGGGCTGGCTGTCGCGCTGGCGTGTCGCCGTCTGGAGGACCAACTGATGCGTACGCGTACGTTCGTGACCGCCGCGCTGCTGGCGGGTGCCGCGCTGTTCGGTACGGCGGGCGGTGCCGTGGCGGACAGCCCGTCGCCGTCCGCGAGCGGCGGTGCCGCGGGGCCGACGGAGGCGGGGACGTCGTTCCGTACCGCGACGCCGGTCCAGCCGGGGCAGCGGGCGACGGCCGGGGCGTCCACCGGTGACTACCTGTACTGGGCGGTGCCGGTGGACGCCGGGCAGCGCGCCACGATGAAGGCGAAGGTGACGCTGCCCAAGGCGGCCCGGCACGGCGCGGCGACCTGGCAGCTCGACGTGTACGACGGGCTGCGGCGCCGTCAGGCGTGCACGTACGGCGCGCAGACCAGGGCGGCGGCCGCGGACGCGGCTTCGGTGGAGCTGTCCTGCACGCTGCGGACGGTCCGTTCCTGGGCCGAGCAGTCGTCCAACGATCCGCTGCCGGGCACGTACTTCGTGCGTCTGACGGTCACGGATCTGCCGCAGGAGGACCTGGGGCTGCCGGTGCACGCGGAGTTCGAGCCGACGGTGGCCGGGACGGGCGGTGCGTACGCGGTGGACGGCAAGCTGGCCGCCCCGCTCGTGCCGGGGGCCGCCGCCGCTGGTCCGAAGGACGGGGAGAGTGCTTCCCCGGAGCCGTCGGCGTCGGCTTCGGCGGCGGGCAAGCGGTCCGTCGCCGCGTCCGAGCCGGACGGCGGCTGGTCCTCGGGCCGGTGGTCCGACCGGTGGGTGTGGACGGTGGTGGGCGGTCTGCTGGCGGCGCTCGCCGGGATCGGCGGGTACGCGATGACGCGCGGCAGCGGCCGCCCGTCGCGGGTGCCGCCGGGCGTCTGACGGCACCACGCGGCACACACGGCATACGGAGCGGGGCGGTGCGCGGAGTGTTCCGCGTACCGCCCCGCTGCCGTACGGACGGAAGCTCAGCCGGTGACGCCGAGCAGCACCGCCCACTTCTCCAGGGCGGGCTCCTCCGACAGGTCGGCGACGGCGGCCTCGATGCCGTGGTCGCGGTTCCAGCGGCCGGCCAGGGCCATCAGGCGGACCGAGTCGAGGCCGTAGTCGACGAGGTTCTCGTCGTCGGGGATGTCGGCGGGGTCCTCGCCGAGGACGTCGGCGACGTCCTTGCGCAGTTGCTCCAGCGTCAGTGCCATGGGGGTCACTTCCCTTCGAAGACGGTGGCGGTGGTGGTGACCACGGCGCACTTGGCGGCCGCCCAGCGCAGCGCCATGGCGTGGTCGTCCGCGGAGAAGTCGGCCACCGCGTCGGCGACGAGGAACGCCTGGAGGTCGCGCATCCACGCGTCGCAGGCGGTCATCAGGACGCCGATGTGGGCGTAGACACCGGTGATGACGAGCTGGTCGCGGCCGAGGTCGCGCAGCCGCTCTTCGAGGTCGGTGCGGACGAAGCCGCTGTACTTCCACTTGGTCAGCACGGTGTCGCCGGGGCCGGGGGCGACCGCGTCGGCGATGGCCGCCGCGTGCTCGTCGGCGGGCAGGCCGGGGCCCCAGAAGTCCTGCTGGAGGCCGCGTTCCTCGGGCGTCTGGCCGCCGGGCTGGGCGGTGTAGAGGACCGGGATGCCGAGGCGGGCTGCCTCCTCCTTCAGCGCCGCCACGTTGCGCAGCAGGTCGGTGGCGGGGGACGCCTGGGTGTCGAAGGCCGACAGGAAGTAGTTCTGCAGGTCGTGGACGAGCAGGACGGCGCGCGACGGGTCGGCCTTCCAGTCCACGCGGTTCGCGGGCAGGTCGCCGGCGGACGGCATGGGGTAGGGGGCGATGGCGGGCAGGGCCATGGTGCGGTGCGGTCCCTTCAGGACGGGTCGGGGTGGGGCGGTCAGGACGTCGTGCCGGTGGCGGCGGACCTGAGGTCCTTCTTGGAGATCTTGCCGACGCCGGTCTGCGGGAAGGCGTCCACGAACACCACGCGGTCGGGCACCTTGTAGGCGGCGAGGCCGCGGGCCCGGACGAACTTCTTCACGGCGACGGGGGTCGGCGCTTCGGCGCCGGAGCGCAGGATCACGTAGGCGAGAGTGCGTTCGCCCAGGTACGGGTCGGGTTCGGCGACCACGTTGGCGTCGTGCACCGCGGGGTGCGCGAGCAGGTGGTTCTCGACCTCCTCGGCGGCGATCTTCTCGCCGCCGCGGTTGATCTGGTCCTTGGCGCGGCCCTCGACCACGAGATGGCCGGTGGGGGTGAGCCGGACGACGTCGCCGGTGCGGTAGAAACCGTCCGCGGTGAAGGAGCGGGCGTTGTGCTCGGGCGCCTTCCAGTAGCCGCGGATGGTGTACGGGCCGCGGGTGAGCAGGTGGCCGGTCTCCCCCACGGGCAGGTCGTTGTCCTCGTCGTCCACGACGCGGATCTCGTCGTCCGGGGAGATGGGCCGCCCCTGGGTGGTGACGATGATCTCCTCGGGGTCGTCCAGCCGGGTGTAGTTCACCAGGCCCTCGGCCATGCCGAAGACCTGCTGGAGGGTGCAGCCGAGGGCGGGCCGTACGCGCCGGGCGGCTTCCTCGCTGAACTTGGCGCCGCCGACCAGCAGGACGTCGAGGCTGCTCAGGTCGGACGAGGTGGCCGGCGCGGCCTCGGTCCAGACGAGGGCGAGCGGCGGGACGAGGCCGGTGAGGGTGACGCGTTCCCGCTCGATGAGGGGGAACGCCACGTCGGGGTTGGGCTGCGGGCACAGTACGACGCGGGCGCCCGCGTACAGGGCGCCGAGCGAACCGGGCGAGGAGAGCGGGAAGTTGTGGGCGGCGGGCAGGACGCACAGGTAGACGCTCTGCTCGTTCACGCCGCACAGCTCGTTGGAGCCCCACAGCGAGTAGATGTAGTCGTCGTGGGTGCGCGGGATGAGCTTGGGGACGCCGGTGCTGCCGCCGGAGAGCTGGAGGAAGGCGAGGTCGTCCGGTGCGGGCTCCTCCCAGGGCACCGCGTCGGAGGCCGGGTCGGCCGGTACGTCCGCGAGGGCCTCGAAGGGGCCCGGGTCGCCGCCGGTGACGAAGACGTGGCGCAGGCCGGGAACGTCGGCCCGTACGGCTGCGGCGAGGGCGCGGTAGTCGTAGCCGCCGTGTTCGGCGGCGATGACGTAGGCGGCGGCCTCGGTGAACTCGCAGAAGTAGCGGATCTCGGTCTCGCGGTGCGCGGGCAGCGCGAAGACCGGGAGGGCGCCGAGGCGGAAGAGCGCGAAGATCACCTCGAAAAACTCGGCGACGTTCGGGAGCTGGACCACGACGCGGTCGCCGCGGACGATGCCGCGGGCGTGGAACCCGGCGGCGAGCCGGGTGGCGCGGCGGTCCAGCTCCGCGTACGTCCAGCGGCGGCCCTCGCCGGCCGGGTCGACGACGGCGACCCGGTCCGGGTGGGCGGCGGCCCGGTCGCGCAGCATCTGCCCGAAGGTCTCGCCGCGCCACCAGCCCGCTTCGCGGTAGCGCTCGGCGAACTCCGCGGGCCAGGTGGGCGCGTGCGAGTGGGCGTAGGCGTACTGATCGGTCACAGTTCGGCTCCGACGGCGCTCAGGAAGGTACGGAACTTGGCGCCGGTCTCGGCGGTCTCGGCGCCGGGGTCGGAGGCGGCGACGATGCCCGCTCCGGCGTACAGGCGCAGGGCGCGCTCCTCGGCCTCGGCGCAGCGGATGGTCACCACCCACTCGCCGTCGCCGGACGCGTCGCCCCAGCCGACCATACCGGTGAAGAAGCCGCGGTCGAACGGTTCGGTGTCGGCTATCACCTGCCGGGCGGTGTCGGTGGGGGTGCCGCAGACCGCCGGGGTGGGGTGCAGGGCGCAGGCCAGCTCCAGGGCGGAGGTTTCCGGCGCGGCGAGGGTGGCGGTGACGGTGGTGGACAGGTGCCACATGGCGGCGGTGCGCAGCAGGGTGGGCCGGACGGGGACGTCGAGGTCGGTGCAGTACGGGGCGAGGGCCCGGTGGACGGCGTCCACGACGACGGCGTGCTCGTGCAGGTCCTTGGCGGACTCCAGCAGGGCGGCGGCCCGGCGGACGTCCTCGGCGAGGTCGTCGCTGCGCGGGATGGACCCGGCCAGCGGGTTGGCGACGATCCGCCGGCCGCGCCGGGTGACCAGCAGTTCGGGGCTGGCGCCCAGGAGGGTGCGCCGGGGCGTGGTGGGCAGCGCGAAGGTGTAGCCGGAGGGGTCGCGGCGGGCCAGGCGCTGGAGCAGCGCGGGGATGTCGAGCGCGTCCGGGGTGGTCAGTTCGAGGGTGCGGGCGAGGACGACCTTGCTGAACTCGCCGCGCCACATGCGCTCGACCACGGCGGCCACACCGGCGCCGTAGACCTCGGGGGCCGGTACGGGTCTGATGTCCCAGCGGGCCGCGGCGGGCGGGTCGGCGGGCAGCGCGATCAGCGGGTCGGCGGTGAGCGGCGGCGCGGTCCGGACGGTGGCGGGCACGGTGAGCGCGGACGGGGCCGTCTGGTCGAAGGGCACGGCGCCGATGACCAGGGGGGCGCTGTGCCCCGCCGCCTGTGCGGCGTCGAGGGTGGCGGCGACCCGCTGGGGCAGGGGGCGTTCGTCGTGCGGGACTTCGCTGTGGGTGCCCTGCGCGAGGATGGTGCGCGTGGGCGTGCCGAGGAAGCGGGCGCCGGGGGTGTAGGCGCCCAGGAGCGAGGTCGCGGCTCCTACGGCGGGGTGGGCCGTCTCGGCGAGGGGGACGTGCGTGGCGACTTCGGGTGCCGTCGGCACGGGAGCTCCAATTCTCGGAAGGCTGCGAGGTTCCGGGGGATGGCTGATACGGGTGGTGGTGCGGAGGGGCGTGCGGTGAGCGGGGGTGCGGTGGTGCGTGCGTCCCGTGCGGGCGGCGGGGCGCGGCGCGGGTCACCGCAGGGTGGCGCCGCCGTCGACGTACAGCTCCTGCATGGTGATGTGCCGGGCGCGGTCGGAGGCGAGGAAGACGACCGCGTCGGCGATGTCGGACGGGTCGGCGATCCGGCCGAGGGGGATGCCGGTGCGGTACGTCTGCGGGTCGCCGGCGATCACGCGGCGGGGTGCGTCGTCGTCGGTCCACAGCGCGCGTTGCATGGCGGTGTCGGTGGAGCCGGGCGCGACGATGTTGCAGCGCACGCCGCTGCGGGCGAGTTCGAGCCCCAGACATTTGGTGTACATGGCCGCCGCGGCCTTGGAGGCGGCGTACGCGGCCATTCCGGTACGGGGCACGCCGGCGGCGTTGGAGCCGACGGTGACGATGCTCCCGGAGCCGCGTTCGACCATGTGCGGGGCGACGGCGCGGGACGTGTGGAAGACGCCGGTGGTGTTCACGGCGAAGGTGTCGGCCCAGTCCGCGTCGGACAGCTCGGCGGCGGCGCCGGGGCGCAGGATGCCGGCCACGTTCACCAGGACGGCGATCGGGCCGAGTTCGCGCTCGACGCGGGCGACGGTGGCGTCGACGGCGGTGCGGTCGGTGACGTCCATGGCTTCGGTGGTGACCGTTCCCGCGGCGCCGTCCTCGGCCGGCGGTGCCGCGGGTGCGGTGCGGTCGGTGGCCACGACGTGGGCGCCCTGTCGCGCCAGGGCGGCGGCGACCGCGGCGCCGATGCCCTGCCCGGCGCCGGTCACCAGCGCGATACGGCCGGTGAATTCGGCACGGCCCGGTATGTGCTCAGGCATGAGCAACCTCCCCATTTGTTAGGCAAGCCTAACCTAATATAGGACAGGTGCCCAGCCACTCCGCCATTCCGCCCGCACGCTGCATAAATGGTTAGGCTAGCCTCACCTTATGCAAAAGCAGCGTACGGGTATAGCCGCCCCGCCCCCCGAACACGGCGCCGAAGGCGTCGCGTTGCCGGGCGTGGTGGCGCAAAAGAATGCCCGACCCCCTGCCGATGACCCGCGCTTTGCCTCCGGGGAGCCCGCTGTGGACCCCGGCGGCGAGCGTCCCGCCGGCACCACGCGCCGCACGGTCGCACTCGCCGTGGCGGGCTTCACCGCCGCCGTCCTCGTCCTGGCCGTCGTGTCCCTGTGCGTCGGCGCCGGCGAGGTCGGCGCGAGCGGCGTCCTGGACTACCTGCTCGACCGCGGCGGCGCGCGCAGCGACCCGCGGCTGGCTCTCGTCGTCGGCGACCTGCGGCTGCCCCGTACGCTCACCGCCCTGCTCGTCGGCGGCGCGCTCGGCGTCGCCGGGTGCCTGCTCCAGGCCGTCACCCGCAACCCGCTCGCCGAGACCGGCCTGCTCGGCGTCAACGCCGGGGCCTCGTTCGGTGTCGTCGCGGGCATCGCGCTGCTGGGCCTGGACAGCGGTTACGCCTACCTGGTGTGCGCGTTCGCCGGCGCGGTGGTCGCCAGTGGCCTGGTGCTGCTCATCGCGGGGCGCAGGGGCGGCGGTTCACCGATGCGGCTGGTGCTGGCCGGGTCCGCGCTGGGCGCCACCTTCGGCGGGCTGACCAGCGTGATCGTGGTGAACTCGGCGGAGACCTACGACCGGTTCCGATTCTGGGTGCTCGGTTCGCTGGCCGGGGTCGAGGGCTTCGGCGAACTCGGCCGGCTCGCGCCCGTGCTCGTCGTCGGGTTCCTGGTGGCGCTGCTGGTCGCCCGGCCGCTGTCGGCGCTGGCGCTCGGCGACGACCTGGCCCGCAGTCTCGGCCACCGGCCGCCGGTGATCCGTACCGTGGTCGCCGTCGGGGTGACGCTGCTGACCGCGGCCGCGGTGGCGCTGGCCGGTCCGATCTCGTTCCTCGGGCTGCTGGCCGGCTTCCTGGCCCGGGCGGTCGCCGGTACCCGGCTCGCCGCCCGGCTGCTGCTGGCCGGGCTGATCGGCGCCGCCGTCCTCGTCCTGGCGGACGTGGCGGCCCGGGTGGTCTCCCGCCCGTTCGAGGCGCCGGTCTCCGTCATCGTGGCGCTGATCGGCGCGCCCGTCCTCATCGGCATCGTCCGGTCCCGGCAGCTCACCGCGATGGGCATGACCGAACCGGCGACCGAGGAGCGCACGCCGGGCAAGGCGGCGCGCGGCGTACTGCACGCGCTGCGGGAGCGCCTGACGCGCCGTGTCCCGAAGCGCCGTGCCGCGGGGTTCGGCCGGGTGTGCCCCGCCGAGACGTTCGTGCTGCGCCGCGGCCCGCTCTCCTTCCTCGTCGCCCGGCGCGCCACGCTCGCGGGGCTGCTGCTGGCCGTGCTGCTCCTGCTGGCGGTGGTGCTGTCCGCGTACGCCGGGCAGAGCGACATGAGCGTGACCCGCACCTTCCAGGCGATCTTCGGTCAGGGCGACCGGTTCGACGTCCTGCTGGTGCAGAAGTTCCGGCTCGGGCGGATCGTGGCGGGGCTGGCGGCGGGTGCCGCGCTGGGGCTGGCCGGCTGCCTCACCCAGACGCTGGCCCGCAACCGTCTCGCCACTCCCGAACTGCTCGGCGTGAACGACGGCGCGACCGCCGCCGTCCTGCTGTCCGTCACGCTCAGCGCGACCGGCACGTTCGGCGCCTGGTGGGCGGGCCCGCTGGGCGCGCTGGTCGCGGCGGTCGTGGTCACGGTCGTCTCCGGGGGCCTCGGGCAGCGCGGTTACCGCGTACTGGTCGTGGGTCTGGCGATGTCCGCGCTGGCCTCCGCCGCCACCCAGGTGGCACTGTCCCGGCGCTCGCTCAGCTCGGCGAGTTCGCTGTACGTGTGGACCTCGGGCAGCCTCAACGGGCGCAGCTACGCGGTCGCCGTGCCCGTCCTCATCGGTCTGGCCGTGCTGGTCCCGCTGAGCCTCGCGGTCGCCCGTCACCTGGGCGTACTGCGCTTCGACGACGCCACGGCCTCCTCGCTGGGCGCCGCTCCGGGCCGTACCCGCGCGGTGTGCCTGCTGCTGGCGGTGGCGCTGGCGGGGCTGGCCGTCGGGATCTGCGGGCCGGTCGGGTTCGTGGCGCTGGCGTCGCCGGTCATCGCGTCGCGGCTGGCGGGACCGCTGCGGGTGCCGCTGGTCGGCACGATGCTGACGGGCGCGCTCCTGGTGGTGGCGGCGGACACGATCGGCAGGATCGTTTTCACGGGTACGGAGGTGCCGGTGGGTGTCGTGACGACGGTGCTGGGCGGGCCCTTCCTGCTGTGGGTACTGCTGGGCCGTTCGGCGGCGACCCGTGTCTGACGAACACGACGGCTCCGGCGAACGCGACCGACACTCCGTGCTGACGACGCTCCTGAGAGGGGTAAGCAAGTGACCGCTGCTGTCCGCAGCCCGCTGCTGCGAGGACTCGCCGCCGATGTGCGGGCCGGGCGGCCCGGCGCCGAGGAGGAGTTCTGGCGCCGCGCCGCGGCGGCCGGGACGCCGCTCGTGGAACCGGACCCGGACGGCGATCCCGGGCACGTCCTCGTCACGTTCCTGTGGCGGGACGACCCGGCGTCCCCGGCCACGGACGTGCTGGCGCTCCTGCACACCGTCACCGACCGGGACCGGCACGCGGGCGACCTGACGCCGAACCTGATGACGCGCGTCGAGGGCACCGCGGTCTGGGCGCTCAGCCACCGGCTGCGCTCCGACCACCGCGCCTCGTACCAGTTCCACCCCGGCACCGGCGCGCGCGAGGACCTGCTGCGTACGGACCGCGAGGCGTGGCTGAAGGTCCTGGACAGCGCCGTACCCGACCCGTTGAACACGTCGCCCGTCCTGCCGTCGCGGGACGGCCGCAACCCGGCCTCCGTCCTGGAGCTGCCCGGCGCTCCGGCGCAGCCGTGCACCGGGCGCAGGCCCGGCGCGGCGCGCGGCACGTCCGTACAGGCCGAGGTGGGCGGCAGGAACGTCACGGTGCACCTGCCGCCCGGGCACCGCGCCGACGGCGGCCCGTACGCGGTCGCGGTACTGCTGGACGGCGAGATGTGGGGGCCGGTCCTCGGCGTCGGCGACCTGCTCGACAACCTGCACGCCGACGCCTCCGTACCGCCCACGGTCGCCCTGCTCGTGGACACGATGGGGCGGCGGATGGAAGACCTGAGCTGCAACGGGGAGTTCGTCGACTGGCTGGCGGACACGCTGCTGCCGTGGGCGGACACCGCGTACGGGACCGATCCGCGCCCGGAGCGTACGGTCGTGGCCGGGCAGAGCGCGGGCGGCCTGACCGCGGTGTTCGCCGCCTTCCGGCGGCCGGACCGGTTCGGCTTGGCGCTCTCGCAGTCCGGCTCCTTCTGGTGGCCGGACGACGAGCGCGGCACCGAGTGGCTGACCGGCCAGTACGCCACCGCCGAACGCCGCCCGGTACGGATACGGCTGGAGGTCGGCCTCCAGGAGTGGATGCTGCTCGCGGAGAACCGCCGCCTGCACGACGTCCTGCGGGCGCGCGGCTACGACGTGACGTACGAGGAGTTCAACGGCGGGCACGACTACGCGTGCTGGCGCGGCGGGCTGGCGACGGGGCTGGGGGCGTTGCTGTCCGGCGCCTGAGCCCGGTCGACAGACCGCGCCCCGGACCCGAGTGCGGGTCCGGGGCGCGGTCGTATCCGGTGCGGCGCGGCTCAGCCGGCCGCCGGAGCCCGGGTCTCCTCCCCCGCTTCCTCGTCGGGGTCGTCGTCGAACGGCGGCGGCTGCGGCGGGTCCTTGGGCAGCCGTACGGCGATCAGCGCGCCCACGGCGACCAGCGCGGCCGTCACCCACACCGCGACCCGGTACGGGCCCGGTCCGGTGCCGCCGGTGCCGTGTCCGCCGATCACGCCCGCGCAGACGGCGATGCCGAGGGCGCCGCCCAGGGTGCGCACGATCTGGAAGAGGCCCATCGCGCGGCCCATGTCGGGCGGCGCGACGTCCTCGAAGCCGGCGAGCTGGACGGTGAGCACGGCCGTGCCGAGGACCAGGCCGATGGTGAACATCAGGCCGCGTACCAGCCAGGCGTTGTCCGCGGCGCCCGGTACGGCGAGGGCCGCGAAGACCACCGCGGCGAGCAGCAGCGCGGGCACCGCGAGGCGCCGCGGGCCGATGCGCGGCAGCAGCCGGTCGACGACCTGGGAGGCGAGCATCAGGCCGACCGCTTCCGGGAAGACGCTCAGGCCCGCGTCCAGCGCCGAGGCGCCCAGCGCCGCCTGGTAGAGCAGCGGGAAGACGAACAGCACGCCCATCAGGCCGGCGGCGGTGAGCACGGCGAGCGCGGAGGCCGTGCCGTATGCCCGTCCGGCCAGCAGCCGGAGTTTCAGCAGCGGCTCCGGGGTGCGGAGCTGGTGGACCACGGCGGCCACCGCCAGCACCGCGCCGAGTACGGCGGCGGCCGCGACGGCGGGCTGCGCCCAGCCGTGCGAGGGCCCGAACCCGAGCGCGTACGTGAGCAGTCCGAGCCCCGGGGTGGCGAGCCAGAACCCGGCCCGGTCGAACGGCCCCGGTACGCCCTCGACGTGCTCGCGCAGCCCGAGGACGCCGAGCAGGACGGCGGCGACGCCGATCGGCACGTTCACGAAGAACAGCCAGTGCCAGGACAGGTGCTGGGTGAGGAAGCCGCCCAGCGGCGGGCCCAGCGCGGGCATCAGGGCCGTCGGCACGATCAGGACCTTGGACAGCTTGGCCCGTTCGTGCGGCGGGAACGCGCGGAACAGCAGGGTCATGCCGACCGGGGTGAGCAGGCCGCCCGCCAGTCCCTGCACCGCCCGCGCGACGACCAGCGTGGACAGGCCGGGAGCCAGACCGCAGGCGGCCGAGGCGGCGGTGAAGACGGCGAGCGCGCCGAGGAAGACGCGTTTGGTGCCGTAGCGGTCGCCGAGCCAGCCGGCGGCCGGCAGGGCCAGTGCGAGGGCGACGAGGAAGGCCGTCTCGACGGTGTTGGCCGCGGAGACGGGCTGTCCGAAGTCGCCCGCGATGGTGAACAGGGCGGGGTTGACGATGGTCGAGTCGAGGCCGTTCATGCACATGGCGGCCGTGTAGACGAGGACGACGGCGGTCCTCGGGTTCAGCCGGGGCCGTGCGGCGGGGGGTGCGGTGGTCATCGGGTCACCCCTCCAGTTCGGTGAGGCGGGCGGCCACCACGCGGGCGATGTGCGCGATCGGTTCGGGCAGGGTCATGTCCTTGTGGGAGCACTCGATGTTGGTGTTGTCGATGCGGCCGGTGACGTAGGGCGTCCAGGTGTCGGGGGTGAGGGTGTCGTCGATGGTGTCCACGACGGCCCGGAAGAAGAGCACGTCGCCCCGGAAGACGCGGTGGTCGTAGGCGCGTACGAGGTCGTTGGTGTTGAGGTAGATGGCACCGAGCGCCTTGATGGTGCCGGTGGACAGGGCGGACAGCGGGCTGCCCTCGCGTTGCAGGACCTCCACCACGTTGGCGGTGGTCAGCGGCTTGCCCTCCAGGCTGTCGGGCCCGTAGCCGCCCATGGTGAGCAGCGATTCGAGCGCTTCGGCCTCGTCGGGTACGGGCAGGCCCCGGAAGCCCTCGGCCGGGTAGGCGTCGAGGATGGCGAGGAGTTCGACCTCGTGGCCCTCGTCCTGGAGGTGGGTGGCCATGGCGTGCGCGATGATGCCGCCGGTGGACCAGCCGAGCAGCCGGTACGGGCCTTCGGGCTGCACCTCGCGGATGCGCGCTGCGTAGTGGGCGGCCAGCTCTTCCAGGGTGGCGGGCAGCGGTTGGTCCGCGGTGGCGGCGCCGACACCCTGGGCCTGGAGTCCGTAGATCGGCACGTCGGCGGGCAGGTGGCGGATGAGTCCGGCGTAGCACCAGCTCAGGCCGCCTGCCGGGTGGACGCAGTGGACGGGGGCACGGCTGCTCTCCGCGCTCCGGGGAGCGGGGCGCAGTGGCAGCAGCACGTCGAGCGGGTCGTCGTGGCGTACGGCGTCCAGGGCGGCGTCGAGCGCCGCGACGGTCGGCGACTGGAAGACCGTGCCGATGGACACCTCGGTGCCGAGCACGGCCTTGACGCGGCCGGCCAGCCGGACCGCGAGCAGCGAGTGCCCGCCGAGGTCGAAGAAGTTGTCCTCGACGCCGACCCGGTCCAGGCCCAGCACCTCGGCGAAGACCGAGCAGAGCAGTTCCTCGCGGGGGGTACGGGGCGGGCGGCCGGTGGCGGCCGGGCGGTCGGGCGCCGGCAGCGCCTTGCGGTCCAGTTTGCCGTTGCCGGTCAGCGGCAGCCGGTCGAGGAGGACGACGGCGGACGGGACCATGTGGACGGGCAGTTCGGCGGCGGCGTGGTCGCGCAGGGCGGCGGGGACGGGCGACTGGCCCGCGGCGGGCACCGCGTAGCCGACGAGCCGCTTGTCGCCCGGGGTGTCCTCCCGTACGACGACGGCCGTGTCCGCGACGGCGGGGTGCGCGGCGAGCACCGCCTCGATCTCGCCCAGCTCGATGCGGAAGCCGCGCAGTTTGACCTGCTGGTCGGCGCGGCCGAAGTACTCCAGGGCGCCGTCGGTGCGGCGCCGGGCGAGGTCGCCGGAGCGGTACATGCGGCTGCCCCGCTCGCCGAAGAGGTGGGCGTACGGGTCGGCGACGAAGCGGGTGGCGGTCAGTTCCTCACGTCCCAGGTAGCCGCGGCCCAGGCCCTCGCCCGCGACGTACATCTCGCCGGTGACACCGGGCGGTACGGGCTGGAGCCGGTCGTCGAGGACGTAGACGCGCAGGTCGGGGATGTTGACGCCGATGGTGCTGGAGGTGGCGCCGGCGGCGGTGGCGCGGTCGAGCGGGAAGTACGAGACGTGCACGGTGGTCTCGGTGATGCCGTACATGTTGACCAGGACCGGCGCGTCGTCGGCGTGCCGCTCGTACCAGTCGCCGAGGCGGCCCAGCTCCAGCGCCTCGCCGCCGAACACCACGTACCGGAGGGCCAGTTCGGAGCCGTCGCTCTCGCGGTCGGCGGCAGCGAGCTGGTAGAAGGCGGACGGGGTCTGGTTGAGGACGGTGACCTGCTCGGTGGCCAGCAACTGCCGGAAGGCGTGCGGGTCGCGGCTGGTCAGGTGCGGTACGACGACGACCTTGCCGCCGTACAGCAGCGCGCCCCACAGTTCCCAGACGGAGAAGTCGAAGGCGTAGGAGTGGAAGAGCGTCCAGACGTCGTCGGGGCCGAAGCCGAACCAGTGGTCGGTGGCGGTGAACAGGCGGGTCACGTTGCGGTGGGTGACGACGACGCCCTTGGGGCGGCCGGTGGAGCCCGAGGTGTAGATGACGTACGCGGCGTCGTCGGGGCGCAGCGGCCGGGTGCGGTCGGCCTGGGTCAGCGGACCGGCGTCGTGTCCGTCGGCCGCGCCGCCGTCCACGGTGATCAGCGGCAGGGTGTGGCCGGGCAGCCGGGGTGCGGTCGCGGTGTCGGTGATCAGGGCGGCCGGGGCGGCGTCGTCGAGCATGTAGGCGAGGCGGTCGGCCGGGTAGTCCGGGTCGAGCGGCAGGTAGGCGGCTCCGGCGAGGGAGACCGCGAGCAGGCCGGTGACCAGGTCGACGGAGCGCGGCAGGGCGAGCGCGACGATGGAGCCGGGGCCGATGCCGCGGGCGGCGAGCAGCCGGGCCAGGCGGTGGGCACGGCCGGAGAGTTCGGCGTAGGTGAGGGACTGCCCTTCGTCACTGACCGCCGTACGCCCGGGGTGGCGGACCGCCGCGGCCTCGTAGACCTCGGGGAGCGTGGCCGCGGGGCGGGCGGCGAGGGGCTCGGCGGGGGTGTTCCACGCGACGAGGGCGCGGTGGCGTTCCTCGTCGCCGAGCAGCGGCAGCAGGCCGAGGGGGGTGTCCGGGGCGTCGGCGGCCGCGGTGAGCAGCCGGGTCAGCCGGTCGGCGAGGCCCTGTACGGTCGCGCGGTCGAAGAGGTCGGTACGGAACTCGAAGAAGCCGCCGATGCCGCCGCCGGGCTGCTCGCCCGCGTTGAGGGTGAGGTCGAACTTGGCCGTACCGGACGGCACGGCCGTCGTCCGGGCGGTGGCCTGCGGGCCCAGCGCGAACGCGGCGTCCGGTACGGACTGCCAGGCCAGCATTGTCTGGAACAGGGGGTGCCGGGCGAGCGAGCGCCGGGGGTTCAGCTCCTCGACGAGGTGGTCGAAGGGCAGCGTGTCGTGCTCGAACGCGGCGAGGGTGGTGGCCCGTACCCGTTCCAGGAGCGTACGGAAGGCGGGGTCGCCGGAGGTGTCGGTGCGCAGCACGACGGTGTTGGTGAAGAAGCCGACGAGGGCGGCGGTGGCGTCGTCGGCGCGGCCGGCGACGGGGGTGCCGAGGGGGATGTCGGTGCCGCAGCCGTGCCGGGTCAGGAGGGCGGCGAGGCCCGCCTGCACGGTCATGAACACGCTGGTGCCGGTGGTCCGGGCGAGGCGCTGGAGGGCGGCGTGGGCCGCGGCGTCGAGGGTGAAGGGGACGGTGTCGCCGGCGTGCGCGGCGACGGCCGGGCGCGGCCGGTCGGTGGGCAGGTCGAGCTGGTCGGGCAGCCCGGCGAGGGCCTGCTTCCAGTGTGCGAGCTGGGCGGCGGCGAGCGGGGTGGGCTCGGCGGGCGTGCCGAGGAGCTGCTGCTGCCGGGCGGCGTGGTCGGCGTACTGGAAGGGCAGCGGCGCGAACTCCGGTGACCGGCCCGCGTGTCTGGCGGTGTAGGCGGTGGCGAGGTCGCGGGCCAGGGGTGTGGTGGAGGCGCCGTCACCGGCTATGTGGTGCAGCAGCAGGAGCAGGGTGTGGCGGTCCGAGCCGTCGCTGAACAGCGTGGTGCGGAGCGGGGGTTCGGTGGCCAGGTCGAAGCAGTGGCGTACGGCCTCGGCGAGGTCGTCACCACCGGGCTCGGCGAGATGCACCTCCGGCCGCGCCAGCGGGTGATCGACGGGGAGAATCCGCTGGTAGGGCTGTTCCTCCCCGCCGTTGTCAGTGGTCGGATATACCGTTCTGAGTGTCTCGTGGCGGGCGGTCAGGTCGCGCAGGGCGAGCTGGAGCGCGCCACGGTCGACCGGTCCGTCGATGCGCAGCACGAGCGGGATGTTGTAGGTGGGGCTGGGGCCTTCGAGCCGGTGGAGGAACCAGAGCCGCTGCTGGGCGGGCGAGAGGGGGAGGTGTCCGGTGCGGGGTACGGGAGACGCGGGCAGGGCCGCGGACGAGGTGCCGTCGGTGTCGCCGTCGGTCGGTGCGGCGGAGTGGACGAGTGCGGCGAGCGCGGCCGGGGTGGGGTTGCGGAAGACGTCCGCGGTGCTCACGGGCGTCTGGAAGATCTCCCGCATACGCGCGGCCAGCCGGGCGGCCAGCAGCGAGTGACCGCCCAGGTCGAAGAACCCGGCGTCCGCCGGGGGGCTGGTGTCCAGGGAGAGGAGGTCGGCCAGCAGGCCACGGATGATGTCGGTGTGCGGGCTGCCGGTGCCGGCGGCGTCCGTACGGCCGGGCCCGGTGCCGGAACCGGTTCCGGTACCGCCCGTACCCGCGCCGGTGCCGTCGGCTCCGCCGTCACCGGAGCCGGGGACGCCCGGCTCGGGGTCCGGCAGGGCGCGGTGGTCCAGCTTGTCGTTGGCGGTGCGCGGCAGCGCGGCGAGCAGCGTCACGGTGGCCGGGACCATGTGCGCGGGCAGGGCGGCGGCGAGGTGTGCGCGGAGGGCGGCGGGGGTGGGTGGGGTGGGGGCCCCGGGGGGAACGGCTTGTACGGCCTCCCCGTCGTCCGTCCGCGGCACCGCGTACGCCAGCAGGCGCTTGCCGTGCGGAGTGTCGCGGGCGATCACCGCGGCCTGGGCGACGGCGGGGTGCTGGGCCAGGGTGGCCTGGATCTCGCCGAGTTCGATGCGGAAGCCGCGGATCTTGACCTGGTCGTCGCTGCGGCCCAGGAACTCGACCGTGCCGTCCGCCCGGCGCCGTACGAGGTCGCCGGTGCGGTACATCCGGCTGCCGGGCGCGCCGTGCAGGGCGCCGTACGGGTCGGCGACGAAGCGTTCGGCGCTCAGGTCGGGCCGTCCGAGGTAGCCGCGGGCCAGGCAGGCGCCCGCCACGTACAGTTCGCCGGTCGCGCCGTCCGGCGTGGGCCGCAGGCAGGCGTCGAGGACGTAGGCCCGGGAGCCGCGCACGGGCCGCCCTTCGGGGGCCGCGGTGCCGGTCGTACTGCCACCTGCCACGGGCGCCGTCCAGTAGTACGCGTCGACGGTGGTCTCCGTCGGCCCGTAGAGGTTGACCGCGTGCAGCCCTCCGGTCGTGGTCAGCCGTTCCCACAGCGGTACGGGTACGGCCTCGCCGCCGACGACGATCACGGCCGGGCGGTGCCGTCCGTCCTCCAGGAGCCCCTCGGCGAGGAGGGCTTCGGCGTAGGACGGGGTGACGTCGAGGTAGTCGACGCGGTGCTCGTCCACGTACCGGGCGAGGGCGGCGGGGTCGCGGTAGGCGGTGTCGTCGAGGAGGTGCAGTTCGTGTCCGTGGACCATCCACAGCACCGGGTCCCAGGACGCGTCGAAGGCGAACGAGGCGCTGTGCGCGACGCGCAGCCGTTCCCGGCCGGTGCGGGCGACGGCGGGGGCGACGTGGTCGCTGCCGTGCCCGGCGTACAGGTTGGCGAGCGAGGCGTGGCTGACGACGACGCCCTTGGGGCGCCCGGTGGAGCCGGAGGTGTGGATGACGTAGGCGGCCTGGCCGGGCGCGATCGGCACGGCGGGCGCGCTCTCGGGCTGCGCGGCGAGCGCGTCGGTGACGGCGGGGTCGTCCAGCGCGAGGACGGGCAGTCCGTGTGCGGGGAGTGCGGCCAGCGTCGCGGTGGTGCCGACGACGCACACCGGGCGGGCGTCTTCGAGGACGGCCAGGGTCCGGGCGGCCGGGTGGCCGAGGTCGAGGGGCTGGCAGACGCCGCCTGCCTTCAGGACGGCGAGCAGCGACGTCATCATGCCGGTGCCGCGCGGCAGGGCGAGGGCGACGGGGCGTTCCGGGCCCGCGCCGCGGTCGGCCAGCAGGTGGGCCAGGCGGTTGGCGGCGGCGTCCAGTTCGGCGAAGGTGAGCGCGGTGGCGCCGGTGCGGACGGCCACGGCGTGCGGGGTGCGGGCGGCCTGCTCGGCGAAGTATGCGGGCAGGGTGCGGTCGGCGGGCGGTTCGTCGCGTCCGGTGGTGGCCCGGCGTACGGCGTCGGCGTCCAGCAGGTCGATGGTGCCGACGGGGCGGTGCGGGTCGGTCAGCAGGAGTTCGGCGAGCCCGTCGAGGTAGCGCAGGAACGATTCCCGGTGCCGGTCGAGTTCGTCCCCGGCGTACCGTCCGGTGTGCGCGTCGAGGCTGATGCGCAGCCCGCCGTCCGCGTCGGGCGAGGCGGTGACGGCGAGGTCCTCGACGGGGCCCGCGGCGAGGTTGTGGACCGTGCCGGGCAGGCCCGCGAAGTCGAGGTCGCCGTCGAACGGCTTGATGTTGACCATGGGCCCGGTCAGCGGCACGGCGGCCGAGGAGAGTGCGAGGTCACGGCGGATGTCGGCCTGCGGGTAGCGCTGGTGGCGGCGTACCGCGCGCATTTCCAGGACGATGCGGCGCAGCAGTACGGCGCCGGTGTCCTGGGGGTGTACGGCGATGCGCAGGGGCAGGACGTTGACGGTCATGGCCGGGGTGCGCAGGGCGGCGGGGCCGCGGCGGTTGGTCAGCGGCAGGCCGAGCACGACGTCCTCGGTGCCGGTGAGACGGTGCAGGTGGCCGGCGGTCGCGGCGATGACCAGTTCCGCCCAGGTCGCCTTGACGGCTTCGGCGGCCCGGGTGAGCCGGTCCAGGGTGGCGGCGGGCAGATCGGTACGGGTGCGGAGGACGTCACCGGCGGCGATGGCGTCGGCGAGCGTCGCGGCGGAGAGGGCCGTACCGGTCACGGCGGCACCAGCGCCACCGGTGACACCTGAGGAACCGGCGGCACCAGCGACGTCCGCGTCCCCAGCAGCATCCTCGTCACCAGCAGAACCAGCAGCACCGAGGCCCCCCGCAGCCCCAGCACCCCGCTCCTCCCGGTCCCCCGCCCCCCGCGCCGGAGTCACCGGTTCCGGCCGCCCGGCCATCCGCGCGGTCCAGAATTCCCGGTCGGCGGTGTACTGCTCGCTCTCCAGGTACCGCGCCTCCTCCTCGACCAGGTCGCGCAGCGGCGCGAACCGGGTGGCCGCGGGCTCCTGCCCGGTGGCGAGGGCGGTGTAGAGCTCGGCGACGCGGCTGCCGACGAGTTGCAGGGCGTAGGCGTCGACCGCGATGTGGTGCACCCGCTGGTACCACCAGTACCGGTCGTCGGCGACACGGAAGAGGGCCTGGGTGGTGAGCTGTCCGGCCTCGCCCAGGTCGGCGGCGCGGGTGAGGTCGGCGTGCATCCAGTCGCGGGCCGCCTCTTCAGCGGGCCGGGCGGCGTCGCGCAGGTCGATGCGGTGCAGCAGCCGTTCCGGGTACGGCGGTACGACGTGCTGCCTCGGCTCGCCGTCCGTCTCGCTCACACACACGCGGAGCGTCTCGGCCTCCGTGACCGTACGCAGCAGGGCGCGCTCGAACAGCGTCTCGTCCAGGGGCCCCTGGATCTCGACGACGTCCGCCGTGTTGAGTGCCGGGCTCTTGGGATTGATTTGACCCGCGTAATGAATGCCGGCCTGCGCGGTGAGCAGAGGGAATTCCGCGGGCCCGGCGGGACGGGATGTTCCCGGCGCGGGAGCGCTGGGGCGCGACAGTGCCGCGGGGACTGCCTGGTCGACCGGACGCTGATGCATGTGTGTGACAACTCCCAGGGAGGAAACCGAGCTTCGCGGGCCGGCCGGCAGCCCGCGCACAAACTTAGGGAAGCCTAAGTTATTTTTACTCTTCTGCGGTGCCGCCGACCGCCATCGGCACCGGTCACCGAGCCCGAAGAGGAGACGATGACGTCCGCCCCCGCCCCCATCCCCGGTCCCGCCGCGCTCACCGCCGTCAAGGACGCCGTGCGCCGGCACATCAAAGGTAAAGACACCGTCCTGACCGACCTCAGCCGCCGTATCCACGGCTGTCCGGAGACAGCCTTTACCGAGCACCGGGCAGCGTCCTGGTGCGCCGGGCTGCTGCGCGAGCACGGCTTCGAGGTGACCGCGCCCGCCCACGGCCTGGACACCGCGTTCACGGCCACCACCGGGACCGGCCCGGTCACGGTGGCCATCGCCTGCGAGTACGACGCCCTGCCGGACCTCGGCCACGCCTGCGGCCACAACCTGATCGCCGCGGCCGGGATCGGCGCGGCGCTGGGCCTGGCTCCGTACGCGGCGGAACTGGGCCTGACGGTCCGGGTCGTGGGCACACCGGCCGAGGAGCGCGGCGCGGGCAAGGCGCTGCTGCTGGAGGCGGGCGCGTTCGAGGGGGTGGACGCGGCGATGATGGTGCACCCGTGCCCGTTCGAAATGTCCGACTTCCGGTCCTTCGCGCTCGGCACACTGTCCGTCACGTACACCGGCCGCACCGCCCACCCCAGCCTGAACCCGCACGAGGGCCGCAACGCGGCCGACGCGCTGACCGTGGCCCAGGTCGCCCTGGGCCTGCTGCGCCAGCAACTGCCGCCGCAGTGGCGGGTGCACGGTGTCACGACCTCGGCCGGCTCGGCGCCGAACGCGATACCCGACCGCGCGACGGCCGAGTACGAGATCCGCGCCGAGGCCGCCGAGGACCTGCGCGAGCTGCGGGAGCGCGTCGAGGCGTGCTTCCGGGCCGGTGCGCTGGCGACCGGCTGCGAGGTGACCCTGGAGCGCCCGGAGCCCGACTACCTGGACTTCCGCGGCGACCCCGGACTGATCGCCCTGTGGGGCGCCAACGCGCGCGCCCTGGGCCGCCCCGAGCCGGTGGAGCGCGGGCCCTTCGCCTGTACGGACATGGGCAATGTGTCCCATGTGGTGCCCGCCATCCACCCCGTGCTGGACATCAGCGGGGGCGTCTGCGGGCCGCACGAGCCGGAGTTCGCGGAGGCTGCGGTGTCACCCCGGGCCATGCAGGCCCTGCTCGACGGGGCGGTGGGCCTGGCCTGGACGGCGGCGGACTTCGCGTACGCCAGGAACGGCGGCGCGGCCGGGGCATGACGGAGTGCCGGTGGCACCCCGAGGGGTGCCACCGGCACCGCAGTGGCCTCCCGGCCGCTCCGGCTCAGGACTTGGACAGCGCCTTGCTGATGTCGTTCATGACGACATCGCTGGCCAGCGGGCCGCCGCGGGTGGACCAGACGGAGCCGTTGACCGTCACCACGTGCCCCTTCTTCACCGCGCCCAGCTCCTTGTAGGCGGGCTTGGTCTGGACGTCCTTGAGGGCCTTCTCGCCGTCGGAGGTGAGGGTGGACAGGAACAGCCAGTCGCCGTCGATCTCGTCGATCTTCTCCAGGCTGAGCGACGGGGCGTGCGCGTTGCCGTCCTTGTTCTGGTTGGCGGGCCGCTGCAGGCCCATCTCCAGGGCGACGCCGCTGGCGAACTGCTTCTTCTCCATCCAGCTCGGCCCGTCCGGGTTCCAGCGGACGATGGAGACGGCGGCGTTCTTGTTCGCGCCCAGCTTCTCGCCCGCGGCCTTGGCGGCGGCCTCGTGGTCGGCGATGACCTTGTTGGCGTCGTTCAGCTTGTTGACGGCGTTGCCGATGCCGCGGAAGGACACCTTCCAGTCGTCGGTGGGCGCCATCGTCACCAGGGTGGCGGGGGTGATCTCGCGCAGCTGCTTGAGCACCTGCTCGTCCTGCATGTCACCGGCGAGGATCAGGTCGGGCTTGGCCGCGACCACCTTGTCCATGACGGGCTTGAGCAGGCCGCCGACGATGTCGATGCCCTTGACCTTGTCCTTCAGGTAGGCGGGCGGCTCGTCCAGGCCCTGGCCGTTGGTGATGCCCACCGGCTTGATCTTCAGGGCGAGGACCGCGTCCAGGTCCTCCTGGGTCAGCGTGACGATCCGCTTGGGGTTCGCGGGCACCTCGACGACCTTGCCGGTGGCGTCCTTGACCGTACGGGTGCCGGACGCCGCCGCGTCCTTGCCGCCCTTGTCCTTGGCGTCCGCGCCGGAGTCCGAGCCGCAGCCGGTCAGCAGCAGCGCCGCGGCGCCGAGGGCGGCGACGGCCGAGGCGGTACGGCGTCGGACGGTGAGAAGTGAGCGGCGGGACACGGTCATCGGGGACTCCGGGTTTCAATAAGCACGACGTGACGAGGCGTGCGTACGGCGGCCGCGGCAGCCGCACGTCCGCCACTTAGCGTTAAGGTTAGCCTTACCTTATGACAAATAGGCAAGAGGTGTGACCTCTCGCCCCGGGGAAAGGCCGGCCACAGTGGAACTCCGCGTCGAGCAGCTCACCGCCGGATACGCCGGGCACCCGGTCGTCGACCGGGTCGACCTGACGGTGGAGTCGGGTCAGGTGGTGGCGGTGGTCGGACCCAACGGCTGCGGCAAGTCCACCCTGCTGCGCTGCATGGCGCGGCTGCACGAACCCGCGTCCGGCCGGGTGTTCGCGGGCGACGCCGACGTGTGGCGGCTCAAGCAGCGGGAGGCGGCCCACCGCATCGCCCTGCTCCCCCAGTCCCCGCAGGCACCCGAGGCGGTCACCGTGGCGGGCCTCGTCCGGTACGGACGCCACCCGCACCAGGGCCTGTTCCGCCAGTGGTCCCGCGAGGACGAACGGGCCGTGACCCGCGCCCTGGAGGCGACCGGCACCACCGGCCTGGCCGACCGCCGCCTCGACCAGCTCTCCGGCGGCCAACGCCAGCGCTGCTGGCTGGCCATGGCGCTCGCCCAGGAGACCCCGGTCGTCCTGCTCGACGAACCGACCAGCGCCCTCGACATCGGCCACGCCGTGGAGGTGCTGGACCTGGTCCGCGAGGTCGCGGCGGCCGGGCGGACCATCGTCATGGTCGTCCACGACCTCGCGGCGGCGGCCCGCTACGCCGACACGGTCGTCGCCATGCGGGCGGGCCGGGTGGTCGCCGCCGGCCCGCCGCGCGAGATCATCGACGCGCCGCTGATGAAGGAGCTGTACGGCGTCGACGCGGAGATCCTCGCCGCCCCGTCCGACGGCTCACCGGTGGTCGTCCCGACGGCCCGCGCGGCGGCGCCGTCCGTGCGCGCCTGAAAGCCCCGCCCCCACCACCAGGAACGCCCCCGGGAGCGCCCCGGAAATGCTCCCGGGAACGCAACGCAGAAGTGCGGCGCCCCGTCCCACGACGGGCCCGCCGCGCTCCCGGCCTGTGCGGTTCCAGGCGACCGGTGCCCCGGACGACCCGCGCCGCCTCAGGCGATGAGCTTCTCCAGGTCGTCCA
Organism: Streptomyces sp. NPDC026394; assembly: GCF_055567735.1. NCBI lineage: Bacteria > Bacillati > Actinomycetota > Actinomycetes > Kitasatosporales > Streptomycetaceae > Streptomyces > Streptomyces sp. NPDC026394. The sequence continues at coordinate 27,353 of NZ_JBVHPX010000031.1, forward strand.
CGACCTGCCCGACGTCCGGCAGCGCGAGGCTGGCGAGCTGCGCCTGCCGGATCCGGGCGGCGATGCCGCGGTTGTCCAGGATCTCTCGGCACACGGCGGCGACGGCCTCCGGCGCGGTGTCGGTCAGGTGCCGGCCGAGGCCCAGTTCCTGTACCCGCTGGGCGTTGGGCAACTGGTCGCCGAAGTTCGGCAGCACCGCCATGGGCGTGCCCGTGCGCACCGCTTCCCTGACGCTGTTGTAACCGCCGTGGGTGACGAACAGATCGGCGCACTCCAGCAGCAGCGGCTGCGCGAGACGGTCCGTCAGGTGCACGTGCGACGCGGGCTCCGCTCCGGCCGGAGTGATGCCGCCCGTCGCCACCACGGCCGTGCAGTCCAGTTGGGACAGGGCCGCGACGATGGTGCCCAGTTGCTCGGACGGGTCGGTCATTCCCACCGGCAGCGGTGCGCCCTCCGGCAGCACCTCGCGGAACATCGGCAGCGCCGTGCCCACCGCGGCGAACACCAAGGGCCGGTCGGTGGGCAGTTCGGCCACCCAGCCGGGCAGTCCGGCGGTGCGGTCCACGACGGTGCTCTGGCGGTAGGCCAGAACCGTCGCGGGGAAGCGGGCGAAGGAGAACGCGGCGGGCAGGTAGTCGAAGCGGCCGTACGGGTAGAGCGATCCGGCCTTCTCCTGTAGGGGCAGTTCCAGTCGCTCGCGCAGCTTGTTGATCCCCGGCAGCAGGAGTTCCGGGTCGAGTATGTTGACCGTGCCCGCGGGGATGGGCAGCTGCGGGATGCCCAGCCGCTCGGCGAGCAGGCACGCGCCGAAGTCCATGCCGTCCCGGATGATGACGTCCGGGCGTACGGTGCGGGCCAGTTCGGCCAGCACGTCGTGGCTCTCGACGGCCATGTCGCCGACGAGCCGGTCGAGCAGCATGCGCAGGTGCCGGTCCTCGTCGGAGACGCCGTCCGCGTCTGCCGGCTCCTCGACCTCCTCCTGCCAGTCGGACCCGAAGTCGATCCGCGGCAGGGAGGGTTCCACCGTGACCGGGTCGGCGGCGAAGACGGGGGCCACTTCGGGCGTCGTGACCACCGTGACGTCGTGGCCGGCCCCGGCCAGCGCGCGGGCCAGCGGGAGCAGGGCTCTGCCGTGCGACGGAGAGCCGGTCGCGGTGCACAGGACGCGCATGGGTTCCTCTTCTCTGGGCGTTCTCTGGCGGAGGCGGTGCGATCACCGTAAGAAGCGCCGAAAAGAGGTGTCAAAGAAAGGTGACGACTTACGACGACATTGAGTCAACCGGCATGAACAGGCCGCCGAGCGGGCAGTGCCCGGCCCATGATCCGCCGCGGCGCTCCCGCTGCCGGGCACCGGGTGCGCGCAAGATGCGATCAGCGGTCGGCCGCCACACGATGGGACCACGCAGGCGCTGCGGCGCACGCCCGGCAGAAAGGCGGACAACCGACGTGGAGCACATCGAGGACCGCTCGGCACCCTCCGGCACCGGCGGCGCGGCCGGGGCCGGCTCCCCGGTCGAGGCCGCACGCTCGTGCCTGACCCACTCCGCCGTCTGCCTGATGTCCCCGGACTCGGTCCGGGCCCTGATGGGCGCGGACGACACGGCTTGGGCGCGCTTCGCGGCGCACTGGGACGAGCTGGGCGAGGACCGGTACGCGGCCGAGCAGGGCACCCGCAGGCTGCGCCGGTACGGCCAGTTCTCCCTCACCCCGGCCACCGGGGAACTCGTCCAGCTCTCCCATACGCCGTTCGTGCAGCCGAAGGACACCAATCCGCTGTACGAGACGGTGGACCGGCACTTCGAGCCGCTGACCGACGCGTTCGTCGCCGACCCGCTGCTGCGGCCGCTGTTCACCCTGCTGGGGCAGGCGGCGGCCGCCCTGGACGACGCCGGGCGGTGGATCGTCAAGGTGCACCCCTTCCGGGTCGTCGCGACGGCCGACGACGCGGGCGACCCCACCCCGGAGGGCCGCCACAAGGACGGCGTCACGCTGGTGTCGTCCCTGCTCGTCTGCCGCGACAACGCCACCGGCGGCCAGAGCAGCGTCTACACCCACGACGGGCGGGAGCTGCTGTCCACCACCCTGTACCGGCCGGGCAGTCTGCTGCTGTCGGACGACCGGGACTCGCTGCACTGTGTCTCGCCGATCCGGCCGATGGACCGGTCGCGGCCGGCGTACCGCGACGTGCTGGTCACCACGCTCACCGCCGTGCGGTGACATCCGGTGGGCCGTTCGGTGTCCTGTCACAGCGTCTTTCGTCCGGCGTGAGATGAACGGGGCTTCCGGGGTACCCGTGGCAGGTGTTCTTCATCAGACCCCCCGGCGTGTACGCGCCCCAGGAAGACACCGGAATGCTGGCCGCGGCCCTCCGGCGCGAGACCCTGAGGCCGGGTGCCGAGGTACTGGACGTGGGCGCGGGCAGCGGTGCCCTGGCGGTCGCCGCGGCCCGGCACGGAGCAGGACGGGTCACCGCGACGGACGCGGCGTTCGCCGCCGTGCTCACCACCCGGTTGAACGCCTGGTTCGCCGGGCACGCGAGCCGGGTGCGCGCACACCGGGGCGATCTGCTGCGCCCCGTGGCCGGGCGCCGCTTCGACCTGGTCATGGCGAACCCGCCGTACGTGCCCTGTCCGGCCCCCGTACTGCCGCGCGGCGGCCGGGCGCGGGCGTGGGACGCCGGGCCGGACGGCCGGGCCCTGCTGGACCGGCTGTGCGCGCAGGTACCGGGGCTGCTCGCCCCGGGCGGTGTGCTGCTGCTCGTGCACTCGCAGCTCTGCGATCCCGACCGGACCGTGGACCTGCTGACGGACGCCGGGCTGGAGACCTCGGTCACCGACCGGAGGTTCATCCCGTTCGGGCCCGTGATGCGGCAGCGCGCCCCGTGGCTGGAGGCCCAGGGGCTGATCGCCCCGGGCCAGGAGAAGGAAGAGCTGGTGGTGGTCCGTGCGCAGCGAGCCGAGTGAGCAGAAACGTGAATCCGTACCGGAGCGGGCGGAGCGGGCGCACAAGGAAGCGCGCCGGGTCGTCCAGGACCCCGGTGGCCCGGTGCTCGTCGAAGGCCCGGTCGAAGTGGAGTCGGACGACGGGACCACGGTCCGTTCGGACCGTCCGTTCGTGGCGCTGTGCATGTGCCGCCGCAGCCGGGCCTACCCGTGGTGCGACACCAGTCACCGCGGTCGCAGGCGCCCCCCGGCCGCGCGTACGGCCGACGGCGCGTCAGAGCGCGGCGAACAGTGAGGACTCGTCCGCCTGCCAGGCGCTGAGCAGGTGCTCGCCCAGCCGGTCCTCCAGCAGTTCGGTGGCCCCGATGCCGAACGCGACGTCCGGGGCGAGCGCGGGCTCCTCCCGCAGCAGTCCCTTCACGACCTGGTGGCGCACCACCTGTTCGTGCACGGCGTCCGCCTCGACGTGCTCGGCGTAGAAGTGCACGGCCGCCGGTCCGGCCTCCAGCCGCTCCAGCGCCTGCGCGAGGCGGCGGGAACCGGGTGACGAGGTGATCTCGACCCAGGCGAAGTGGCCGACGAGGGCGCCCCGGTGCGCGCGGTGCAGCCCGAAGAGCGACATCAGGTTGTTGACGGCGAGCATCTGCCGTGCGCAGACACCCAGGTAACGGCCGTACGTACGGTCCAGGCCGAGGTCGTCCATCAGGTCGGCGAAGAGCCGCGAGTGCACCCGCTCGGCGCGGCCCGCCCCGAACTCGTCGTACTCCACCGCCATCATCCCGGCCTTGGCCTGGCCCCACAGGCGCGGCACCACCCACAGGTGGGGGTCGGCCTCCTTGAGGTGGTAGAGGGACCGCTGGGCCGCGTACTCCCGCAGGTGCCAGTACTCGCCCTTGTCACGCAGGAAGTGCGAGACGCCGTCGCCGTCCGCCGGTTCCACCAGCAAGTCGTCGAGCAGCGCGTCCACGTCCTCACGCTCGGGGACCTCGGCGCGCAGCGCGCCGAGGAAGGCGTGCTCCAGGGCGGCACGGAAACGCAGCAGTTCCGGGTCCCACTCCCAGGTGTCGGGTACGGCGTCGAAGCCGCGGTAGTGCAGCTCGTAACAGAGGGCGAGGGCGAGTTGCAGGTCGTCACCGTACGGGTCCGACGCCGCCGCCGTACGGCTGTCCGGCAGGCGCACGGTGCCGGGCGGCTGCTCCAGTGCGGAGACGACCGCCGCCGACAGGTCTCCGCGAGCCGGGGGGCGTTTCACGTCGCGGTCCTTCCCTTCACCCGTCTCACCCGTCCGGGGGACGGTGTGCCGTGTGGCTCACGAGTGCCCACGGCACCCCAGGGGAAACGTCGTGGCCTGCCGGTACGGGGTCGGGTGGGGGCCGGGCGGGATCCGGGCGGGCGCCCGTCGGCCGGGGCCCGACGGACGGGCGGGGGGCGTCGGCAACGCCTGCGGTACGGGCTGGGCCCCGCCGCTCTCCCGGCTTCGGCGGCGCCTGCGATACGGACTGGACCCCGCGGCTCTCCTGGTTTCGGCCGCCGGGCTTCACCTCCCGCCCGACTGCACCTCCCGCCCCGGCTTCCCCTGCTTCCACGGTTTCCTCCGGCCGTACGGCTTCCCCGTGTCCCCCGCGTTGCGCGCATTTCCCGTCTGTCCCGTGTTTCCCGTGCCCCCGGTGTTCTTCGGTGTGTCCGGTTCCGCGAAGTGGGTCAGCTCGTGCAGCAACTGCTTCATCTCCACCAGCAGCTCACCGCTCGCCGCGGCGGCCGGCGGGTCGCGCTGCTCACGGAAGTCGTCCGCGAGCCCGTCGTACAGCTCCTGCGCCCGCGCACGCGCCCGGCGGTAGCGCTCCCCCGCCTCCGCCCGGTCACTGTCCGCGATCAGGTCCTCCTCGGCCCGGCACAGCGTCGCGGCCTCGTCCGCGAGGTCGGCGTAGCGCCGCAGGAACGCGGCGCCGGGCGCGGTCAGCCGGGCCTTCTCCCCTGCCGTGCCGGCCAGCGTGCGGGCGATGGCCGAGAGGTGGGCGACCGCCCGCTCCCACACCGCGTCGGCCTTCTCCGGCGGTGGCGGAGACGGTCCGGTACGGCGCAGCCGGAAGCCGGGGTTGAAGCGGGAGCTCTCGGCGGTCCACTCACGGGCGCTGGCCAGCGCCCGCAGCACCTGGCCGAGGCGGCGCGCGCGGTCGTGCCAGCCCGCCGCGTCCGTGGCGCTCCACTCCTCGTCCCGCAGCCCCTGGGCCATGATCTGCAACAGTTCGGCGCTCTCCCGGGGCAGCCGCCGCAGTTGGTCGTGGACATTGCGCAGGTGCACCGGCGGGAGGATCAGCGCGTTGACCGTGATGCCGATGACCGCCCCGATCGCGGTCTCCATGAGCCGGTGCCCGACCTCGGTCAGCGAGTAGGCGCCGTAGGTGATGACGAACAAGGCGGTGGTCGCCCCGTAGATGCCCTGGGCGCCCAGTCTGCGGTGGGTGCCGACCAGCGTCATCACCGGCAGCACGATGAGCATGGCGCCCAGCGTGCTGCCGTCGGTCACGGCCATCGCCGCGGAGGCCAGCAGGGCGCCGAGCACGATCACCACGAGCTGCTGGAGTCCGGACCGCAGCGAGCGGTAGACGGTGGCGTCGACCAGCGCCAGCGCGGTCCAGGGGGCCATCAGGGCCAGCGGCGCGTTCAGCCACCAGCCGGTCAGCGCCCAGGCCGTGACCGCGGCACCGGCCGCTTTCAAGGACTGGACGACGGTGTCCCGCTCCGGCCCGGACCCCCGCACCGCGCCCCGCACCGTGCGGCCGACCGCGGCCACTTCCCACCACACCCACCGCCACCCGGCCGTACCCCTAGCCTCCGCCAACTCCGCCTCCCGGCTCACTTTCCCGTGCGGGTCCGGTCCGCCGTGGTCATCGGTGGCCCGGCGCGCTGGGTACCCATGATCGTCCGGGCTAGTCGCGACGGCGCCCACCCGCGGCCACCCGGCGCAGGCCGGCGCGGACGTACGGACCGTTACGGAGCCGGAACAGCGGCCGGAGCCGGAGTATCGCGGGGTGCCGGAACAGCGGCCGGAGCCGGAGCCGGAGCAGCGGCCGGAGTCCGGACGCCGCCGGGCCACCGCGCCGCCTTCGAACACCCCTGCCGTTCCGTCTGCCGCACGGGTGATCCCGGGCACCCGTAGGGGTGGTCGCACGGACCGCGGCGCTTCGTAACCGTCCGTGCCCGCCTTGACTGGATGCGCGCTTTTCGGCGTAGCGCCACCGACCCGCACCACTTCCCCCGACTCCCATGGAAGCCCTCACCCTGATGCGTATCCGTTCCGCAGTCGTCACAGTGCTCGCCGCGGCCGGCGCGGCCGCCCTCGCCCCGCAGTCCGCCGCCGCGAACTCGGCGTCGAGCCCGACGATCTCCTCCCTCACCGAGTCCGAGGTCGTCGGGCTGCTGCGCATTCCGCTGAGCGAGTCCAACGTCGCGGCGGTCCTGGGCCTCGCCGAGACGGCCGCGCGACCGCTGAACATGGAGAAGGGTGCCTCGCTCACCGGGAAGTGATCTCTGCGGGACAGCCACCCCAAGGGCGCACACGCGTACGAGCCGCTGCGCGCATGTGCGCCCCCGTCTGCGCCTGCCCGCCCCCTCACCCCGACGGCACCGTGGAGTGCAGAACCGGTACCCCGGACTCCGACGAGGAGAGCGAAGTGATCCACATCAGCGAGACGCTCATGCTGCAGACGGTCGAGGAGTTCCTCACCGCGGAGGAGATCTCCCGGCTGGTCAAGATCATGGACAGCGAGGCGGCCGGCTGGCAGCCCCGCCACCAGGCAGAGGTCCTCAAGGCCCCGGCCACCGCCCAGGAGGTGCTGGCCGACGCCACCCAGCGGGCGCTGCCCGCGATCCGGCGCAGTATGCCGTCCATCGCCGGGTCCGGCTCCTGGGGTTACACCGAACTCGCCGTGGGTGAGAGCGTGCCCACCCACCTCGACGGGATCAGCAGCCCGCGGACGCCGCCCCGGCGCATCGGCCGGATCGGCGTGACGATCGCGGACGCGGCGGAAGGCGGCCGGTTCTACATCGAGACGACGTCGGACTCCGCTCCCTGGACCGACACGCTGCTGGGCGCGGCCGACGGGTACGAACCGGGCACCCCGCTGAGCCGCAGCCTGCCGCACGGCCCCGCCGTCCACGAGGACACACCGCAGTGGCTGAGCACACCGCGCAAGAGCCGGTGGCTGACCGACGCCGGGCCGGGGGTGGCCGTCGCGTACGGCGCGCAGGTCATCCACGGCGTCACACCGGTGCTCCGCGGCCGGGTACGCAAGTTCGTCACCGACCTCGTGGACACGGCGACGGCCTGACGCCGCACGGCGAGTCCCCCGCCTCTGGCCCCAGCCCCACTTGTCCGGCTCAAGCCCCCAGCCTCATGCCCGCCCACCTCGCCTCACTTCACCTCACCCCGCGGAACGATGGCGGTGCTGGCCCCGGTTGTTCTGCGCGTGCCGGGCGGCGGGCGGCGGTGCGGTGGCGAGGTCGAGCTGGCGTACGAACTGGTGGAAGCAGAGCAGGACGGTCAGCGGCGGGAGGCCCGCCACGGCGATGCCCGCCGGGGACGGGTGCACCCGGGCGACGCAGAGCAGCGTGGCCACGGCGGCGAAGAAGATCACGACGGCCCAGGAGTGCAGCGTACGGCGCCGGTAGGCGCGGGCACGCAGGATGGACAGGGTGGCCACGACCCAGGGGCCGTAGATCAGCAGTGGCCACAGCCCCGCGATGTCCGCCGGAGCGACGCCGTCCGCGATCCCGCGCAGCGACGGGTACGAGGCCACCGCCCCCAGCGCGGCGACGGCGATCGCGATCACCGCCGTCATCAGGACGGACGAGGCGCTCAGCAGGCGCCTCCAGGACCAGCCGGCGGGTTCCGCGTCGCTGTCCGCGAGGAGGCCGGAGACCGGTGCGGCGCGACCGGCGGTACCCGTCGGGCAGAACCCGGCTTCGTCCGCGGGGAATTCGGCCGCGGAGGCGTGGAAGACGGCCTTTCCGGGGTGGTACACGACGCCGTCGAGGTGGTGCGCGACGCGGCCGTCCGAGCGGTACCCGACGCCGTCGTCCGGGCGATACGCGAAGTCGTCGTCCGAGCGGTACCCGATGTCGTCGTCCGAGTGATCCGCCTGATACGCGAAGTCGTCGGTGCGGAAGCCGGTCCCGGGAGGGCGGAACGACTCTTCGGGGTACTGGAAAGAGGTTCCGGGGTGGAAGACGCCCTCGGCGGCCGGGAACACGGAGTCGCTTACCGGGAAGATGCCCTCGGCAACCGGGAAGACGGGATCAGCGGCCGGGAACACCGCGCCGCCGGCGGGGAACACGGTCTCGCCGACCGGGAAAACGGCCGCCGGACCACCTGCCACGGGGGGCTGTTCGGCGGTGTCCCACAGCTCCGCCAGCTCGTGGCCCAGTTCCTCCACGACAGCGGCGTCCCACCCGTCGTCGCCCACCTCCTGCCTCAGGTAACCGTCGTGCGGGTGGTGCGGGTACGGGATGCCGCCGGGGAAGCCGGGGAAGGCGTCGGGCACCTCCGTGCTCTGGCGCGGCAGCCGGTGCCGGCCGGTACCGGGAGGCACGGGGGCCCGCGGGGTGTCGTTCACAACAGCTCTCACAGGAATCGGTGGTGGCCGGTGGGGAAGGGGCCGGCCGACGCGCCGCCCGGCGGGGGCGGCGGGCGCCGGGGGAGCCGCTACCGGCCGTCCTTGATGCCGTCGAGGGCGGCCAGCAGTTGTTCCAGCAGGTCGCCGGTGTACTCCAGCCGCACGCGCTGCCCGGGGCGCAGCAGATGGACGTCGGGACGGACGTCGGGCGCGCTGCGGGGCACGGTCGAGCTCAGCTGCCAGGAGCCGAGCTGGCGCGTGGGGGAAACGATCGTGTCAGTCATACGTCGTCAACGAATGCGCCTCACAGCGGGTGACTGCGGCATACGGGCGAATGAGAATTAAGATAACTAATTCCTCATAACGGTGCTTCGCCGATGGAACCGGGAGCAGCCGCACGGGCACGAGTGGAGCAGACCGGACGCCGCACGGCCGCCTCATCGGACCGCCACCCCGAGGCACGTCACTGACCAGCGGCAACACCATAAAGGGAGAGTCGCGGGCAAAGTGCCAGAACTACCGGCAAAACCGGCATTTTCCCCACTTCGGTCTACGGCACACACCGGACCACCACACCTCCCGTCCCCTGCGCACCCACCACACTTCCCTCACCCTGTGTGCCCGTCAGACCCTCGCCCCGAAGGCGCCACCCGCGGCCGGGCCGACCTCGCCCGTACCGAACGCCATGGGCGAGGACACTCTTCGCCTCATCGACTCCATCGCCACCGGAGCCGTCCGCGCCTACGACGTCATCCGGATACTCTCCCGCGACGGTCGCCCCACCCCGCTCCCGGCTGCCGACGGCAGATCAAGGACCAGGCCAACCTCCAGGAGAACCGCCGTTCTCTCGCCCGGAAGATCTGCCACGGCAGGCACGGGCAGCTCCGCCAGCGCCACCTGGAGGACATGGAGGCCAGATCGGGGCGCTGAGCCCGGTCCTCAACGCCCTCGCGCCGTTCAACACCCGCCACATGGACACCGCCCTCACCCAGCTCCGCGCCGACGGCTTCGCTGCCCGCGACGAGGACGCCGCCCGGCTCTCCCCGCTCGTGTGCCATCACATCAACGCGCTGGGCCGGTACTCCTTCCAGCTCCCCGACCTGCCCGGCGGTCGGCGGCCCCTGCGCGACAGACACGCCACCGACGACGGGTGAACCTCGGGCAGCCGGGGGGCGAGAGAGCCGCACCGGATATTCCTCACCCCCGGCCCACCGGCCAGCCTTAAGGGACCGTGAGCACGATCTTGCCTTGGATGTGCCCCTGGGCGGCGCGCTTGTGTGCCGCCCGGGCGTCTGCGAGCGCGAACGTGCTGTCGATGGCGACGCGGACCGCGCCCGCGTCCACCAGGCGTCCCAATTCCGCGAGCTGAGCACCGTTCGCCCGTACCTGCGTGCCGGACACGGTGATGCCCAGGCTCGCGTTCTCCTCGTCGTCGAACTCTCCGAAGTACACCGGGTACAGTGCGCCGCCGCGCTTGAGAGTGGACAGGAAGCGCCGACTGTCGGGACCCCCGACGGTGTCCAGGACGAGGTCGACGTCGCGGACGATGCCCTCGGGGCGCTGCTTGGTGTAGTCGATGTATTCGTCGGCACCGAGGCCGCGAAGGAAGGTCTCGTGGGCTCCGGAGGCCACGGCGATGACGCGGGCCCCCTTCCACTTGGCCAGTTGCAGAGCGAGGTGGCCGACGCCGCCGCCGGCTCCGTTGACGAGCACCGTGGTGTCGCTGCCCAGCTCCATGGGGCGGTGCCTTGCCTCCTGGAACGGGGAGGGGTGACCGTGCCCGACGTCGATCAGGTATTGCCACGCTGTCAGCCCCGACATGGACAGCGCGGCAGCGTGCGTGTGGTCCACGGTGGCCGGCTTGGGCGCGAGGTCGGAAGCGGGTGCGGTGACGTACTCGGCGTACGCGCCGCTCTGCATCACGACGGGAAAGCGCAGCAGCCCCACCACCTCGTCCCCGACCGTGAAGCCGGGGACATCGGCGGCGACGGCTTCCACGACACCCGAGATGTCGGTCCCCGGGATCAGGGGCAGGTCGAACGGGGGCCGGAACTCGGGAGGGATGCCGGGCATGCCCTCGCGTACGTACCAGTCGGGCGGGTTGAGACCGACCGCCCTCACGCGGACGAGCACCTCGCCCGAGGCCGGTTCGGGAACTGCGACCTCCTCGTGCCGGAGCACCTCGGGACCGCCGAACTCGTGCAGCCGGATCGCTTTCATCATGCGGGTCGGCATCGTGTTCCTCCTGGCTACGGCACGGTATACGCTTATTCGGTTCAGTGGACCACATAAGCGGTTCACTGATCCGAATATATGGATCAGTGAACCACTTGGTCAAGTGAGGAGACCGATGCGAGTCGACGCGCAGAGAAACCGCGACCACCTGCTCACCGTGGCGGGCCCCGTCATAGCCGAGCAGGGCATCGACGTGTCGATGCGCGACATCGCGCGCAGAGCCGATGTCGGCCTCGCGACGCTGCTGCGGCACTTCCCGACGCGCGAGGCGCTCCTGGAGGGCCTGCTCCACGCGAGCTTCGGCGACCTGACGGCCAGAGCGAGCGAGCTGGAGACAGCGCACACGGCCGAGGACGCTCTCGTCTCATGGGTGCGCGACTGCGTCGCCTGGACAACCGAGTACCGAGGGGTGACCGTACTGATGGCGGCGGCCATCGAGGACCCCGAATCCGCCCTGCATGCCTCGTGCGTCACCCTGCGCGCAGCCGGTGCCCGGCTCCTCGCCCGGGCTCAGGCCACAGGCGCGGCCCGGAACGACATCGACGGCGACGACCTCTTCGCCCTGATAGCCATGCTCGCGTGGCTCGGCGATCAACCCGCACTCGCACCCCGCGCCAACCACCTCTTCGACCTCGTCACCAGCGCTGTACTGACGCACGCGGACGGCGACCGGGACACGGGTGCCCCCGGCGAACGGTGAAGCCCTCCCATCACCGGCAGGTCCGGCGCCACGACGGCAGAGCTCTCTGTCCGGATCATCGCCGCCGTTCACGGGACGAAGCGGCTGCCGGGGGCCGGGGCACGCGTCCGGCCCGAACAGGTGACGCGGCGCCGAGCCTCGCCGGGCGCGAGGAGGCTGGTCAGCTCAGAGATCGCCGCGGGGACGGCTTGAAGTAGCGGCGTACGTTCTCCGGCTTCTCGTGCCGGGACTTGGCCATCGGCATCAGCAGGGAGGCACCCTGCTCTCCGAGGTGGGTGAGGGCAGGACGGCGGTACTCGTGCAAGTCCCAGCCGGCCCCCGGTCCGCGTACGGCGGTGTGCTCATCGAGATCGAGCAGGGCGCGGGCCCGGCCGCAGGAGAGGCGGGCCGGCCCGGTGCCCGGGCACACACCCCGCGGGCTGGCCACCTTCCCCGGACCGGGACGGCGACGGCTGACGAACACCGGACCGCGAGTACGGCCGCGCAGCAGGCGGGGCAGGAGCCGGGCGGTTCCAGCGCCCCGATAAACCGTCTCCGGGACGAAGTCCTAGCGTGCCAGTCCCCGGTGGCGGGGCTTGCTACGGGCGTCCTTGGCCTTCACGGGGCAGCGGCGCGCGGCGAGGTCCAGGTCCTCGATTGTTCACGCCGAGGCTCTCCTCCGACCGCCTGGCGGTCCCGTACAGCATCCGCCACGGGTCTTCTCCCTCAAGTGGACCTCGCGCCGGGCGATGAGCCGGTCCACGGCCGTCTTCGAGCGGGCCGGGGTCTCGGAGTCCGACGCCGCCGGCCGCTTCGTCCAATCCGGGACCGCCGGGCCGTCGTAGCCGTACCGCGCGCACCAGCCCAGCCACGACAGCCCCCCGCCCGGCGGGCATTCCAAGTGCTGACGGCCTCCGCCCCCCACAGCAACTCCAGGGCCTCGCCGATCCCGTCGTCCGCGACCGACGCCGGCGGACGGGCCCCCTGATCCGCTCGGCGGTCTTGCCGACCCCGGTCGAGTAGCTGCGGACGGTGTCCGGGTTGCGGAGCGAGTCGAGGAAGGCGTCGGCCGCCGCGCGGACGGTCAACACCTTCCCGGCCGGCAGTTGCACGACGGCGGGCATCGCTTCCCCTGCCACGGATAACAGGGCTGCTTCATGTACGGCCGGGAGAGCGTCACCGCAGGTGACGAACCAAGCTCCCGCAGGTAACAGGGCGTTATCCATGGGACGACTTCAGGCGGGACCGGCAACCGATGGACCGTCAGCCGCCCACCAGGGCCCGACGAGAGCTTGGCGCCGGTTTTCGTTCCGATGTTCCTCAACCCGAGACCGCCGCCGTAGATCCGCTCGACCGGCAGCAGGCCGATCTCCAGCCCGGCGGCGATGCCGAAGTTGTCGCGGCCCGCCCAGCAGGGCCCAGAAGAGGTCCGGGTCGCTGTCCGATGTGACGTGGCGCAGGCGAGTGTCGGCGGTGACGACGTCCATCGCCCGTACGTGGTCGGCGGCGTAGCCGTAGGCAGAGGACAGCAGCCTGAGGCCGCCGCCGAGGGTGTAGGGGACGGCGGCGACATGCGGCGCGGAGCCGTTCAACGGCGCCAGGCCGCTCCGACTCGCCTCGGGTACGACCTGCTCCCACCGCGCGCCCGCCTCCGGGTGGGTGGTGGCCGTGGCCGCGTCGATCCGCACGCCGTCCATGCGGCAAGTGGTGACCAGCACGCCGCCGTCGGCGAGGACGGCCGGCCCGTGACCGGTGGCCTTGACCGTCACCGGCAGACCGTGGACGGCGGCGAACTCCACGGCCAGGCGTACGCCCCCGGGGCAGCGCGCGCGACAATGATGGCGGGCCGGTGGCGGGCGGCGCGCTGGAACCCGGTGCGCTCCTCGTCGTACCTGTCGTGCCCGTCATACCCGTCACCCTCGGGGCGGAAGGTTTCGCCTCTCACCCGCCCGGCGAGGGATCGCAGATCCGCCGCGAGGCCGTGCGCGCGAGAACCCCGCACGTACGCCCCTCATCGCCCGGCCCCTCTCGCCGCCGCATCCGCCAGCAGCTCCCCGGCCCCGAGCGCAACCGAAGCAACGGATGCAACCGAAGCAACCGAAGCAACCGGCGTACCGGACAGCCCCGGACCACCAGCACGCCCCCGCAGCACCCGCTCAGTGTGCTGATCCATGGGAAAGAACAGCTCGATCGCCAGCTCCGAGAGCGTGACGTCGGCCGGCGCGCCGAAGGTGGCGATGCTGCTGAACATCGCCAGTTCCCCGTACGGGGTCCGGAACCGCATCGGCACCACCGCTTCGCGTGGCCCGCGCTCCTGGGGCGGCGCCGGGGCCTCGTGCACAGGCACCTCGTAGGCGCTGACCTCGTCGTACAGAGCCCTCAGGGCGGGATCGCCGGTGGTGTGCGCCTGCTGTGCCAGCCCGCCGAGCAGGTACGCGCGCACCTCCCCGTAGTCGACCGCGTGGGCCGGAAGGCCCTCGGGGTGCAGGGCCAGCCGCATCACGTTCGGTGCGGGCGCCAGCAGTTCCGGCGGGGCGACGTCGAGCATGACGCCCATCGCCCGGTTGGCGCGCACCACGTTCCACAGCCGGTCGACGACGACCGCCGGGTACGGATCGTGCCCCTCCAGCAGCATGTCCACCGCCGACCGCACCGCGCGCATGTCCTCGCTGTCCAGCGGGCGTTCGCGGTAGACGGGCGCGTAGCCCGCGGCCATCAGCAGGCTGTTGCGTTCGCGCAGCGGTACGTCCAGGTGGCGGGCCAGGAGCAGCACCATTTTCTGGCTGGGCCGGGCGCGCCCGGTCTCCACGCAGGACAGGTGCCGCGACGAGGTGTCCGCGCGCAGAGCCAGCTCAAGCTGACTGAGCTTGCGCCGCAGCCGCCACTCGGCGACCTCAAGCGGTCAGCGCATCACTGCTGTTCAGGAGGTCAGCGTAGACCTCTGCCGGAGTGCGGTACCCGTGGGTCTTGCGAGGCCGGTGGTTGAGTTCGTGGGCGATGGCGCCCAGGTCGGCTTGGCTGAACGTGCGGAGGTCCGCTCCCTTGGGGAGGTACTGCCGTAGCAGCCGGTTGGTGTTCTCGTTGATGCCGCGCTGCCATGGGCTCCGTGGCTTGCAGAGGTAGATCGGCATCCCGGTCTCGGCGGTGATGGCCTGGTGCTCAGCGATCTCCCGACCCCGGTCCCAGGTGAGCGTCCGTCGTAGCTGGGGCGGGATGCTGAGGAGACTCCTGATGAGGTGGGGAGTGACCTGCTCGCCTTGATGCCGTCGGGCAGCGCGACGACGGCCGTGTAGCGGCTGGCGCGCTTGACCAGCGTGGCCACTGCGGAGGGCCGGGTGCCCATCACAAGGTCGCCCTCCCAGTGGCCGGGGACCTTACGGTCCTCGACCTCGGCGGGGCGGGCGGTGATGGACACCATGCCTCGGATGATGCCCCGCCCGGTGGGCCGGCGAGCGAGCTTCGGGCGGCGCATGGGCCTGCCTGACCGCAGCCGCTGGGTGAGGCTACGGTCGATGGCCTGGCGCCGGCGGGGGTCGTAGAGCGAGAGGTAGATCGCTTCGTGCGAGATCTGCATGGTGGCGTCACCAGGGAACTGCCGTCGCAGCCATCCTGCGATCTGCTCGGGCGGCCAGCACAGAGCCAACTTGGCTTCCACCAGAGCCCGGAGAGCATGCCGTTGGGCGAGCTTGGCCTGCTTGGGGCGGCGCCCGCGCTGGTAGGCGGATGTATCGGCCGAGGCAGCTCGGTAGCGGTCCCGGCCGCCGTTGCGGGCGATCTCGCGGGAGACGGTCGAAGGAGATCGGCCCAGCCTCTTGGCGAGCTGCCGGGCCGATTCCCCCGCAGCGATACCGCGGGATATCTCCTCACGCTCGCTGCCACTCAGATGCCGCTCCGAACGCGCCTGCGGCACGAGGCGGACGCCGCCGCTCTGGTACAGGAACCGACGGGCGTGCTGCATCGGATCCCCGAGCGCCCGCCCGATCAAGCTGAACGACTGTCCCTCACGCCAGCGCCTCCAGAATTCATCCTGCTGAGCTGGCGAAAACCCGTAGTCACGCACCTGTGCCTCCACGATCACATGATCATCCGTGGGTGGTGCGTTGATCATTTGAGGGTGCCGCGGCGAGCGGCTCACCCGGTTTCGGCTCCTTCGACCAGGGCCAGCAGTAGCCTGCCGACATCCGGGCGCCGTAGCCCTGGGCTCGGCGCCCCTCGAGATGACTCTCCTGTTCCTCCGGACTTTCGACGATGTGCAGCTGCATACGGCCATTCCGGGTCGTCCTCGTCAGGGGCAGCCTGACTCCACTGCTTGAGCTCCACGACGACGTAGGACGGCGCGCCAGTGGCCGGATGCGATCCGGCGAGGACAACATCGGCGCGTTTGCTGTTCAAAGGCAGCTCGTACTCGATCATGACTTCGACAGCCCCCAGCCCCGCCTCGTTGAGTGCGGCTGCGAGCATGGGAAGACTCCGCTCCCAGGAACGCGCCTCGGACGGGCCAGGGCGATGGCCGTGCCGGTGGGCAAATTGCTCGTGCAGATGGACGAAGAGCGAATCGTCGAGCGCCATAGCGGCGACTGTTTCGGCGGACGCACGGAACAACAAGGCAAGCTCCCAGGCAGCACGAAGACACTCGTGCGGGTGGGGGCGTGTCCGTGAGTCTCCATCGAGATGGAGCGGAAGCCCGGCGGGCCGCGATGACGAGGTGATCCAGAATACCTGTGCGAGCGGTTCGACCGGGCCCTTGGTGAGACAGCGCCACTCGCTCTGCGGCCTTCCCAGCCGGCACCGAGCACCTGCGGCAGCGCCTGGACACCGCCATGATCGCGGCGCAGCTCGCGATCGCGCACGCGCATGTGCTTCGTTTGACGCACGGCGACCGCCCTTCTGCAGGCGCTGCCACTCAGCACTCGCCGCTGCGACTACTACTCGGCGACGGTTCCGGGGGCCACTTCGAGAGCAAGACCTCAGTCCATTTGCGCTGGAAACCACGACAGCGGGTGGCCACAGGATCACCTGTGACCACCCGCTGAGAACGTCCAGCCCTTACCAAGAACCTCACTGGAAAAGTGCTGGCCTGGCGATGCATAAGCCCGTCGGCCTACGCTGCCCTCGAGGTTCTAACCCGTCAGCCGGCGGCCAGCCGCTGGAGTTCGACCATCATTCGATCCAGCGTAGCGACGTAGGCATGAAACTTCTCCTTGAGTTGCAATTCTTGATCCGTTGCGGTGCTCACCGAAGCGAATGCGCTCAGGAGGTACTTGACTTCGCGGGCGTGCTCGTCCAAATCCGGGATGTCCGAAGCATTCAGGTCACCGTTGACGACCTGGCCCGCATATCCTGCGATTTGGTAGTCGATGTCGAGCAGATCGGACCCCAGGTCCTGCAGCTTCCCGGGATTCGGGCGGTCAGGGTAGGGCATCGCACGGAAGTCATTGTAGGCGTTCCGGAAGTCGGAGCTGCCTGTCAGTCCCACCATGTCACGATCTTCCCGTCGTCGGTGTAGATTCCTTCACCACTTCTCCAGTCACCCTTGATCTTCCAGCCCGGCTTGCCATGGCCCACCGTGACGCGAATACGGTCCTTGGCCGGTGTCTTGTCCCAGAGAGCCTTGGCTTCCTTCGTGTATTCGGCGAAGGTTCGCCCCTTGCCGTGCTTGTCAATGTGGTACTTGGCGCTCTCTTCCACGCTACCGCTTCGCCCCTTGTCCCACTCTCCCATCGCCTTGAGGTCTTCGTCGCACCAGTTGTTGTCGTTGTGGACGAGAACAGGCTGGTCGCCGGCGACCACGTAGTAGGTGTGCAGATCGGCGACTGTCAGGTTGTGGACCCGCTGGCCGGGCACAGTCCACGTCTTGGTGGCGTTGATCGGCACCGGTGCACCGGAGCTGCTGAGCAGTTTCATTCCGGGCTTGAGCGCTGCGGCGTCGAGCCATGCGCCGTTGCTGCCGGTCTCCCAGAAGCGGTGCTTGTCGGTGGCGACGACGGTGCCGCCGGACTGCGCGCCGGAACGGGGGACAGTGATGCTGACGAGGTTCTTCTTGCCGCCGCCGGTGATGGTGTCCTGGACGGCTTTCGCTTCGGTGCGGCCGGTCTGCGGGTCTGTCGCGATCACCTGGTCGCCGATGCGGACGTCTTCAATCGGCTTGGTCCGGTGATCGGCCATCAGGACGCGGGTGCCCGGGACAAAGCTGTTGGGCCGGCATCTCTTCTTGAGCCCCTTCAGCGCCTTCACCTTGAGAGCGCTCATCGCGAGGCCGGGAAGGCACTTGGCGGACTTCGTCTGGAGGCAGTGCTCGATTTCGTCGGCACCTATGTACCAGGCGATCAAACGGTCCAGATAGGTGGTCGTGATGCAGCCCATGCCACCGGCCCCGTCACCACCGCAGACCAAGACCGTCTCACCCGGCTTCAGTTCACCGTCCCCCCAGGCTTCGCGGCGCCATGTGAACAGCCGCTTTTCCAGGGAAGCGCGAAGTTCCTTGTCCGAGATCGGCTTACTGGGCTTGAGTGCCTCTTCCCGTATCTGGGCCTTGAGCTCCTCGACCAGTTTGTCAGCCGCGATTTTCAATGCCTCGGTGGACGCCTTGGCAGCCGCGAGAGCGTCCTGGTCGGCGGCCGCAGCGGAATTGCGCGCCTGATAGGCGGAGGTGTGTGCTTGCGATGAGTAATGCGAGGCGCGCACCGCGGAATGCTGGGCCTGCTGTGCGGAGAGGTCCGCAGCCCGTGCGTCCTTCTGTGCGGCCGCGGCGGCGTTGCGGGCCGTCTTGGCGGACGCGGCGGCCCGCTCGGACGATTCCTCCGCCTGGTCGGCCGACTTGTCGGCCTGCTGTGCGTACATGGCCGCGTCGTCGGAGGACTTCTTCGCGGCGTTCTTCCACTTGACGGCCTCGGCGGCCTCATTGCGGGCATGCGCGGCCACCCGCTGAGCCTCGGCCGCGTCCTTGTGCGCGAGGGCCGCTGACCGGTCGGCAGCCGCCAGCAGCGTGTCGATCTCGGCGATGTGAGCGGCCGCGTTGGCATCCCGCTGCTGCGCCTTGTACAGGCCGACCTGCAGGAAGGACCGCAGTCCCGACGCAGGCCCCGACAAGGCCGCTTGGGCCGCCGACTTGACCTCGGGCCCGCCGTTGGCCGCGGCCTGCGCGGCGGCGACGCGGTCGTCCGCTTCGCGGGCCTGGTACTGCCCGGCCACCAGGAACTGGTGCAGGTCGCCGGCAGTGCCGTCCAAGGCCTTGTTGGCGGCGTCCTTCACGCCCGGGCCACCCGTGGTCATGATCTGTGAGACCGCGATGCGGTCGTCGTGTTCCTTGCCCGGGTAGGCCCGGGTGCGCAGGAACTCCCGCACCTGGTCGATCGGCTTGTCCACCACGGCCACGGCAGCCTGCCGTTGCTCGGGCTTCTCGGCGGTGGCCGCGATGTGCGCCACGCTGGCGCGGTCGTCCTGCTCCAGGGCGATCGTCAACCCGGTGCGTACGAACTCGGACACATCCGCGTCGGTGCCCTCCAGCGCCATCTCTGCATTGCTCCGGACCCAGTTCCCGCCGGAGTTGAGGAGGTTGACCGCGAGGTGCCGTCCCTTGGCCGCGGCAGCCTTCGGGTCGGTGGCGGCTTCGGCCTCCTTGCGCAGCTCTTGCGTCTCGGCATTGAGCCGGTGGATCCGCCCGGCCTCCCATTCGGCAGCGGCGACCTCGGCGTCATGGGCCTTCTTGGCTTCTTCGGCCGCGAGGATGTTCTCGTCCTCTTGTTCGGCCAGCCGCTCGGCGTCGGCCTTGCGCGCCAGCGCGGCCACGGTCTTCGCCTGCTTCGCGGCAATCTGCGCGTTGTTGGCCGCCGTCGTCGCGGCGTCGGCTGCTTCCTTGGACTGCTTGGCCGCGTTCACCGCTTTGCCGGCCTCGTCCGCGGCTTTCTCCGCTGCCTTGGCCGCGGCCTCGGCATGCTGCGCGGCGTCGTTGGCGGCGTCCCGTGACTGCCGTGCGGCCTTCGCGGCGTCACGGGCGTTGGCCTGCG
Organism: Streptomyces sp. NPDC026394; assembly: GCF_055567735.1. Classification (NCBI taxonomy): domain Bacteria; kingdom Bacillati; phylum Actinomycetota; class Actinomycetes; order Kitasatosporales; family Streptomycetaceae; genus Streptomyces; species Streptomyces sp. NPDC026394. The sequence goes on from NZ_JBVHPX010000031.1 coordinate 46,830, forward strand.
CGGCGTTGGCCGCACGCGTGGCTTTGTCGGCCAGCCGCTTGGCCCTGGCTGCCGCGGCCCTTGCCTCCTCAGCCTTGCCGCCGGCCTGGCCCGCCCACTGGCCTGCCTCGGCCGCGGCAGCAGCGGCCGCAGCGGCATTGACGCCCGACCGGGCCGCGGCCCCCGCCGCAACCGCGGCGTGCTCCGCCGCTTCGCCGGCATTATCTGCGGCAACGGCTGCCTTCTTGGCTCCCGCCGCTGCTTCTCGGGAGACCTCCGCGGCTTTACGAGCCTCCTTGGCGCGGTTGGCATCGCCGGCGGCCGCCGCAGCGGCCGATCTGGCCGAAGCCGCTGCGTTGCCGGCCCGGCTGGCGGCATAGGCCGCCTGGGCCGCTGCGCTGGAAGCCACCCGTGCTGCCTGGTTGGCACCCGCGGCCGCAGACACCGCGGTACGAGCCGACTGCGCCGCCCGGTCGGCCGCGGCGGCCGCTCTGCGGGCAGCGGCGGCGGCCTCCTGGGCCGAGGACTGGGCCTCCTTGGCCTGACGGGCTGCTTCTTCCGCTGCCGCCTTGGCCCGGGCCGTGGCCTTCTCGGCCTTGGCCGCTTCCTCCTTGGCCTTCTCGGTCAGCTGCTTGGCCCGCTTCTGGGCCTTGTCGGCAAGCTGCGCCAGCTGGGATACGGACAGCTTCTCCTGGTCACGTGCGGCAGCCACCTGCCATCCGTGATCCAGGAACTCCTGGATGTCTTCGGCAGAGCCGTCCAGGGCCTGCTGGGCGAGCTTCTGCACATTCGGGCCGCCCGCGACCATCAGCTGGGAGACCTGGACGCGGTTGTCATCCTCGGCCGGCTTGAGCTGCCCCTGGTTGATGAACTTGAGCCAGTCGTCGGGGGTGCCGTCCAGCGACTTGCCCGCCGCCTCCTGCACGCCCGGCCCGCCGGCGGCCATGATCTGCGAGACGCGGACGCGCAGATCATCGTCGTACGGCTTGACGAGTCCGTCGTCCAGGAAATCCTGGAGCTCCTTGACCCCGCCGTCCAGTGCGATGTTGGCCGCTTCGCTCACGCCCGGGCCGCCGATGACCATGATCTGTGCGACCTGGACGCGCAGATCCTGTTCCTCAAGGGCCGGGAGGTCCTTGGTCATGAAGGTACGGATGTCTTCGTCCGAGCCCTGCAATGCGGTTTCGGCGGCCTGGCGCACGCCGGGCCCACCGACTCTCCATGCCTCCAGGACGTCCGACCGGCCGTACACCGGTGTGTCCTCGGCTGCGGCGGCCGGTGCGTCCACTCCGGCGGCCAGGGTCAGGCCCATGACCGCGGCCACGACGCCACGCCATCTGGACGCGCGTCTGTATCTGGTTGCCAATGTCTTCTCCTTCATCCCATGGGAGGGCTGAAATGTCTTCTGGTCCCGGCAGGCCGACCAAGGATTCCTGCCTGCCGGAGAATGTGCCGAGGGATCACTTGGCGGCGCAGTAGCCCTGCCGCCACTTGAGGAACTCGTCCGGACGGTTGGTGATCATTCCGTCGATCCCCCACGACGTGGCCGTCTTCCAGTCGTTTTCACGGTCGACCGTCCAGACGAATGTCTCGACACCGGCCGCCCTGAGCTGGTTCACCACGCCCGGCCGGGCCGAAAGTCCCTTGAAGCCCACCGCGTACGCGCTGAGATTGAACGCGCGGGCGGTCGCCACGGGATCCGCGTCGAGCTTGGAGCGCAGCAGTGCGACCTTGAATTGGTGGGGAGAGGCGGCTGCGTGGCGCACGATGCCCTCGTCGAACGACTGCACCATGGTGCGCCCGGCCATGCCGGCTTCGGCTACGAGACCGAGTGCCCGGTCAATGTCCGCCGAGGGCTGGGGCCCCTTGAATTCCAGGAGGAGTCGTGCGGACTTGACCTTGGGCGAGGCCAGTACCTGTTCGAGCGTGGGAACACGTCCGCCGCCCTTCACGTTCAACTTGGCGATTTCCGCAGACGTGAGGTGATCGACGCGCCCCGTGCCGTCGGTCATTCTCTCCACGGTGTCGTCGTGCATGATGACGGGCTGGCCGTCCTTGGTGAACTGCACATCGGTTTCCACCCAGTCCGCGCCGTGATCGATCGCCGCATCCAGGGAGGCAACGGTGTTCTCCGGCGCGAGCTGGGGAGCGCCGCGGTGCCCGACCGTTTGTGTCGGAGAGCAGTGGGCTGTGGGGCCTTCTGCCGAGATACTGATGTCATCGATGGTGCCGGCGGCGTGCTCCTGCCAGGAGCTCTTGTAGAAGAGCCGGCCGATCTGCAGACCGCCCTTGGCCTGCCACGGGGTCGTGAACTTCGCTGTCTGCTGAAGCTGGCCGTTCACAGCCAGCGAAACCGTCTGCTGGGAAGCGTCGTACGTACCTGTCAGGTGTGTCCATTCGCCGGCCCTGGCTGCGGTATTGCTCATGGCGCGGACGATTTTGGTGTCGTCCGTGTCGGCGGCGTGACGGTTGAAGACCCACTTGTCGTACGCCTTGGAGTAGTAGATCTGGAATCCGCTGGCATGGTCACCGGCCTGCGACAGAAACGTGTAGTTCCTGTCCTTGTTGTCCAGCTTGACCCACGCCGACACCGAGAACGACTTCGCCGTGTCCACCACCGGACCAGCCGTCGCCGCATAACCCGACGTCCCGTCCAGATGCAGCGCCGTACCGACCTTGCCCGCAACCCCCAGCTCAGCACCGGCCCCGCCAACAGAAGCCACCGCACCAGCACCCATACCGCCACCCGCACGCGCCGCACCCCGACCCTCATCCAGGGCGAAGGACGCCAACTCCTGCACACCCGCAGGCACCACACCCCGCGACATGGCCGCCACATCGGCCTCAGCCACCGGCGACTGCACCACGCGCACATCATCGATCAGACCGTGCGCATACTCCTGCCACGCCCCCTTGTAAAAAAGCCGACCCAACTGCAGACCACCCGCAGCCCGCCACGGCGCCGCAAACGCCACCGACTCCTGCAACTTGCCGTCCACAAACAACGACAACGTCTGCTTGGCCGCATCAAACGAACCCGCCAGATGCGTCCACTCACCCGCCTTCGCCACATCCTTGCTCATCGCACGGACAATCTTCGTGTCATCCGCATCAGAAGCGTGACGATTGAAGACCCACTTGTCATAAGCCTTCGAGTAATACACCTGGATGCCACTGGCACGGTTACCGGCCTGCGACAAGAACGTATAGTTCCTGTCCTTGTCCTCCAGCCTGACCCACGCCGACACCGAGAACGACTTCGTCGTATCCACCACCGGACCAGCCGTCGCCGCAAACCCCGACGCCCCGTCCAGACGCAACCCGGAACCGGACTTCCCCGCGGCACCCAACTCCGCACCGCCACCCAACTCCGCGACAAACTCCCCCGGAACACCCCCCGACACACGCCCCGAACCAACACCCTCATCCAAAGAGAAGGAGGCTTTCTCGACGAGTTCGGGGGATTCCGTTGCGGAGGCCCGTGCTGCGGAGGACACACCGGGAAAGCCGCAGGTTGCGCCGGTCAGCAGGGTCGCCGCGAGGGTCGACTTCAGAAGCAGTGACCGCCTGGGTCTGCCGTGCCGTTTCATTTGTATTCCTCGCTCATCAATGATGACGCACTCAGCGAACTGCTGGCACGTATGAGAATCGGGGTCCTGCCCGGCAGGTCGTGCCGGGCAGGACCCCGATGAGATGGAGAGATGGTTCAGTAACCGCTAGCCGCTGATCCGCAGACCGTCATTGGCGGATTCCTCGGCACTGATGTGACGGTCCCAGACACGGATGTTGTCGACGGTGCCGGCGGCGTGCTCCTGCCAGGAGCTCTTGTAGAAGAGCCGGCCGATCTGCAGACCGCCCTTGGCCTGCCACGGAGATGTGAACTCGACCGATTCCTGCAGCTCGCCGTTCACGTACAGCCGCATCATCTTGGCTGTCTCGTCATACACACCGGTCACATTCGTCCACACACCTGCACGGGCCGTGTTCCTGCTCATGGCGCGGACGATTTTGGTGTCGTCCGTATCGGCGGCGTGACGGTTGAAGACCCACTTGTCGTACGCCTTGGAGTAGTAGATCTGGAACCCGCTGGCATGGTCACCGGCCTGCGACAGAAACGTGTAGTTCCTGTCCTTGTTGTCCAGCTTGACCCACGCCGACACCGAGAACGACTTCGCCGTGTCCACCACCGGACCAGCCGTCGCCGCAAACCCCGACGTCCCGTCCAGATGCAGCGCCGTACCGACCTTGCCCGCAACCCCCAGCTCAGCACCGGCCCCGCCAACAGAAGCCACCGCACCAGCCCCCATACCGCCACCCGCACGCGCCGCACCCCGACCCTCATCCAGGGCGAAGGACGCCAACTCCTGCACACCCGCAGGCACCACACCCCGCGACATGGCCGCCACATCGCCCTCAGCCACCGGCGACTGCACCACGCGCACATCATCGATCAGACCGTGCGCATACTCCTGCCACGCCCCCTTGTAAAAAAGCCGGCCCAACTGCAGACCACCCGCAGCCCGCCACGGCGCCGCAAACGCCACCGACTCCTGCAACTTGCCGTCCACAAACAACGACAACGTCTGCTTGGCCGCATCAAAAGAACCCGCCAGATGCGTCCACTCACCCGCCTTCGCCACATCCTTGCTCATCGCACGGACAATCTTCGTATCATCCGCATCAGAAGCGTGACGATTGAAGACCCACTTGTCATAAGCCTTCGAGTAATACACCTGGAAACCACTGGCACGGTTACCGGCCTGCGACAAGAACGTATAGTTCCTGTCCTTGTCCTCCAGCCTGACCCACGCCGACACCGAGAACGACTTCGTCGTATCCACCACCGGACCAGCCGTCGCCGCAAACCCCGACGCCCCGTCCAGACGCAACCCGGAACCGAACTTCCCCGCGACACCCAACTCGGCACCGCCACCCAACTCCGCGACAAACTCCCCCGGAACACCCCCCGACACACGCCCCGAACCAACACCCTCATCCAAAGAGAAGGAAGCGAGCTCCTTGAGGTATGTGGGCATATCGCCGCGGGACATGGCCGCCACATCGGCCTCGGCCACCGGCGACTGCACCGCGTGCACGCCATCGATCAGACCGTGCGCGTTCTCCTGCCAGGCCCCCTTGTAGAAGAGTCGGCCCAACTGGAGTCCGCCCTTGGCCCGCCACGGTGTCGTGAACTTCACCGACTCCTGGAGCTTGCCGTTCACGAACAGCGACAGCGTCTGGGTGTCCGCATCGTACGAACCCGCCAGATGCGTCCACTCACCCGCCTTCGCCACATCCTTGCTCATCGCACGGACAATCTTCGTATCATCCGCATCAGAAGCGTGACGATTGAAGACCCACTTGTCGTAGTGCTGCGAGTAGTAGATCTGGAATCCGCTGGCGTGGTCACCTGCCTGTGACAGAAACGTGTAGTTCTTGTTCTTGTTGTCCAGCTTGACCCACGCCGACACCGAGAACGACTTCGTCGTATCCACCACCGGACCAGCCGTCGCCGCAAACCCCGACGTCCCGTCCAGACGCAGTGCGGAACCGAACTTCCCGGCGGCACCCAACTCGGCACCGCCACCCAACTCCGCGACGACCCCACTGGAAGCGCCTCCCGACACATGCCGCGAACCAGCTCCCTCATCCAGGCTGAACCGGTCCTTGCGGCTGGAGACACCTGCGTCGAGCCATTCGGTGATGTTGTCGGTGCGAGCCGCGGTCGCGGTCTGGCTCTCGCCGGGCTGACCCAGGCAGCCTGCGTGGTCGGCGCGGCTCTGCACTGCCGTGATGCGACCGCTGCCATCGACGATCGGGCCACCGGCGTCGCCCTTGCACATCCGGCCGCCGGTCAGCTCCACCTCGGCGTCGGTGGCCTTGGCCTGAGTCGTCTTGCTTGCGTGGGGGCCACGGGGCACCCAGACGGTGTCGGAGCGGCCGTACCCGGCGGCCTCCAGCGCCGCCCCGTCAGCGGGAGCACTACTGGTGAGCGTGGCGGGGGTGATGTCGGTGACCGGGGTGGCCAATCGGGCCAGCACGACATCGCGATCGCCGCGCGGCACCAGGTAGTTGACCTTCACCGGAGCCTTACCGGCGAAAGCCGCCGTGACGCTGTCCTTCGGCGCCCCTTCGCCCAGAGCCGGCATCGCGACGGATCCACCGAGGCAGCTGGCTGCAGTGAGAATCCAACTGCTGTCGACCAGGGCCGCGCTGCAGTTCCGTCCGTCCTTGTGTCCCGGCTGGTTCACCGTGACGCGGGCCAGCCACGGGCGTACGGAATCACCGGACAGGACCGGGCCGGGCTTCCCCTGGCCGACGCTGAGTTCCAGCAGGGTGGCGGAGAGTTTGGGATCGAGTCCTTCACCGACGGACTTCCACTTGCCGGGCTCCAGGTCGACCTTCTCGACCTTCGAGCCATTGGTCCGGGGGTCGTCGGTGCGGACAGTCGCCACGACATCGCCGTCATCGGCCTTGGCGAGGTAGGCCCGCTCGATCTCCATGGACAGATATCCCGTGGCTCCGGAGACAGCAAAGCACACGTCCCCGCTGGTACGGCTGTTGATACGCACCAGACTGCCGTCAGTCTTGCAGTCAGCCAGCGTGATATTGCCGTCGCCCGACACCAGCTTCAGGCCCTTCTCGGCCAGCAGCTTGTCCCGGTCAGGGTATGCAAAATCCTCCACGAGCGAACCGGGGCCCTCCACAGGCGCTGCCTGCGCCGTTGCGGCCATCGGCCCGCCGATCCAGGCAGCCATCGCAACCGACGCTGCCAGCGTCACGGTTACCGGCCGGCCAAAGGTGTCACGCCATCTCATACACGAACTCCCAACGGTCAGACATGCCCGCACCACAATGGTTTCGAGCATGCTGAGGCTGGGCTCACGTCACGGCGAACTCATGCCGATCCCCCCTGCCACGGCCCCCAATGCCATCGGCGCGCACCGAACATATATTCCCCCGGGTAATGGAGTGTCAAGTTTTTCTAAAGGTCGCCCCAAGGTGATCTTCGGGCCGGCGCGGGCCTTGGCCGCCCACCGAGGCACTCCATCCGGCGGAGGGGTAAGGCTTGTACGGGTGGGCGACGTCGAGCATCGCCTGACGAGCGCCGTCGCCCGTGGGGTCGTCGCAATGAGCGTCATCAGAACGTGCTCGACTCGGCGAACCGAGGAGGCTTCTCGCGGGGCGTCGTAGCTACGGAGCGCCCAACTTGTAGCCAGAGTAAGGTAATCGCTCGCCAGCTCGGGCGGGCTCCCCGCCGAGCACCACAGCAACACGCCCCGGAATTCGAGAAGAAACCCCGCCTGGCTCCCGCGCACACTCCCGACCGAACTGCATGGGTCAGCCCATCGGGGAACCTGCCGCCGACGACGGCTACGTCGTCGAGGCTCTCAACGCCGGTAGCAGAGTCGCCGGTTGAGCTAAAATCAAGCCTCTCCTAGACGTCAACATCTAGCTGACACCCCGTCAGGTTTTACGTCGAGCGCGTGTCGTTCTTACGTCAAGATCCCGCCCGTAACACCACACCACACACGACGTGCACGCGCATCTCCTCGGGTCAGACGCCCTTACCCGCCCGCTCCAAGATCGCCACGCTCTCCACATGGCACGCGACCGGAAAGTCTCCAACCGGGAGGGGTTCAAGAACACTTCAGGTCCGAAGCTGTTGTGCCTCCGTATGAGCCAATCAGGCGGGCTTTGTGCGTCATACGTGCGTCACCGTCGGCAGCGCAGTTCGCGCGGCCAGGCCGGCCGCGACGCGGGACGACAAGTGCCGACACGAAGCCCCCCACGACGGCGCCACACGAGAGGCTCCGTATCCGTTCACAGCGGAAGGTCGTCCGGCAACCCGCGGAACGCCTTGAAGCGGCCCAGCGGACGCCCCTCCCCCACAAGTCGCAGCCGTCAGGGTGAGCACGGCGTCAGTGTCGTAGTCCGCCGCGAGTGCCACTTCCACCATGTCTGCGGATTGAGGTCCGGGGCGCGGTAGCGGGTGTACCGACTGCGCGGCACCCATGCGGGCCTCCCCGCTCTGTGGGACGATGACGCGGTCCCGCCGGTCGACGACCGCACTGACCGTCGCGTCGCGGCCGAGCTCACGGATGGCCACGTGGTCCAGCTCGGCGAGGAGCAGCGGAGACATCACAAGGAGCCCTGCGGCCAGGATCGCCTCGCTCGTCGCTCGGTGCTCCGGGCGCACGGATCGAGCGCAGCGAGAAGCCGGACGTATCCAGAATGACGATGCTCACGCGACGGTTCCGGCGTCGGACTCATGGTGTACGGCACCGGTGACGGAGTCCTGCGCCTCGTGCTTGCCGAGGGCGCGGCCGGAGCCCTCGCAGGCGCGCGAGAAGAGCAGCTCGTCCCAGACCCGGTTGGCCGTGACCGCGAGCCGTCCATCCCGTCCGTGCCGTCTCTGCTGTTCCGGGCCCGCCGAGCACTGATCATCGGCGACGCCATACAGCTCGAACACATTCCGGGCATCTCCCTCCAGCAGGAACACCCGGACACAGTCCGCGCAGGCTGACTCGACGTGACGGGTGGGGTGTCGGCGCGCGGCCCACACGAGACGTCCCGGTGCAACGAGGCCGAAGCGGTCGCGGCCCGCGGTTCCGTGACCGATCTCCTCGCCGGCCTTCCCGCAGAGGCCGAGATCGGGGCGGTGACGCCTTTCCGGGCCCACAAGGAGGTCCTGGAGCGGATGCTGTCGCGCGAGCGGGTGCGGGTCGGCACCGTGCACGCTTTCCAGGGCGGGCAGCGGCACGTAATGATGCTGAGCCCCGTGGTGACGGACAACTCACCGCAGGAGGCCACGCACCGGATCGCGAGCCAGGTCAATCTCTGGAACGCCGCCATCGCAGGCCCGCCACCGCGCCTACGTCGAACCCGTCGATGACGGCGGCGTCGCCAAATGGCAGGGCGGCGAGGCCCGCGGCCTCTCCTATGCCCTCGCCCGCGCCATGCGCGAGGTCCTCCTCGGCACCGATCCGGAGGTTCGCCTCACCCGCCGCGCCACCGCCACCCTCACCGACCTGCGCACCGATCGGGCTCCCCACGAGATCCATCCGGCCGACCCTCCTGGTCCGCGACACGGATGCCACCCGCTGGTGGACCCGGGCCGGCTATCGCGCCAACGCCACCCTCGCCGACCCCGTTCAGCGCCCCACCGACACCCACATCCGTCTCCGACAAGACCCCTCCCCCGCCGACTGGAAGACCGCCCGTGCCGAACTCCCCGACTCTCTCACCCTCCCCACCGTCGGCCCTCGCGCCGTCCGCGGCCTGAAGTTCTCGACCGCTCTGCCGCCCCGCACAGCCACCGCAACGCTTGCCGAACGCCTCGCCGATCTCGACGGGGCGCTCATCACCGCGCAGGGAGCGGTGCGGGTGGAATGGGGCCTCGGAAGGTGACTCCGGTCGGTGGGGCAGTCCCGCGCGCCTTATCCCGTACGGGCCTCTGGCCAAGATCACATCAGGGAGAAACGCAGACGGTGACGGGGTCAGCTGGAGCTGCCGATGAAAGGAAGCTGCCGACAGCCCTCGTCATCGCACGTCAGTACATGCACCGGAGTCCGGGACCCGCGACTCGCTCGTCGGACTCTCTTTCCGGTACAAGCAGCAGCCGAGGAAGGATGAATCACTCCTCCGCCGCTCCGGCCGTCCGCCGAGACCGCTGCCCCCACGCAGACCGCTCACCGTGTGCGCCTCGTACGAATCGAGACCCGGCGGACAACAGGTCGACGTCCGTCCGACAGACCCCAGTCAGGCCGGGCGGACTCAACTGCTCCCCGCACGGACGAACCGCTTCCGCAACGCCACGCCCCTCCGCCAGCCTCCGTCGCCCCTGAAACCTCCACCACGGCAACCGCTCAGGGATCACCGAAGAGCACGTCCCGAGCACCGGGCGACAACGTCGGCCGCAGTCGACATCCGCGAACCCGACACACCGCACGGTCCCGAACGAGGAGAACCGCGCCAGCTCTCCTCGTCCCTCCGGTCAATCGCCTCCAGGCACCCTTGACGCCCCATTCAGGACGTGCGTCCGACGTGCGTCGGGACGCCTGGAACAGGAGTCCGAAACCTCGCTCACGAATCGCATAACCCCACGCCGGAGGCTATTTTCCAGCCCGCTCCAAAATCACCACACACTCCACATGCTGCGTAACCGGAAACAGATCAAACGCCCGCATCCTCCGCGCCACATACCCCTCCCCCGCGAAGTACTTCAGATCGCGGGCCAGTGCCGCCGGGTCGCACGCCACGTACGCGATGCGTCGGGCGCTCAGGGAAGCGAGATGGGCGACCGTCTGCCGACCCGCACCCGCGCGCGGCGGGTCGAGGACGATCAGGTCCACGTCCGAGATTCCGGTGCGCGGGAGGATCTGCTCGACCTTGCCGTGTTCGATGCGGACGCGGTCGAGGTCCTGGAGGTTGTGGCGGGCGTCTTCCACCGCGCGCTTGCTGGATTCGATGCCGAGGACGGCGCCCTTTTCGCCTACGCGGTCGGCGAGGGCGCCGGCGAAGAGGCCGACGCCGCAGTAGAGGTCGAGGGCCATGTCGCCCTTCTTCGGCATCAGGCCCTGCATGACGGCTTCGACCAGGAGGTCGGCGGCCTTGGGGTGGACCTGCCAGAAGCCGCTGTTGCCGACGCGCCAGGTGCGGTCGGCGGCGCGTTCGCGGACGAAGGGGCGGCCGTGGACGCGGTGGATGCCGCCGTCCTTCTCGTGGACGCGGAGGACCGAGACGGGCTTGTCGAGTTCGACGATGGGGAGGCGGCCGCCGGGGCGGGGGGTCAGGACGACCTGGCGGTCGTTGGAGCCGGTGGCGGCGATGGCCTCGACGGTGGCGATCTGGGGCCAGTCGCGCTTCTCGATGCCGAGTTCCGAGACGCCGGGGGCGGCGATCAGGCAGTGGTCGACGGGCTGGATGTCGTGGGAGCGGTGCTTGCGGAGGCCCACGCGACCCTCGGCGTCGATGGCGTACTGGACGCGGGTGCGCCAGGCCGGGACCTCGCCCTTGGGGACCTTGTCGCCGGGGGCCGGTTCGACGGTGCCGTCCCAGCGGGCCTCCTCGGGGGTGAGGCCGGCCAGGCGGGAGAGCTGCTCGGTGATCACTTCGGCCTTCAGGCGGCGCTGGGCGCCGGGGGCGGCGTGCTGCCAGTCGCAGCCGCCGCACTTGCCGGGGCCGGAGAAGGGGCAGGGGGCTTCGACGCGGTCCTTGGACGGGGTGAGGATCTCGACGGCGTCGGTGCGGAGGAAGCGGGCGCCTTCCTCGCCGTCGGTGACGCGGGCGATGACGCGTTCGCCGGGGAGGGCGTGCCGGACGAAGAGGACCTGGCCTTCGTCCGTACGGGCGATGCAGTGGCCGCCGTGCGCGACGGGGCCGACCTCGACCTCGTACTCCTCGCCTACCAGCGACTTCTTGGGTTCTGTCTGCATGGTGGGGGAGCTCCTGGAGAGGTGGGGCGAGAGTCAGGGGGCGCCGCTCACCGTGGTGCGGTGGGCCGGACGCCGACCGACAAGTCTACGGTGCGAGGTGCCGGGACCCGAACCCGCCGGACGGGGTGAGATGCGGGGACCCGAACCCACCGGACGGTGCGAGGTGCCGGGACCCGAACCCACCGGACGGTGCGAGGGACCGGGACCCGAACCCACCGGACGACACGGGCCCGGACCCACCACATGGCAGGTCCGGGCCCGAAGGAACAGAGGAGCAACGGCGTCCCTACTTGCGCGTGGCCGCCTTCTCCTTCTTCGGCTGGGCCACCGGGCCCCGGCGTACCGCCCCCGGCGCGTTCCATTCGGCGCGCTTGCGGGCGCGGCGCTTGGCGGCTTCGGAGGAGTCGAGCTGCCAGGGGACGGAGGTGACCATGACGCCGGGCGTGAAGAGCAGGCGGCCCTTCAGGCGCAGGGCGCTCTGGTTGTGGAGGAGGTGTTCGTACCAGTGGCCGACGACGTACTCCGGGATGTAGACGGAGACGGCGTCGCGCGGGCTCTCCCGGCGCAGGGACTTGACGTAGTCGATGATCGGGCGGGTGATCTCGCGGTAGGGGGAGGCGAGGACCTTCAGGGGGACGTCGATGTTGCGGCGTTCCCACTCCGTCTTGAGGGCCTTGGTCTCGGCGGGGTCGACGTCGACGCTGACCGCCTCCAGGGTGCCGGAGCGCATCAGCTTGGCGTAGCTCAGGGCGCGCAGGGTGGGCTTGTGGACCTTGGAGACGAGGACGACGGAGTGCACACGGGAAGGCCGTACCGCCTCGTCGCCGGGGGCGTCCTCGGCGGCGATCTCCTCGGCGACCCGGTCGTAGTGGCGGCGGATGGCGGTCATGGTGACGTAGAAGATGACCATGCCGAGGACGGCGACCCAGGCGCCGTGGCTGAACTTCGTCAGCAGGACGACGACGAGCACCAGGCCGGTGAGGGTGGCGCCGAAGGCGTTGATCGCCCGGGAGCGGTGCATCCGGCGGCGCTTGGCCGGGTCCTTCTCGGTCCGCAGGTGGCGGTTCCAGTGGCGGACCATGCCGACCTGGCTGAGCGTGAAGGAGACGAAGACGCCGACGATGTAGAGCTGGATCAGGCGGGTGGAGTCCGCGCCGTAGATGTAGACGAGGACGATGGCCGCGCCGGCGAGCAGCACGATGCCGTTGGAGAAGGCCAGCCGGTCGCCGCGGGTGTGCAGCTGGCGCGGCAGGTAGCGGTCCTGCGCGAGGATCGAGCCGAGCAGCGGGAAGCCGTTGTACGCGGTGTTCGCGGCGAGGAAGAGGACCAGGGCGGTGGCGGCGGCGAGTACGACGAAGAAGAACGTGCCGTCACCGAAGACCGCGGCGGCGACCTGGGAGATGACCGGGTTCTGGGTGTAGCCGGAGCCGACCGGGACGCCGTTGTGCAGGAGATCCTTGGCCGGGGTCTCCGCCATCTTCACGTCGGTGGCCATGGCCAGGCCGATGATGCCGCAGAACATGGTGACGGCCAGGCCGCCCATGAGGGCCAGGGTGGTGGCGGCGTTCTTCGACTTGGGCTTGCGGAAGGCGGGGACGCCGTTGGAGATCGCCTCGACGCCGGTGAGCGCGGCGCAGCCGGAGGAGAACGCGCGCAGCAGGAGGAAGACGAGGGCGAAGCCGGCCAGGCCGCCCTGTTCGGCGTGGATGGTGAAGTCGGCGGTGGGCGCCTTCATGGTGTCGCCCATGATCGCGCCGCGCACCACACCCCAAATGATCATGATGAAGACGCCGGCGACGAAGATGTACGTCGGAATCGCGAAGAGTTTGCCGGACTCCTTGACGCCGCGCAGGTTCATCACCGTCAGCAGCGCGATCATGACGATGGCGCAGAGCGTTTTGTGCTCGGTCACGAAGGGGATCGCCGAGCCGAGGTTTTCCACTCCGGAGGAGATGGAGACGGCGACGGTCAGCACATAGTCGACCAGCAGGGCGCTGGCGACGGTGAGCCCGGCCTTGGGTCCGAGGTTGGTGTTGGCGACCTCGTAGTCGCCGCCGCCGCTCGGATAGGCGTGCACATTCTGCCGGTAGGACGCCACGACCGTGAACATCAGCACCACGACCGCGACCGCGATCCACGGGCTGAAGTGGTACGCCGACACACCCGCGACGGACAGGACGAGCAGCACCTCGCCCGGGGCATAGGCCACGGAGGAGAGCGGGTCGGAGGCGAACACGGGGAGCGCGATGCGCTTGGGGAGCAGGGTCTCGCCGAGCTTGTCGCTGCGCAATGCGCGCCCGATAAGGATCCGTTTGGGCACGTCGGTCAGTTTGGACACGCAGAGGATGCTAAGCCTTCGTCAAGGTGGTCGCCCACCCGCCACCCGTGCGGGCGGCGGCGATGGGTCCGTATGCCGGGACCGTATTCCACGGCCGCGGCGGCCACCAGCGCTTTCATCGTCCCTGCACAACGCGGACCGACACTCTGCGCCCCCTTCTTCTTCTCTACGACTTCTTAACGCCACGGCTTTTCCATGACTTCGTAAAGGCCGCCGTCCGGCGCCTCGGATTTCTACGCTTTCTTAACGGCCGGGAAGCGTCAGGGGCCGGGCCTGCGACGCGGCCCCGGCGCCTTCCCGGCCCTCCCGCGATCTCCACATCTCTTTCACCTCCGCCCAGCGCCGCGCCTGCTCGGAGGTGAGGCGGCCGCGCAGTTCGGCCAGCTTCAGGAGATTGGCCTCGGCACCGGTGGTGAGGGTCTGGGCCTCGCCCCGGTAGTGATCGTCGATGAGCGACGCCAGCTCCGTGTCGTTCATCACGGGGACCAGGCGCGCCGCCATCTTGCCGGTGTTGCGGTACGAGCCCTGGAGGAGGAACGGCGGCTCGGTGCGGGTGGCGTCCGCCTGTGCGGCGGAGGTGATGTAGGCACGGTTGACGGTCAGCGCCACCTCGCGGACCTGGAGCAGGCCGCGCAGTACGGAGACGATCTCGCGCAGTTCGGCCGTGCCGTAGGGGTGGGCGAGCCGGTCGGCGCGTACGGAGTCGTCGCCCTCGGCCATCCGGACCAGCAGCCCGAGGTCGGCGCGGTCGCGGGCGGCGAGCGGGGCGAGGACCGGGTTGGCCGGCAGCGCGTTCTCGATGTGGGAGTGGGCGAAGAGCGCTTCCTTGCCGCTCAGGACGTCGCCGAGGTTCCAGACGTCGGCGCGGTTGGCGAGCATGTCCGGCAGCCGGAAGCGCCGACCCGACTCGGTGTACGGGTTGCCCGCCATGCACACCGCGAAGCGCTTGCCGCGCAGGTCGTACGTACGGGCCTCGCCGTCCCGGACGCCGTCCATCCGCCGCTGGGCGTCGCACAGCGGGATGAACTTCTGGAGGAGTTCCGGCGAGGTGTGCTGGATGTCGTCGAGGTAGAGGAGAACGTTGCTGCCCGCCTCCAGTGCGAAGGAGATCTTCTCGACCTCGCGGCGGGCGGCGGCGTCGGGGGCCGCGGCGGGGTCGAGGGAGGTGGTGCGGTGTCCGAGGGCCGGGCCGTCCACCTTCACCAGGAGGAGGCCGAGGCGGGCCGCCACGTACTCCATGAGCGTCGTCTTGCCGTACCCCGGCGGCGACAGCAGCAGGAGCAGGCCCTGGCTGTCGGTGCGGCGCCGCTCCCCCGCCGCGCCCAGCTGTTTGGCGAAGTTGTCGCCGATCAGCGGCAGGTAGACCTCGTCGATGAGGCGGTTGCGGACGAAGCCGGACATGACCTGGGGGCGGTACGTGTCCAGGCGGAGCCGGTCGCGTTCGGCGGTGAGGAGTTCGGTGCGGCGCCGGGTGTAGGCGCGGTGCGCCGGTACGCGGGTGCGGCGGAACGTTTCGGTCCGGGCGAGCAGCTCGTCCAGCCGTACCGGGAGGGTGCCGCCGGCGGCGATCAGCGGATGGCTGCCGAGCAGGCCGCGCACGGCGTCGCCGGTGGGCGCGGTCAGCTCCCTGCGGTCCAGGGCCGGGCCGCAGACCTCGATCGCGACGGCTTCGGGCAGCGCGTCCGCGGCGGCGCCGCGCGCCTCGGCGTACGCGCCGAGCCAGCCGGTGACGAGCTGGAGGCGGGCGGCCAGGTCGCCGTCGAGAGCGCGCAGGTCCTCGGCGAGTTCCTTGACGGCTGGTGCGTCGGGGCCGCCGAGGGCGTCCTGGAATCCGGCCAGCAGGTCGCGTGCGGCGGCGCTGGTGGCGAAGCGGGGGCGGCCGGCGGTGGCTGATTCGGCCAGTTCGGCCAGGAGGTAGTCGCCGAGGGGGGACGACGGATCAGCCGCCTCCCCGGCCGACACTTCCCAGGCCGTTTGCTCCCCCGCCTCCCTCAGGAACCTGTACGCCGCCCCGCCCAGCTCGGCGGAGAGCGCCCTCCACCCCGGAGGTGTTCCGAACACCGACCGGGCGCGCGCGAGGGAGCAGGCGCGGGTGGTCCACAGCGCGCGGGCGCGGTCGTCGGTGCCGTACGCCCAGAAGAGCTGGGCGGCGGCGCGCAGGTGCGGCGGGTAGCGGAGCGGACCGGCGGCGGTGTGCAGGCGCAGGAGCACGGCGAGGATCGCGGCGGCGTCGTGGTCGTGGACGCCCCGGTCGTACCCCTCGTCGTAGCGGGTCTCGGCCACCTGGCGGACGAGCGGGAGGAGCGTGTCGGTGGCGGCTGCCTCCCGGAGCGCGGCGAGGTCCGGAACCGGCGCGTCGGCCTCCCGTGGGCCCGCGCCTTCCTCCGCCCCCGCCAGGATCAGCCCCGCCAGGTGCTCCGCCCGGTAGACCTCCGGTGATTCGGAGACCAGCGGCTGGTCCCAGAAGGCGCGGTGGGCCAGCAGCCGCGCGTCGTGGACGGGGGCGCGGTAGTCGGTGCCGGTGACGGCGTACGCGAGACGGTCGCCGTGCGGGACCAGGGTGAGGTCGACGGGCTGGGTGTTGACGACGAAGCGGTGGCGGCCGAACCGGATGGTGCCGCTGGTGTCGTACAGGTCGGTGCGGTCGCGCAGGGCCCGGGCCGCTTCCTGGCGGGCGGCGCGCAGGCGCCCGTCGAGTTCGTCGGCGCGGACGCCGTCGCCGAGGTCGCGCAGTTCGCCGGTGATGGTGTGGATCTTCGTGACGAGCGGGTCGGCGGCGAAGAAGGCGTTGATCTCGTCGGAGGTGGTGAGGGTGGCGGCCCGGCGGACGACGGTGGCGAGGACGCGTCCGGCGGATCCGGCGAGCCGGTCGGTGTGCCGGGCACGTGCGTCGAGCTGGGCCTGTTTGCGTGCGGAGAACGCCTCGTGGATCTCCTCGCGCTGGGCGGCGATCCGCTCCAGGTGGGCGTCGGACGTGCCGAAGCGCGCTTCGAGGTTCTCCAGTTGCAGGAGGAGGCGGCCGAGTTCGTCGTCGCACTCCTCGGGGGTGCCGGCCGCGGCCAGTGCCCCCGAGACGGCCTGCCCGAGCAGCGCGAACCGGGCCGCGAACTCCTCGCGCCCCTCGGCTTCGAGCAGGTCGCGGCGCCGGGCGTCCAGGGTGGCGCGGGCACGGTTGACGGCGCCGAGCACCTCGCCCGCGCGGGTCAGGACGGCGGTCCGTACGGTCGTGTCCGCGAGGTCGAGGGTGCCGACGACCTCGGTGACGACGCGCAGTCCTTCGGCCTGTTCGTCGATGCGTGCGGCGAGCGGTTCGGCGTCGGCGGCGGTGGCCACCGCCGCGGCTTCCTCGGTCAGGGCCTCGACGGCGCGGTGGGTGGCGGTGAAGGCGTCCGCGCCGCTGAGGAAGGCGATGGCCCGGCGGCCGGCGGCGGCCAGGCCGTCGGTGACGCCCGCGGAGAGTTCCGCGAGGCGGTCCAGGTCGATGTGGCGGGTCTCCCGCAGGGTCTCCAGGCGGCCCTGGGCGTGGCGGAGAGCGGTGAGGTTGCGGACCCAGGCTTCGGCGGTCGTGGGCTGCTCGCCGCGGATCCGCCGGACCAGTGCGGCGGTGCCGTCCGCGGCCTCCTCCAGGGCGGCGGCGGCCCGGCGGCGCAGTTCGGTGACGCGGGCGAACTCCTCGACGACCTGGAGGGCGGCGGCCCGTACGGCTTCCAGGGGCTCGCCGAGCGCACCGAGTCCGGCCTCGTCCAGCCAGTGATGACGGTCCGCGACCCGGGCGGCCGCGGCGGCGATGGCCTCGAACACCGGGCCCGCGGGGGCCATGTCGGTGGCCATCCGGGCGACCGACAGCGCGTCGGACACGCCGCGTACCAGTTCGGCGTTGCCGATCCGGGCCAGCGGGCCGCCGTCGCCGGCCGGCTGGGCCGCGGCGTGCGCGTCGGAGGTGAAGGGGGTGCGCCAGATCTGGACGGGGTGGACGCGGCCGGGCTCGCGGGAGCCGCGCAGTACGGCCAGGGTGCCGTCGCCGAGGAGCGCGTGGCCGTACGCGGTCAGCGGGGTGGCGGCCTCCTCGCGGACGATGTTGTACGGGAGGAGCAGGGTGCGGCCTTCGGCGCGGTCGTGGAACGCGTAGAGGACGTCCTCGCCGTTCGGGGAGCGGTGTTCACGGTCGAAGGCGAGACCGGTGGTGTCGGTGTCGAAGGTTCTGGCGGTGCCGGTGGTGAGGTAGTGGCCGCCGGGGAAGACGATGCCCTGGTCCTCGGGCAGCGCGCGGCACGCCTGTCCGATCGCGTCGATCCGGCGCACGTCGTGGGTGCGGGTGTTGAAGACCAGGTACCGGTCGGCGGTCTCCTTGTACGGGCGGACGCGCAGCAGGACCAGCGGTCCGACCCGGGCGTGCGCGACCTCGGCGTCGGCGAGGGACTGCAGGGGCTCGTCCACCGGCTCGGAGTAAAGACCGTCGTCCGTCTCCGTGTCCGGCTCGGTCTTCAGGGTGAGCGAGCCGCCGGCGGTCGAGAGGAAGACCTCGCCCTGGACGGACAGTTGCGGGTAGCGGCCGCTCACCTGGTCCTCGCGGGTGGCGGGGGTCCACGTGAAGTCGTGGGAGGGCGGGGCGGTGTGGTCGCGTTCGCCCTTGGCGTCCAGGTAGACGGGCGTGCCGTGCTCCGCCGTTCCGCCGGACGCGGTGATCTTCCAGCGCAGTACGCGGATGTCGTCGAGCCGCTCGCCGGTACGGAAGACGGCGAGCAGCAGGGCGCCGGTGCGGTACAGCCGCAGCAGCCGGGCCTGGCGGTAGTAGCGGTACAGCTCCTCGAAGTCCCGCTGGAAGCGCGGGTCGTCGAGGAGGCCGGGCACGGCGTCGGGGTCCGCCGGTTCGAGGCGTACGGCGTCGCCGGTGGTGTGCAGGCGGTGCAGGGCGAAGACGTCCGCGACGGTGGTCGCGGGCGCGCCGGGCTCCGGACGGCCGTTGCGGCCGGTCAGCAGCAGGCCGCCGACCTGCGCGGCGTCCCGGATCACACAGGCGTCGGCGGTGCGCAGGCCGTCGGTGCCGAGCAGGGCGAGTTCCGTGCCGCCGAAGGTTTCGACGCGGCGGGCGTTGAGGGTACGGGCCCGCTCGGCGAGGTCGGCGGCGGCGCCCGCGAGGCGGTCGCGCAGCAGCTCGTACGTGCCGTCCGCGAGGTCGGTGCCGGGGGCGGGGTCCGCGCCGGAGGCGGAGCCGGTGCCGGAGACGGGGCCGGTGCCGGAGGGAGTGGTGGACCGGGACGACGCGTCCTCGGGGCCGGGGCCGGGGCCCTGTCCGTCCTGTCCGTCGCGGGTGCCTGTCTCCGTCACGAGGTCGTCCTGCACGCGATGCGTCTCCTGTCCCTGCACGCGGGCCGTCTCCCGGCCCGCACGGCCCCGCGCCCGCCTGCGCGCGCTTGCCGGCCATCGGCTGTCACGTTTTCGTCGATGGCTGCGTACGGGGTCCGCCCGTACGCAGCCGACGGTTGCAGACGGGGTCCGTCCCGTATGCAACCGAGTTGCCCGCGGCGGCCGGACCGCGAGGCAGTGCATCCCCCCGGAAGCACTCCCCCGCGGCCCGTACCGCCCGGCCGGCGGCTACTTCGCCGCCACCGCCGCACCGTTGGCCGGCGACGGAGCCGCGACCACCTCGGCGATCCGGGTGTCCGCCAGGCCGTCGGCGTGTGCGGCGTCCAGCAGCCTCTGGAGCTGCCCGGACTGCGGGCCGCCCCGGTCGATGAGCTTGGTCAGGGCTCCCGCCAGGGTCAGGTCGCGCAGCCCGGCCGCGCCGAGACCGCCGAGCATCGTGGTCAGGTCCTTGGTGAAGGTGGACCCGTTCTTGTCCAGCCACGGGCCGGCGGCCGTGCGGACCGTCTCGGAGCGCTCGACCAGCGCGTCCAGGCCCTTGGCGGCGCCGATCGAGCCGGCCAGCCGGTCGAAGAAGACGCTCTCCCCGCCGACGATGTCGATCTTCGCGTTCTCCAGGCCGGTGGCCAGCACCTTCGCCTGCACCTCGGCGATCTGCCGCTGGGCGTCCAGGCCCGCGAGGCGGACCTCCTTGTCGGCCGCCACGCGCAGCCGGTACTCCTCGTGCTCCCGGCTCGCCGCGTCCAGCGCCGCCATCGCCGCGGCCTTCTCGGTGAGTCCGGCCGCCTCGGCCTTGAGCAGCGCCTCGGCCGCCGCCGCATCGGCGCGGCCGGACTTCTCGACGGCAGCCGCGTTCATCTCCCGCACCTTGACCTCGGCCAGTCCGGCGGCCGCCGCCTCGGCCTGGGTGCCCTCGGCGAGCCGGATCTTGGCCTGCGCGTCCAGGTCGGCGGCCTTGCGCCGGCCCTCGGCCAGCGTCAGCGCCTCGGCGGCACGGTGAGCCGCCGACTGCTCGGCGGCCTCGGCCGCCTTGATGTCCTTGACCAGCCGCTGCTGTGCCTCGGCCTCGGCGCGGATGATCATCGACTGGCGCTCCCGCTCGGCCTCCTCGACCGTACGGAGCTTCTTGATCTCCTCCTCCTGGGCGGCGACGGTCTTCTCGACCGCGATCCGCTCCCGTACGACGTCCGCGATCTCCCGCTTCTCGGCCTCGACCTCCTTGTCGGCGGCGATCCGGGTCAACTGGGTCTCCCGCTCGCGGGCGATGACCTCCAGGAGGCGGTCCTTCTCGATGCGCTCGTTCTCGATGGCGATGACGCGTTCGCGGTTCTTCTGCGCCACCGCGATCTCCCGTTCGCGGTTCTCGTTCTGGACGCCGAGCGCCTCTTCGGTCTTCAGGTGGGCGGAGTGCGAGCGCAGCCGCTCCTCGGCCTGGACGCGGGCCGTCTCGGCCTCTTCCTTGGCGCGTACGGTGGCGATCTCGCGCTGCTGGCGGATCTCCGCGTCGGCCTGCCGGCGTTCCAGCTCCAGGACGGCCTCCCGGGCGTCGACGTTCTGCCGGGTGATCTCCTTCTCCTCGTTGCGCCGGTACTCGTTGGTGCGGACGTGTTCGATCGCGGTCAGCTCGGTGATCTTGCGGATGCCCTGCGCGTCGAGGATGTTGGCGGAGTCGAGCTGCTCCAGCGGGGTCTGCTCCAGGTAGTCGATCGCCGCGTCCTCCAGGCTGTAGCCGTTGAGGTCGGTGCCGATGACGGCGATGATCCGGTCCCGGAACTCGTCGCGCTTGGTGTAGAGGTCCTGGAAGTCGAGCTGCTTGCCGACGGTCTTGAGGGCCTCGGAGAACTTGGCGTTGAACAGCTCCTGGAGCGTGCCGACGTCGCTGGCGCGCTCGGTGCCGATGGCCTGGGCGACCTTCACCACGTCCTCGCGGGTCTTGTTGACCCGTACGAAGAACGCGATGCGGATGTCGGCGCGGATGTTGTCCCGGCAGATCAGGCCCTCGTGGCCGGTGCGGCCGATCTCGATGGTCTTCACCGAGATGTCCATCACCTCGGCCTTGTGCAGCACCGGCAGCACCACCGAGCCGGTGAAGGTCACATCGACCTTGCGGTACTTGGAGACGATCAGGGCCTGGCCCTGGTGGACCTTGCGGTAGAGGCGGGTGAGGGCGAGGACCGTGACGAGCACGATCAGTACGGCCACGGCGACGGTCACGCCGATTCCTACGGTGATGGCATCCATCGGTACATCAGTCCCTGCGATGTGTCGGGCAGTCGACGGGCGCGGGGGGCGGCTTCGGGGCCGCGGTGCGCTCCGGTCGGTGGTCGGTCGGGCCCGGTCGGTGGCCGGTCAGGATCAATCGGTCGTCGGTCAGGCCCGGTCGGTGGTCGGACGGCCTCGTCGGTGGCCGCTCGGCGCTCAGACGGCCGGGCCGTACGGGTCCAGAGCGGCGTCGAAGGGCGCGACCCGGAAGAACTCGCCGTCGGCGTCGTAATCGAAGATCAGCGCGCTGCTGCCGGCGGTGAGGCCGGTCTCCTCCGTACGGACCTGGACGACGGCCGTCGATCCGTCGTCGGCGCGCACCTCGGCCTGGCCGAAGTCGGACGAGACCCGGCCGGTGCGGACGACGCACACCCGGCCGACGAAGTCCTCTCGCGAGGCGACCCGTTCAGGAGGCAGCAGGCGGCGGGCCAGGCGCACCGCGACGCGGGTGCCGGCCCAGGCCGCGAGCAGCGCGAGCACCAGTGCGGCGGCGCGCAGCGGCAGGCTCCCGGTCAGCGCGGCACCGGCCAGGGACACGGCCCAGGCGATCAGCACGCCGAGCGAGAGGGTGACCGTCACGGGCAGTCCGGCGGTGCCGGCGGAGCCGTCGACACCCTCACCCCCGTCGAGGATGTCGACGCCTGCCCCGCCGAGCAGCACCAGCAGCCAGTAGGCGGCCACCACCAGCAGCGCGAAGGTGAAGAAGACGGCCGGGAAGGCGAGCGCGGCTCGTGTGAACGCTGCGAAGTCCCCCATGGCTGTCCGTCACCCCGTCCCTGTCTGTTCCTGCCGGTTCCCAGATCGTGGCAGGCTGCCAGGGGGCCGCACATTGCCGGATCCCGGCAATCTTTATGTGTTCCTGATGACCTGTTAACGGGACACGGTCTTGCCGTCGGGGGTGGCCGGGCGGTAGAGGTACCGGCCGGTTTTCACCCTTTCGCGTCCTACAACGGCTTGTCCGGCCAGCCCAGCAGCCGCGCGCCCAGCGCCGCCGTCTCCAGCGTGAAGCGCTGGAGGCCGTCCGCCGGGTCGTAACCGGTCAGGAACTTGATGCGCTCCAGGCGGTACGAGAGGGTGCGCACGCTCACCTTGAGCCGGCGGGCGGCCTCGGCGTTGACGTACCCGGACGCGGCGAGCGCCCCGATCGTCTCCAGCAGCGGTCCGGCGCCGCCGCGTGACTGCGTCAGCGGCCCGAGGACCGTGTGGACGAGGTCGGCCATGGCGGCGCGGTCGCGCAGCAGGACGGGGAAGACCAGCAGGTCGGCGGCGCGCAGCACCGGTTCGTCCAGCTCCAGTTGTTCGGCCAGCTCCAGCGCGCCCAGCGCCTC
This sequence comes from Streptomyces sp. NPDC026394, assembly GCF_055567735.1. Lineage (NCBI taxonomy): Bacteria > Bacillati > Actinomycetota > Actinomycetes > Kitasatosporales > Streptomycetaceae > Streptomyces > Streptomyces sp. NPDC026394. The sequence goes on from NZ_JBVHPX010000031.1 coordinate 69,539, forward strand.
CTCGTACGAGTGCACCACCCCGCCCGCGCCGGAGTGCACCCGGCCGATGGCGACCCGCCGCGCGCCGGGCCGCCCCACGTCGGGCCAGCGTGCGTACGTGGCGAAGGCGTCCAGCACCGTACGCTCGCGGCTCGCGCCGACGCAGACCAGCCGGCCCTCCTTGGTGGTGATCAGCACGTCCCGGTCACCGAACCGGCCGAGCAGTTCGCGCTCCACCCGGCGGGCCACCGGGTGGATGTCGTCGAAGGGCTCGTCGCCCTCGGCCACCGCGACGGCGTGCTCGTGGGCCAGGCGCAGCCCGAACCGCTCGGCGCGCTCGGCCAGCCGTCCCAGGTCGCTGCGCCCGTACAGCAGGTCGTCGACGAACTCGCGCCGCGCGGCCTCCTCCTGGCGGACGGCGAGCCGCTGCGCACGCTCGTGGCCTTCGCCGAACGCGGCGATGGCGGCGTCCACCGCGCCCAGCACGGCGTCGCCGGTACGGGCCCGCTCCGCCGCGCCGGCCGCCCGCGCCACCCCGGGCAGCGCGCCCCAGACCCGCCGTGTCTCCCCCAGGAAGAGCCCGACCAGTTCACGCAGCCCGTGGCCCGACTCGGCGGCCCGCTCCCCCAGGTCCCGCAGCGCGTCCAGCTCCGCGCGCCGGGGCAGCCGCCCGGTGTCGGACACCTCGGCGAGGAGGGTGGTGTAGCCCTCCAGGTACTCCGGGGACATCCCGCCGTCCTTCACCGTCCGCACTCCCTGCCGCCGCGCCGTGCACCGCCCCGCCCTTCGGAGCCCCCTCCATCCTGCCGGACGGAGCGCGAGCGTCCGACCTGGTGAGCCCCAGGGGCCCGGGGCAGGCTCCTCACGCCTCCTGCCGTACCGCCCCCGCCGCGCGCGGATGCCGGGAGATCAGCTCGCCCAGCCCCTGGCGGGTGGCGACGAGCAGGACGCGGTCCTGCGGCCGGAGCGCGTAGCCGTCCCCCAGCTCCCGTACGAGCCGGGCGTGGCCGCGCTCCGGCGTCTCCTGGGCGGCGCCGGGCGCCGGGTCCGACGGGTCTTCCGGGGCGGAGGTGTCCACGGCCAGGACGCGCAGCAGGCCGGGCCGGAACACGTCGGCGATCGTGCGGCCCTCCAGGGCGGCGTGGCCGCGCACCTCGACCCGGGCGACGAGCAGCACCCGTCGCTCGACGGGAATCGCGCCGATGATCTGACGGCCCATCATCGCGCCGGCGAAGGCGGGCGCGGCCAGGAAGCTGACGCTGCGGCTGCGGGTGCGCGCCCGCGGGTGGGCGGCGCGCAGTGTGCGGTAGACGGCGGTGGCGAAGCGGTCGTCGAACAGACGCAGCGTCACGCGCAACTGCGGCTTGACGGAGCGGGCGTAGAGGGCCGCCTCCAGATTGGTGGTGTCGTCGCTGGTCAGAGCGAGCAGGGCGTGCGCGCGCTGGATCTTCGCGGCTTCCAGTACGCCTTCGTGCGTCACATCTCCCACCACCGTCGGCACCCGCAGCCGGCGGGCCAGCGCGATGCCGCGCGCTTCGGGGTCCGCCTCCACACACACCACGGGGGTGCCCAGCTCGTGGAGCTGGGCCAGCACCCGCGTACCGACCTTTCCGAGGCCCAGCAGCACCACGTGCCCGGACAGTCCGCGCGGCGGGCGGCGCAGCGCGGTGGCGTTGCGGAAGGTGCCGAGGCCTTCCAGCGCGGCGGCCACCAGGACGGGCAGCAGCAGCAATCCGGTGAGTCCGGACAGGAGTTGCAGCACCTTGCGGGAGACCGGCTCGCCGATGGCCGGTTCGTTGATGGCGAAGAGATCGAGGAGCGAGAGGTAGGTGGCGTGCAGCGGGGAGTCGCCGGTGGTCAGGGAGGAGGCGACGGCCAGGGCGAGGACGGCGCCGACGACGCCGGCCAGCGACCAGCGCAGCCGGCGGGAGAAGAAGGAGCCCAGCGGTACGCCCCGGCCGCGCAGGCTGCCCGGCCCCCACCGGGTGCCCGCGCCGTCACGCCGCTGCCTGCGTCCCCGGCCGTTCCGGCTGCCGGGGCGCGGCTGGCGGCCCTGGTAGGTGACGGTTTCCAGGACGACGGTGCCGCGCCCGGCGGCGGCCGCCGCGGTGACGTCGTCGGGCAGCAGCTCGGGGCCGTCGTCGGCGGACGGCTCGTCCCCGCCCGACGCGCCCGGATGGACCGAGGGGTCCGCCGGGTCGGCGGCCACGTCCGCCGTCGCCGTCAGGACGGCGAGCGGGCACAGTCCGGAGGCCGCGGCCGGGTTCTGCCGGGCGGGGCTGCGTTCCACGGCGCGCAGCAGCAGGCCGTCGGCCTCGATGACCTTGCTGGTGCCCGCGACGGCGGTGGCCGCCAGCGCCGGGGCCACGGTGTCGGCGTCGGACAGGACCGTGGTGGACGCGTCGGCCCCCTCGGTGTCCAGGGCGCCGACGGCCGCGGCCTGGTCCAGCAACTGTTCCAGGTACTGGCCCAGTTTGCGGTTGTAGAGCCGGATCACCAGCCGCAGCCGGGGGTTGAGCCGTCGGGCCCGCAGCGCGGCATGGATGTTGGTCTCGTCATCGTCGTACACCAGTGCGAGCGCTCCGGCCGCGCCGATGCCGGCCTCGGCCAGCGTGTCGTCGTCGGCCTCCGCCGCTTCCAGGACCCGTATGGGCTCGTCGGGCGGTTCCTCGGCGCCCCCGGTGGCTCCGGTGGCCCCGGTGCTTCCGGCCTCGCCGCCGGGAGTGCCGGGCGAGCCGGTCTGCGTGCGCACCATGGCGGCCGAGACCCGCCCCAGCAGGGCCTGGGCCCGCCCCAGGGCTCCGGCGGGCGGCGGGATGCGGGGCCGGTGCGGTTCTCTGGCGGAGGGGACGACGAGCGTCACCCGCTCCCGATAGACGTCCTTGAGTTCGGCGGCGAGGCGGCGCGCGAGGGCGTCGTCGCCGCAGACAACCATATGCGGGGCGGGTGCGCCCTGTTGGGGCTGCTGAGGCACGGTGGACACGCCGCTCAGCGTGCCTCACGGAGCGGTCCCGGCGCACATGATCGCGCCGGCCGCGGGCCCCGGCCGGGGCGCAGCGGGCCGGTCCGGACCTTCCGGGCGCGCCTGCCACGAGAACCCCGCCCCATGATCGCTGACCAGATTCCCGGCCGTACCGCAAGGAAACTTACCCTCCCCTTATGTTCTCTTGTCGCGTTCTTAACGCCCGAGAGGGCCGTGCGGGCGAACTGCGTGGATGCAGCGGCTCCCACGCCAGGTAGCGTGGTCGCCGAACACGCCAGGTCGAAGCAGCCGGCGTCACAGCACAGGGAAAGGTGCGAGGTAGGGGCCGATGCACATCGTCATCATGGGGTGCGGGCGGGTGGGTTCCGCGCTCGCACAGACCCTGGAGAGCCAGGGTCATACGATCGCGGTGGTCGACCAGGACCCGACCGCCTTCCGCCGTCTGGGCTCCGGCTTCGGCGGCCGCCGGGTCACCGGGGTCGGTTTCGACCAGGACACCCTGCGCGAAGCCGGGATCGAGGAGGCGGGCGCCTTCGCCGCCGTCAGCAGCGGCGACAACTCCAACATCATCGCGGCCCGGGTGGCCCGCGAGATGTTCGGCGTGGAGAACGTCGCGGCCCGCATCTACGACCCGCGCCGCGCCGAGGTCTACCAGCGCCTGGGCATCCCGACGGTCGCCACCGTGCGCTGGACCGCCGACCAGATGCTGCGCCGGCTGCTGCCCTCCGGGGCCGAGCCGCTGTGGCGCGACCCGAGCGGCGGTGTCCAGCTCGCCGAGGTCCACACCTCGCCGGCCTGGGTGGGCCGCAAGATCAGTCAGCTCCAGGAGGAGACCGGCGTCCGGGTCGCCTTCCTCACCCGGCTGGGTGAGGCCATGCTGCCGACGTCGCAGACCGTGCTGCAGGAAGGCGACCTGGTGCACGTGATGATGCGCACCGACGAGGTCGAGAAGGTGGAAGCGGTGTTCGCCGAAGGGCCCGAGGAGGCGCACGCATGAGGGTCGCGATCGCGGGCGCGGGCGCGGTGGGCCGGTCCATCGCGGGCGAGCTGCTGGAGAACGGGCACGAGATCCTGCTCATCGACAAGGCGCCGACGGCGATCTCGGTCGAGCGGGTGCCGCTGGCGGAGTGGCTGCTGGCCGACGCCTGCGAGATCACCTCGCTGGACGAGGCAGCGCTGCAGCGCTGCAACGTCGTCATCGCGGCGACCGGCGACGACAAGGTCAACCTCGTCGTCTCGCTGCTCGCCAAGACCGAGTACGGCGTGCCGCGGGTTGTGGCCCGCGTCAACAACCCCAAGAACGAGTGGCTGTTCAACGAGGCGTGGGGCGTGGACGTCGCCGTCTCCACCCCGCGCCTGATGTCGGCGCTGGTCGAGGAGGCGGTGAGCGTCGGCGATCTCGTACGGCTGCTGCGCTTCAGCCACGGCGACGCCAACCTCGTCGAGCTGACGCTGCCCCCGGAGGCGGCGCTGGCCGGCACCCGCGTCGGGGACGTCGACTGGCCGGAGGACACCTCCCTGGTCACGATCATCCGCGGCAACCGGGTGCTCACCCCCAACAAGGAGGACGCGCTGGAGGCCGGGGACGAGCTGCTGTTCGTCGCGGCCCAGTCGCGCGAGGAGCAGTTGGAGGACCTGCTGTCGGTACGCCGGGAGGCGTGACGGCGGGCGGCCCGTAGGACGCAACGGCGAAGGGCCGGGAACCTCAGGGGTTCCCGGCCCTTCGCCGTTCGTACGGACTGTCGCATGCGAGCTGTCGCGTACGGATTTCCCGTACGGCCCCGCGTCTGCGGCAGCGTCGCGGGCCTCAGCCGCGGTGCTGCGGCGCCCGGCCCTGCTGCTCGGCGGCCGGCGCCTGCGGCGTGATGTCCGTGGCGAGGTCCGCGGCCACCCCGTCCAGGATGCCGTTCTCCCGCGCCTCACGCTCGCGCCGCGCCTTCGCCTCCTCCTCGGCCTTCTCCTTGGCCTCCATCTCCGCGAAGACGTCGATCGGCGCCGGGGCCTTGGCCAGGAACAGCCAGGTCAGCCAGACCGCCAGCAGGAACGGCGGGATCTTCAGCGCGATCAGCACCCAGCCCAGGTGCGTGGTGTCCGCCCACCAGTACAGCGGGAAGAGGATCGCGCACTTGGCGAGCAGGATCGCACCCCAGGCGTAGCTGGCCTTGGCGTACGCCTTCTTGCGGCCCGGGTTGCGGGTGCGCCAGGAGAGGTTCTCCTTGAACACCGGCCCCAGGATCAGGCCGATCAGCGGTGCGCCGGCCAGCGTGGTGACGATGTAGGCGACGCCCAGGCCCAGCGTGTAGAGCATGCCGGGCAGGTAGAAGTCCTTGGCGTTGCCGGTCATCATCGCGAAGACCACGCCGAAGGCCACCCCGAAGACACCGCCGAAGGCGTGCTTGACGGTGTCCTTGCGCACCAGGCGGGCGACGGCCAGCACCAGCGAGACCGCCAGCGCGGCGATCGCCGAGATGTGCAGGTCCTTGTTGATCGTGTAGATCGTGACGAACAGCAGGCCGGGCAGCACGGTCTCGACCATGCCGCGCACGCCGCCGAAAGCCTCGAACAGGGCGGCCTCGGTGACGGCTCTCCCGTCCGCGGCGGCGTCCTGCTCCTGGGCCGGCCCGCCGGCCGGTCCGGTGGTTCGGTTCGGTCGGTCGTCAGACGTCACCGGCTACTCCTGTCCGAGTGGTCGGAGTTCGTATTTCGGATTGAACAGCACCCGGCGGCCGTGGCTCATGGAGATCCGGCCGGAGGCGATGAGCTTGCGGCCCGGCTCTATGCCGGTGATGGCACGCCGGCCGAGCCACACCACGTCCAGAGCGGCGGAGCCGTCGAACAGCTCCGCCTCCAGGGCGGGCACACCGGCGCGCGGCCGCAGCGTCACATGCCGCAGGGTGCCGGTGACCTTGACTATCTGCCGGTCGTCGCAGTCGCAGATGCGGGTACAGCCGGTGTTCTGCGCGTCCTGCTGCAGCTCGGCGGACTCCAGCTCCTCCTCGGAGGAGGACAGCCTGTCGAGCATCCGGCGGAAACGGCCTGCCGGCTTCTCGGATCGGGTCCCAGCGCTCATGAGGCCAGCGTACCGGTGCGCGGGGCCCTGGATCACGGCCGCGGACGACGCCGTACCGGCCGGTCTCCGGGGGCCGCGGTCACTGCTCGAAGCGGTAGCCCATGCCGGGCTCGGTGACGAAGTGCCGGGGGTGCGAGGGATCGCTCTCCAGTTTCCGGCGGAGCTGTGCCATGTAGACCCGCAGGTAGTTGGTCTCGGTGCCGTACGAGGGCCCCCAGACCTCCTGGAGGAGCTGCTTCTGGCTGACGAGACGGCCCGTATTGCGGACCAGGACTTCCAGCAGATGCCACTCGGTCGGCGTAAGGCGCACGTCCCGGCCGTCCCGGTTGACCTTCTTCGCGGCCAGGTCGACGGTGAAGCCCTCGGTCTCCACGACCACCTCGTCCTCGGCGGGCCCGGTCGGCTCGGCCCGGCGCACCGCGGCCCGCAGTCTGGCCAGCAGCTCGTCCATCCCGAACGGCTTGGTGACGTAGTCGTCCGCCCCGGCGTCCAGCGCCTCGACCTTCTCGTCGGAGGTCTGCCGGGCGGAGAGCACCAGGATCGGCACCCGGGTCCAGCCGCGCAGGCCCTTGATCACCTCCACGCCGTCCATGTCGGGCAGCCCGAGGTCCAGGACGATCACGTCGGGGTGGCGGGCGGCGGCCAGCTTGAGGGCGGTGGCCCCGTCGGGGGCGGCGTCCACCTCGTACTTGCGCGCCTTCAGGTTGATCACGAGGGCCCGTACGATCTGCGGCTCGTCATCGACCACAAGCACCCGGTTCACTGTCGTTCTCCTCGTGGTGGGGAAACCCGCCGGGCCGTGCCCGCGGGGTGTCGGCTGGATGGCGGCTCCAGTGGGCCGGGGGGCGGCACGCGGGGTGCCGCTCCGGTGGCGGCGGGACGCCCGTTCACGTCGTCGCCTGGGCCGGGAGGTCGGGCTGCACCGGCGGTCCGCCGGGGGCGGCACGCAGCGTGAGGACCATGGTCATGCCGCCGCCGGGGGTGTCCTCGGCGGCGAGGGTGCCGCCCATCGCCTCGGCGAAGCCGCGGGCGACGGCGAGGCCCAGGCCCACGCCCGCGCCGCGGGGGGCGTCACCGTACCGCTGGAAGGGCTCGAAGATGCGGTTCTTGGCGCTGTCCGGCACACCCGGGCCGCGGTCGGCGATGCGCAGCTCGACGCGGTCGCCGAGGGCGCTCGCGGAGACCAGCACCCGCTCGCCCTCCGGGCTGTACTTGACGCCGTTCTCGACCAGGTTGGCGACGGAACGCTCCAGCAGCCCCGGGTCGACGGCGACGATCGGCAGTTCCTCGGGAATGTCCAGGGTGACGCTGCCCTCCGGGACACCGCCCAGCGCCATCGGCACCACCTCGTCCAGGTCGATCTCGCGGATCAGCGGGGTGACCGTACCGGTCTGCAGGCGGGACATGTCCAGCAGGTTGCCGACCAGGTGGTCCAGCCGGTCGGCGCCCGCCTCGATGCCCTCCAGCAGTTCCGCCTCGTCCTCCTCGGACCAGGCGACGTCGTCGGAGCGCAGCGAGGTCACCGACGCCTTGATGCTCGCCAGGGGCGTCCGCAGGTCGTGGCTGACGGCGGCCAGCAGCGCCGTACGGATGCGGTTGCCCTCGGCCAGCTCGCGGGCCCGCTCCGCCTCGCCGACCAGCCGCTGGCGGTCCAGTACGACGGCGGCCTGCGCGGCGAAGGCGGCGAGCACCCGGCGGTCCTCGGCGGGCAGCACCCGGCCGGTCAGGGCCAGGGCCATGTGGTCGCCGACCGGCATGTCCACGTCCGCGTCCTCGGGCCGCATCAACGGCCTGGTCCGCGGGTCGCCCTCCGCGGCGCCGCCGACACGGCCCGCACAGGTCCACGGCTCGACGTCGCCGGCCCGCTCCAGCAGCGCGACCGATTCCATGCCGAACGTCTCCCGTACCCGTTCCAGCAGCGCGTCCAGCGTCGTCTCGCCGCGCAGCACGCTGCCCGCCAGGAAGGAGAGGATCTCCGACTCGGCGCGCAGCCGCGCCGCCTGGTGGGTGCGGCGGGCGGCCAGGTCGACGACGGAGGCCACCGAGACGCCGACCGCGAAGAAGATCAGGATGGCGACGATGTTCTTGGGGTCGGCGATGGTGATCGAGTGGGTGGGCGGGGTGAAGTAGAAGTTCAGCAGCACGGACCCGACCGCGGCCGCGGCGAGCGCCGGCATCAGCCCGCCGAGCAGCGCGGCGGCGACGGTCAGGAAGAGAAAGAGCAGGACGTCGTTGGCCAGGCCCGGGCCGTTGTCGATGGCGGTGAGCAGCAGCGACAGCAGGACGGGCGCGACGGCGCCGACCAGCCAGCCGGCGATGATCCGGGTCCGGCCGAGCCGGGCGCCGCGCGCCACGGGCAGGCCGCGCCCCTTGGCGACCTCGTCGTGCGTGACGATGTGGACGTCGAGGTCGGGCCCCGAGTCCCGGGCGACGGTGACGCCGACGCCGGGCCCGAAGACGTACTGCCAGGTCTTGCGGCGGCTGGAGCCCAGCACGATCTGGGTGGCGTTGACCCCGCGCGCGAACTCCAGCAGCGCGTTCGGTATGTCGTCGCCGATGACGTGGTGGAACGTGCCGCCGAGGTCCTCGACGAGGGTCCGCTGCACGGCGAGTTCCTTGGGCGAGGCGGAGGTCAGCCCGTCGCTGCGCGCGATGTAGACGGCGAGGACCTCGCTGCCCGAGCCCTTGGCCGCCATCCGGGAGGCGCGGCGGATGAGCGTACGCCCCTCGGGGCCGCCGGTGAGGCCGACGACGATGCGCTCACGCCCCGCCCAGATCTTGGAAACACTGTGCTCGGAACGGTACTGCTGCAGATATTCGTCCACCCGGTCGGCGACCCACAACAACGCGAGCTCCCGGAGAGCGGTCAGATTGCCCGGCCGGAAGTAGTTCGAGAGGGCGGCGTCCACCTTGTCCGGCTTGTAGATGTTGCCGTGCGCCATCCGGCGCCGGATCGCCTCGGGCGACATGTCGACCAGCTCGATCTGGTCGGCCCGGCGGACGATCTCGTCCGGCACGGTCTCGCGCTGCCGCACGCCCGTTATCGACTCGACGACGTCGCCGAGCGATTCGAGGTGCTGGATGTTGACCGTCGAGATCACATCGATCCCGGCCTCCAGCAGCTCCTCGACGTCCTGCCAGCGCTTGGTGTTGCGGGAGCCCGGCACGTTCGTGTGCGCCAGCTCGTCGACGAGGGCCACCGCCGGCGCGCGGCGCAGCACCGCGTCCACGTCCATCTCGGTGAAGACCGAGCCCCGGTACTCCAGCTCCGCACGCCGGGTCTGCTCCAGGCCGTGCAGCATGACCTCCGTACGGGGCCGGCCGTGGTGCTCGACGAACGCCACCACGGCGTCCGTACCGCGCTCCACCCTCCGGTGCGCCTCGGACAGCATCGAGTACGTCTTGCCGACGCCCGGTGCAGCGCCGAGATAGATCCGTAGCTTGCCGCGTGCCATGGCCCCATTGTCTTACGTGAAGGCCGCCCCCACCGGGCTGAACCTGAGCCGACCCTACCGACCCCGCACCCACCTGAAAGCCGCAGGTGGCGGGTGGGGGCAGGTCTTGACGGGACTCTGATACGGGGGCGGGGCGTCCGGTCCGGGGGCACCGGGTGGCTACCCCGTTGACGGACCAGCCGCCAGGAAACCGGTTTCCTCACAGGAAACAAGTTCCACTGGAGCAATCCCGGCACCCCTGGAGGCCCCATGCCCTCACCATCACCGCCCCCCGACCCCGGCAGCCCGCATCCCTCGGCGGACGAAGCGGCCCGCGCACTGGACGACATAGGCCGGCGCCGGAACCAGGCCCACAGCCCGGCCGACCACGCCCGATGGGTGTACGTACTCGCCGGCGTCGTGTTCGCCGCGCTCTTCGCGGCCCCCGACATCTTCGGCGCGGCAGCGAACGGCTGATCCTCGGTGGCGTTCGGGGCACTCGCCGTCGGCTACGTCGCGCTGCTCAACACCCGCCGCGGCTCGGCCCTGCTGGGCCAGCCCGTCCGCACCCGCCGACAGGACATCTCCGGGCCTTTCCGCCGCTACGCGCTGCTCACCCTGCTCGCCGTACTCCTGGCAGGCACCGTCCTCCCACTGCTGCAACCGGACTGGCACCTCGGCATGCCGTACTGGTGGACCACGCTGGGCGTGGCGGGCGGCGCCGCGCTGGCCCTCTTCGGACCGCGCTGCCGACAGGCGCTGCTCTCGGCCGCCGTACGCGACGGCCGTCGCCCGGGAAAAGGAAACAGCGGGACTGTCCCCCTCCGCCCCGTCCAAGCAGATCAGCACGGTGGAGTCGCACGGGTACGTCGAGGTACGCAAGGGGTACGTCGGCAAGCGCTCCCGCACCTGGGTGAACCTCAGCGACGGCGGACGGGCCGCGCTGGAGGCACACGCGGCGGCGCTGCAGCGGATCGTCGAGGCGTCGCGACGCACTGCGGGCCGGACGGCGGGGACGGCGGCTAGGCCGTTTCCTTCAGATCATCGGATCGTTGGTTGATGTGTGTCGTTGACTGACGCCCAATGGGCACGCATCGAGCCGTTGCTGCCGGATCGG
>NZ_JBVHPX010000032.1:0-79176 GCF_055567735.1 Streptomyces sp. NPDC026394
AGCACATCCTGTACTGGTCACACTGGCGTCGACGGCGCCAGCACCAAGCCCGCAACAGTCACTACAAGCAACGCGGGCACAGCCCCTGATCCTGGTCACCAGTCACGGCAAGCACCGTTGCAGTACTTAGCACGGTGGGGACCGGCACGGCGGGCGATGCCCGGTGTCCGGTCCCCACCCCTGCTCAAAGGAGGTGGTCAGGCGGCGGCTTGGAGCCGGAATTGCACGGCGGTGGCGCTGGAGGGAGCGGACTTGCCGTGCTGATCGGTGACCGCTGTCACGGCCAGGCCGGCGGCCGTGGCCAGTTCCTCGAACCCATCGCGGGTATACCAGTGCAAGACCCACGGCCGCTCCACAACGCTGCTGTCTGATCCGTGGTGGCGTTCATAGCGCAGAAGCGTCGTCTGCGTCCGAGCTGCCTCGTCGCGCTGTTCGTCGACGACGGACACCCGAAGCTCGGCGCCGTCGGGTGCGGTGGCCGTGCGCACGCGACCGATCTGTGCTGCTGGCGTCGGTTCGGGGGTGAACAGGGGCACCAAGGCGATGCCGCCCTCCGCCAGGTGGGCACGGATGCCGCGCAGGGCGGCAAACGCGGCGTCGTCGTCAGGGAGCAGGGTGAAGGTGGGCCCGGCGAGGAAGATCGCCCGGTATCGGCGGGGCAGGTCTAGGGCCTCCATGCGCTGATGAAACACAGTGGTAGAGATGCCTTGTTCGTCTGCCCGGCGCCGGAGGCGCTCCAGCATGTCCGCCGAGGAGTCGACGCCCTCCACCTCCAGGCCACGTCGGCGCAGCTCCAGCAGAGGATCACCGTCCCCGCATCCCAGTTCCAGGGCCGGCATGCCGGTTTGCTGAATGAAGGCCGCATAGGGCTCGGAGTCCTGGGAGAAGGACTTCAGCGGTCCGTAGAGCTCTGCGACGATGCCTGTGTAAAAGTCAGCTGGATCCACGCCAGTTACCCTATGCACACCCGTCTCGCGCCTTCACTCGAATATCGCGAGCGGGTCCCCTGATGAGCCCTGGTGTTGCTGAAACTCGCCGACATTTCTGCAGCCGAACAGCCTCAAGCGTTCCCCGAACTCGCCATCCCGCGTTGCCGCTTCCAACCGACACAATCAACCTCGCTGATGCCCCGCAGATGCGGCACGCACGCCCCCAACGCACGGACTTGCGCTGCCGTCCGGTGGCTTCTGAGGCCGGGACGGACGAGGAGAGGCGCACCAGATGCTGCCCACCCTGCCGGGCCGCCGCACACTCCCGCTGAGCGTGCGGCGCGGCGCGAACGCCCCAGCCGGGCCCGGCCGGGCCGTTACGATGGCCGGGCCCGGCCGCCCCGACGACAGGACCCCGAAGTGCGACTGAGCCAGCGCCATTCCGCGCGTGCTGCGGTGTTCTCGGCCGGGTCCTGGGGCACCGCCATGGCCAAGATCCTGGCCGACGCCGGCACCGGCGTCACCGTGCACGCCCGCCGCGGCGAGATCGCCGACGCGATCAACACCACCCGCCGCAACCCGGGCTACTTCCCGGACACCGAACTGCCCGCCGCCCTGACCGCGACGACGAATGTGGCCGCCGCCCTGGACGGCGCGGACTTCCTGGTGCTGTCCATCCCCGCGCAGAGCCTGCGCACCAACCTCGCCGCGTGGGCGCCGCTCATCGGAGGCGACACCGTGATCGTGTCGCTGATCAAGGGGATTGAGCAGGGCAGCCACCTGCGGGCGAGCGAGATCATCACCGAGGTGACCGGCATCAGAGCGGAACGGGTCGCGGTGCTGTCCGGCCCGAACCTCGCGCGCGAGATCATGGACGGCCAGCCCGCCGCGGCCACCGTCGCCTGCGCCGACGAGGACACCGCCCACCGTTTCCAGCAGGCGTGTCACACCGGCTACTTCCGGCCCTACACCAGCGCCGACGTGACCGGCTGCGAGCTGGGCGGGGCGGTGAAAAACGTCATCGCGCTCGCGGTCGGCATCGCCGCCGGGATGGGCCTGGGCCACAACGCGCAGGCCCTGCTCATCACCCGCGGCCTGGCGGAGACCACCCGGCTGGCCACCGCCATGGGCGCCCACCCCGCCACCCTCGCGGGCCTGTCCGGTCTCGGCGACCTGGTCGCCACCTGCATGTCGCCGCTGTCGCGAAATCGAACTTTCGGCATCAACCTCGGCCGCGGGCTGAGCGCCGAGGAGGCGACGGCCGCCACCCGGCAGACCACCGAAGGCGTCAAATCGGCGGAGGCGATCTCGGCTCTGGCCCGCGCCCACGACGTCGAGATGCCGATCACCGACGTGATCTGCGCCCTGCTGCACGAGAAGGTCACCCTCGACCAGGCCGCGGCCGCACTGATGCAGCGGCCCCCCAGGCCCGAGCGCTGACCCCCGCGCCCCGGTACGCCGGGCGCCGCCAGCACCTTCAACCTCCCTCCCGGAGGGCCGCGCTCATGCCCGCACCCGTGCTCCTTGCTGTCCAGATCGCCCTCGCCCTCGGCCTGGTGGCATGGATGGTCACCGGCTTCACCCCGCTGCCCGGCCGCTGGCTGCGCTGGCGCATGTTCTGCCGGGCCACCCTCACGATCATCACGCTCCCCGGCACCGCCCAGGACGGGCCCGGCCACCGACAGGCGCCCTGAGCTTGTTACTTAACCTCGGGCCTCGAACAGTGCCTCGCACAGGCTCACTCACCTGGGCATTCGCCGGACAGAAGGGCGGCCCCCGCATGAGCATGCGTTCCGTCACAGAACCGCACTCATACGAAGGCCGCAGGGGTGAGTCTGGTGCACCACGATGCCCGGGACGAGGCGTTCGACTTCACGTCCCACTTTCGGGAGGACTTCTACGCATGCCTGTCCCGGCGGGGTGACACCTTGTTCGAGCTCACGGACGCGATGCTCTGCGAGGGCGGCCCGGTGACCTCGCCAGTGGACCTGACGCTGCTGGCCGAGCACCGGCGCGGACATGGCGCCCTGTACGACGCGCTGAACTGCGGCCGTATCGATATCGCCCTCCTGCGACGGGCTCTGGCCGTGCTGCCGCAGCCCAAAGCCGCCGACAACCGGCTCGTCCTGGCGGTGGATGTGAGCAACTGGCTTCGTCCTGACGCCCCGACCAGCCCGGAACGCCTGTTCTGCCACGTCTACGGACGCTCGGGACGCTCCAGTGACCAGTTCGTCCCCGGCTGGCCGTACTCGTTCGTCGCCGCGCTGGAGACGGGCCGCACCTCCTGGTGCCAGCTGCTGGACGCGGTCCGGCTCGGCCCCGACGACGATGTCGCCGAGGTCACCGCGGCCCAGGTCCGCCGCGTCGTCACCGACCTGATCGACGGTGTCCAGTGGGAAGCCGGGGACGACGACATCCTGGTCGTCTTCGACGCCGGCTACGACGCCCCGCGCATGGCCTACCTCCTCGACGGACTGCCCGTCGAGGTGCTCGGACGGATGCGGTCGGACCGGGTGATGCGCCGTCCGCCGCCCACGCTCAAGGAGTACGCCTTGGCCTATCCCAAGGGCGGCCACCCTCCCCGGCACGGCAAGGAGTTCCGCTTCGCCCAGCCCGGCACCTAGGGCGAGCCGGACGCGGCAACCGTGCAGATCACCGACCGCTACGGCACCATCCGGGCGACGGCCTGGGACCGCCTCCACCCCCGTCTGACCACCCGCTCCGCCTGGATCGATCACGACGCCGCCCTCCCCATCATCGAAGGCACGCTGATCCGCTTGCAGGTCGACCACCTGCCCGGCGACCGTGAACCGCTGCCCCTGTGGCTGTGGTCCTCCAGGACCGGCATGACCGGCCCGGATCGACCTGCGCTGGCAGGCATTCCTGCGCCGCTTCGATCTGGAGCACACCTTCAGAATGATCAAGACCACGCTCGGCTGGACCCGCCCCAGACTCCGCAGCCCCGAGGCCGCGGACCGCTGGACGTGGCTCGTGATCGCGCAATGCCACGAAGTTAGGACCCCGGAGATGGTGTCAAGGTGTCAGGGAGCGTGACCTTGTAGGTGTTCGGTGCAGTGCGGGTCAGCAGGCTTTTTCGAGTCCAGAGGCAGAGTTGGGAGGTGAGGTTCCTGCGTGCCTGAAGCACTGTGAGTCCCATGTAGTCGGCCAGTTCGTGAGCATGCAAGGGTTGGTTGGCGCGCGCGGTGAAGATCTGGCAGAGCTGTTCCCAGGGACTGGATGGCTTGCGGGCCGGATCCAGTGAGGTTGGGAGAGCAGGGGTACGGATGGTGATGTTGATGGCAGTGATAGGGGTGCTGTCGCGGGGGCGGTGATCCTGATTCCAGGTGTGGTAGCGGGAGACGCCGCGCTTCGCCACGCGGGCGGAGGTCCGCAGGCGACGTTTGGGGAGCATGGTGTGCAAGAGCCGGTTTCCGATGTGTCCGACCAGTTCGGCGGCGGTGCCGGGGCTGTAAGCCGCCATTGGGCTGACCATGACGGCAACGGTGTCGCGTGCGGCCTCCAGGGCGACGATGAAGGAGGCCCGGTCCGGATCGCTGCAGGACCGGGTCTCCATAGCCGTGACCATGACGGATCGCAAGGCTTGGTAGAGAGTAAGCAGTCCCCATAGTTCCTGTGTGAGACCGGCGGGATCCTTCGAACGCAGAACGCGGCTCTTGAGGAGTGTGTGACGCAGCGCCAGGTAGGCGCACTCGATCTCCCAGCGCTCATGGTAGAGGTGAACGAGCTGGTCAGCGGGGTCGGTGCGGTGGTCGGTGAGCGTGGTCAACAGCCGGTATGTCTCGCCGAAGGTGCTGCCATCAGCGGCACGTGTGCGGATCTCGGCTTCGATGACGCGCAGGACTAGGCCGGCCACACGCGTTAGGTAGGAACCGTCTGGCAGCAGGGTCAGGACGGGAGGGTGCCGACGGCTGGTGCAGCGCACCAGGAACTGCGCGCCTTGGTGCGCGACCTGCGTGAGCAGATCGTTGGTTGGAAGGCCCGGTCCGCAAGGAGCAGCATGTCCGGGATCAGATTCGGTGCCAGCTGTTGCGCGTAATACGTCTCGCCTCTGGCCACCGGTCCGAAGGCTGCCGCGATGAGGCCGCGAGTGCCGGTCTCGCACAGAGTCATCAGCATCAGTCTGGGGTAGCCGGCTTCGCCGAGACGGCTGGCGGGGCGGCCGAGCCAGGACCAGTTGCGTTCGTGGCTGGGGACGATCAGGCTGCTGCACCCGTCGAAGGCGACTGTCCTCCATCGTCGGTAACTCACCCCGGGAGTCGACGGCTGGGCCAGCGGCCCTGCCAGCACCTCGAACAGCCTCTGGACCGGGGCGGAGCCGCTCCGTCGGCGCAGGTCACGAAGTGCCTTCTCGGAGGGGTCAGCGACCGGCTCGGCTAGCCCCGCCACGAGCTTCGTCCAAACAAGTCGGGCGCCGAGATGCTCGAACAGTCCCAAAGCCAGAACGAAATACACTCCGACTCTGGAGGGCAGACACCGCAGTCGGCGTTCCCGTGCCCCGGTCTCCTCCAGAACTGCGTCCACCAGCTCCGGGGGCACGACCTGTGTTAATTCACCGATGTGACCAGGCGCGAACACATCAATGATTCCAGCCGTGACAGACTTGCCCACTGGGCCTCTGCTTTCTCAAGAAGATCTTGGTCGATCCCCTGGATAGCAGAGGCCGCTCTGCATCTCACCCGCCTTGACATCCTGGCTGAGCTCTTAACGTCGTGGCATTGCGTGATCGCGGCCCACACCCAGCTCCGCCTCACCCGCGAGGCCGCCGCCGATCTGCGCCGCCCCTGGGAGAAGCCGACCGAGCCGCACAAATTGACACCCGCCCGCGTCCGCAGAGGGTTCAGGAACCTGTGCACGAGGGCCGGCTCACCGGCCGGTGCACCGAAACCATCCAGTCCCGGCCCCGGTCGGCCACCGGGTTCGAAAAACCGCCGCCCCGCCCACCACAAGGTCGGCACAAGACCGCGCCGAACCGGCTAAAGGCAACGTTAGGTGCGCAGCAGTGAGGCGTGGATGCGGGCGATGGCCCGCAGCACCTCGTCACGGTTCTTGGCCTGCTGCATCCATGCGGGCAGGCGTGCCACCACGGTCATCCTTCGGCCGTGATCGTTCCAAGCAATCCCCTCACGCAGCGATGCCTGCACGAATCGTCTGATCAGGTCCAGGTGTTCCAGGTTGTAAGCCCACACCCACCCATGCCGGGTCTCGGTCTGCAGCCAGAGACGGACATCGAAGTACGGGTCTGTGACCGGCGCGTTCCGGCCCCGGTGCAGGGCCACACCGCCACGGCTCCAGTCCTTCGCCATCCCGCAGCTCCGGCAAACGAGACGCCTTGGCGCGAAGAGACTCTGGTCGCAAACCCCCGACGCGTCTGGTGTCGTACCGATGTGCGCCACCTTTCCGCAGCCGGGACAGCGCACGAGAACCGACGTGAGGAAGTCGTACTTCGCACTCCGGGGATCCCGGAACCGGTGATGCGTGGAGATCGAACTCATTCGACCAGTATGCGAGCCACGTGCCCAAGGCCCCACGGGTTAAATCTCAAGCTGAGCGTCGCCCGCCGGGGTTCCTGCTGCCCGCCCACTCGCCCGGCCTCAACCCTGTCGCGTGGGTATGGGCGCACGTCAAACCCTCTCTGGCCAACCTCGCCGTCATGGCCCTCGACCGTCTGGAGGCCCTCGTCCGCAACCGGCTCAAACGTCTTCAGTACCGGCCCGAGCCCCTCGACGGCTTCATAACGGGCACCGGTCTGACCCTCCTCCCGGTGGGAGTGGAGAGCGCCCCGACCTGTAACGTGGCGATCTTCGGGCGGCGTAGGCTCCCGGGGTCCCGAAGGTGAATAACTATGATCTTCGACGAGCTGCCCGTCGTGTGGCGGCTGTCCCCCAAGGACGTCCAGGCGGGGCGGCGTGCGCTGTGGTGGACCGTGGGCCCGGACGGTGAACTCGCCGTGATGCTGGTCCAGTGCCGGTACCTGAGCCGCGACACGTATCCCCGCGGGTGGATCGGATGGCGTGCCCAGACGCCGTTCGACGGAGAGCTGGTCATCGCCTCCGGGCAGGAGCAGCGGCGTATCCCGGTCGAAGGGATCGACATGCGGCCCAGCCATCTGGCCCTGCTCCCAGGCTCGCGGTTCCTGCTGGCATCGGGCCGTACCCACCGGGACGCGGAGGGGTCCTGGTGGAAGAACGCCGTCGTGTACTCTCCCGAGGGCCGGCCGGAGAGTGCCTTCTGCCTCGGTGATGACATCCCGGCCCTGGTCACCGACCGCAGCGGGGGCATCTGGACCGCCTACGGCGACGAGGGCATCTACGGCAACCACCCGGAGTCCGCGGCCGGCCTGGCGGGCTGGAACACCCGGGGCATCGCGACGTGGGCACCGAAGGGGAGACTTCCCCACTGGCCCCTGGAGGGCTGCACGGCCGCCACGGAAGGCGAATCGGTGTGGCTGGTCTGGTACAGCCCCAAAGGAACCTTCCTCACCCGCATCACACCCTCCACCGGCGAAGTCGCGAGCTATCGCAGCCCGGTGCAGGTCCCCGACGGAGTCGCCGTGCGTGGCACGCGGGTGGTCCTGACCAGCCGCGACCACTACAAGCGCAGGACCACCGTGACCCGCGCGGAGCTGGTCGGCGACGTGTGTATCGCCATCAGCCAGGAGCGGGTGCGGGTGCCCGGGCGGGTGGTCATGCATTGCGGCCAGGGCCGCGACGGCACCCTGTTTCTCCGCGCCGGCCATACCTGGGTGCGCATCGACGCCTGAGCCCCGCAGCTGTCAGACCGCTGCAGGCTGCCTGCGAGACTCCGCGCCCACGGCCTGCCGGCACAGACCGGCGCGGCCTGGGGGGCGTGTCCACACCAGCCACAGTCCCGCAGTGACGACCGCGGCGCTGGGGCACACCGCCGTACGGCACCATTACCGCGGCCGGGCCGCGCGCTGCACCGCCCCCCGGCCGCCGGCCGCCAGAGCGCCGGCACCGGGCATGCATGATCACAAAATGGATACCGAACCCCCCAGCTCACCCGCACGACCGTACGGTTACCCCGACATCACCAGACCTGTCATGGGAGAACCATGCGCTTACGCACACTGACACCCGTCTTGATCACGGGCGCCATAGCGCTCGCCGGCTGCACATCCCGCAGTGCCGATGCGCCGGATCCCAAGGGCGCCGCATCGGCATCAGCCGCGGAACTGCCCTTCGAGGCACCGCCCGAGAAGGACACGAAGATCACCGCGTGCACCGTGGACGAGCTGACGGGCAGGCCGACCGCCAAGGTGGAGATCAGCAACCACAGCGAGCGCCCCACCACCTACATGCTCGCCGTGGAGTTCTTTGCCTCCGATGAAACGGCGCTGGGGGTGGGCACCGCCATGAAGACGGATCTCGCGGCCGGGCACCGGGGGATAACGACGGTGCGGGGAAAGACGGCCGCCTCCGGCAAGATCGTGTGCCGGATGGCGGACGTGAGCCGGTTCCCCGCCAAACGCAACCCCAGCGACACTCCGACAACGGACCGCTGAGCGCGAAGCATGACAGCGCCGGACGTGTCCTCGACGCAACACCGCACAAGCGGGCGAGCGCAAGCATGAGAGCTCACCGACGGCCGCCGGAGACAGCCAGCCGCCCGGGCGAGGCGGCCACACTGCTGTGACGCATCACGGTCTGGTCGCGCAACGCCCTCCCGCCCGGCCACGCATGCACCACCGCCGCCGTACAGAATGCAAAGACGACGGCGGATACCCAGCCAGCGGACCTGACGCAGGCAGCACGGCAGAAACTGCTCGCATCCGACCGAGTCAGCGCCGCCTTGGTCGCGGCGGCCTACGCCGAACCGCGGCTGCGCCAGCTCTTCCCCAGAACCGGCATGGGAACCTGCACTTCAGCCGCTGCACGCAGCCTCGCTGGACCTGGGACCTGCCGTACATCAGACCGGCAGCGGCCGGCCCAGGCCACACCAGTCCAGGGCTGATACACGTCCGCCCCCTTAGCCAGGACCTCACCAGCCAGCTGCGGGCCGGATGGAACAGAGCGGGCGGCAGCTCGGCTGCCGTGCGGACGCCGGCCCGCCGGGACCTGGCTCGCGGAAATGACTGCGCCGACCGTTCACGCCTTCACTGTGTCGGCCGGGCGGGTTCAGCGGGACCCGCCATCATCAAGTGGCAGAGGAACAGGTGGACTTCGGGGTAGAAGTCCTGGTCCTGGGGTGTGTAGCCGGTGGTAGGGTTCTGCGCTGCCTCGCCATTCGGCTGGTGCGGTCCCGGGCCGGTGGGCGGCGAGCCGATCCAGTCCAGCAGTTGCCGGGCGTCGCCGTGGCCCCAGGCGGCTGCACGCCGCAGGTACCGGACGGCGGCGCGCATTCCCAGCAGGTGTCCGTTTCCCTGCTGGTGGGCTGCTGCGCTGCGGCGAGCGGCAGCGGCGAGCAGACGAAAGGCCGCTCCCGGGTGCCGGGCCTCCAGGGCACAGTGAAACAAGGACGCGGCTGTCTCGTTCTCGCCGCGGTGCAGGGCTTTGGACCCGATCCGGTAGGCGCTGTTGGCCTCAAAACGTCGGGAACACACCAGCAAAGGGGGCCGGCACGGATGTCCTTCCCAGTCGCCGCCGGGACGGTCCCAGTGATCGCGGGGTTGCGCTTGCGCAAGCAGCTGCTGCCGCAACCGCTCCGTGTAGGTCATTCCGTGCTCCTGTCGTGGAAGCCGGGCCGCATTGCCGAGGCAGCCGGTATGCCGCTACGGCCGGCCACCGCACCCACTGCCCACCATGCCCCACCCTGCGGTACATCTGCCGCGCCACACCGCTCACCGCCACGGTGCCACGGACGAACCCCCGGCCTGGCCGAATCGCTGATGCACCGGGCGGGCACTTGGTCCTACACCGGACCCAGCCCGGCCGTACGGGCAAGCACCTGCTCCGGTCCCGTCAACGGTCGTGGCGGTCGCCGTCACCCTGCGCCTGCTCCGTCGCCATGCGGCCGATACCGCTGGACCGGACTCGTCGGCAGCCGCAACCGTGCCCGCCGTGCTCGTCGCAGCCACCGCGCAGGTGCCGTCCGTGGCTGCGTTGCGGACGGACCACGCCCCAGCTCCGCGGCCTCGCCGCAATGCGCAGGTGTTCTGGCCTGACCAACCAGGAAAGACCACCCGGCCCACGGCCAGCGCGGGCCGATCACCGGCTGCCCGGGAGGCAATCTCGCCGCAGCGGACTGGTCCGATCCCTTCCGCCCCGGCCAGGCCCGGGACCCGCACCGCGGCTTTCGCCGCTCTTGATCTTGGCGCTGTCGTCAGGCCCAGGCGGCTGGCCCGGAAAGAAATGGCCGGAAGGGGGATGACAGGCGCGTTGACGTCTGGGCCGGCCGGCTTCTCCGGCCGGGGGCAGGCCGCTCGGGCCCGCGAAGGACGTTGCCGTCGTGTCGCGACGCAGCCTTGCTCTCGCTGTCTGACTGCGTCCGTTCCGCGGCTGAGCGGAGCGGACCCGGTACACTGCGACCTGGCCCGCCCGGCGAGACGCACCGCACAGGCGGGCCCTTTCCTTGACGACTGCACCACTGGCCTGGCCGGTTCACCGAGACGCTGGCCAGCCGTGGAAGGTGGGTGATGCGGCCTCGCTCAGGTAGCCGTGCAGGCCGGCGGCGGGGTATTCGATGAAGTCCTCGGGCAGGTCGTGTACGCCGAACCACCTGAGGTCGAGGCACTTGCCGGGCTCGCGGTTGACGGGTTCGCCCTCCCACCGGGTGGCCAGGAAGAAGAAGCCGATGCGTTCATCGCCGGGGGCCTGGTGGTGGTGGACGACGTGCACTTGCCGCAGGTGGTCCGGGGCGATGGTGATACCGGTTTCCTCCAGCGCCTCGCGGGCCGCGCCGACGGTGAGGGGTTCGCCGGCATCGAGCTTGCCCGAGGGCAGGTGCCAGCGGCCGTGGCCGTAGCTGTCTGCGGGGCCGCCGCGCCGGGACAGGAGGACTTTGTCGCCGTCGCGCAGGATCACGTGGGTGTCGACGATGGGGGTTGCTGTGGGCATGGGGTCACCGTGTGCTCGTCGAGGCCGTTGGGGTCTTTGACGGTAGTGTCCCGCGGCCCCGCGGCGGCAACGATTCGGGCAGCTGCCTCCGTTGGGGTGAGCACGCTCGTGTCGAGGACGAGGACCCGGACGCTCAGGCGTTCGAGGGTGCGGGCGGCCTCGCGGTAGAGCGCGACCTCGCGCGCGGACACGCTGGGGTCCGTCTCGAAGCGGTGGTGGGCACCGCGGCGGGTCAGGCGGGCGGCGATGGTCTCGGGGGCCGCGGTCAGCAGGACGGCGAGGTCGGGCAGCTGGATGTCGGCGTTGAGGGCGAGCAGGAACGGTTCGGGGACGTCGTCGAGGCGCTGGACAACCAGGGTGGAGGCCAGATAGCGGTCGCACACGACGGTCTCGCCGGCGGCCAGGCGGGGCTGTATCTCGGTGTACAGGTGGTGGTAGCGGTCAGCGGCCACCAAGCAGGCCAGGGCGCGGCCGTGGACGTGGTCGGCGTGGGCGCGGGTGAACTGGCCGATCGGGCTGTGGGAGGGCTCGGTGGTGGCGTGGACCGTCTCGCCGAGGCGGCGCAGGTGCGCGGCGAGGGCGGCAAGGGTGGTCGACTTGCCGATGCCGCCGGGGCCGTCCAGCGTGAGAAAGCGTCCAGGTTGCGCGGGTGTGGTCATGCTGCCAGCTCCGGCCGGCGTGCGTGCTGTTGGCGGGTCAGGGTGGCCAGGGTGGTGCGCAGCGTGGCCAGGGGGACGTCGCCGAACTGGATGCCGACGCTGAAGTTGAACTCGTCGCGGGCGCGCATGGACTGGTCGGCGCCGTGGCCGGTGAGGTCGACGTCGTCGTAGGCGAGCAGGTCGGCCGGGGCGTGGCCGGCGGCGGTCAGCTGGGTCCACACGGGGGTGCCCGGGTAGGGCCGGAATTCGAAGACGGAGGCGCGGAAACTTCCCGGCAGCCGGTCGGCCAGGCCCCACAGTGCGTGGATATGCCGGACGGTGGCCGCCAGGTCGTCGCGCTGTTCGCCGGGGTAGCCGAGGATGAAGTAGCCCTTGACGTTTATGCCGCGCTCCAGCAGACGGCGGGCGACGTGCTTGGTCATGGCGGCGGTGATGCGCTTGTCCATGGCGGCCAGGATGCGGTCGCTGCCGGATTCGATGCCCAGGGCGACTTCGCGCAGGCCGTTGCACCCCAGGGCCTCGAGCAGGGCGTCGTCGGCGCGGTGCAGGACGTTGATGCGCCCCGTGGCGTCCCAGACGTAGCGTTCGCCGATGCGGTGCGCGGTGAAGGCGTCCATGGCGGGGCGGATGATGCGGGCCGCGCCCAGGAAGAGGTCGTCGACGAAGCGGAAGGCGGTCGCACCGTAGCGGGCGTTCAGCTCGTCCAGCTCGGCGATGATGTTGTCCGGACGGCGAGTTCGGATCTTGATGTCGGGGTTGGCGGAGACGGCCGCGCCGCAGAACCCGCAGTCGTAGGGGCAGCCGCGGCTGCCGACGATGTTGGCCTCGATCCGGCCGTCGGGGGCGGTGTAGGGGTCCTGCGGCAGATAACGGCGGTCCACGAACGGCAGCGCGTCGATGTCCGGGGCCAGATGACGTCCGGCGGTTCCGGGCGCTGCGATGCCCCGGGCGGTGGTGTGCAGCAGCCGGTCGCGCCACAGCACGCCAGGGAGTTCGGTGCGGCGCCGGGCATCCTCCAGCAGCGCGGCGGTGCGGGTCTCGCCTTCGCCGATGACCAGGGCGTGCACGCCGGTCATGCGCGGGTCGGCGAGGATGCGCTGCGGCAGGGCCTTGGCATGGTGCCCGCCGACGACCAGGGCGATGTCGTCGGCGAGATGGGCCGCGATGCGGGCGGACAGCTCGTACGTCGGGGCCAGCAGGTTCATGCCGACCCACCGCGGGCGGGCGGCGTTGATCAGGTCGGTGGTCTGCGCCAGGCCCAGGCCGTGGGCCTCGGCGTCCAGCACGCCGACGTTGAACCCGGCCTGGTGGGCGTAGGTGGCGATGTAGGCCATGCCGAGCACGGGCAGGGTGTAGTCGTTCACCCGCGGGCGCAGGGCGTAGTCGCGTAACGGGGCGTTGACGAACAGGGCGTCCAGGGCGCGGGACGGGTCGGCGCCGGCGATGAGGTCAAGCGGGTGGGTGCGGGGCGTCTCCTGGCTGTACGGTGCGGACATGGCTCCCCCAGGTCAGCGTGAACAGGGTCAGAGCGTGCAGGTGGGTGCGGTCCTCGTTGGCCAGGCGCCGCCAGTAGGCGCTGAAGGCGCGCTCGCCGTCGGGGAAGGGGTGGCCGGGGTCGGCGCGGCGGGCCCAGGTGCGCACCGCGAGATCGCCGTGCGGGTAGACCGCGAAGTCGCCGGTGTAGTCGGCGGCCGCGGCCGCGGCCGTCCAGGGGCCGATCCGCGGTACCTCTTGCAGGGCCTTGACGAGGTCGTCCGGGCCGAGCTCTTCCCAGGTGCGGTGGTGTGCGCGGTAGGCGGCGGCCGCGGCCCGCAGCGCAGTGTGATGGAAGCGGGTACCGGCATCGGCGAACTGCTGATCGGTCAGGCGCAGTACGGTCTCGGGGGCCGGGCACGGCGGCAGGGCGCCGGAGGCGGTGGGCGTGGCCGGGCCGTGCTCGTGGCACCAGGTGCGGTAGACCCGGCGGGCCTGGTCGGCGCGTACGACCTGCCGCAGGATTGCGGTGGTGATCGCGTCCCACAGGCTGGGGTTCGCCAGCCGCTGCACCGTGCCCAAAGAGGCCAGCCGCTGCACCAGGGATGTAGCGGTGCGGGGCGCGGGCAAGGCGCTGTGTGCCACGGACGCAACCGGCGGGCCCTGGCCGTCGCCGTCCGCGCCGGCCGGGCGCAGCGTGAGCGGCTGGGGCGGTGAGCACACCGCGAGCCAGGGGACGCCCCGGTACTCGACCAGGCGCACATGCTGGCCGTGCGGGCCGTCCGTCCAGGCGGGGTGGTCGGTGATGAGGGTGAGGGTCACTGTGCCGGTCTCCGTTTCGCGGGGCAGATGAAGCGCACCAGTGTGCCGCCACGGTGGTCTTGGTGTGCGGCGAACAGCCGAACAGGAGGCTGTGGGCGCCGCTGCCGGGCCGCACGAAGACGCACGGGAGCGGCGCAGCGTGCCCCGTCAGGTCCGTTCCTGTGTACTGCGGTCCGCCGCCCGCGCGGCCAGAATTGTGCCGAGCCGAAGGGCGTACAGCTCCACCTGGCCCGCCCGCCGGCGCCAGGCCAGCAGGCAGGGCGCGCGTCCAGCCTGGGTTCCGCAGGCTCGGTCGAAGGCGTGGTGTGCGTCATCACGATGCCGTCCTCAGGGCAGGGGCACCGGGCGCCAGCTCACGGCAATTTGCCCTGCCGCGCTGGTCAGGTGTCGGTCCGTGCGACGAGCATGGAGTCGGACGGCGCGTCGTTCTCGCCGAAGGCGGTCGCGCAGTGCCCGCCGGCCCGCGCGACGCTCTGCTGCAAAGCGAGGCGCTGCTGCGGGGCGTAGGCGAGGCGCTGCCAGGTATGGATCAGGCAGATCACCGGCCCGGCCGGCGCCAGCGAGCCCAGCTTGTCCAGCAGCGCGGTGAACGCCGGACGCTCGGTGCTCAGCGCAGCATCCCCGCGGTCGATCCAGACGTCCGCGACCTGCCAGCCACGCCGTCGGGCGTACGCACGGCTTTCAGCGACCCGCCGATCAAGTACACAGCTGATCCTGGTCACGTTGCGGTCGTAGACGAAGGCGAGCGGCGCGGCCATGGAGTCCCCTCAGCGGTTCTTGTGGTGCCTTGAGCATCGACCGCTGCGGCCGGTTCCGGTATACCCGAGAAGGGTTACCGAGCCGGTAACCCCCGCGTTGACATGATGAGCTGGCCCCTACTCGTATGTCCGATCGTCCGGAAGCTGGTCCGATGAACGCCCCGCCCCCCGGTCCGCTGGCTCCCGATGTCCTGCACCGCGAGGACCTCCGACGAGCCTTGACAGAGCACGACTTCGCCGCTGCCTTCACTCTGATCAAGAAGTACGGCGGTCATTCCCAGAACCACATCGCCGCGGTGTGCCGCCTCAGCCCGGCAAAGGTCAGCGCCACCGTGAAGGGGACGCACCGCATCACCCACTTCGACGTCATCTGCCGCATCGCCGACGGTCTGCGCATCCCCGGGCACCTGCTCGGGCTGGCCCCGCGGCCCTGGGAGGCCCCCGCTGACGCTGCCCCGGCGCCGGAGCATGCGGTACCACCGCCTGTCGCCGGCCTCTCCTGGTGGCGGCCGACCGCCACCGTAGAGATGGCGGCCCGCTTGACGAGGAGCTCTCTGGTGATGGACCGCCGCGCTGCCACCCGAGCCCTGGCCACCGCGGCCATCACGGGCGCGCCGCTGCTCGACTCGCTGGAGGGGTGGCTGCAGTCGCCCGGCACCACCGATGTTCACCGGCCGTACGGGCGGCTCGGTGTCCGGGATGTCGAAGAGCTGGAAGATACCGCGCGTGCCTTTCGCCAGTGGGGTCGCCGCTACGGCGGCGGACTGCGACGCAAGGCCGTCCTCGGACAGCTGGCGGAGGTCACGGCGCACCTGGAGGAACACCAGAAAGACACGATCCAGATCCGGCTTCACCGGGTGATGGCCCAGCTCGCGGGCACGGCGGCGACCATGGCCTGGGACTGCGCGATGCAGCGGCAGGCCCAGGACTACTACCGGCTGGCCGTACGCGCCGCCCACGCCGGCGGCGACCCGCTCTTCGGCGCCAACGTCTTGGCCAGCATGGCACGGCAGATGCTCTACTGCGACCGGCCCCACGACGCCCTCGAACTCGTCCGCCTCGCCCAGGACGGCACGCGCACCGCGGCGGGCCATCGGCTGCGCGCCATGCTGCACACCCGCGAAGCATGGGCGCTCGCCGCCCTCGGGCGCCCGGCCGCCTTCCAGCGCGCCACCGCCCAGGCCCAAGAACACCTCGCCGCCGCGGACAGCCACGAACCGTACTGGATCGCCTACTTCGACCAGGCCGAGCTGGACGGCGTCACCGGAGGACGGCTGCTCGACCTGGCCCGGCACGATCCCCGCGCCCACGCCGAAGCCGCCGCGGACCGCATCCGCCGGGCGCTGCGACAGCGCGGCCCAGAAGCAGGACGCGGCCATGCCCTGGACCAGATCGGTCTCGCCGAGGTGCACTTCCTCGCCGGCGACCTCACCCAAGCGGTGCCCCAAACTCACCGGGCGCTGGACGCCGCCTCGCACACCGGCTCGCACCGGGTGATCGCCCAGCTGCGCCGCCTGTACCCCTACACCGTGGGACGCGACACGTCCCGGCCGGTGCGCGAGGTCCGCAGTAGGATCCGCGAACTGCTGCCGAGCTGAAAGGGCCCGCTCTATGCCGACCATCGCGGTCACCGGCCACATGGACATCACCCCGGCCACCGCTTGCCGCCTGCGCCGGGCCCTGCGCGAGTTGCTGGCCCCCTACGCCGACACCGGCCTCGTCGGCGTCTCGTGCCTGGCACGCGGGGCCGACAGCGTGTTCGCTGACGCTGTGCTGGAAGCCGGCGGCAGCCTGTGCGCCGTCCTGCCCTGCCGCGATTACCGGCAGACCAAGGTCAAGCCCGACCACGCGCCGACCTTCGACCGCCTGCTCGACGCCGCGGACGATGTCGTGGTCATGCCGCACACCACGGCGAACCGCGAAGCGTACGCGGCCGCCAACCGCGCGCTCTTGCAACGGGCGGACCGGCTGGTCGCCGTCTGGGACGGCACCCCGCCCTCGGGGAAAGGAGGCGGTACTGCGGACACCGTGGCAGACGCACGCCGGGCCGGCCTGCCGCTGGACATCGTGTGGCCAGCCGGCGCCGAGCGCGGTCAGTGAAGCGGCACTCCCCAGGTCGGGCGCCCTTCTGGTCTGCGTGCTTGGTCAGCTCGGTGTGCACCAGTGGCCCGTGCGGCATCCGGCGACGAAGCCGGCGACAGCGGACCTGGAGAGCACCAGAGGCTGACGGTGCACGCACTTCGAGTCGCGTACCACGCCCCTTTCCTGGGATGCGGCGGTCTCCAGACACGCGTTGTCTGCCGCGCTGTAGGTGCTCTTGCGCCAGGTGAGGCCAGTGGCCTGTCCGGTAAGCAGATCAAAGGTATTCATCGGGATCACTCCTCACTCTTCTTGATGCACAACCGCGCGACGCCCCGGCGTCACTGCGGCCCGGCTGGCCGGTTGCAGCGAGGCCGACCGGAGATCGCATTGCCACCCGCGCTACTGGCTCCGCAAACGATGCCGTACGCAGTCGTGACCGGCATCGGCATGCATACCGCCTTCACCTGCCTCAGACCCCGCCAGCTGCTGACGTTCTCCGGCCTCAACCTCGGCACCTACCTTGCTTTCGCCGTCTGACCTCCGCCCCGATGCTCCCGGGCAGCACTCGGCATCAACGGCGGCAGCAGGGTCGCCGTGCCTTCGGCGAGCGGACTACCGGCCACCCGACCGGATCAGCGCCAGCTGCCCGAAGGCCGGCCGGAAGGCCGACGAACGAAGACACGCTGCCGTGGCTGCAGCACCTCGCCGAGGACGGCCGCCGCCAGGATGCCGGCTCGCTCGTGGACCTGGACCTGTCCGCCTGCCGCAAGGTCCAGCAGAAGATCGCCCGGGAGGCGCTGGGGCACCTGCGGCTCGCCTGCTTCGCCCGCCAGGACACCAAGGACGCCGGTCTCCCGGGTGTTCACGAGTGGCGTTGACCTGCCCGGTTGTGAGGGACTTGATGATCGTTCCCTGTGGCTCCGGTGATCGTTCCCCACGCTTCCGTGCCGGCGGTTAGCTCCGCCACAGTTCCCATCCTCGGTGTCGGTGATGCGATCGACGTACGCGGCCAGGGGGTCGGTGTTGTCCATGACCGAGCCGGACAATGAGGGATCAGCAGCGCACTTCACCGCATCCGCGTAGCCTTCGCACATTCATTGGTTCGTCGCGGCATCGGTGGACGATGGCCACAGTTGCGGTTACTAAGCTTGTCGTTTATCTGAAGAGGTCGAAAAGGCCCTCGAACTGGATCGCTCACCTGGTCGTGCGCCGGACTCGGGGCTTGCCTCGGTCTGATCATGTGCTCCGATGAGGGACCTCCGCCGATGGCAGGGGAGAATCGCACCGGCCCGTGCCAGACGAGCCGACACGCATCGTCCCGACGGCGTCGCGTCCCCACCGCCGTAGATGAACACACCCACACCAGGAGGCACACCGTGAACGTTTCCCCCGACCCGATCTCGAATCAGGAAGAAGCAGCGCACGAACGGGAGAAGCTCCTCGACTTCTTCGCACGCGGATTGTGCTGCACGCTTGCCCACCGCGACGACCCGAGCGAGGAAGCACTCACGAAGGCCAAAGCAGTCGCCGATGACTACCTGTCCGCCTACGAAGAGTGGATGGTACAGCTCGCCGCACACAACGCGAGCAAGGGGCCGACGCACTGATCAGGCCGAGGCCCGTGGAGACGAGTGTGCTGCAACAGGGCTTCCCGCCGGGTGCGTTAGGGATGCTGTCACGCTTCCGAGGCGACTTCTACGACTGCCTGCGCAGACGTGAGGACGCGCTGTTCGAGCTGGCCGACGCTCTGCTGTGTACGGACGGGCCGGTCAAGACGCTGGTCGACCTGGCGCTCGCCCCGGAACACCGCCGGGGCCACGGCGCCCCGGCTGGACCACCGACGGAGGCCACTTGCTGCGCCACCTTCCCCGATGAGCTCCTGCGCTGTCGCGTCACCAGAGCCGTCGACAAGATGGCTGCGGCCTCCATCCGCTGGCAGATACCGGGGTGCGGTCGGGATGGTCACCGCTGGCGGTGAAGCCGGTGGCGTTCCATGGCGAGCTGATCGATGAGTTCCGCGTCGCTGACGGGCAAGGGACGGCCGAGAAGCCGGCAGATGTCGCGGTGAAGACGTAAGTCATCCTCGACGAGGAGGGCGGACCACAACGGTTCCCCGGCAGCAGTGTCGGCCTCAACGAGGGCGAGGATGGCGAGCTTGTCCTCATGGCTGAGGCGTTCGAGCTGGCGCAGGCCGGTCTTGTCCCGGAGTTCGCCCCATGTGGTGACGCGATGTTCGCGAGCCGCCTTCTTCAGGGCACCGCGGACGGCCGGGGCAAGTTTTCCCGCCTTCTCGGCGCGCGCCTGACGGGCTTGCTCAAGCGCCCGTTCGCGGGCCCCGGTTCGCTCTTTCCGCAGCGGTGGCCCGCTCAGCCCGTTCCTGCTCCGTGGCCTGGCGCAGGGCTTCGAGTTTTCGCGCCTCCTCTTGGAGCCGCTCTTCACGTCGCTTTTCTTCCGCCCGGCGCCTCTCCTCACGTGCGAGTTCAGCGGCAGCTCGTTGAGCGGCCCGCCTTTCAGCTCGCTTTCTGTCCATACGGAGGGTCAGGGCATCGACGATGTCCCTCTCCTCCTGCGAGGCGTCAGGGTCGTCCCGCAGCAGGGCGACGGTCAGAGAATGCAGTTGCTCCGTCGGAGTCTCTTTCAGCTGCTGAACCACGCTGCGCCGGCGCTGAGCATGCTGTTCCAGCCGCCGCAGACACTTCGGCAAAACGAAGCGCAGGCGGCTGGCGTCGTCTGGGTGCAGGCCCGTTTCCAGCAGTTGATGGATTGTCTCGACGGCGGCCCGGATCTTCTTGGGACTGTCCTTGTCGGCATCGAGGCGGCGCAGCAACTTCTGGACGGGATCGGCGCGCCGCGGGCTGGGGGCGCTGGGGCGGGCGATGGTGACGATCTCCCTGCCGCCCGTCGACTCCGCTCGCTGTTGCACCGGGGCCGGGGTCGGTGTATGGGTGGTGGCCGGCCTGGTCCTCGAAGCCAGGCCTTCAGGGCCGAGGGCAATGTCGTCCAAGGATTCCCAGTGTTCCGTGCCCCGGCCGTAGAGCTCGGTGCCGAACAGCATGACGCGACCGCCGCCAGGGCGGTCGACGAAGCGTACGCTGACGGGAAGCTTCCTCACTGGGCAGGGGGCTCCTACTCGGGCAGGACGATGATGCGGGTGCCGTTGGGGGCGTCGCGTCCGAGGATGCGCAGCTCGTCGAGGTTGCGGACGAAGATGAGCAGTCCCTTGAGCTGGTCCCAGTTGACGAACTGGGGTCGGGGCCGCAGGACGGCGTACGGGCGGTCGCCCGCGTACAGGGGTGTGCCCAGGGCCCAGCGGCGGTCGCCGTCGCGGTGGCGCAGTTCGGCGTTGACGCCGAGCAGGATCCGGGCCTCGGCCAGGGCGGCGGCGTGGAGGTACTCGCGTTCGTGGCTGGGGAGGTTGACCTGCCACACCGGTTCCGGGCGCGAAGCGGGCGGCCGGATCTGCACGGGCACGGCGGGCAGTTCGGCCGGAGGCTTGGGCGAAGCGGCGAGCTGACGGACCCGTGCCCGGTACTCCTCTTCCTGGCGCTGGCGCTGGCGCTGGCGCTGTACCTCTTCTCGGCGCTGTGCCTGTTCCCACTCGGCGACCGCGCGGTCGTGGGCCTGCTGGTAGGCGGTGGCGGCGGTGATGTACTGCGGCGCGGTCCACACGCCCGTCCAGGCGTGCTGGTCGGTGTGCAGCCAGGTCGGTAATCGGTGCGCAACGGCCCGGCCGGTGAGCACCCAGGCGGTGAACGACCGCAGGTCAGCGCGCGTCTGGTGCCACTCGCCGTGGCCGACGGTGCGGCACAGGAAGTGCTCGTCGCACTGCTCGACGGTGAACCGGGCCAGGCCACCGGCCACCATCCAGTTCGGCTTGTCGTCCTCGGGTGGCCGGACGTGGACGGAGGGCACTTCGCCGACCCAGGGCCGCAGCTTGGTGGCGACCCAGCACACCCGTACACCGTCCTTCGCGAACCGCGCCGTGCGCTCGCTGATCTCGTCCACGGTGATCGGGGACAACTGCGCCTCCCACGCCATCCGCAGGCTGCCATCCGGCGAGGACGCTACGACGTCGGCTCGCCAGTCACCGTCGGGCCCGCGGACCTCGAGCTCGGCGTGGTACCCGGCTGCGCGCACGGCGGTGGCCAGCTCCAGTTTCAGCAGATGGTGCTCCATAGACTCCCCGGCCAGCGCGCACGTGGGCGCGCCGGGGTCGTGGGCGAAGAACCGCAGCCCGTGCTGGGAGACCTTCGCGTGCATCGGGTACGCGCACTCCGGACAGACCATCCTCACGCGGGGGCGGGCGCGGTGGACGGCCTCCCATGCCCAGCCGCAGCCGAGGTCGGGCTGGGTGGCATCCAGTCGGCCGCGCCCGTCGTGCTGCGCGGTGAAGCCCACGGTTTCCTCCTGGTCAGGACGCCTGTGATCCGGGATGCGGCTGTGAGAGATAGCTGCCGGAGACGTCGACGGTGAGGTCGAGGCGGACGCCGGGCTGGTCGGGGGCCGGTTCGCAGTCGTCCGGGCACAGGTAGAAGGGGACGAGGTTGACCGACGTCACGGACACCCCTTCGTGCTCGGCGACCCACCGGCCGGCGGCCGTGAGCAGGGCGGCGACGTCGTCGCCGGTGATGGACGCGGTCTGGATGTTGAGGGCGTCGACCGTGATCTGGGGCGGGACAATGGGCATGCGTCTCCTTCATGAGGGTCGGGTGGCTGGGCCTGGAGGGGGCGGGGTGGGCCCGGGCGTCGAGCGCCGTGGAGGCGTCGCTTCGGTGCGGGCTCTCAGCGACTTTCCTCTGTCGGGGTCGTACGGCGGTGCCGCCCCTTCCCGAGGCCGAGCGCAGGGCGATCCCAGTCGGCGGGCTTGTCCTTCACCGGCTGCGGTGGATACAGCAGGGCCTTCGCGGCGTCCAGGTCCTCGGCGACGCCGATCGTCTCCCACTCGGTTCCGTTCCACTCCTGAATGACCCGTGAAGCATCCGGCTCGACGTGCGCTGCTCGATGCGGGCCTTCGGTGAGCGGCACTGCCCGGCGTTTCCCCGTCGCGGCGGCCCGGCGCTCCTCGCGTCGCTGTGCCCACTCCCCCAGCGGTTCTTCGTTCATCGGAGCATCGTGGCGCAACCCCGCTCCGCGTCGCCACCCTTGGCCGGAATGGCGGTGCCTGTGCTCCTCCGCCCTGTCGAACTCCCTTCCGCCGCCCAGGATCGAGACGGCCAGGGGCGTGCGCCTTCGCCGAATCGGTGGCCGGCGTCTTCGCCCCGCGCGATCATGGGGGCATCGCCCGCCCTTGCAGGGAGGAATCCGCTCATGGCCAAGAAGACGCCCGCCCACCGGCTCGCGCCCGGCGCGGACCGCGACAAGCTCGCCGCCGAGCTGAAGAAGAAGTACGACGCCGGGGCAAGCATCCGGGCCCTGGCCGAGGAGACAAGCCGCTCGTACGGCGGCGTGCACCGTCTGCTCGAAGATGCAGGGACCACGTTCCGCTCGCGCGGCGGCGTCCCGCGCCGTCCGGAGTCCTGACGGTTCCGCCACCTCGAGTTCCTCCGGCCACGGCAGAGGAGTAGCACGGTCGCCAGGCCATCGGGAAGAGTGCGGTGCTCTTGCTCGGCGTCCCCCGGCCGGTGGGCCGAGGCCGACACGGGATGTCGGTGCCCTGTGGTGGAGTTGCCGCCTGGCCTGTGACGTCAACTCGCGAAGGAGTAACGATGGTTGAAGACAAGGCGCATGGCGGCGAACGGCCGGAAGGCGGCGATGCGCCCGCCAGCTTAACCCAGCGCACCGCGGTCCCGGACGGAGGGCCGGACCCTGACCTCCTGCTGAACTCCCCGGATCCGGGCCGCGATCCTGCCGGGCCGCAACGGTGGGTCTCGCGTGAGGAGCTGCGCGGCGGCGTGCTGATCGGCGCGGCAGTGGCCGCCCTCGCGGCGGTGGTCGGGTTCGGGCTCTGGCTGGGAGCCTGGCTGAACGAGCACTGGGGGATCTATGCCGTCGTGCCGCAGGTGGTGTTCATGATGCTGGCCGTCTGGGGTCTGGCCGGCGACCAGCGCCGCCGGTGGGAGGAGCGGCGGGTCCGAGACGTGCGGGTGTCGTTGGAGGGGATCGACGCTCTGCATCACCGCGAGTTCGAGTTCGCGGTGCGGGATCTGATGCGCCGTGACGGCTTCGAAGCCGAGCGGGTCGGCGGAGCGCACGATGACGTCTGCGACGTCCGCGGTGTCGACGCAGATGGCCGGATCTGGGTCGTTCAGTGCAAGCACAAGCGGGACGGCTGGGAGGGCAAGGCCATCGGAGTGGAGGTCTTGCAGCGGCTCAACGGCACTGCGAAAACGGTCCACGGGGCCCGGTTCGCGGTCGTCGTCACCAACGGCCGGTTCACCCTGCCGGCGGTGGAGCGGAGCGAGACGTACGGCGTCCACCTGGTCGACCGTGGCCGGCTGGAGCTGTGGGCCGCCGAGGGCCGGCCGCTGTGGAAGCTGCTGGAAGGGGTCAAGCCCGCCCGGCGGCTGCCGGGCCAACGCCAGCGGCGGCCCGGGGCTGCCCGGGCCGCCGCCGCGGTGTCGGCCTTGGGCCGTCAGGGCCGGCCGAGGGCTCGGTAGATCCACCCTGCGCCGCGCCGCCTCCGGCCGTGGTGCCTTGACGGTAGTCGCCCATGTGTCAGGTCTCGCCCGCGCGCCCGCGGCAGAAGTCCCGCCCGAACGCATCCCTGGCCGGGTCGGTTCTTCTACGATCGAGGCGACAGCGGATGGCTCCCAGAGACGGGGTTGATCATGACCGATCACACCACACGTTTTGATCAGACCCAGCCGAGCATCGCCCGTGTCTATGACTACCTGATCGGCGGTAAGGACAACTACGCCGCCGACCGCGAGCTCGGTGACTTCTTCATCAACGAGCTGCCGGGCTCGCAGGCGATCGCATTCGCCAACCGCCAGGCTCTGATCCGTGCGGTCGGTGCCATGGCGCGCGAGGGCATCCATCAGTTCGTGGACATGGGCAGCGGCCTGCCCACCGCCGACAACGTGCATCAAGTCGCCCAGCGTCACCATGCTGCCGTGCGCGTCGCCTACGTCGACAACGATCCGATCGTGCTCGCCCACGGCCGCGCCCTGCTGGCCACCGACGACCGCACCACGGTGATCCAGGCAGACCTGCGCGAGCCGGACGACATCTACGGCAACTCTGATGTGGCGAGGCTGATCGACTTCGCAGAGCCGGTGGGAGTCATCTTCAGCGCCATCCTGCACCACCTCAACGACGACGAACGACCCGCCGAACTCGTGCGCTGGTGGGCGGACCGCATCCCGTCGGGCAGCCAGGTCTACATCTCGCACTTCCGCTGTGGCGAGACCGAGAGGACTCAACTCGCGGAACAGAAACTGCAGGCCAGCTTCGGCCGCGGCCGCTGGCGCACCGACGAGGAGATCATCAGCCTCTTCGGCGACCTTGAGCTGCTCGAACCGGGCCTGGTGAACTGCTCGCTGTGGCGTGCGGAACGCGCTCTGGCCGGTGATGCCGCCGCAGCCGAGACGGGGCAGCACGAACTGACGGTGTGGGAGCAGATGATCTCCTGCGCGCTGGCCCGCAAGCCGTAACCAGGGGCCAACCAGTTCCGCGCCGTCGCGCGCCCCAGGCTGGCGGCCAGGACGGCGATGCTTCGGCCTTCGGCCGCAGACCAAGCCGTCGGTCAGGCAGTGGGCTCGGCTCAATCAAGACCTCGGCGGACACCGGAGGTGGGCTCGTTCTCCCGGCACCGACCCGACTGGTCGTGTGACGTAGTGTCCCGGGTGGCTGGTGGATCCAAGATCGCCGTGCGTGCGGCTGCTGCGAGGATGCTCTGCCGTCGCGCGGGCAGGCCGAGGCGGTTCCAGTGGAAGAGCACGTGGTAGCTGATGATGTGGCGCAGCCCTCGGTCCAGCCTTCCGGTGCGGGCGGCTTCACCGAGGGCTGCGCCGGCTCGACGGAACGCCTCAACCCAGCCGGCGGCGACCGCCAGTGGCGCGTTGTCCCCGACAAGCGGCCCGTCCGTTGCTGTGTCGGCGCGCATCAGCTGGCGCAGGTCGTCACCCAGGCGTTGGAGGTGGCCGGGAGGGACGGTGTCGGGCAGGGGCCGCTCCTGGCAGACGCGTTGCCACACATCGCCTTGTTCATACCATTCCAGGGCTGCGGCACGCAGCAAGGTGCTGCACAGCAGGACGGACAGCTCTCGGCGGCCGACCGTGATTTCGCTGAGCCGGTGGAGGCCCAGGAGGCCCAGGATGGCGTGGCTGTCGGCGTGGAAGAGGTCGTGCGCGATGTGCATGCCGGTGGCGTTGCCGAATGCGGCGGTCTCGGGCTCGTAGATGCCGGTCCACCAGCGCAGGATGTGGCCATGGGCGGCGAGGTCGTCCAGTGCGGCACTGATGCTGGCTTTGGCCCGGTGTCCGTGGGGCGGGACGTGCAGCCGGATCCGCCAGGAAGGGTACTTGCGGATGAACCACCACGTGGGCCCGGCGTCGTGCGGTGCCGCGCGATGCAGGAGCGGCTCCAGGTGGTCGGCCGCGGCTTTCTCGGCCGTAGGCCAGTCGGGGAACTCGACGTAGATCTGCCACCAGCCGGAGGCGGTGGCGGTCTCGCGCAGTGCCCGGTAGCCGGCCTGTTGGTAGACCTCGACGGCCGCGGCCAGGTCGGCGGGGTGAACCCTGGTGCGGGCGGCGGCTGTGGTCAGGGGGGTGCCGGCCAGCACGGAGAGCACGGCGTCCGTCCGGGCGTCGTCTTGGGGTGCGTCCAGCTCGCTGTCGCGCGGGTGGTCGTCGGGGTTCAGTCGATCAGGAGGCATGCGTCCCATCCGGAGGTCGGCGCCACGTGCTGCGTGGCGGTGTTCAGGGCCAGGGCGGTGCCCGCGTGACCTTCGAGGAACCCGGTGTCCTGCTTCTCGGGCTGGGCGTGGCGGGCAAGCTGGTCGGCCAGGAGCGGCAGGTGCCTGCACAGGGCCGGGGTGAGGGCATCGTGGGCGGCGCGCCACAGGGTTTGGTAGACGCCGGCCCAGCCGTGGCACAGGCCGACGTCAGTGAGGCGCGAGAGCTGGTCGGGGTCCGAGAGACAGAGGGCGAGGTGCTGTTCGGCTGCCTGCTGGCGCTGGGGCTCGTGGGTGGCGATGGCGGCGAGTTGCTGAGCGCGGGCGATGCCGGGGGTGCCGTAGCACCAGCTGGGCCGGGCAGGACCTTGCTGGCTGGGCCGGCCGGTGCGCAGGTCGCTCAGGGTGATGATCTCGGGCCACCAGGCGCCCGTCGGGCCGGGTTGTTGCCAGGTATCGAGCCAGTCACAGATGGTGTGGAGGGCTTCGAGCTGCCCTTCGACGATGAGGTGGCGCCGTGCTGCCTGCGCGAGGAGCAGCAGCGGTCCGGTGATGCCGTGGGCGGCGCCCTGGTTGCTGTGGCCGCCGGGGTGGCGGGTGCCGGTGCGCGAGCGCTGATCGTGGGCCACCCACCATCCGGGCAGCAGGTCACCGTCGCTGCGCAGGGGCCGGGTGAGCGCGACGAGGCAGCGCAGCACGCTTTCGAGGGCCTGGCTGTGGGGGGCTCGGCGCATGAGATGCGCGCCGATACCGGTCAGGCCGTAGAAGATGTCGTACTCGGCGAAGGCGGGCTGCTCTTGCCGGCGTATGCGGCCCTGAGCGGCCTGGGCGCGGCGCAGAGCGAGGTCGGCGACGTGCACGTCCAGCGTGGCGGGGGCTCCTTGGTAGCGCGCGGACGTGCCGGCAGCGGCGTTGAGCATGTAGGCGACGGCCGGCGCACCGAGGTAGAGGCCGGTGGTATCCGCGGCGCTGATGTCCCCGGCTGCCGCACGGGTGATCCAGGAATGGGCCTGCTGCCAGCTGCCCTGGCGGGTGTGAGCGCGTTCGATGTGCAGCAAGGCCGTTCCGGCTGCGCCTATGGCCAGGGACTGCGCCATCCCGGGGCGCAAGGCGGTCACCGGGGCCTCCGGCGGGCGTGGTGCAGGGCGCAGGTGCGGGCGAGGCGTTCGCTGACGCGGCGCAGGTGCTGGTCGAGGCCGAGCGCGCGCACTTGGTGCAGCCGCAGGAGGCCGGGCAGGGCCGTCAGCGGGTCGCGCTGGGCGCCCAGACGGATCCGGTAGGAGACCAGTGCTGCGGCGCGTCTTTCCCACGCCGTGGCCACGTCGCTGGTGTGGTCGTCCGGATGGGGGCGGGGCAGCAGTGCGGCTTCGCGGCGGTGCGGGTCGGTCAGGGCGAGGGCCTGGTCGCGCAAGGCCGGGTCCAGTCGGCCGTGCTGCTGGGGGAAGTGGTGGAGCAGCCAGTGCAGTCCTTCGTCGGGCGAGGCGGTGAAGCTGACGACGAGGTCGACCAGGCTGGCCGCGGTGAGCGCCTGCGCGCTGGTTGCGCCCAGAGCGGTCATGCGGATCTGGGCGAGGGCTGCGGCCGAATCGTCGGCGAAGACCTGGTAGGCGGCCGTCATGGCCGGGCCATGGCCGTACCGGGCTGATTGCGGCTCGTAGGTGGCGAGCGACAGGTGCGCGATCAGGTGCTTGCGGCGCAGCCCGCAGGCCCAGTCGTGGACGAGGGCGGCGGCCTGGCCGTAGGCGTCGGCGTCGTGCAGGTGCAGGCAGACGGACAGGTACTGGTCGGCGTCGGGGCGGGGCAGGACGCGGTGGCGGCTGAACCACCACTGCGGCGCGGTGGTGAAGCTGGCGAGCAGGGCGGGCAGGTGCTCAGCGAGGATCTCGTCGTAGCGCCCGGGATGGGTGTGGAGCTGGGCGGACAGGAGGGCGGAGCGGCCCGGCAGGTGTACGCAGTCCTCCGTGCGGGCGGGCGCCGGTGCGGGGGCGGTGGCTGCGGGGACGGCGGGTGCGGTGGCCGTCAGCGGAAGCAGGAGTTCGTGGGCGTGGCCGATCCAGGCGAGGTCCGCGCAGCCCGGGGCCTCGCGCAGTTCGAGCCGCTGGGAGGCGTTGAGACGGGTGCGCAGGAGGAGGCGGTGCCGAGCGTGCGTGAGGTCCAGCCGTAACCGCTGTTCGCCTTCGACGAGGGTGACCCGGTCGGGGACACGCTGTCGGGCACGCCACGCCGCGAACTGCTTCTCCCACGTGTCAACGGCGGTGTCGCGGCCGGGCAGTTCCCGGCCCGTCAGCAGCCACCTGGCCGGGGCGAGGACGGCGCGCTTGTACCGCACCCGGGGCAGGAAGGGCAGATGAGCTGCGGCCCCGAAGTCGAAGGACTTGTACACCGCGCAGCGGGAGGAGGCCACTTCCGCCAGGAACCGCGCGAGGGGCGGGGTATGCACCCCGGCCTCCAACGCGTGCGCCACCCGCGCTTCGATGCGCTGCCCGGTCGAGAGCCGGACGAGGTACAGCCGGTGGGCGTCCGCGGTGACCGCGAGGTCCGCCAGCGCAATGAGGCCCCGGTGCGGCGCCCGGTGCTCGCCCAGGGCGATCACGTGGGGGAGGAGGGGCTGGGTGCGGCTGATGTTCTCGTTGCGGCGCCGCCGGGGGGCGAACGACAGCTGCGCGGCGGTGCTGTCGGGGCCGGCGGCCTGGTAGGTGGCGGCGAGCCGCGCATGGTCCTGGGCGGGCAGGAGGTGGACGAAGCGGCCGGCCATGCTGCTGCCCGGCCGGGGCGTGCCGGTGACCAGAATGCGGAAGCTGCCCCGGGTCAGGGCATCGGCGCTGGCGGCGTGGACCTCTATGGCCACCTCCACCCGGGGCACCGGGAGCGTCTCCGTCTCCTCCTGCAGCTCCTTGATCACAGGCTCGGTCAGGACGATCTCGCCGCGGTCTTCCGCCGCGGCGCGCTGGACCAGGCGCAGCAGCTTGCGGTCGCGGTCGGTCAGCTGGCGCGGGGCGCTGGGGCAGGCGGAGCCGAGATAGCCGGCCGGCAGGCCAAGGCCGCTGTCGGCGACCAGGTCCAAGACGGGCACGGCCGCCGCGGTGCCGTACCGTGCGCGAAAGCGCGCGTGGTAGTCGCGCCAGGCCGGGTAGCCGAACGGGTAGGGCGAGAGCCGGTGCAGGACGTTGACGGCGCCCTCCGCTTCCGCGACCACCCGATGAGGGAGGCGTACATCGCAGTCCAGGGAGGTGTCGATCACCATCGGCAGCGACGTGGACGTGCTGACTTCCCGCATACGGGCGGCCAGCCTGGGCCGCGATGACCATCCGCCGGTCGGTGGTGCAGCGAGTTCTTCCCGCAGCGCGTGCAGCGTGCGCACCAGGTCCGCGACGGCGGGGATACGGTGCGCTTCGACGGCGTCGAGCTGGGTGCACACATGCCCGAGAGCGTCCAGGCACGTCATGGGAGCCCGCAGGCAGCTGATCAGCACGTTCTGGGCGAGGAGATCGCCGAGCGTGTCGTCGATCCGGCCGGCCGGGACGGCGGGGAACTTCTCGCCCAGCAGTGCGCGCAGCTCGCGCCAGACGATGGGCTCCCGGGCGGCCTCCAGCGCGACGATCACCGGCTGGGTATGGCGCACGGAAACCTCCAGCGGCGCCAGGCCCTTGGGGTCCTCACCTGGTGGAGGCCCCGGGACGACGTAGCGCTCGCCGCGACGACGGCCGGTATCGTTGGAGACCACGGCCAGGCGTTCCCGTAACGGCCGGCGCTGGTGGAGGCGGTCGATGACGCCGGTCAGCCACCAGGCATCGGCCCGTGCCACGGTGCGGTGCCGGTGGCCCCAGGCGGCCAGCGCCGGTGCGGTGATCCGCGCGGGGGCCACCCCGGCGAACAGGCCGAACGGGGTGGGGCGGCTCGACCAGCGCAGGAGGTAGGCCGCCAGGGACAGGACGCTGCGGCGGACCTGCCGCGGCGCGCACCGCTCCTCGGCCACCACGTCGGATATCTGCCGGCACAGGCCGGGGCTGGCCGCAGCGAGGGCATCGCGAAGGTCCTGGCGCTGCCACAGGCCGGCCAGCCACATCCGCGCCTCCTTGATGCCCGTGTCGCTGAACAGGTCGAGGTCGCGTGGCAGGTCAAGGGCGCCGGGGTCGGTGGTGGCGCGCAGCAGCGCCCCGGCTCGCCATCGGTATCCCGCTGTGGGCTGCATCGCCCCTCCTTGCTCGCTGGATGCGGTCACTGGTGCGCCGGTCAGGTAGCCCGGCGCACCAGTGGGGCCGGGTGCGTCAGGACGGGTCACCGACGAAGCTGTCGCAGGCGCTGGCACCGTCGACACAGGTGTCACCGCAGCCGTCGTCGGTGGGGCAGTCGCCGGTATTCGCCGTGGGGTGGGCGGTCACGATGACGCGCACATCGAGCGTGAACTCATCGATCTCATCGGTGCTCGTGTCGCTCTCCCGTACGAGGAGGTCTGGCATGGCTCACTCTCCTTGCTCGGTGGTGTGGCGCTGGACTTCCTGGGCCGCGGCCGCATCGGCGGTCGCGGGCCAGGAGAGGGTGACCCGGCAGTGGGTCTTGTCGATGACCCGCCCGCCGGGAAGCTCAGGGATCCGCTCGTCGGGGGTGCCGACCGGGTAGACGACGATGCGCGGGCCGGGCCCGCCGCGGTGTGCCCGGTCCCAGGTGCGCACGTGGTCGGCGAGGGCTTCAGCGACGGCGGGGGCGTGAGGGCCGAAGGCGTGGGCCCCGTATTCGAGGGACTGTTCGTCCTCGGTGACGCGCGTGGTGAGGTAGGCGAAGTCCGCGCCGTCCACGCTGGCCAGCGAGAAGTGCTTGTTCCGCGGGTTGACTCCAGCGCTGCCCGCTTCCGCGTTGACGGACATGGTGCAAAAGCCCGGCACTACGGTGGCCAGGTACAGCTGGAGCATGTCGACGGGCTCCCCGCGCCGGACGGTTACCCCGCTCCAGCTCTCCGCCCGCCGCCCGCGCACGGCACGGCCCACCAGGTCCGGATCGGCGGGCAGGTCGTCATCGAACCTCAGAACGATGTCGTCGCCGTTGACCAGCAGCAGCTGCGCATCTCGCGCCCCGGTGCCGCGCATGGACACGAAGCCGCAGATCCGCGCCGAGGTGCTGACCAGGCGGGGGCCCGCGCGACGGAAGGCGAGCGATCGTACGAGCCCGCGGATGCGCAGCGGCACCACCAGCCGTCCGTCCCCGGCGAGCTGGTCGACCCACGCGGGCGGGATGTCCCACGATCCGACGGTCACCATGATCACGTCGTAGGGGGCGTGCGCGGCAACGCCCTGCGCGGCGTCGGCCAGGACCACCCGCACCTGCGGGTACCCGGCCTGCTCCAGCAGTCGGGACGCCCGACCGGTGATCTCCGGGTCGATATCGACCGTCGTGACCTCGCCGTCCGGACCGGCCAGCTCCGCCAGGTACGCCGCGTTCAGGCCCCCGGAGCCGATCTCCAGCACCCGCATCCCGGGCCGGACCTGGGCCTGCTCCAGCATGAACGCCTGGATCTGCGGCGCGCTCACCGAACTTGCCGCAACCCCCTGCTCGTTCCTCTTGGTGACCACGGCCTGGTACGGACGGTAGACGTCCTCCAAGCTGGCCCCGGGCGTGAACCGGTGCCGCTCGACCTTGCGCATCACCGCCTCGACTTCCTTCGAGACGATCTCGCCCCGCGCGACGAGCTCGTCGACGACGTGGTCGCGCAGCCGGGCGGGGTCACAGCTTGCATCGGTCATCAAGGCCCTTCCTGAGGTACATCCACGAGCCGCTCACTGACGCAGCCTGTGCGCCGGGTTGACGGCCCTGGGCAGCCGGAGAAGACGGCGAGTCTAGGGCCTCAGACGGCCCGTCATGGCCCACAGCCGAACCGGACACGGGCGAGTCGCAAAGCGCGGTTCCCGGCGGTCCGCCGGCGTGCCTTTGTCAGTCTCTGGCGTCCGCTACCGCCGGGCTAGCCAGCGCGGCGTGGGCCTCAACTTCTGTGCGTCATCCGCAAGTTCTGTGCGTGCTTCCCGATGCGGGCTGAGGGGCATAGCCCCCGTAGACGTGCTCCCGCCGCGAGGAGGCACCGTGGGCGTCACATCCCCGAACGCTTCGTTCAGCCCTGACCTCGGCGCGCTGATACGGGGCGGACGAGGTGCCCGGCGGCCGAAGATGACCCAGGCGCAGCTCGCGGTGCTTGTGGGCTACTCCGCTTCGTGGGTCTGCCGCATCGAAGCCGGCGCAATCATCCCGCCCTGGGAGACACTGCTGCGCATCGCCGCCGCTCTGGGCATTCCACCGGATGATCTGATCGGTGCCGCTCACCCGCCGGAGCGAGACCCGGCCCCAGATACGCCAAGTCCAGGATGCAGCTGTACGACGGCCGCTACGGTGACCATGGGGGCCAGCGAGAGCCAGCAGGAGGGCACCGTGCGGCGCAGGGGTTTTCTCACCGGAGCAGCGGGGATCAGCGCTGTCCTACTCACCGGCGCCCGGGCGGCCGCAGAACAGCCACTGGAGGAACGGGAGCTGGGGGCCTGGCTGGAGACGGCCCTGTTCGCCCTGCCCGCCAGCGGGCCCGTGCCGATCAGCCGCCTCGAGCAGGCCCTTAGCCGGGCGCGCGACGACTTCCGCCGCACCCGCTACCAGGCCCTGAGCACCGAACTGCCCCTGCTCCTCGCGGCCGCCGACGCGACCCGCGACCACCTCACCGGCCACGCCCGGGAGCGAGCCGATGCCCTGGCCTCCTACGCCTACAGCCTTGCGGGCGAACTCGCCAGCAAACAGCGGTCCGAAGCGACCTGGGTCGCAGCGGACCGGGCCTTGGCCGCTGCGCGCGCCTGCGGCCGGCCCGCCCCGCTCGGTGAAGCCACCCGCATGCTGTCCGTCGCCATGCGCCGCGCCGGCCGCTACCGCCAGGCCGCCGACCTCCTGCTCCGCACCAGCCGGCAGCTGGCCGACGATCCTGCCGACCAGGCCCGAGCCGTACGCGCCGCGATGCTGCTGACCTGCGGCTACACCTGTGCCCACTACGGAGACCGCACGGCCGCACTGCACCTGGTGGACGAAGCCCAGGAGATCGGACGGCGCATCTCCTACGGCCCCGGCCTGGCCGGCGCCACCATCCAGGCCACCCGTGCGCAGTGCGAGTCCTTCCGCCTGAGCATCTTCAACAAGCTCGGCACACCGGACGAGGCGGTCCCGGTCGCCGGACGCATCGACGCGGCCGTCTTCCCGACCGCCGAGCGCCGTGCCCGCTTCCACACCGATGCCGCCCGCATGTATCACCAGCTCGGCGACGACATGCGCACCTTCGCCTCCCTGCGCGCCATCGAACGCCAAGCGCCCGAGGAAGCCAGGCGCCCATCGGTCAAAGCCCTCACCACAGATCTGCTGTACTCCTCGCACCAGCCCGGTCTGAAGGAGTTCGCGGCACGGACCGGGGCACTGAAGAGCTGATCACGTCAGCGCCCGCGAGGTAAGCGTTACAGTGCGGTGCTTCGGCCCGGGTGCCCCGCCGCCGGCCTGGTCCGGGGGACACCTGCTCGCCCTCGGCGCCCGCATGACCTGGAGCACCGATGCGCCCTGCCGGGAGACCGCGCAGGGGGCCGCCCCGTGCCGCACCGAGGGCATCCTCGTCGCGGACAGGGAAGCCGCCGCCGTCTTCGCCGTCACAGAGCACCGCGCCGCCGCAGCAGCGGCCGAGTTCCGGGCGGCTGTGGCAGCACGGCTATGGGGGCCTCTGTCGGCGCGACATCGTCGTCCATCACCCAGCGACCACCCGGCCCGCCACGCCCAGTTCTACCGGCTTACCGCCCGCAACCGCATCTGGCTCGCCCGCCGCAGCCTCCCCGCCCTG
The DNA here is from genome assembly GCF_055567735.1 of Streptomyces sp. NPDC026394. Lineage (NCBI taxonomy): Bacteria > Bacillati > Actinomycetota > Actinomycetes > Kitasatosporales > Streptomycetaceae > Streptomyces > Streptomyces sp. NPDC026394. The sequence goes on from NZ_JBVHPX010000032.1 coordinate 33,434, forward strand.
CTGATCCGCGCCAGCCTCGCCACCTGGGCCGCCCTGACGGTATGGCGCGTACGTAGCCGGGACGCCTGGCAGGCCACGCTCGCCGGCGTGACGGAGGGCCTGCGCACTTACCCCGGCACCCGCTCGCCCATCAGCTGGCGCACCGTGGCCCGGCTGCCCCGCGCCGGCCGCCCACCGATCTTCTGACCAGCACCAAGCGGTGCAACGGGGCCGGACGAGCTGGGCGGCGCATTGGGGTGCGGTGCCGGCCGGCACGCCGCGCGAGACCGGGGATGGAGCAGGTACGGCGCATCACGCGCACCGAACGCCGACGGCCGCATGCAAGAGCCGGGTGCGGGAACTTGACTGCCATGCCGATGCAATGGAGGACCCGTTACCCACTTCCGCCGTGGACGGTCAGACTAATTCGTTGGGGCCGCTGGATGTTCCTCGCTTTCGGCATGCTGGAACCGGCGGTGTTCATCATGACGCTGACCGAAGAGCATCCGAGTACCTGGACGCTGATACGGACCGGGTGGGGAACGGTCTTCTTCCCTTTCATGTTCCTCCTGGCCCAGCACCTACTGCGGAAGAACGACCGGATCATCAAGGGGACGTCTTCGACCGGATAACGCTTGCTCGGCGGCCGTCCCAAGACGGTAAGGCGGCCCCGCGCCTGCCCGTCCGCCCGCTGGGCGCGAGGCAGGTGTCGAGGCCGTGGGCGGGGCGGGCGGCCGCATCGGCCACGCCGCAGCCCGCCGGCTCGGCCTGAACCGGCGCACGGTGGGCAAGTACGCGCGTGCCGCCACCTGGCAGGAGTGCGTACGCCGCGCTCCCTCCCGCCGGCCCACCAGCCTCGACCCGTACCTGGAGTACCTGCGGCAACGGTGGGAGGAGGGCGAGCACACCGCGACAGTCCTGCATCAGGAGATCGTCGCCAAGGGCTACCGGGGCCACTACCAGCGAGTCAAGATGGCCATCGCGCCGCTGCGGCGCGGCCTGCCGATCGACACACCGCGCGAGCGATCGCCCTCCCCGCGGCAGGTCGCCCGCTGGATCACCACCGCACCGTCCCGGCGCAGCCTGCACGCCACCGAGGTCCTCAGGCGGTTGCTGGAGCACTGCCCGGAACTGGCGCTCACCTACGACCTGGTGCGTCAGTTCGCCGCTATGCTCCATGCCGGCGATGCCACCCTGCTGACGGGCTGGCTGGAGCAACTCGAAGCCTCCCGCCTACCGGCCCTGGCCAGCCTGGCCACAGCCCTCCGCGAGGACCAGCCCGCAGTCGTGCAGGGGATCACCACACCGTTCAACTCCGGCGTCAACGAAGCGGATCACGGACCTGAAACTCCAGAAGAGGATCATGGCGGGCCGGGCTGGAGTGCCGCTCCTTCGTCACCGCGTCATCCTCATGGCCCATCTCCGACGCCGATATCCGTAACTGTGTGTCACCGGCGCACGGTGGCACACCCCCGCTTCACGGAAATCTTGCCGGGGCCGTGAGTGCTCCACCAAGTACGGAGTTACGTGCACCAGCTGGGAGGCTGTGAGCCAGCACGTCAACCCGTGGGCATGACAGTGGCAGGGCTGTGAACCTCCAGGATGCGTGCGGTGCCGGCCACGGTCCGGTCCTCGTGCATGGTGATCTGCTGGCCGGGCTGGACGTGCGTCCAGTGAGAGGGAGTGAGGGGCACGAGGCGAACCATGGCTCGACCTCCGGGCTCCAGACTGGGCATGTTCTCAACCCAGAGCGCGGCGATGCTGACCGCACATCCGCCGGCGGGTGACAGATGTCCGATGTCCCACATGGGCCGCAGAACTCCGGCGCCGGAGATCGGCGTCGTCCGTCGCGCCTCGGCGGCAGGACGGAGCGTCAGATCCGCCCTGATCATGCCGTTGCGGATCTCTGAGCACCGCCAATAGCACCAAGCCGCGCTCCGCTCCAGGCGGAACTGCTCAGCCGCTTCAGCGAGTTTCTCCCAGAACGCAAGAGGGAGCGAGCGAGGCTCCCCGAGCTCCTCCAGCAGGCCCAGGGCGGTTTCCCACTGGTCGTGGACGAGATAGTCCCAGATGTCCCGCACCGTGATGTCGTTCTCGGTGGCGGACTCTTCCGGCACCAGTAGGGAAGCTGATTCGAGCAGTTCAGGGACGTCCATGCGCTCATTGTCGAGCACATGAGCCATTAGGCTGCGCTTTCCTGGTCACCCGCAACGGCAACGCCATCCGCATCGCCCGCACCATCGACCTGTAACCACACACCCGCCCCGGACACGCCCGGGTACATCACGGTGAGGCCCGCACGCGCTGCCCGGCCGCCCTCGACACGCTCACCCGGTAGTCACCCAACGAAGGCCAGCCCAGCTCCTCGAAGGGGCGCTCCTTGCGCTGCCCGCGCACCTTCATGAAGGTCACGCCCGCCACCATCTGCCCCTCGGCGTTCCCGTTGCCGTCGCACACCAGCCTGCACAAGCCGTCGTAGGTGCCCCCGCCCCAGTGGAAGGGCGTGCCGACCGGCGTGACGATCACCCCGCCCGCCCGGACCTGCTCGGGCCAGGCCCGGGGCACCTCACGTACGGCTACGGTCGACAAGATGCCGTCGTACGGCGCGTCGTCGGCGTGCCCCGCCTCACCGTCCGCCACGACGAGCCGCGCGTCGACGCCCAGCCCGCCCAGCCGCTCCCGTGACCAGTCGGCGACCTGCGGATCGATCTCGACCGAGGTCACCTTGCCCGCGCCGACGCGGTGAGCGAGCAGCGCGGTGTTGTAGCCCGTGCCCGTACCGATTTCCAGAACCCGGTCGCCCTTGCGCGGATCGAAATATCCCAGCATCTGCACGACGACAGCCGGACACGAGATGGAACTGGTGAAAGCGGTGAAGGATTCGGCCTCCACCGGACCTGCAGGCCGTATCGCACCATCGTCGATCTGCGTGATCAGCATCTGCTGCGTCCGGTAAACGGCCCTGAGCCACTGCCGGGGCCGTACGGTACGGTCCATCAGCGGGTAGATGCCGTCCTGGGCCACCGGCCACCACACCCGGTCGGGCACGAAGTGCTCGCGCGGCACCACCGTGAAGGCGTCGCGCAGCCACGCCTTCCCCTCGAAGTAGCCACGGCCGTCCAGCTCCGCCGCAACCCGCTCACGCAGCTCGGCCGCCGCCTGGACGGTGCCGCCCACGGCATTCACCCGTCGTCTTCGTCCTCAGGGTCTTCGGCCGGGTCTTCCTCCGGCGGCGGGTTTCCCGGATCACCGGGACTGGATTCATCGCCGCCCACTTGCCCATTGCCATCCCGACGGTGCATAAAGCAGCCTCCTCGTCTGGCGCGTCCTCAGTGTGCCCGGGGCACGCCCGTGATCGCCACCACGCCACCATCCGGTCATCGGGTCACCAGGTGCCGACTCGCGCGAAAGTGTCCCGCGCCTTTGCGGTTCGTGTTCCGGGTACCTCGCACCCGCTGCGACACACAGCCTGGCGTATGCCCACGTCAGAGACCCTGATGTCAGGACACCGGCGTGAGAGGCCCACGGACGCTGAGCTGCGAGTCGGCAGTTGGCAAGGCACACTCACCCACGGAGCGCATCGCGATGCTCACGAGAACCTGCAGCACCAGACCTTCCTCCCGCGTGGCCGCCGGCGGAGCTTGGCGGGCTCCTTGACCTTGCTCTTCGCGCGGAGACGCGTTCAAGGTCGTCACATGACCAGGCACTCGGTGACCTTGGACGAGATCGTTTTGGAGGACTGGCCGGCCGTTCACTCATGGGCGTGCCTGCCGGAGGTGTGCCGCTATCAGCCCTGGGGACCCAGCACAGAGGCCCAGACGCAGGACTTCGTGGACTGCGCGGTCAAGGCCTGGTCGGGCAGCCCTCAGCGCCGGTTCCCGTTTGTCGCACGTGTCGGCCGGGATGTGGCGGGCATGGGTGAACTGCATGTCCGTAGCCCTAAGCAGCGCCAGGGCGAGATCTCATACATCGTGCATCCACGAGTATGGGGGCGGGGCATCGGCACGGAGATCGGTCGCCGGCTACTCGCGTACGGGTTCGACGAGCTGGGGCTTCATCGGATCTATGCCACCTGTGATCCGAGGAATCTCGGCTCCTCCCGGGTGCTGTCCAAGATCGGTATGACGTATGAGGGGCGCATGCGCCACACGGCGCTGCTCCGCGACGGCTGGCGAGACTCCCTGATCTTCAGCAGCCTCGAAGGGGAACGGCGCTCCACTGCGTAACCCCGCCGGCGGGTGCTGTCGTTCCTCAACCCGCGAATTAGGCCACTGTGATGGACTCATGCCATGACGATGTTGCTGTCTCTTCGATCAACGAGACTAGAGAGGCCCAGGATCACCCGTGGCGACGAACCGGGCCAGGGACTGCTCCAGCAGTTCCAGGAAGTGACGCAGATCGTCCGCCACCTGGTCGAGCTCCGGCTCCTCCAGCGATGCTGACCGTGTCCGGTGGATCGCGCCCTGGGGGCCCATGACATAGGACCGGCCGCTCCCGTCCGATCCGATCACCAATCCGCTCGGCTCCTGACCCTCGCCCACGCGGACGGCCCCGTACTCCATGAGGTGCTGGAGTATGTCGCGCACGGGGTGGATGAAGTAGCCGTTGCCGATGTCCTCCCAGACGACGTCGCCGACGCTGCGGTAGAAGGTGACCAGGTCACTGACCGCGAGAGGATGGCGGGCCAGAGCACGCGCCCCCTCCTGATCATCGTCATTGGCCAGGCGGACCTGGTTGGTCCCGGGCGGAAATCCGTGCCTGCCCTCGAAACCCCGTGTCATCCCGTCCAGCATTCCTGAAACCGCATTCACCCACGAGGACGGCCAGGACGACGACAGCACACGCTCATTCACAAGCTCAGATCCTGTCATGAGCTGCCAACCCGTCCCTGCAGGAGAGCTACGCCCATCTTCGTTCCCTGACCCGCCTGTCCGGGCAGGTCAGCCACCTCCAGCCGCTGGACCGTGACCGCGTGGAGCGGCTGCGGCACGAAGCGCTGACCGCCCCGGCGCCGTGGACGACCGAGTACGGCGAGTTCCAGTCCGGCGGCTGATGGACCACCTCGCTGATGAACCCCTCCGGCAATGCGGCACACGTGCGGATCGCCGACGGCACCGCAAAGCCCACCACGGTGCTGGAGCACATGTCCGCCGCCGAACTGCTGGCCGAACTGGACCTGTCCTACGTGTGGGTACGCCTGGCCCGGCCGGAGGCCAACGCGTTGCTGTGGGAACACCGCGACCACCGAACGCGACCACGCCGAGCGGTACCGGCTGCACATCCCGCTGCACCCCGACTCTTCGGCCTGCCGGGTCACCGGCGGCTCCAAGGTCCACATGCGGGGCGGGCAGATCTGGCGGCTGACGCCGGCCTTCGCCCACGGGTCTGCGATCTGCTCGGCCCGGCCCGCATCCGTCTGATCGCCGACGTCTACGCCGACGACGCCTACCAGCACCTGGCCGAGCGGGCGGCCCGGGCCCCCCGGCCACCGCCTCACAGCCGGTGCTGGCCGAGCGGGTCGCCGCCTGGCCGGCTTGGGCTGCATCGAGGCGGCCGAACGGCGGCTGCTGCGGCTGTTCGACGCCTTCGCCCTGCCCGAGGGCCCGCTGACGACGTTTGAGGGCCTTCACCCGTGGTGAAGGCCCTCAGGTTTCTTGGGGGCACACCTACGATGCGCCCATCGTGAGGCTGTGTGTTCTGCCCGTTCAGCAGCGCTTGCTCTGCGTCGTCACGCCCGGGCGGGTACCCGGTTGTCGATTGTCACCACGACGGGGTCCCCTTGTTCGTGGTAGGCGCTGCTGAGGACCCGGGCGGTGGCGAAATAGACCTGGGAGGCCATGGCCCAGTCGGCGTAGACGGTGAGTTCCTCGGTGTCCTCGCTGTCCGGCTTGAGCCGGGAGACGTTCGCCACGTGGTAAAGGGCCAGGAGCATGACGACCATCGACCGGCCGGAGAGGACCGCGGCCACCAGGCCGTTTTCGCGTTCTTCGAGGGCGGGGGTGCGAAAGTGCGGGTGGCTGCCTACCTGTGCTGCCACGAATTCCCAGGTGTCCCGGTGGCAGACCACGGTGGCCGACGCGACCCTCCCGGCCCTCATGACCGCCCAGACTCTGCCTGCCCGGGTGAGCGGACTCGGTTCCTGCACCGAGTCGTTGGGGCCCTGCTCACTGGCCTCCAGCGCCGCGCGGGGAACGTCATGACCGTTTCCACCGCTCTCCGGCGCGAACTGCTCAGCTTCAGCGGGAGACTGACCGGCTCCGTCCTCGTCGGCCGTGGGGGCGCCGGTGTCCGTGGAGATGCTCGACTGGCTGCCTGCGGGCGCGCTGTCCGCAGAGGGCTGCGGGGCGCCGGGTTCGGTCTGTGGCGCCGGCTCCTGGCCCGGGGGCTGCTTCTGCTGGGGCAGGACGGCGGGATCCGGCTCGTCTGCGGTGCTGGTCCCGTCCGGCTCCAGGGAGGGCTCTTCCGCCGAAGCGGCGGCCGCCGGCGGCCGGGCCGGTGCCACGGCCTGCAGAGCCTCCAAGATCGTGCCGATGTCCTCACTGAGACCGTCGAGCCTGTGATGCAGTCGGTCGACGTCCCGGCGCAGGTCGGCCACCGCGGCGACGGCATCGCCGGCGCGCTTGCCCGCGTTGTGGGAGCTGGTCCGCGTCTCGTACTGCGACGCTTTCAAGTCGGCGAGGGCGGTATCGCGCAGCCCTGCGATCTCGGCGGTGAACGCGGCCCGAAGGTCCCGCTCCAGGTCGTTGACCCTGGCGCCCATGCCGTCGATCGATCTGTTCATCTCGTTCTTCGTGTCGATCAGGATCGTCACGATGTCGTCCTTGCGTGGCAAGAAACTCCTCCACTCGAAGCATGTAGTCAGATGACTGCACTGCGTAGTCTGGCCGGGTGGTGCACGTACGTGGGCGGCTTTGCAAACTTGGCCTGTTCCCTCTCCCGACGGCCGGCCGCATCGGTCGGACGGCGCCGGTGATGCCCTCCTGGACCCCGGCCGCCCGCACTTGGCCCCGCTTCCTTCCCGGCCGTCGAAGCACGGCCCAGCCGCCTCAGGCACGGTGAACTGAGCGCCGCTCCCGGCGCGAACCCGGCAGGGCCTCGCACCGGCCGGACAGCAGCGCACCGGAAAGGCGGGCCGGTCCGGCGCTCAGGCGCCGGCGCGGGCACAGGGCGCCGCGCCGGGCCCGGGGGTGCTCAGGCTGGGCCGGCCCGCCGCATCTCGATGCCGATGCCACTGCCTCAGCCCCGTACCTGGCGCAGCTGCCGGACGCGGCAGGCAACTGCGCGGGTCAGCCCGTCGCCAGGGTGTAGAAGCGGATCGGCGAGTTCGGCTGGAAGCCGATCCGCGGATACACGGGGGCTCCGGCTTCGGTCGCGTGCAGCGTCGCGCGCATCAGCCCGGTGGCCCGGTGGCCCTCGTACAGGGCCTTGCGCGTGACCGCCTCCCCGTATCCCCGGCGCTGCCACTGGGGGGCCGTGGCCACGAAGGAGACGAAGAGACGCCCTTCGGCTTCGGTGGTGGCCGCACAGGTGACCGGTACGTCGCCTCGCATGGCCAGGTAGGCGTACATCCCGTCCTTCCAGAGCGCGGATCCCTCCAAGCCGTCGCGGGCCTCCTCCAATGCAAGGCCGTAGGCGCGCGCGTTGAGGTCCGCGTAGGCCTGCAGGTGATCGTCGGTGCTCACGCGGACGAAGGTGAGGTCGGGGTGGTCCGGCTCGGGCAGGGGGAGCAGGTCGCCGGCCATGCCCGTCCAGGGGAAGGCGTACTGCAGGCCCGCGTCCTCGGCCGCCGTTCCCAGGGCGGAGCGGGCCTCGTGGTCGAGCAGGTCTTCGAAGAGCCACAGGAAGCCCGGGTGCTTCCTCGCGCGCATGATGTCTGCCGCTTCGTTCAGGCGTTGGCCAAGGAGTGCGGCTCCCGTGCCCGGCTCGGTCAAGGTGATGCAGTTCAGGAAGGTGAAGCGGCAGTCGGCCCAGCGGACGGCGATGCCCGGCAGGTCGCGCACATCCGCGGAGGGGTCGCGGTCGAGGACCAGGGCCCGCCAGGCGACGGTGAGCTGCTGGACCGATTCGATGGTCTGCGGAGCGGGCACCGTACTGCCTCCAAGGATCAACGAGCGTGCGGGGCCTTCGGGGCAGGCTGGTGGCGGCGCTGCCGCCCCCGGGCCCGTGGGAATATCCTGTACGGCGTGCGTGGTCATCAGACGATGCCCTCGAACTCGCCGTCTTCTTCAGCGTGGGTCTGGGAGGTGGAGGTGCTGGCGCGGCGCTGAAGGTAGGAGCGGCGTCCGATGCGCCACCACAGGGCGGCCAGGGCGAGGGCCGCCAGGGTGGCGATGGGCGTGTAGTTGAAGGTGGCGGCGGTGACCGGGCTGGTCTGCGGCAGCATGAACAGCACGGTCACCGCGGCCGCCCACAGCACCGCTATCCAGCCGACCGGGCGGCTGAAGCGGCCCAGATTCCAGGGCCCGGGCACCCACTTGTCGCGGTGGCGCAGCCGCAGCAGGACCGGGATGGCGTAGGCCGGGGTGAACCCGACGACCGAGATGGCGGTGACCGCGGCGAACGCGCTGGCCGAGTACAGGGACGGCAGCGCCAGCACGAAAGCGACGGCGATCGCGAGCCAGACGGCGTTGGCCGGAATGGCGGTGCGGCGGCTGACCTTCTGCCAGCGGGCCCAGCCCGGCAGGGCGCCGTCCCGCGCGAACGCGTAGATCATGCGGCTGGCGGAGGCGGTCACCGTGTACCCGCACAGGAACTGCGCCACGATGATCACCAGCAGCAGGGCCTTGGCGACGGCCACCCCCAGCGCATCGAGGAAGATCTGCGCCACCGGCGTACCGGTCGGGCTGGCCAGGGTCGCGGCGTAGTCCTGCACGGCGAAGAGCAGGGCTGCCAGCAGGACGCCGCCGGCGATCCAGGAGACGGCCACCGAGCGGACGATGCCGCGGGCCGCGGTGACCGAGGCCCGGGTGGTCTCCTCGCTCAGATGGGCGGAGGTGTCGTAGCCGGCCAGCGCGAAACACGGCAGCAGCATCCCCAGCAGGATCACGTAGGCGCCGGGGGGCCAGCCCGTGTTGTTCGTGAACTGGGAGAACACGAAGCCGGCCGGCTGGTGGTGGGAGGGGATCAGCGTCAGGGCGCCGATGATGACGACCGCCCCCGCCAGGTGCCACCACGCGCTCACCGACGTCAAGATGTTCATCAGCCGGGCGCCGAAGAGGTTCAGCACCGCGTGCAGCAGCAGGATGACCGCGTACAGCGCCAGCAGCGCCCCCGGGGAGGGGGTGATGCCCCACTGCAGGTTCGCCCAGGCGGCGGTGAAGGTGGCGATGCCGTAGTCCTGGGCCGCGATCCCGGCGACCAGGCCCAGCAGGTTGAGCCAGCCGGTGTACCAGCTCCACCGCTCGCCGCCGAGCTGGCGGGCCATGAAGTACAGGCCGCCGCTGGTGGGGTAGCGGGAGGTGATCTCGGCCAGCGCCGCCGCCAGGCACAGCACCAGCGGCCCGACGGCCAGCCACCCCCACATCACCACCGCGGGCCCGCCGCTGTTGAGGCCGAACCCGAACAGCAGCAGCGTCCCGCTCATGATCGAAATGACGGACAGGGAGGCGGCGAAGCTGCCGAACGCCCCCATCCGGCGGTGCAGTTGCTGGGTGTAACCGAGCTCTTTGAGCAGACGCTCGTCCTCGTCCAGCGGCTCGGGCCGCTGCCGGGAGTTTGCTGAAGTACGCATGATCGTTTTCTCCGCACGGGAAAGCAGATGGAACAGGCCGGGACGGCTGGATGCTGGGATGCCAGCGGGATGCGGCGGGGAGCGCCCGCGGGGCCGGCGGACCGTCACGGGCGCCTGCCCGCGGGCGGCGGGGACTTGCTCTGCCTCCGGCAGGCGCTGCGGGCTGTTTCGAAGGCCTCGCGCCACTGGCCGGGCTGGTGCGCCAGGTACTGCCACGGGGCCGGGGTGGCGAAGTCCCCGATGGCCTGGAAGACGACGGCCGCCTCGTGCTCGAAGCCGCCCGCGGCCAGGGCCTGCGCCAGGTGGTTCAGGTCGGTCGGGGAACTGGTGGCCGGGTCGCAGCGTCTGAACCAGTCGCTGAAGGCCTTGGTGAGCGCCGGCTTGATCGCCTCGCTGGCCCAGAAGGGACTCGGCAGGATCTCGCCTCGGTCGCGCCGCGCCCGGTACTCCTCCAGGTGGGCATACAGCGGCAGGAGATGCAAGGGGGAGCCGGACGGGGCCTTGGAGACCGACCAGCGCGCGAAATCCATGGCGACCGCCCGCTGGCTGAGCGAGGCCGAGCCCGGGCCGACCTGCAGCACCCGCAGCATGCGGTGCCAGGCCTCGCGGCTGTACGGGTCGAGCCGGTGGGCGGCTTCCAGCAGCCCCCACGGCCCGTGGGGCAGCAGGAGTTCCGGGGGCGGGGGAGCCACCCGGTGCTCGGGACGGTGCCCGTGCGGGTCCGTCTCGGCCAGGGCGAGGCGGCAGATCGGCACCACCGGATCGCCGGGGTTCAGCTCCGCGGCCTTCTCGCACGCCTGCCGGGCCCGGCCGACCAGCTCGGCCAGGTGCTGCTGACGGCCGGGGACCTGGGCGTGCTGCCGGTCGCGATACGCCTCCAGCGCCCGTTCGGTGACGACCCTGGCGTACATCACCCGGGCCGCGATGCTCTCCGGCTCCTCCTGCAGCCACAGCTCGACGACATTGCGCCGGGCAGCGATCACGCCCAGCACCTGGGTCCGGGCGGTCCACTGCGGCCAGGTCCCGGTCTCGGCCAGCACCTGGCGCATCGCCATCCAGTGTCCCGCCTTGACCTCCTGCACCGCCGGATACAAGGCGGCGTCGCGCCCGGCCGGGTGGTAGCTCACCATCAGCGGGGCCCTCCGCATCCCAGGCGGAGCAGGTGTAGGCAGCTGGCAGCCAACGACGAGGCGACCGTCGTCGCTGCCCGGACCGTGCCGTACTGCCGGGGCCGGCAGCTGGTGGGGAGCCTGGTGTTCTTCACTCGGCGACCGGCCGGGGCGTGAACTGCTGGCAGCTGCCGGTCCGCCGGCCGGGAGGCTGGCTGCCGGCGGCCGCGGTGGCGCGGCGGTGCAGCGCGCGGCCCGGCTGCGGTGACGGTGCCGTGCGGCGGTGGGCTTCAGCGCCGCGGTCGTCACTGCGGGACTGCGGCTGGTGTGGACACGACACCCAGGGGTGTGCGGTCGCGGCCATAGAAAGGAGTCCTCTGGTCAGGAGGGGTGGGAAGGCGGCGCGGCCGCCGAGCAAGACGAGGCGGATCAGCGCGCAAGCGGGCTGACCCGCAGGTGCCGTCCACGGCGGGCCAGCGGTTGCCTGTCAGATACCTAAGCGTCTGAAGTGACGCATGACCAGAGGTGTGCAAGGTTGTTCGGTTGCAGCGGCGTTGACAGTGACATTCCAGCCACTCACGCCCCCAAAGGGCCGTCAGCCCGGTCAGGACCGCCACGGGACTGCGTCAAAACGCCCCGCCGGGCGGGCCGGGATGCGCGCCGCGCAGCCTCCTGATCTGGCCTCTTGCCGAACGTGAGGGGATGCGGTCGTGGGCGCGGTGTTCGGCTGCGGCAGCTGTCCGGTCCCCACCGGGCGGGGCACGATGGCCGATTGTCTGTCGCCGAGGGTTGTTTTGCCGTTGGCAGCGAGCGACATACGGTTCGACGATGGACTCCACCAGTGCACAGGCTCATCACGAGCGCGCCCGATTCCTCGCGGATCCGCTGGGCCTGGCCGGGCGACGCTTCCTCGTCACCGGCGGCAGCCGCGGCCTCGGCCGCGAGATCGTGCACCTTCTCGTCGCTGCCGGAGCGCACGTCGCCACCTGCGCCCGCCGGCCCGAGGGCCTGCGCCGCCTGGAGGAGGACGTCGCCGTCACCGCGGCGGCGCCCCTGTACACGCAGGCTCTGGATGTCACCGAGCCCGGCAGGCTGGAGGCGTTCACCGCCGCGGCAGCCGACCGCCTCGGCGGCCTGGACGGCGTGGTGGCCAACGCCGGGGGAGCCCACGGCCGTGACCTGCGCAGCGCCACCGCGGCGGACTGGGCCGCCACGTTCGACATCAACGTCGTGCACGCACAGCGGCTCATGAAGGCCGCCTTGCCGCACCTGGGCGCGGCCGGCGGCGGATCAGCGGTCCTGATCTCGTCCATCAGCGGCTGGAAGCCCGCTCCCCAGGCCCAGTACGGCGCGGCCAAGGCGGCGCTGATCAGCATGGCCAAATCTCTGGCCAATGAGCTCGGCCCCGACAACATCCGCGTCAACGCCGTATCCCCCGGCTCGATGCTCATCCCCGGCCGCCGCTGGGCCCGGATGCAAGAACAAGACCCCCAGGCGTTCGCCCGCTTCACCGCCCAGATCCCGGGCGGGCAGCTGGAGACCCCGCAGGAAGTCGCCCGCACCGTCGTCTTCCTGCTTTCGCCCTGGTCCAGCGGCATCTCCGGCGCCCACATCCCCGTCGACCGGGCCCAGAACGCCCCCACGCCGGACGGCTACTGACCGCTCAGGCCGTCTCCAGCACCGGCTGCGCCGCCCGGAAGAAGGCTCGCACCGCCGGCTCCTTGCCGAACGCGCCCGCCCGCTGGCCGAAGTCCTTCAGGGCCTGCACCGACCGCAGGCTGCGGACATTCTCCAGGCCCTTGAGCGCCGCGTGCGCGCAGGCCAGCGCCTCATCCAGCCGCCCCTGCTGGAGGCAGGCGGTGGCCAGCACCGCCTGGCTGATCGCCTGCCGGCGCCGCCGGTCGCCGTTCGCCCGCACCGAGGCGTCCGCCATCTGCTCGGCCTGCTCGGCCCGGCCCAGGTCCCGGAAGACGAAAGCAGCCTCCGCCTCCCAGTAATGGCGGTCGAGGTAGCGCACCCACGGCGACTCCTGCTCCGCACCCCGGCTCCGCCCCAAGGCGGCCTCCGCCTCCTCCAGCGCCCGCAAAGCCTGCTTCGCGCCGCCGCTCGCGGCACAGCCACGCGCCACCATCGCCTGCAGCCGCATCAGCCCCAGCGGGCTGCCCGCGTGCCGCGCCGTCTGCAGCCCCGCCCGCGCCAGATGCACCCCGTCCTCCGGATGGCCCAGGCTGGTGGACAAATGCGACAGCCCCGCCAGGACCTGGCCGGCCAGCACCAGATCCCCGCCCTCCTGACACAGCCGCAGCGCCTGGATCATGTACCGCTGCGCGAGCCCGTACTCGCCGCTGTCGTAACTGCTCCAGCCCGCCATCGCCCCCAGCCGGGCCGCCGCGGTGAACAGCGGTCCGCGCTCTTCGGCGCTCACCCCCTGGCGCAGCATCGGCAGCACTTCCCGGTTCAGGTAGAACAGGATGCTCGAGCGCACCTCCTGGCCGCCGAAGCGGTTGTCCACCCGGTCGAAGGCTGCGACCATCGCCTGCACCACTGCCACCCGCCCGCCGGCGGCGACCGCGGCCAGCGCCGGGGTCTCCGACTGTTCCCACGCCCACAGCAGCCAGCTGCGCTGCGGCGCGAGCAGCGCACTGCTGACGAACGGCACTGCCCCCAGCACGTCCCGGCGCCCGACATCCTCCGCCGCGAGGCCGGACAGCGTCTGGAGCACCTGGCCCACATCCTCGCCCCACGGCAGCGAACGGACCACCACCGGCGGCCCCTGCTGGACATGGAAACCGATGTCGCACGGCTGCACAACCCGGCCCAGCGCCTCCGTCAGCGCCCCGGCCACCAGCCACATCGTCTCCGCACGAGGAGGGCGGCCGCCAACCCATCGGGACACCGACGCCTTGTCGTAGCGCGTGAGACGTCCCTGGCGGCGTGCAAGGGCGTTCACGCGTGCGGCCAGGGACTGGTAGCTACAGCCGGCATTCTGAAGAGCGGCAGCCAATGCCGCGTTCTTGCCCCCCTCGGCAGCCTGCCCGTTCATCGTCATGGCCATCGCGCTCCGCACCGCACTTCGGCCAGCCGAACGGCCCGCCGTCCCTGTCGACTTGTCCGCGTCCGACACGCCCACGCCCACCCTCGACACGGTGAGGGCGGACAGCGCCAAGGACGCGCTAGCTTCGAAAAAGGCGCCTCGTGACACGCGTTCGCGATCACTATGTTCACCCAGTGCCCCCGGCGCAAACGCGCCAGGTGTTACTTTCGGCCGATGTGGCGGACGCCTGCACCTCCACAACTCCCGTCTGCGACCAGCCAGTCGCAAGGCCCACGCTCAGCACCTGCCACCGGAGCTGCCGCTGCTGGCCGAGGGCGCGCGCCGTGTACTCGAACCCTCCTTCACCTGTCTGTACGCCTCACGCGGGCTGCAGAGCGCGGTACGGACTTTGCCCACGGCGGCGCCCGTGCTTCCCCCAGCATCCGGTCGACGGCGCGCATGCCGTCGGCGCCCCGCGGCCAGGCGAAGCATCGACCTGCGCGCGGTCGGGCGCACGCCGTACGGTGTGCTCGACGGTGCCCAGCTCGGCGAGGAGGACGCAAGGACGGCGGCCGGGCCCTCGGCCGCGTAGCGCCGGACGCCGCCGATCCCCGTGACGACGGCCGGGGGCCGCAGGAGAAGCCGCAGGCTCCTTTGACGTGGTTACCGCTACCTCGGCCTTCTACTGGTGGAGGCATCGCAACGGCGACGATCACGACGATGCCGTGCGCCGCCGGCGTCGACTCATGTCTGGACTGCGCTCTCCTATCGAAGCCCAGGTACCCCCCCGACCTGTACCTGCGTTCCTCGACCAGCTGTAGGGCCCTGACACAGGCAGGCCCACCACCGATCCGCAACTTCACCGGCACCATCGGACATCTTTCACCCACCGGTGAACGTGCGGTCAGCATCGCCGCGCTCTGGGTTGAAAACATGCCCTTTCTGGAGCCCGGCGGGCAGGCCTCGGTTCGCCTCGTACCCCTCACTCCATCCCACTGGACGCACGTTCACCCCGGCCAGCAGATCACCATGCATGAGGACCGAACGGTGGCCGGGACCGCAGTCGTCTTGGAGGTTGATCGCCCTTCAGCCGCGCCCAGAGAGTGACGTGGTCGGGCACTCGGGACAGGGTGCCGACAGATGGTCACTCCAAGCTCCAGAGGCAGCTATCTGGTGACCTCGCTGGTGCGGGCGGTGAGCTGGTAGAGGCTGGGGAGGACCAGGAAGACGGGGGACTGCTTCGCCTCCTGCTGGGCTTCGATCTGGGCGATCTTGTCTTCGGCGGCGGCGAGGCTGGTGGACGGCCCTTCGACTTCGCCGAACTATCTCTCGCGTTCGGCTTCGGCGATCCTGTCTTTGAGGGTGTCACGGATCTCTTCCAGGCGGGGCTTCTCCTCCAGGGAGACGATCAGGACCGGGCAGCGGACGCAGGCGTGCTCGTGGACGCAGTCGGTTCCGTAGGCCCGCCCGCACTCGCCCAGCGCCAGCTTCCTCCGCTTGAAGTGGGACAGGAACTCCTGCCGTTCCTCGACTGTGACAGCTCTGTATTCCTCGGCTGGGCGGAGATCGCGGCGGCGGGCGATGAAGGCACGGTGTGCTTCGAGCGCGTCGACCGGGTAGATGGCTGATGGCGGAGTCGGGTATCGAGATCCTCGGAATGGGTGGGGCTATTCG
This sequence comes from Streptomyces sp. NPDC026394, assembly GCF_055567735.1. Classification (NCBI taxonomy): domain Bacteria; kingdom Bacillati; phylum Actinomycetota; class Actinomycetes; order Kitasatosporales; family Streptomycetaceae; genus Streptomyces; species Streptomyces sp. NPDC026394. The sequence continues at coordinate 48,960 of NZ_JBVHPX010000032.1, forward strand.
TCGAGGTACTGGTGTCTGATGTCGGCGTGCGAGATGACGAGCTGGCCTTCGCGGACGTGCCACTCAGTCGTCCCATCGACTTCGTGGCTGGCAAGGAACAGGCCCCGGATGAGGTCTCCGTCGTCGTCGGAGGCTGGGACCCGAGCAATCTCTTCGAGCTGATTCGTGAACCAGTCCAGGGCCGATGCGCGGATGTCGGCGCCGTAGAAGATGTAGTGGGTCCAGTTGACCTGCTGCCGAGGTGTGCTCCATCCGCCGGAGTAGTGATCGTCGGCGTGGGACGAGATGATCTTCTGGACGGTGGCGAGTTGTGTCTCGTCGCACTCCAGCCATCCTCTGACCGACACGTAAACGCTCATCTTGTATGTCCTTTCTGTCGTTGTCAGTCCTGGTGCGGCATCTGTCGGCCGCGTAGGTTCCCCAGTCTCCGGCGGCGGCTCGCTGCCATTTGACGGCGACGGTGATGTCGATGCCGGGGGTGCGGGCGAGGACTGCGGCGGGCAGCTCGGTGGCGAGCTGGAACAGGGCGGTCGAGCGGGTCTCGGCGATCCGGATGCCGGGTTTGCGGAGCCGTTCGCCCATGGCCCAGACGCTGATCGGGCGGCCGGGCTGGCCGCCGGGGAAGAGCCAGGGTGACTCCGTCCGGGTGAGGACGGCATGGCTCCGGCGAGCCGCGACCTGGTGGAGGGCGAGCTCAGTGACGGGGCCGGGCAGGTCGACGGGGACGGCGCCGAGGCGGATGCGGACGGCTCCGTCGGTCTCCTTGATGTGGTCGACGGTGAGCCGGGAGATCGCCGCAGGCCACTGGGCATAGAGGAGCAGCAGCAGGCCGGCCTTCGCCCGCGGGTGCATTTCGGCGCCGCCAATACACACGCACCGGCTTGTCGGCCGACTGTATCCAGAGCATGAATTCCCGTGCGTCTTCCCGGACTGCCCGATCCCACTCGATGTCGAGCGCCCATAGGAACCGCCACCACCGCAACAGGTCGTTTGCGTAGGACCGCAGCGTGGTTGCCGGGGTGTCTGCCGCGAGCAGGTCCTAGAAGTACACGGCGACCGGCTCGACCCGCAGACCATGCCGATCGATCAACCGGTACGGCTCCCAGGCGTCTCCCGTCGCCAGCATCTGACCGGATTCGGGCAGGGCGAAGCTCCTGAGATCCCTCCCGGGACCGCTGTGATCAAGCATGCCGAGAAGCTAGCAGAGAAGCACTCTGACCTGCGAAAACGTCGAAGTCAGTTCAGTCAACACGCCGGACTGGCACGCGGGCCCGTCCTCCCAGGTTGCGCGTCCTTCGGGGCCGGTGCCCATGGTCCAGGTGAGTTCGTAGACGCCCGAGGCTCGCTGGACGCGCTTGACGCGGAGCCCGGCGCGAAAGCTACCGGTGCGCAGGTCCTTGACGAAGGCCACGAGGTGCGGTGGAAGCGGTGGCGCTGTTCTGGTGCGAGGCGGTCCAGGTCGGCGGTGAAGTGGGGCAGAACCTCGTAGGTGGGCACGGCGCCTCCAGTGTGCACGAAGCCCCCGGCCGGTCGGCCGGGGCGGTGGTGGCGGATGGTTGGGGGAGTGGTGGCGTTGGTGCTTGTTGGATCGCGCTAAAGCCGGTTGGGGTCGGAATTCGGGGCTGCTGGTGCTGGTGTGTCGGCCCGCAACATTCGCGCGGCCGGGGCCAGTTTTCGTATAGGGCGCGCATCAGGTCGGCCCATTCCTGCGCGCGGGTCATGTCGCTGGCGCAGCCAGCGCAGTGGGGCACCGTGTCGATCCGGGCGGGGTAAGGCATGTTCGAGCGAACGACAGCGGTTGTGCGCAGCGTGAGCGGGAGGCGGCACAGCGGGCAGAGGCCTCCGTAAAGCACTTCGCTATTCATGTAGCGGAGGGTGCACACGGCGACGCCTTACCGTCCCGGGCTGCCGCGGCGGCGCGCCTGGCGGGCCACCGCGATAACGACTTGGTGAGGCGCTCCCGCCCGGCGGGACGGACCTCGGGGCGCGCCTGTTTTGGAGTCAACGCTGCGGTGTCTTCCGCGCAGTGGCGGTCGGCGCCCGCATCCTTCGGTCGTGTACCGGCCACCAAACCCTCCAGATCGACCGACGCGCGTGTACCGGAGGAGGCAAGATCGGGTGAGCAGCAGTCATCAAAGGGTGGGGGAGCGAGTGGGGAAGCCGCAGAAGAAGCGTGGGGTGCGGATCCCGTGGGTCTGGGACGCACGGGATGACGAATACGACCGGTCGGCCATCGACATCAAGCCCCACCCTCCCTCCGGCACCCTGCTGCGCTGCGGCGGCTGCGGGATCCCGGTCTCGGTGCGGCCGGCGAACGCCGACGATCCCGACTCCCGCTCGTCCCACTTCTTCACGATGCCGGGCCGCAGGCACGAGCCCACCTGCCGCTTCGACCTCCCGCGGCGCGGCAAGGAACTGGCGGATGTGTCGCAGGGCACCGTCGTCCGGCGTGAGGGGCAGTGGAGGCTGGTGTGCCCGCCCCTGGCCCGCCCCGGTACCCGAGGCGGAGCCAACGGCGGCAGCACCACACCGCGGCCGCCCCGTGCCACCGGGGGCGACAGGCCCACCCTCAGCCGGCTGCGGGGACCGGCCATCGCCTCCGCCAAGCGCATCGTCCAGCTCTTGACCGCCTGCAAGCACGACCCCGAGACCGTTGCCCAGTTTGCCGCTGTCGCCCCGAGCGGCCGACGCAACATCGCGTGGGACGAGTTCTGCGTGGGCCCAACCACCGCTCACCAGCTGGCGCAGAAGCTCATCGACGGTACGGCCGGGCAGATACCGCATGCCGTATGGGGACCGGCGAGCACGGCGGGGCCAGCCGGACAGCGGGCGACAGTCACGTGGTGATGTACGTAGCCCGGCACCCCGTCCACATCGAGGGCCGGCCAGTGAAAGTCATCACGTCCACGGGGGAGTTCCTCGGCTACGGCTACTGGGAGCTCTTCCCACAGGGCGCGGACTGGGCACACAAGGCCGCCGAGCGCGGCTGGATCGAGCTGCAGCTGTGGGCCAAGGAGCCGTGGCAGGTGGAACGGTGGGACACGCAAGGCGGCTCCATCTCCCGGCCGAAGCCGCCTGTCCCGGCCATGTCCCGACACCGGCAGAGCCGCCCCTGTCCACCGCGCCGGAAGAGGTCAGGGCGCAGCCCGCCGTAACGTCGGCCTCGGCCACGAGCCCGGACACGTGTGCTTCAGGAGAGGAGCCTGCCGTACCGGCGAACCCGACTCCGAACGAGCCGGAGCAACATGACAGATGCCCGATGCGGCGGTCCCGCCGCCCTGTCCTACCCGCCCACCACTGCACGCCGGCCACGTTCGCGTGTACGGGACTGGTGGGAGCGCCTGCGCGGCCGCTACTGACCTTGTAGGGGTGGTGTCGCGGGGGGCTGACGAGTGATGGTCGTCGCGGTATGTGCAGGGCATGAGGTATCCGCAAGGTGATGGCCTGACGGACGAGCGCCGGGCATTTCGCGAGCGTATCCGGATGGAAGCGGCCGAGAGGTTCGTCGCCGGACAGGACAACGCCCTGGTCGCGCGGCAACTGCGGATCAGCGTGCGATCGGTGCAACGGTGGCGCCGCTGCTGGCAGGACGGCGGTGGCAAATCCCTCAAGTCCAAGGGCTCCCCGGGCCGGCCACGGCTGAGTGAGACCCTGTTCAGGGTGCTGGAACAGGAGCTGGGCAAAGGGCCGGTCGCACAGGGCTGGCCGGACCAGACCTGGACCCTGGAGCGCATCAAGACGCTCATCGGACGCCGATTCCACAAGACCATGACGCTCTCGGCCGTCGCGCAGATGCTCCACCGGCACGGCTGGAGCCACCAGGTCCCGGCGAGGCGGGCCGTGGAGCGGGACGAGGAGAAGGTCACCGGCTGGGTGAAGGACACATGGCCACAGGTGGAAACGCCGCGGCGGCGCTCGGAGCCTTCATCGTCTTTGAGGACGAGGCCGGGTTCTCGATGACGCCGCCGACCCGCAAAACCTGGTCCCGGCGTGGGCACACGCCCGTGGTCCAGGTGCGGGGACGGTCCCAGCGCCGTTTCTCCGTCGCCGCCCTGGCCTGCTACAAACCCGGTGAACGTTCGCGTTTGATCTACCGGCCCAAACGGCATTCCGACCACAAGCGCGGCGGCCGGCGCAGTTTCACCTGGGCCGACTATCGCGACCTGCTGATCGCCGCCTACCTGCAGCTCAAGGCGCCGCTGGTGCTCGTCTGGGACAACTTGAATGTGCACCTAGACGCCCGCCTGCGGGACTTCGTCGACGGCCACGACTGGATCACCTCCTTCCAGCTGCCCTCGTACTCACCTGACCTGAACCCGGTCGAGGGCATCTGGTCCCTGGTGCGGCGCTCGGGTCAGTGCAACACCGCCTTCACCGACCCCGAGCACCTGATGCGGGTGCTACGGCACAGACTCCGGGAGATTCAATACCGACCCGACCTCATCGACGGATGTCTCGCCGCCACCGGACTCACGCTGACGACATCACACCCACAAGGTCAGTAATCGGCCACCGCTGCCGGATCGGACATGGCCAATCTGGCGCGCGGAGCGGTGGCCGATCCTGTCCTGGGACCGCAGCCGGGCCTCGGCCATGGCCGTAGCCACTACTGACGGCCAGACAGTGGTGCCGGCTTCCTGTCCGGCCGCCGCCGCCGGGTACGACCGTTACCGGCTGGTCTGGACGCGGCCGGGTACGGGTACGCGCCCGCAGGCCTGACGGACACGGTGTCTGCCTCCGAGCTCAGCAACGGTCCCGACAGCGCGGCCGGCACACGGGGCGTCGGGGGCCCTTCGGCCCGCGGCCGTTCGTTCTGCTCGCCGTCACCGCGCCGACGACTATCGCGGGCTCTGCCCCATACGACCGCGCCTGGCTCCCGGTAGCGAGGGCCGTGGTGGACAGCGGGCAGCGAGCCGGCGGGGGAGTGCCGCAGCCGGCCGTCCTCGACGTCCGGTGACCCGTCTGCCGGAGCCTGCCGACGGCGGCCCGCCGTGCAGGGCGGCGGCACGTCATCCAGGTTTCCGTGGCGGTCGCGCGGCTGTCCGAGCGTAGGCCGGTGCAGTAGATCCGGACCCGGTTCAGCGACAGAGCGTGACCGTCGCCGAGTAGCTGGCCGAGGCCGGGGCGTGCGGGGGGCCCGGCGAGAAAAGCTCTGCGGTGCTGAGGTCGCCCGCCGCCGGAGGCATCGCCGTGGACCGGCCAGCGCTGCCTGGACGGGGCCGAGGCGCACCTGGCCGAGCAGCGCCGCCGACAGGCGGGACGTACACCTCGCGGTCCGTGCGGGGCTGACCGCCCGCCCCGCTCTGCGGCCGATGACGGAGCCTGGGCGTCGCCACCGTATGGGACCACTCCGCCCGCCGCACCCCGCCCGTCGAAGACCGGCGGCCGGGCGGTGGATGACCGGTAGGGCAGGCCGGTGGCCGACACCGGCCAGAGGAGTCGTCGGCCACCGGCCATGTCCGATCCCTGCCGATCGGCCACACCTCGTCCGCGGCCGCCCCCTTGCGCTGCAGCCGTCGCCTGCGGCACGGCCGCGGGAGGCTTGCCCGCCACAGGGCGGGGCTTGCCCCCAGTGGCACGGTTCGGTCACGCCCGGCTTGCCTGCCTACGGCGTGGGCTTGCCCGATCGGCCGCCGGAGGCTTGCCCAGCCCGCGGGCAAGCCCCTGACCTGCTCTCTTAGGGCGGTGGGCAAGCCTTCGGGCAAGCCGTGGTGAGGAGAGTGACGGCACGAGATCCGAAAGGAGACGTGCCGTGCTCGACGTAGTACCCGGACCCGCCCGCACCGCCGGCGGGATCTTCCACCGCCTGGATACGGAGTGGGCCGCGCTGTGCGCCGACGCCGCCGTCCAGGCCGCCGTGGCCGACTGGCTGGTGGCCGATCAGCTGGCCGACGCCGTCGCCGCCGTGGCCGATGCCCGGACCACCGCGGTGGTTGATTCCTGGGCCCGCACCCTGGGCCCCGCCCAGGTGCTGGCCGCGCTGCGGCCCGGCCCGGGGCGCCTGACTGACGAGCTGACCGACGCGGTCCTGCGCGCCCTGCTGCGCCGTGCGGCCGGCGGCGGCCGATCGGGCACCCTGGCCGCACGCGTCATCGTCCAGGCGATGATCCCGGCAGCCGTCCGGCTGGCCCGCGGCCAGGTCCGCGCCACCGGTGGCCGCACCTTCGATGCGGTCGCCTCGCTGACGGTCGCCGGCCTCTTCGAAGTGGCCCGCTCCGGACGCCTGCACACCCGGGCCGGCCGGCCGGCCGCGAATCTGATGCTGGACACGCTGCGTTACGTCTGCGCCGGGCTCGCCGCCGACCAGGAGGACCGCGGCGAGCACCTGGCCGCCGCGGAGCACCTGCCCGACGCCGCCCCCGGCCCCTACGCGCAGGCTCACGCCGGCGCGGTCGCAACCGCCGCCGCGGCCGCCGGCCTGACCCCTGCCGGGGAGGCCGCAGAAGCCGAGGCGGTCGGTGCCCGGCTGGAGCTGCTGGAGCTCGTCCTGGACGCCATGGGCGCCGGTGCGCTGTCGCCCGCCGACGGCCGCGCCATCGCCTGGCACTACACCACCGCTGCCGTACCGGACGCCGAAGCCGCTGCGCGCTGCGGCACCACGCCGGGGGCCTGGCAGCGCCGCCGCTCGCGCGCCGTGGCCCGCCTGACCGCTGGCCTCTCCCACCGGCCGGCGGCATGACCCGACTCCGCTCCCCGGCCACCGCCTGCCCACTGCCACGACAGGAGATCTCCATGCCCCAGACCGACAAGGCCCCCCTGGATGCCGACGAAGAGCGCGTCACCCGCGCCCAGCACCTGCTCATCCAGCTGGGCGCCGCCCTGGTCTGCCAGCCCTTCGACACCCGCACCCACGACCGGCTGCGGGCCTTCCTGGCCGAGGACGCCGACGCCGTCCTGACCTCCTTGCACACCCTGCGGCAGCGCCCGGAAGCCGACCTGCACCGCCGCATCGCCGAACTGGCCGGCCACACCCTGCCCCTGGGAGGCATGGCATGAAGGCGCCCAGGGTCCGCCGTGTACGGGAGCCCGAAGCAGCGGCGCCCGACGGGCTGCCCGCCGGCCGCGCCGTGGACACCGGCTGGGCGACGTCGATGTCGACCGGCGCCGCGGCGAATCTGACCGCTCTGATGCGCTGGGGCATGTGGGTGCTGCTGGCGGCCGGCCCGCTGCTCGGCACCTGGGCTCTGCTGGCCCCCTCAGCGCCGCCTGCCGCCGCCTCGCCCCGCGCACCGGCAGCCGGCCCGGCGCAGGGCGAGGACGCAGCCGGCCCGGCCGGTTTCGCCGAGCAGTTCGTGCTGGCCTACCTCGAGGCCGGGGACGGCGCCGAGGAGAATCTCGCCCGCTTCTACCCGGCCGCCCGCGGTATGACCTGGCCGGCCGGGGCCAGCGGCCAGCACGCCCAGGCGGCCTCCGCCGTCCAGGTCCGGCCGGTCTCCGACGGCTACTGGTCGGTGACGGTCGCCGCCCGCATCACCCCCACCGCCTCAGCGGGCGCGGCGCTGCGCTACTTCGAGGTGCCCGTACGCGCCGACGGCCGTACGGGCGGCCGGTCCCTGACCGCGACGGCGCTGCCCGCCGAGGTCGCCGCCCCCGCCCCCGGCCCCGTCCCCGAACTCGCCTACGGGCCCGCCCGCGCGGCGCTGCCCTCCGACCCGGCCGCCGCCACTCTCCAAGCGTTCTTCGCCGCGTACCTGACCGGCGGCCAGGCCGGACAGCTGGACCGCTACCTGGCCCCCGGCACCGCACTGGGGCCGGTCCGTCCGGCGCCGTACCGGGCGGTGAAGGTCACGCAGTACGCCGAGCAAGGCCACGGCCCGGCCGACGGCGCCGCGGCCCAGCGCCCGCCGGACGGCGTCACCCGGCACCTGCTGGTCGATGTCAGCGCCGACACCGCGCAGGCCAAGGACCGGCCGCTGATGTACGCGATCGAGCTGTGCTCCCGCGCCGGCCGCTGGGAGATCGCCGCACTCCAGGGCGCGCCGGCCCTCGCCTCACCGAATCCCACGACCTCTGCGTCGCCCCGCTCTTCGAAAGGACCCCGCTCATGACCTCCCTTGACCTGGTGCAGCTGGCCGGCATCCTCGACGACGCCGAGACCCTCGGCACCCGCATCAAGACCCTGCTGGTCGGTGTGGTGCTCGGCGTGATGTACCTGGTCTCGGTCGCCATGACCTGGGGCCAGACCAAGTCGGTGCTCAAGACGGTGGTGGTCGCCGTCGGCGGCGCCGCGGTCTTGGCCATCGTCGCCAACGTCACCGTGCTCCGCGACAAGATCGGCGAGGACATCAAGACCGCCGGCGCCCGCCACAGCGCCAGCGCCCCCGTGCTCACCGGCGGCGAGAAGCTGCCGGGCGGGGCCAGCCGGTGAGCACCTCCGAGGACCAGCTGCTGGTCGGCCGCTGCTACACCAAGGCCCGCCGGCACCGCAACGTCATCGGCCGGCTGCCGGGCGGCGGCCACCTGTGGGGCGGCCCGTACACCGTGCCGCAGGTCGCCGTGGCCGGCCTCGCCTTGGGGCTGATGCTGCTGACCAGCGGCCTGTGGGCCCGGCACGGCATCGTCGATGTGCTGCCGCTGCTGGCCGTGCCCTACGGCCTGGCGCTGGCGGCCGGACGCATCCGCCACGACGGACGCAACCCGCTGGCCACCGTCGCCAGCGCCCTGGGCCTGCTGGCCGGCGGCGGCACCGGACGGCTGCAGGGCCGGCCGGTGCGGCCGCGGCGCCCGGCGGTCCTGGCCGGCCTCTGCTCCCTGAGCGTCCAGCCGCCGCTGAGCGCGGCGGGACTGCCCGCTCCCGCCGCCCGTACCCGTCCCCGCGCTGCGCGGCCGCAGCCCGCTGCGGCCGCCGGCTGCCCGGCCCGGGTGGCCTCCGGCGCCCAGGCCCTGCTGGCCGCCCGCACCCCCGGGATATCCGGCCCGCCCGACGCCCCTTCTGCGACTTCGAGGTGACTTCATGCGCATCCCCGCCCGGCATGTGGCCGGCAATGTCATCTGGACCCACCACGGCACCTGCTGGGCCCTGTGGCGGGTGGCCGGCAGCGGCCACCCGCAGTCCTCCCTCGCCCTCAAGCAGCGCCGGCTGCGCACCCTGGAGGCTCTGGTCAAGCAGCTCGGCGGCGAGTCGATGCTGCTGTCGCTGTGCCCCCAGATCGACCCGGCCGCGGTCGTACGCAAGATGACCGACGGCATCGACCTGGAGGCGTGCCCGCGCTACACCGAGCTGGCCCTGCGGGTGCTGGACCAGCTGGAGACCATGGAGCTGACCGGCCGCACCGACTGGCTGGCCGTGCCGCTGCCGGCCGGCGGCGCGCGCCAGGCCGCCACTGCGGCCTTCGCGGCGGCGCGCGCCGAGCTGGCCCTGCAGCTGGGGCTGCTGCCCGCCCCGCTGAGCGCGGCCGAGGAGGCCCGGCGCCTGGCCCAGGCCCGTGAGCTGGCCGCGGCCTGGCCCGCGGAGGTGGACGTGCGGCCCGTCAGCGAAGCGGAAATCCTGTGGATCTACGGGCACAGTGCCCGGCGCGGCGTGCTGGAGCCGCTGCTGCCCGAGCCGGGCGATCAGCCCGTCCGCGGTCGCGGACGCGGCACGGTGGCGCTGGCCCAGGTGCTCCTGGCCGAGGGGGGCCTGCCCGCCCCCGATGCGGACCCCGCCCCCGATGCGGACCCGGTGCGGCAGACCGGCAAGAGCCCGCTGGCGCGCCGCTGGCTGCAGGCGAGCACCGAATGGGGACAGAGCTACCAGGCGTTCATGATGCTGGCGGAGATGCCGGAACGCTTCGTCTTTCCCGGCTCCGACTACCTGGCCGCGCTGGACGAGGCGGCCTTCCCCGTCGACTGGACGGTGCGGCTGAAGGTCACCCCCGGCAGCGTCGCCGAGCGCAAGGCCCGCCGGCAGGCCCGCGAAGTGGCCGGCCAGCCGGAGGAGTACGCCGCGGAGAGCGCCGGCGTGCCCGCCCACGTCGAGCGGGCCGCCGAGGACCTGCACGACTTGCGCACCGCGCTGACCAGTTCGCACAGCGAGGTCGAGGTCCAGGCCATGGTGGTGCTGTGCGTGTGGGGCGCCACCCCCGGCGAGGCGGAGGCCCGTGTGGCGGACCTCAGGACGTACTTCGCCGGCAACGAGTACACCCTGACCCGGCCGGTGGGGGAGCAGGAGCGGCTGTTCTACGGCATGCTGCCCGGCGCCCGCACCCCGAAGGTCATGGCCGCCTACGCCCAGGTGCTGCTGGCCCGCGACTTCGCGATGGCCGGGCCCTTCGGCGCCTCGGAGCTGGGCGACGGCAGCGGGCCGCTGTACGGGCTGCAGCTGTCCGGCGGCGGCACCCGCCCGGTGCTGACCGACTGGTCGCTGGGCCCGCGCAAGAAGGCCTCGGCCTCCGCCGCTTTCATCGGCGAGCTCGGCGGCGGCAAGTCCCTGGCCATGAAGGCGGCCGTCTACGGCATCCTCGCCGCCGGCCGCCGCCTGCAGCGCCCCGGCAGCCGCGGCCGGGCCGCCATCGTCGACCGCACCCCCGACCAGGAATGGGTGCGCTTCGCCACCGCCTGCCCCGGCACCACCCAGGTCATCACCCTGGATGAGAAGGCGCAGGTCTCCCTCGACCCGCTGCGCATCATCACCGACCGCACCGAGGCCCAGCGGCGCACCGAGTCGTTTTTGACGCTGCTGCTGGGCATCGCCCCGATGGACGAGATGGGCGTGGTCCTGTCGGAGGCCATCGAGACGGTGCTGGCCGCACCGCAGCCGTCGATGGCGCAGCTGGTGGCCGGCCTGGCCGAGCGCGGCCGGCGGGATGCGGCCGCCCAGGCCCTGGCCCGGCGGCTGACGGCGGTCGCGCGCAAGGACTTGGCCCGTACCGTCTTCGACCCCGCGCTGCCGGTGGCCGATGTCACACGGGCCGACACCATCGTCTTCGCCGTCGCCAACCTCGCGCTGCCCAAGGGACACGAGCTGAGCGCGGACCGGCTGGCGAAGCTGGAGTTCGAGAAGACCTTCGGCCGGGCGGCGCTGTACTTGATCGCTGCGGTGTGCCGCAAGGTCTGCTTCGACGTGCGGGAGGAGTTCGCCGTCGCGGTGTGGGACGAGTGCTGGTGGCTGACCTCTTCCCCGGAAGGCATGGCCCTGCTGCTGGAACTCGTGCGTGACGGGCGCAAGCACAACGCCGGCGTCCTGGTCGGCTCCCACGACGCCGAGGACATCGGCCCGCGTACCAGTGAGCTGGGGCAGGTCATCCGCGGGCTGTTCCCCCGCAAGTTCCTCTTCCGCCAGACCGACGTCACGCTTGCCAAGCGCGCACTGGTCTTCCTCGACCTCGACCCCGAGGATGCCGACCTCATCGAGACGGTCACCAACAACCTGTCTCCGCTCAACCTGCCCGACGAGGAAAAGGCCCAGCGGGCGGGGGAGTGCCTGCACCGGGACCTGTACGGGCGCATCGCCGGCATGCAGGTCGTCATCCCCGCCGATCCGCAGGCGGCCGCCGCCATCCACTCCGACCCGGTCTCGGCCGCATGACGCGGCTGCGCCGGGCCGGGCGCACGGCGAGAGGCGGGCCGGGGGGCCTGTGGCGGCTGGCGCTGGTGGTGTGTGTCGCCGCTGTCCTGACCGCGGGCGGGTCGGCTCCTGCGGCCGCGGCTCCCGTCCCCCCGCCGCCCGCGGCCAGCACGCAGCCGCCTTCCCCGCCCGCCGGCACAGCCGAACCGGGCACGGCCGGCGGGCAGGCTTGGGCGGACACCGCGCAGGGCAAGGCAGCCGCGCAGAAGGCACTGCAGGAACGAAAGAAGCTGTGGGCGCAGAAGGACGGGCTGCGCAAGGCCATGGAGCGCCTGGGAATCGGCCATGACGACCTGCTCGACTCCTTCCACATCACCGACGAACACGGCATCCCCGTCTCCACGTTCTCGGTGGACGCCGACAGCGGCGCGTGGTCGGACTGGGACCTGAAGGTCGAAGCGTGGCTGACCAACGTGCTGTTCATGGCCGTCAAGTGGCTGGTGGCGTTCGCCTGCTGGCTGCTGACCTGGGCACTGGGCTTCAAACTGGCGCAGCTCCTGCTCAAGCCCGCGCTCGCGGTCTCCGACTCGCTCTACACCAGCGTCCTGGTGCAAACCGGCATGCCCGCCCTGTTCCTGACGTTTTCCGGCATCACCGCGGCCTGGCACTTCTTCTTCGGGCAGCGCTCCCGCGGCTGGGGTGAACTGGCGGCCTCCCTGGTGATCTCGGCGCTGGCCGCCACCAGCCTGGCCTCACCGCCCCAGAGCCTGCTCGGCGCGGACGGCGCCGTCGGCAAGGCCCGCGACCTGGGGGTGGCGGCCGCGGCCATCGTCATGGGCGGCCAGGATCCGGCCGGCACCGCGGCCGGGGACACCTTGCAGTCCATCACCACGCCGCTCACCGACAAGCTCGTCGACGCCTTCGTCGTCCAGCCCTCCCAACTGCTGACCTACGGACAGAGCTTCACCGGCACCTGCGCCGCGCGCTACACGACCTCCCGCATCGACAAGGCCTTCATCAACCAGAAGGTCGCCGAGCAGTCCCAGGCCATGAAGGACCTGCCCAGCGGCGGTGACGTCCTGCTGCCCGGCATCGGCGGGAAGATCGAAGACTTCGTCCGGGACAAGGCCGGCCAGTGGGCTCTGGACACCTTCGGCCCCCAGCCGGACGAGAAGTTCGAAAAGGACTGCGTCACCGGCGATGCCAAGGAGGCCAAGAAGGCCTCCGCGGACAAGCTGGCCGGCGCCGCCTTCATGCTCCTGGCCGCCCTGCTGGTCTGCGCACTGGTCATCGCGCTGGCCGGCGGCTACCTCGCCGCCCAGGTCTGGCTCGCCTACGAGGCGATGCTGCTGCGCGCCGCGCTGGTCGCCGGCACCCTGCCCGGGCCCGGCCGGGCGTGGCTGTGGTCCCGCGCCACCGCCATCGCCCGCGGCCTGGCCCTGCTGGTCGTCCTCGTCGTCGCGCTCGGCGTCTTCGTGGTGGCCGTCACCGCCGTCGTCACCGCCAAGACCACCGACATGCCCGGCGGCATCATGGTCCGCTTCGTCCTGGTGGACATCCTGTGCCTGGGCGCCCTCGTCTTCCGCAAGCGCCTGACCCGCGCCTCCCACCAGGCGGCCGCCCGCGTCAAGGCACGATTGGGCGCCTCCAAGCTCGGCGGCGCGGCCCCGCCCCGCTCCGGCACCGGGGGAGGGATCCGGAGCCACGGTGCCCTGCGCCGGGCCGGCACCGCCGCCCTGATGCTCGGTGCGATGGCCGCCACCGGCGGCACCGCCGGCGCGATGGGCGCAGGTCTCGGCCGCTCCGGCACAGCCCGCGCCCTGACCGGTCGCCTGGCCCAGGGCGCTGGCCGCCTGGCCCGCGGCACCGAACGGACCGTCCGCGCCGGCGGGGCCGCCGGTCTGCGGCTGGGCCGCCTGGGCTTCCGGTCGACCGTCGGCCTGCCGGTCTACGGGCCGCGCGCCGCGCGCCGCACCGTGGCCGCGGCCCAGGCCGTTCCCGGCCAGGTCACCGACGCCGCCGCGCAGCTCAAGGGCCGCCTGGAGCAGGCGTACCGCACCTACGAGGGCCCGGTGCGCGACTTCTTCGACGAATTCGAGCGCGGCACCGGCGTCCGCTGGCTCAGCAACCGCCACCGAGCCCGCACCGGACGTCCGCCGATCCCACCGCGTACCCCCAGCCGGCTGCAGAACCTCTTCACCACCCCCACGCCTGCTGCCGCACCGCCGGCCCGTCGTACGGCGCGGCCGACCCCGCCCCCGGCCCCAACGCCGCGCCCCAGCCGACGGGCACAGCACCTCCCGCAGCGCCCCGCGACGCCACCGGCCTCCAGCCGGCAGGCGAGCCTGCAGCAGCGACTGCACCGCATCCGCACGCGCACCCGCGCGGCCAGCCAGCCGGCGACACCACCCGCCCCGCCGCGCCGACAGCCTCCGCCGCCGCGCTCCCCGCGGCCCAGGAGGCGACCGTGAAGGCCGCGCGGCGTACGGCTGTGGCCACCGGCCTCGGCCTGGTCCCGGCCGCGCTGCTCGCCGTGCTGGTGCTGTTCATCGCCGCGGTGGCCAACGGCGCCGCCGGACAGCAGGAGGCAACCGGCACGCCCGGCACCGCGCAAAGCGGCCAAGTCGGCGATATCCCCCCGCAGATGCTGGCTCTCTACCAGCGGGCGGCGCCGACCTGCCCCGGTCTCGACTGGTCGGTGCTCGCCGCGATCGGCAAGGTCGAGACCGACCACGGACGCCACCCCACCATGCGCAGCTCGGCCGGTGCCGTCGGGCCGATGCAGTTCCTGCCCTCCACCTTCCAGCAGTACGCCCGCCCCGTACCGCCCGGCGGGAAGAACCCGCCCACCCCGTGGGATCCCACCGACGCGGTCTACGCCGCGGCCCGGATGCTGTGCGCCAACGGCGCCAAGGCCCGCACCAGCGACGGCCTGTACCGGGCCGTCTACTCCTACAACCACGCCGACTGGTATGTGCGAAAAGTCCTGGCCCAGGCCAAGGCTTACGCCGCGATGCCCTCCAGGGGTCCGGGCGCCGGGGCGAGCGGGGCGGACGGCGGCTCCAGCCCGATCGTGCGCGCCGCGATGACCCAGCTCGGAGTGCCCTACGTCTGGGGCGGCGGCGGCATCCACGGACCCTCCGGCGGCGGCCTCGACTGCTCGGGCCTGACCTCCTACGCCGTCTACCAGGGCACCGGCGGACGCGTCACCCTGCCGCGCACCTCCCAGCAACAGCGCTTCGCCGGTGTCGCCGTGCCCCGCGACCAGATGCGCCCCGGCGACCTGATCATTTTCGACAAGGACGGCTGGGGCCACGTCGGCATCTACACCGGCGGATACAAGATGATCAACGCGCCAAGGCCAGGGAAAAGCGTGGAGTACGCGTCCCTGGCCGGGTATTGGGAGGGCTACGCGTGGTCCGTGCGACGCATCGGATGAGAAGCTGCGGGACCTGTCCAAGACATCGTCGTCTCGGCAACCCAATACCGAGGCGACGCACCCCGAGAACCGACACGGGGCAAGCGTCGCACCGGCCATCGACCCGCTCCCCGGTACCGTGAATCTTGCCGGCGAGCCCCGGTCATTCTCGGGTAACCCCGTACCCATTGCGCTGAAGCGCGGCTGTCCATTGCGCACGGTCGAGCCACTTGAGAACGTCCGGCTGCATCTGCAGGAGAGCCTTCATGCGGGCATCCCAGTCGTGACCGGACGTGCTGCGGCGGCCCTCGCACCCCGAGCAGCCGTCCTCGCCGTGCAGATGACCGGCCATCCAGGCGTTCACGCACGCGTTGAGAACGGCGGCGTACAAGTCTCCGCCCGTGCTGGCCAGGTTGTCGGGGAAACTGCCGAGAATCAGGGCCAGCTCCGGGTTCTCCAGCGGCGGCATAGGTGCCTTGCCCACACCGTCCTCGGCGCTGCTCGTTTCGAAGTCCCGCGCACTTTGGGCCAGGCCGTCGGCGAGGCGGCCCGCGTCGAAGTACCTCCAGGCGGAGCGCTCTTGAATGCCCAGGTGGGAAGCCACCATCCGGATCTTCTGCTCGATGGTGTCCTCCACCGTGGCCGGCGCGATCGTCACACCCCTGCGGGCCAGCTCGGCAAGGGTCTGCCCGACTGCCTCTTTGAACGCCTTGGATCGCCTCACGCCCGCAGCGTAGTGCCGACGGCTGGTCACCAGACCCTGCATTCAAGAATAAAACCGAAGCAAAGCCTCCTGGTTGATGTCTGGAACGGCCCCGTACCGCGACTTGGTCCGGATGAAGGGCCTTCCCCGCACCGACCAGGAGGTCACCGTGCATGACACCGCACGTCCCGGAGCGCCGCCCGGGGCGCCTCCGGTCACCCGCCGGGGCGCTGGGCATCCGGCCTGGCCCCGTACGCGGCGGTCGTCTGCCCGGTGTCGTGGGACGGACCTCTTCGGGGTGCTGCGGCGCCCTCCTGCTTCCGCGCCACCGCGGCCGGCCACTTCTCACGCGACATCAGGGACCGGCACCGCGACCGCCGCGAAGATCACCCGTCCCCTCCCCGGCCATGCCGACTTGCCGAAAAAGGGTCCTTCTTTCCCGCCACGTGCAATTGTGATGGTTTCGCTCCCGTCCCGTGGTGCTGAACAGGCGAAACACCCTGGGCGATTGGAGCATCCTTGCGTAACGTACGGGAATGGGCCGGTCACTGGTGCGGGTGAGGCATCGGCGGGGTCCTCGCCGCTGGCTGGTAACTGCCAGGTGACAGCACCGTTGATCAGCGCACGGGGAGGCGCAGTGACAATCTCGGCACGAACAGCTCCAGCCGCACACCGCCGCGCGCGGCCGGCCGCGGTGGCCGCGGTGGCCTGCGCCTTGGCGGCCGTCTCCGCCTGCAGCAGCGGCGGGGCGACCAGCCCGGCTCCCAAGCCCGCCGCCTCCACGCAGCCTCCGACGAAGCCGGCCGACCCGGCGGAGACCGCGAAGCAGCAGGCCATCTCCACCTACCGGTCGTACTGGAAGGCGATGGAGCGGGTCTACGCCACCGCCAAGCTCGACGGCACCGACATCACGAAGTACGCCGCCAGCGCGGCGCTGAGCCGGCCGCGCAACGACATCCAGAACATGCAGAGGGACGGCAGCAGCTTCTCCGGGAACGTCACCGTCAACAACCCGACGGTCACCCGCGCGGACCTCGACCGGAAGACCCCCAACGTTTCCATCTCCAGTTGTTTGGACGTCTCGGGGTGGAAGGTCCTCGACAAGGACAAGAAGCCGGTCGTGCTGCCGTCGAAGCGGTTGACGAAGTACGTCTCCTTGGCCGTCGTCGAGCGCTGGCCGGAGGGGTGGAGGGTGATCCGGGACGAGCCGCAGGCAGGTCAGCCATGCTGATGCGCCGGCTCGGCCTGGCCGTCTGCGGCGTGCTGACGGTTCTGGCGCTGCCCGGCCCCGCCCGCGCCGACGGCCCCACCGGCAGCGCCGGCGGCTGCAAGAACGTCTTCGTGTGCGTGGAAGCCGACGCGCCAGGCAGCCCCGGCGGCGCCTCGTCCGGCACGCCCGCCCAGGACAGCAAGGGCGGCGGCAAGAGCGGCAACGGGGGCAAGAGCGGGGGCAGCGCCAGCCGCTGGAGCTGCACCTACAAGCTCGCCGATCCGCCGCCGCCGGCGGACAGTTTGGACTGGGCCGGGCACAAGCCCGGTGACGGCGCGGTCTACGAGCAGCGGTGCATCTTCGACGGCAACGATGCCTTCGGGGTCAACCGGATGGTGTGGGCGGCTGACCCGCCGGAGGGCGGCGGCGCTCCGGCCGTCGACCCGGCGGTGCTGGCGCAGCAGGCCGTCGACAAGATGTTGCTGCGCGGCGCGCAGATCGGCATCACGCCGAAGCCGGGCGGCAAGGGCGTGGTGGGGATGCCGGTCTACCTGTGGACCGCCACGGGGCCGGAGACGTACGGGCCGAACACCGCCAGTGCCTCCGCCGGCGGGATCACGGTGACGGCGACCGCGAAGGTCAGCAAGATCGTGTGGCAGATGGGGGACGGCAACACCGTCACCTGCACCACTCCGGGCACCCCGTACCGGCCGGAGTTCGGCAAGCGGCCCTCCCCGGACTGCGGGCACCGCTACCGCGTTTCGTCGGTGACCACGCCCTCCGGGCGCTTCCATGTGACCGCGACATCGACGTGGGCCATCGACTGGCAGGTCACCGGCGGCGGCCAGTCCGGTCAGCTCACCGAGGTCCGCGACAGCGCCGTGGACATCACCGTCGCCGAGGTCCAGGTCCTCAACTAGCTCTTCGTTCAGCACGTCGAGAGGCACACCCGTATGGAAACCCCTGCCGCTCCGCCGGTGCCACGCCTGGCCCCGGCTGCCCGTTCCGAGGTGCCCATCACCACCGCCGCCCCGGTCAAGCGGGAGCGGCGCTGGTCGGTCGCGGCGCTGTGCACCGTCCTGGCTGTGGTGGCCGGTCTGGGGGCGGCCGCGGCCGTCAGTTCCGCCAGCGACCGCACGAAGGTCCTCGCCGTGGCCCGGGACGTCCCGGCCGGCCAGGCCCTGACCGGCAGCGATCTGACGGTGGCGGAGGTCTCCGCCGACGCCGCCCTGGCCCCGGTGCCCGCCTCCGACAAGGCGTCCCTGGTCGGACGGCGGCCGGCGGTCGACCTGCGCAAGGGCGGGCTTTTGACCGCCTCCCAGCTGGCTGCGGGCACCGGTCTGGGCGACGACCGCCAGCAGGTCGGCGTCCAGGTCAAGCGCGGCCAGGCGCCGGCCGGCACCCTCGCCCCGGGCGACAAGGTCCTCGCGGTCACCACCCCCGCCCAGGGGGAGCAGACCGGCGGCAAGGCGGAGGCCCCGCCCACCACGCTCAGCGCGACGGTGGTCTCCCTCTCGCGTCCGGACGCCACCGGCACCGTCGTGGTGAACCTGGCGGTGGCCACCACCGACGGGCCGCTGCTGGCTACCCGCGCCGCCCAGGGCCGTATCGCCCTGGTGCGCGAACCGCGGAGCCGCTGATGCCGGTCACCGCCCTCGTCTCCGCGAAGTCCTGCGGTGTCACCACCACCGCGCTGGCGCTGACCCTGGCCTCCCGGCAGCTGAGCCTGCTGGCCGAGTGCGACCCGGCCGGCGGCACCATCCGCGCGGGCCTGCTGCAGGGCGAAGCCGGCGCCGGCTACGGCCTGTACCACCTGGCTGCCGCCGACCGCACCGGCCCCGAAGCCCTCGCGCAGGCCTTCGCCAGCCACCTGTGGCCGCTGGATCCCGGCGGGCACCGCAAGCTGCTGCCCGGCCTGACCGACCCCGCCCAGGCCGGCGCGCTGGGGCGGACCTGGCCGGCCCTGGCGGAAGTTCTGCACGTGCTGGCCGAGGAGGCCGGGTACGACGTGGTCGTCGACGCCGGCCGCCTGGCCCTGGAAGCCGGCCGGCCGCACCCGACGCTGACCCCGGCCGCCCTGCTGCACCAGGCGGACCTGGTCCTGCTCGTGGTGCGCGGCACCGAGCAGTCCCTGGCCCTGGCCCGGCACGTGATCGACCCGCTGCGCGCCGACCTGGCCGAGCACGAGCGCTCACCCGAGGCTCTGGGGCTGCTGCTCATCGAGGACGGCCCCTACCGCGCCCATCAGGTGGCCGACTCGCTGAAGACGCCGGTCGTGGCGGCCCTGCCGTACGACCGGGCCACCGCCGGCTACCTGTCCGGCGGCGGCCGCCCGGTACGCGGGCTGGGCCGCAGCCCGCTGCTGCGGCACGCCCGCACCGCCACCGAGCAGCTGCGGGCCGCCGCCAGCCGCCAGCAGCTCCAGCGGCACTACCCCACGCGGCCCGCCCACGCCCAGCTCGCCGGCGTACTGCAGCGCCTGAACGAACAGGGAGGCGGCCATGGCTGACACCCAGCCCCGCCCCGGCCCCCACGCACATCCCCGCGCCAACGGGCAGCCTCCGGCCGGGCCGGCGGACCGCGACTTCATCGCTGGCCTGCTCACCGGGCGGATCGGTCAGCGCCCGGCGGCGGCGCCGCCGCCCGCGCCGCCCGCCCCGGCCGGTGATGACGCCCGGCCGCCTGCGGCAGCGCACACCGCCGCGGACGTGCCGCGCCTGGCCGGGCTGCCCGGTGCCCTGCCGGTCGGCTGGGAGGTGATCGAGGAGCTGCAGGCCCTGGTCTCGCAGCGGCTCAGCGCCGCCGACCCGGACAAGCTGCTCGAAGAGGCCGACCGGCGGGCCCTGGCCACCTCCCTGGTGCGCAACGCGGTGGCCGACTGGGCCGCCAAGTACGCCCAGGGCAACACGGCGCTCAGCGCCGAGCAGGAGGCGGCCATCGGCACGGCCGTCTTCGACTCCATGTACCGCGGCGGACGCCTGCAGGCCCTGCTGGACCAGGACGGCGTGGAAGACGTGATGGTCGACGGGCTGCGCGCCCACGTCGAATTCCACGACCGGCCCCGCCAGACGATCGAGCGGGTCGCCGACAGCCACGAAGAACTGATCGCGTGGGTGAACCGGATGGCGCGCCTGTCCGGCCACGGCGAGCGCGCGCTGACCCAGTCCAGCCCCATGATCGGCTTCCGGATGCCCGACGGCTCCCGGGTCACCGCCTCCCTGCTGACCACCCGGCCGTCCGTGGTCATCCGACGCCACCGCATCCGCCAGCACGGCATGGCCGAACTGGTGGCCTGGGGCACCCTCAACCCCATGCTGGAGCGGTTCTTGACCGCCTGCGTGCACGCCAAGCGCAACATCCTGGTCGTCGGCTCCATGGGCGCGGGCAAGACCTCGCTGCTGCGGGCGCTGGGCCGCGAAATCCCCGCGGGCGAGCGGCTGGCAACCCTGGAGACCGACCGCGAGCTCTACCTGGACGAGCCCGGCCCCAAGCCCGGCCCGGTCACCTTCGCCTTCGAGGCCCGCGAGTCCAACGGCGAGGTCCGCGCAGGCGAGCGGGCCGGCGAGGTCACCCTCAGCGACCTGTTCCCCACCACACTGCGCTACAACGTCAGCAGGGTCATCGTCGGCGAGGTCCGCTCGGTGGAGATCCTGCCGATGCTGCGCACGATGACCGCCGCCGGCTCCGGCAGCATGTGCACCCTGCACGTCCGCCAGCCGAACGCCATCATCAGCCGCCTGGTGCAGCTGTGCACCGAGGCCGGGCTGCAGACCGACGCCGCCCACCACCTGATCGCCTCCGCCATCGACGTCGTGGTCTACCTGACCTACCTGGACGAGACCGCCCTGGGCGGCAAGAAGCACCGCTTCGTCTCCCACATCCACGAAGTCCACGACGTGGTGGGGGAGGGCGGCCGGCCCGTGATCACCGAGCTGTTCGTCCCCCAGGGCGGCGAGCAGCGCGCGGTGTTCAAGAACATGCCGTCCTTCGTCGACGACCTGGAGCGCACCGGCCTGCTGCGCCGCGCCTACTTCACCGACCGGCCCTTCGGCGCCTGGCAGGCTCCGCTGCAGACGGCGGGGCGCCCGTGAACACCTCCCAGCTCGCCCTGGCCGCGGCCTGCTGCGCCGTCCTGGCCGTCGTCGCGGCCGCCGCGGCCGTACGCGAGGCGCGCGGCCGCATCCCTGACCCGGCCAGGCCAACGTCCCGCCTGAGCGGCCACCTGGAGCGCGCCCGCACCGAGCTGCCGGCCAAGTGGCAGCAGCGCTGGCGCCAGCTGCTGACCACCGCCGGCCTGGCGGCGCTGGCGGTGTGGGCCTGGACCGGCTGGCCCGTCCACGGCCTGCTCGCCGGCGCCGCCGTCCTCGCGCTGCCCTACGTCCTCAACCCCGACGCCGGCGCCCGCCAGCGCATCGACCGCCTCGAAGCCCTCGGACAGTGGCTCAACCACCTCGCCGGGGTCCACCAGGCCGGCATCTCCCTGCCCCAGACCATCCGCGCCTCCGCCAAGGCCGCCCCCGCCCCCATCGCACCGCAGGTACGCGACCTGGCCGACCGGCTGGGCTCCGGCATGGAGGCCCAGACGGCCTTCGCCCACTTCGCCGACGCCCTCGCCGACGGCACCTCCGACCACGTGGTGCTGCTCTTTCAGTCCCACGCCGTCTACAAGGGCCCCGGCCTGGCCGATGCGCTGGAGGCGCTGGCCACCACCCTCCACCAGCAGGCCGCCGACGCCCGCGACATCGAAGCCGACCGCGCCAAGGTCCGCAAAAGCGCCCGCATGGTCAGCATCATCATCTGCCTGGTGGTCATCGGCTGCATGCTCAACGACGCCTGGTCCGCCTGGTACAAGACCCCGCCCGGCCAGCTGGTCCTGGCCGGCCTCGGCGCGGCCTTCGCCTGGACACTGACCTGGCTGCGCCGGATCGCCCGCACCACGCCTGACCCCCGGCTGATCGACCCGCTGCCGGCCCGTGCCCAGCCCACCGCACCACCGGGAGGACCGCGATGATCCCCATGGAAGCGGTGCTGCCCGCGGCCGCCGCCGGCGCCCTGATCGGCCTGGCCGTCCGCGCCGCCCTGCCGGCCCGCCGCGACCTGACCGCCGTACTGGACCGCCTGGACGCCTCCAAGGCCGCGGCCGGGCCGCTCCTGCCGGCCGCCGCCCCCGCCTCCTCCGGCGCCGTGCACGAACGCCTCGGCGCCCGGCTGCTGGGCGAACTCGGCGGCCGCCTGCCGCTGCCGGCCAAGGACCTCAACCTGCTGGGCATCAGCCCCGCCGCGCACCTCGGCAAACGCCTGCTGTTCGCCGTGTACGGGCTGGTGCTGCCGCAGCTGCTGCAGGCCCTGCTGGCCCTGGCCGGCGCCGCGCTGCCCTTCGCCCTGCCGGCGCTGGTCTCCCTCGCGCTGGCCGCCCTGTTCTGGCTGTGGCCCCGCAAGGAGGTCGCCCGGCAGGCGGCCGCCGTACGCCGCATCGTGCGGCACGCCGTGGCCTCCTACCTCGAACGCGTCGCCCTGGCCCGCATCGCCAACTCCGGCGCCGCCCAGGCCCTGACCCAGACCGCCGAGGTCGGTGACACGTTCACCTTCGTGCGCATGCGGCAGATCTTCCACCAGGCCGACCTGGCCGGCGTCACCGTCTGGGACGCCCTCAAACAGCTCGGCGACGAACTCGACATCCCCGAACTGACCCGCCCCGCCGACACCCTGGCCCTGGCCGGTGAGGGCGCCGCCGTCTACACCACCTTGCAGGCCCAGGCCCGGCAACTGCGGATCGCCCTGCTGTCGGACGCCAAGGCCGAGGCCAACGCCGCCAGCGCCGCGATGGTCCTGCCGGTGACGGCCGGCGTCATCCTCATGCTCGTCTTCGTGATGATCCCCATCACCATCACCATCCTCGCCAGCTGACCGAAGGAACCCGCCATGGACATCAAGGTGCTGACCGTATGGATCCGCAGCCGCTACGAACTCCTCAAGCAAAACCGGGACGACGGGCAGAGCTCCACCGAAATGGCCGTGATCGTCGGCGCGCTGCTGGTCGCCGCGGGCCTGCTCGTCGTGGCGATCAAAACCAAGCTCATGGAGAAGATCGGCATCATCAACGGCGGCTGAGCGCCCGCCCCGGCAGAAAGAGAAAGGTACGAACACGGTGAGGACATCACGCCTGCGGCGCGCCCTGAGACGCCGCAGGCTGCGCGGCGACCGCGGGTCGGGCAGCGTGGAGTTCGCGGTCCTGGCCACCGTCGTCCTCGCGCTGATCCTCACCGCCCTCCAGGCCGGCCTGTACTTCCACGCCCGCAAGGTCGCCCAGTCCGCCGCCCGCCAGGGCGTCGAAGCCGGCCGGCGCTTCGGCTCCGGCAGCGAGGACGCCGTCGCCCAGGCGCAGGCCTTCCTCACCCGCTACGGCGGCAGCGTCCGTACGCCGAGCGTCTCCGCGGCCGGCAGCACCGACCAGCAGATCCGCATCACCGTGCGCGGCAGCGTCGCCACCCTGGTCCCCGGCCTGTCCCTGGACGTCGTCCAGCACGCCGACGCCCCCGTCGAACGCTGGACCACCCCATGAGCGCACCCCGCCCCCTCGGCCCCCGCCTGCGCCGCATCCTGGCGGCCCTGCGCCAGGACCGCGGCTCCTACTCCCTGGAGACCGCCGTCCTCGCACCGGTGGTCATCGCCCTGCTCCTGCTGATGGTCGCCTTCGGACGGATCACCGACGCCGACGGCGCCGTGGACAGCGCCGCCCGCGCCGCCGCCCGCGCGGCCTCCCTGGAACGTGACGCCGGCAGTGCCCAGAGCGCGGCCCAGGCCGCGGCCGAACGCAGCCTCAGCGGCGAGGGCATCACCTGCCAGGCCACCAGCGTGAGCATCGACACGTCCGGCTACCAGTCGGACGTCGGCGTGGACGCCGACGTCACCGCGGCCATCGCCTGCACCGCCCGCCTCTCCGACATCGGACTGCCGGGCCTGCCCGGCGCCAAGACCCTCACCGCGTCGTGGACCAGCCCCCTCGACACCTACCGGGGAAGAAGCCAGTGAAGAGCGCCGCGCACCGATTCCTTCTGCGGCGGCGTGCCGCGCTCACCGGCCACCGCGACCGGGGCTCCATGTCGGTGTTCTTCGCCCTGGCCACCGTGGCGATCTTGATGGTGATGGGACTGCTCGTCGACGGCGGCGGCGCCCTGAACGCCGCCAACCGGGCCACCTCCCTGGCCCAGGAAGCCGCGCGCACCGCCGGCCAGCAGCTCGACCCGGCCCAGGCCGTCCAGGGCACGGCCATCACCATCGACCCGGACGCTGCGGCCGGCGCCGCCCGCGACTACCTGGCCGCCCAGGGCGTCCAGGGCAGCGCCGCGGTCACCGACGGCGGCAAGAACCTCACCGTCACCGTGACCGACACCTACCACACCTACTTCGCCCAGTTCGTCGGCAAGAGCACCATCACCGTGACCGGCACCGCGACCGCGCACCTGCAGACCCAAGCCGCTGGAGGCTGAGCATGGCCCACCGCATCCCCGCACCCCTGCGCGCCCTGCTGGCCGTGCTGCGGGCCCTGCTCGGCCTGATCATCCTGGCCGCCCTGGTCGGCGGCGTGCCGTACGTGCTGCTGGCACTCGGACACCAGCCCACGGACCTGGCCGACGGGATCGACCTGCTGGCCCAGGACGACGGCTCACTGTTCCTGACCGTGCTCACCTGCATCGGCTGGACCGGCTGGGCCGCCTTCACCTTCTCGGTCCTGCTCGAAGTCGCAGCCCTGCTACGGCGCCGCTCAGCGCCCCGCATCAAGGGCCTGGGCAGCCTGCAGTCCCTGGCCTCCTTCCTCATCGGCGGCATCGTGCTGCTCGCCCCCACCGCCGCGTCCGCGGCCACCCCCGCACCCGTCGCCGCGGCCGCCGCCACCCACACCGCAGGACACGACCCGGCGACACCGGCCGCGGCG
Source organism: Streptomyces sp. NPDC026394 (assembly GCF_055567735.1). Lineage (NCBI taxonomy): Bacteria > Bacillati > Actinomycetota > Actinomycetes > Kitasatosporales > Streptomycetaceae > Streptomyces > Streptomyces sp. NPDC026394. The sequence continues at coordinate 73,712 of NZ_JBVHPX010000032.1, forward strand.
CCCGCCGTCTCCCGCACCGCCGGCCCCACGCACACCGTGACCTCGGCCACCGAGCTGCCCTGGGACCTGGCGCAGACCTACCTCGGCGACGGCACACGGTGGAAGGACCTCGCCGCCCTCAACCCCAACATCGCGCAACTGGCCTCCGGGGACCAGTACCTGCCCAAAGGCACCGTTCTCCAGCTGCCCGCCGATGCCCGCCCCCCGGCCCCCGCCGCACCCTCCCGGCCCCAGACTGCAGCCGCCGCTGCGCCCCCCACCACGGCGCAGCAGCCGGACAGCGTCACGGTCCGCGAGGGCGACACCCTCTGGTCGATCGCCGACGACCAAGGCGACCCGCAGCAGTGGAAGGCGATCTATGACACCAACAAGGGCCAGCCGCTGCCCGGCGGCGGCACCTTCGACGACCCCGACCTCATCTACCCCGGCCAGGTCCTGGACCTGCCGCACACCGCCCCGCCCGGCGAACCGCACGGCAAGCCAGGCACACCGGAAACGGCCCGCCCGAAACCGCCCTCCGCCCACCACGACCAGCAGACCCCGGCACCGCCGACGGCCGCGCCGTCCCCGAAGGCCGAAGCCAGCACGCCGGCCGCCCCCTCCCGTACGCCAGCGCCTGCCCCCAGCACCCCCGACGGCCGGTCCGCCCCACCGCAGGCCGCACCCGACGACCAGAGCCACGACACCGCGCTCGCACCGGCCGCCGTGTGGGCCGGCGCCGGCGCCCTGGCAGCCGCCCTCATCGGCACCCTGGCCACCCGCCGCCTGCTGCAACAGCGCCGCCGCCGGCCCGGCCGGCGCATCCCGATGCCCGCCGGCCGCGCGGCCGCCACCGAACAGGGCCTGCGCGCCGCCCAGCACCCCACCGGCCTCGACCTGCTCGGCACCGCACTGCGCTCCCTGGCCCTGCACCTGAGCGCCGCGCACCGCGACCTGCCCGCCCTCCAGGCGGTGGTGCTGCACGAGACCAAGGTCGAACTCCACCTCGCCGAGGACACCCCGCCCGCCAAACCGTTCACCGCAGCCCCCGGCCGGCAGGACCTGTGGGTGTGCCCGGCCTCCAGCCCAGACCTGGCCGACAGCGAGCAACTGGCCGCCGCCGACGCCCCCTACCCGGCGCTGGCCTCCCTCGGCTGGGACGACGACGGCCACCTGGTCCTGATCGACCTGGAACACGCGGGCATCGTGCACCTGGCCGGCGACGCCACCTGCGCCCGCCAGGTACTGCAGGCCATCGCCGTCGAACTCGCCAGCACCCCCCTCTCGGACCACCTGGAAATCACCGCCCTGTCCGACACCGTCCCCGGTCTGGAACACGCCGTACCCGAACGCGTCGCCCGCAGCCGCGCCCTCCCCGCTGCCACCGCCGAACTGATCGCGCACACCGCCGACCAGCGCCGCACCCTGGCCGCCGTCGGCGCCGACAGCCTGCGCGCCGCCCGCCTCACCGACGACGCCGCCGGCGCCTGGACCCCGCACATCCTGCTCGCGGCCGACCTCCCGGACGGCCCCGACCGCACCGCGCTCATCGAGGCCCTCACCGAAGAGCCCCGCACGGCAGGCGCCGTCATCACCGCCGAGACCACCAGCGACCTGCCGGACACCGCTTGGACCCTCGACTGCCAGGGCCCGGAGCACCCCGTCACACTGCCCGGCTCCCACCTGACCATCCGCCTGCAAGGCCTGAGCGACGACCACTTCACCGACGCCGTCGACCTGCTCACCCTCGCCGCCAGCCACACCGACGTCCCGGCCCCCGCCGACACCACCGGCCCCTACGACCTGGACGACGAGTGGGAGGGTATGGACGAATTCGACGATGCCGTCGACGCGTACGCAGGCAACGTCACCCCGGGCCCCCACCCCCACGAGCATGCCGACGTGCCCGCCGCGGCCGCACCGCCAAGTGCCGCAGGCAGCGCCGAGAACAATCCTCACGAGGACGCCTCGTCTCACGCCCCCACCGCCGGCCTCCCACCCGCCATCCAGCTCACCGACCGGGCACACACCACCGGCGTGGCACCGACAGGCGAGGCCCCCCTGCCCACCACCCCGGACAGCGGCACGCCCGGTGCGACCAGCCCCTGCGCCACGCCGGCCCCGCCGGCCGTACACGTCACCATCCCCAGCCCGGCCACCAGCACGATCAGCGAACCGGCGGCGGAGGTACGCCCCGCCGAAGCGGCCACCGACACCGCCACCGGGCCCGCCGTCCTGCTGCTCGGCCCCGTCACCATCGACGGCGCAGGCGGCCGCATCGACTCCAGCCGCCGCAACGCCGGCACCGAACTGACCGCTTTCCTCGCGCTGAACCCCGGAGCCGACCACCACGCCATCGACGACGCCCTGTGGCCCGGCCGTCTGGTCGGCAAGCAGATGCGCAACGCCGTCATCTCCCGCACCCGCTCCTGGCTGGGCAAGGACACCGTCGGCCAGGCCCACCTGCCGCGCGTGCAGGACACCGGCGACAGCCGCTACCGCCTCGGCCCCCACGTCACCTGCGACTGGACCCAGTTCCAGGAACTGGCCCGCACCGGCCTCACCCGCCACGACGAAGACGGCGACCTCGCCCTGCGCCGCGCACTCGCGCTGGTCCGTGGCCGGCCGTTCAGCGGCATCGACCCCCAGCGCTACGCCTGGGCCGAACCCGCCATCCAGGAGATGGTCTCCGCGATCGTGGACGTCGCCTACGAGCTGGCCACCCGCTGCCGCGAGAACGACGACGTCGCCGGAGCCCTGTGGGCAGCGCGCCGCGGCCTGCTCGCAGCCGAGGAGAGCGAACTGCTGCACCGGCAGCTCTTTCTCGCCCATCATGCCGTCGGCGACATCGACGCCCTACGCGAAGCCGCCGCCCGCCTCGCCCGCATCAACGAACAGCTTCTCGGCGGAGCCGACCTCGAGGTCGAAACCGCCGAACTGCTGCGCAACCTGCTCCCGCGCCCCGCGTCCCGCAACCGCTGATCTAGGATCTGCGACTTCGTTGACGGTGAAGGCAGTTCGTTGACAACCAAGGCCCTCCGCCGTATGGCGCTGCTCGGTCAGCGGCGGGGGCGCCAGCGGGTGAAGAGACGCTCGCTGTCTCCTACGCCGACGCTGAAGGGCAGGGTGATGCGGTCGAGGGAAACGGCTTCGCCGGGGGCGTGGATGGTGTAGCCGCACCGGGTGTAGAAGGCGCCCAGGTGGGCGCGGGTGCCGGGGGTCCTGGCCGTGGACAGGCGGCGCAGCGCCGTGCGGACGACGTCGGCGCCGGCTGCCGCGCAGCGGGTGGTGTTCGGGTCACTCATGGTCTTGCTCTCCTCGGTCACGGGTGGGTGTACGTAGGGTGACCCCGGACGGCTCGGGGGGACCGTCCGGGGCCGCCATGCGGCCTTCCTACAGGTCGCCTGCTTCGATCCGCTGGATTCGGGTCCGCGTCACCCGCAGCCGCCCCGCGTCGTCTGCCGGCCACTCCTCACGGCCGGGTGCGCGCAGCCACACGGTGCCCGCTCGAATGTCCGTCACGATCGCGCGCGTACGGCCCTCCAGGACCTCATCGCCCACCGCGGGCCGCTGCTCAGGCTCGGTCATGGGGTCCGCCTACCGTCAGCTCAGCCCAGACCGCCTTGCCCCACGGCCGTACCGCAGGGCCCATCCGGTCGTACCCCCACCGGTCGGCGAGCCGGTCGACCAGGACTAGCCCGCGGCCGTCGGCGTCCGCCGGGCCCCCAGCACGCACCACAGGTACACGGCGGGGGTCTCGGTCGACGACGGCCAGGCGCAGCCGACTGTCGGACGGGCGGGAGACGACGATGCGGATCGACGCGCCCCGTGTGGCGTGCCGGACCGCATTCGACACGAGTTCGGACAGCAGCAGAACCGCCGTGTCCGTCTCGGTGTCCATGCCCCATGCGGCGAGCGCCACACGCGCCAGGTGCCGGGCGTCCGCTGCCGCTTCCGGGGCGCGGACCTTGATCAGGGTGTATCCGGGGTGTCCCGTTCTGCGGGGCCGTGCTGCGGACATCATGCTGGTCATCGCCAGACCTCGTGTCGGTGGTGGGGAGGACCGACCGTAGGTCTGGGTGACGGCAGCAAGGGGTAGGACTCCTACCCCCTTGCGGAGGGGTAGCAGCCCTACCCCTATGCTGCGACGCCCAGTTGACGCGCAAGGCCGCGCGCTTCATCCCGGATGTTCGCGCTGCCGGTCTCGGGGCTGATCTCGTAGGCGCGCTTGAGCAGGTGGACGACTGAGATCGTCTCTCCTTGCAGACTGTGGGCCCGCGCTGTCTCGATGGTGTGGAACGAACGGCGGGTGGTCGACGGCATGGAGGCAAGGTCGATGTGCGTTGCGGCGTCCACCGCCGCTCCGGCCCGTACGAGATCGGTGTTCATCGTGACCGCGTAGGCGTTGACCATGCCGTGTCCGAAGATCAGCCACGGATGCGTGTAGCTGTGGCCGAGGCGCGCGGCGGCGGCGGCGCTGGTGTCCCAGTGCCGTTCCGCGTCGCCCTTCCGTCCGACCTTTGCGTGCGACAGAGCCGCGGCCAGGTGCAGCAGCCCGGACAAGGCCACGTCGTCGGGCCCGCGGTCCTGGTCCAAGAGCCGGGTGGCCTGCATCGCGATGTCAACGCGCGCTTCGGCCCGTTCGCCGGCATCCCGGAACAGGTGGTTGAGGTACCACACGGCGGCGGCGACTGCGCGCGGGCTGTCGGCTTCCTGCGCCGCCTTCATCGCCCGGTCGCTCGTCAGCATCAGCAGGTCCGGGGCGGGCTGGAAGGACAGGTACAACTGGGCCAGGTGGTAGACCTGCGCCATCAGCACCATGGCGCGCCGCCGTTCGGTCCCCTCATGCGTCCGTGCGGCGTGCTGGAGATCGGCCAGCAGGGACGGCAGCAGATCGGCGACCCGTGAGCGGTGCTCTCCCGCTCCGTGCCATGCCTGCCATGCGCAGGTCACCCGGTCGGCGAGCGCGGACGCGGAGGACGGCTCCTCGTCGCGTACCGCCACGTCGTAGTCCGTCAGTGCGGCCCTGACCCGCGCGAGAGACGAATGGGCACCCATCGTGTACGTGGCGACCGACAGGCGCTCATCCCCCGTGAGGGAGGCCAGATCATCCACCCCGAGGGTCTCTGCCAGCCGCAGGAGGAGCGGGAGACGCGGCATCGCCACCTTGTCGTTCTCCACCGCCTTGACCCATTCCGTACTGCGCCCCACCAGACCGGCAACGACCGGTCGCGTCAGCCCCCGCCGCTCGCGTGCGTGCCGAACCCGCTGACCGAACGTACGCGGGCGGTCGCCAATCTCCGCCATAGCGGCCTCCGTTCTGAGTCCTACCCAGGACGGTACCCGCGCCGCGCCGAGCCCGTGGACAAGCGGCCAGCACCGGAGGAGGCCGCTAGGGCCTGTTGCGAAAGTGGCGGTAGTTGCTGCTGTGAGTGCTGCGGCTGGCTGCTACCTTCCGGAGCCATGACCGACAGCGTGTATGTGGG
>NZ_JBVHPX010000033.1:0-76511 GCF_055567735.1 Streptomyces sp. NPDC026394
CCCACAGACGTCCAGCTCGCCGCCTGACCTCCGCCAGTCAAACCACCCCAAACTGAACCCGGGCGCCTTGACGGAAGACATAGAGGCACCCCCCGCGTCCAGGGATGAACGCCCAGGCCATCACCCGCCAACAAGCCATACCGGGCACGCCCTCCGCCCTCCGGCCCTTGCGCCACCTCCAGCACCTCCGCATATCCTGAGGCCGTCACGCTGAGTAACCCGCCCGGTAACTTACCCTCCGTCAGCACATCGGCATGAGGTCAGCACCAGTACCGACGGAGTCCGTCGCCAAGCCCTTCGAGCCACCGAGGAGCGCCCCGTGAAGATGCTCATGAACGTCCCCGAAACCGTCGTCGCCGACGCGCTGCGCGGGATGGCCGCGGCGCACCCCGAGCTGGTGGTGGATGTCGACAATCGGGTGGTGGTGCGGCGGGATGCGCCGGTTGCCGGGAAGGTGGCGGTGGTTTCCGGGGGTGGGAGTGGGCACGAGCCGTTGCACGGGGGGTATGTCGGGCCGGGGATGCTGGACGCCGCCTGTCCGGGAGAGGTGTTCACCTCGCCCGTGCCCGATCAGATGGTGCGGGCCGCGGCGGCCGTGGACAGTGGCGAGGGTGTGCTGTTCCTGGTGAAGAACTACACCGGTGACGTGCTGAACTTCCAGATGGCCGCCGAGCTGGCGGAGGACGAGGGGGTACGGGTCGCCAGTGTGCTCGTCAACGACGATGTGGCGGTGACGGACTCGCTGCACACGGCCGGGCGCCGGGGCACCGGGGCCACCTTGTTCGTGGAGAAGATCGCGGGGGCGGCGGCCGAGGAGGGAGCGCCGCTGGACCGGGTGGCGGAGCTGGCGCGGCAGGTCGTCGAGTCCTCGCGCAGTTTCGGCGTCGCGCTCGGCGCGTGTACGACGCCGGCCAAGGGCGGCCCGATGTTCGACCTGCCCGCCGGTGAGCTGGAGCTGGGCGTGGGAATCCACGGTGAGCCGGGGCGGGAGCGGCGGCCGATGATGACCGCGCGCGAGATCGCGGACTACGCGGTGGACGCGGTGCTGGCCGACCTGAACCCCCGGCAGCCGGTGCTGGCGCTGGTCAACGGGATGGGCGGCACGCCGCTGCTGGAGCTGTACGGATTCGGCGCCGAGGTGCACCGGGTGCTCGGTGAGCGGGGTGTGCCGGTCGCCCGTACGCTGCTCGGCAATTACGTCACCTCGCTGGACATGGCCGGCTGCTCGGTGACGCTGTGCCAGGCCGACGCGGAGCTGCTGCGGCTGTGGGACGCGCCGGTGCAGACGGCGGCGCTGCGGTGGGGACGCTGAGGCGCGCGGGCGGTGCGGACGCGCGGGCGGTGCGGACGGTGCGGACGGTGCGGACGCGCGAGCGGTACGGACGCCGGTACGGACGCGCGAGCGGTGCGGACGCGCGGGGGCGCTGGTGCAGCAAGGACACGGGTGGACAGGTACACACTGGTGGAGACGTTCACCCGCACAGGTGAGTCTGTGCCAAGACGTCGCACGCGCACGTACGACCAGAGGAGCAGTTCGTGTCCGAAACGGCACTGGATGCCGGGTTCTTCCTGCGCTGGATGACGGCGTCCGCCGCCTCCGTCGACCGGGAAGCGGCCCGCCTCACCGACCTGGATTCCGCCATCGGCGACGCCGACCACGGCAGCAATCTCCAGCGCGGCTTCGCGGCCGTGGTCAAGACCCTCGAAGCCGAGCCGCCGCAGACACCCGGTGCCGTGCTGACGACGGCCGGGCGGCAGTTGATCTCCACGGTGGGCGGTGCGTCGGGGCCGCTGTACGGGACGCTGTTGCGGCGTACGGGCAAGGCGCTCGGCGAGGCGGACCGTGTCACCGTCGACGAGCTGCGGACGGCGCTGCGAGCCGGGGTGGACGCCGTCGCCCAGTTGGGCGGGTCCGCGCCCGGTGACGCCACGATGCTCGACGCGCTGGACCCCGCCGTCGAGGCGCTGGCCACGTCCTTCGCGGCCGCCGCCGAGGCGGCCGGGCAGGGGGCGCAGGACACCGTGCCGCTCCAGGCCCGCAAGGGCCGGGCGAGCTATCTCGGTGAACGCAGCATCGGCCACCAGGACCCGGGGGCCGCCTCGTCCGCGCTGCTGTTCGCGGCGTTGGCGGAGGCCGCCGGCCAGGGGGTGGCCGAGTGAGCGGCGCGGACACTTCTTACGTGGGCATCGTGCTGGTGTCGCACAGCGGGCCGGTGGCCGAGTCGGTGGCGCGGCTGGCGACCGGCCTGGCGGGCGGAGACGTCAAGGCGCCCGTCGCGGCGGCGGGCGGCACCCCGGACGGCGGTCTCGGGACCAGCGCGGAGCTGATCACCGAGGCGGCGCGGACGGTGGACCGGGGCGCGGGCGTCGCGGTCCTGGTGGACCTCGGGAGCGCCGTACTGACCGTCAAGGCGCTGCTGGCCGAGGGGGACGAACTGCCCGAAGGCACGCGGCTGGTGGACGCGCCGTTCGTCGAGGGCGCGGTGGCCGCCGTGGTCAGCGCGGCCACGGGGGCGGACCTGGACGCGGTCGCTGCGGCTGCCGGGGAGGCGTACGCGTACCGGAAGGACTGAGGGGCGGATTCCGCCGAGACCCCGGCAGTCGCTGCCCCTGTCGGGGCCTCAGTGGAGGGACGGGAGCAGGAGCGCCGCCACCAGGGCCATGCCTGCCAGGACGAAGGCGACGTAGTCGCCGATGTGCCCGGAGTGCAGGCGGCGCACGGGCGCGGCCCAGCGGGTCTGCCGGGTCGGGCCCGTGCGGCGTACGGCCCACCGGGCGAGGAGGCAGGCCAGGGCGGCGGACAGCAGGCCGAGCCCCACACCCGCCACGGACCAGTGCGGTGCGGGCGTCGGTACGGACGCGGCCGGGGGCGTGTGCAGGACGGCGGCCGCGTAGCCCGCCCGGTCGAGGAAGGCGTCGGCGGCCCGGCCGACCGCCGCGTGCAGCCCTGGTACGACGCCCACGGCCAGGGCGCCCGCCAGCAGCACGACCGGGACCGCCAGCATGGTGTCCGGGATGCGGCTCAGCGGGCCGGCGGTCTCGGGCTCCTCGTCCTTGCCGCTGGTCTCGTCCGCGCGGGCCTCCGCCTGACCGGCGGCTTCGGGCCGTACCCCCGCTCCCAGGAAGATCCGGGCCACGGCGCGCAGCACCGCTCCCCCGGTGACTGCCGACACCACCACGAACAGGGCCGCCTGCCAGCCGCCTGCCGCCTCCTCGGAGACGGCCTTGCCCAGTCCCGTACCGAAGGGCGGCAGCCCGGCCAGGGCCAGTCCGCCGACGGCGCAGACCACACCGACGAGGGGCAGTTCCCGGCCGCGGCCGTGGAGTTCGTGCTCGTCGACGCTGCGGAAGCGGTCGAGGAGGATGCCCATGGCGGCGAACAGCGCGGCCTTGACGCCCGCGTGGGCGAGGACGTACAGCGCCGTACCGCCCGTGCCCTCGGGAGTCATGACGGCGAGCCCGATCAGGAACAGGCCGGTGTGCGCGACGGTGGAGAAGGCCAGCATCCGCTTGAGGTGGCGCTGCTGCCAGCACATGAGCGCGCCGACGACGGCGGTGAGTGTGCCGAGGGTGAGGAGCATGCGGTGCGCGTCGGCCGTGGGGATGCCGCCGGGGCCCGCGAAGACAGTCCAGTAGACGCGTGCCGTGCCGTAGACGCCCAGTTCGACCATGACGCCGGACAGCAGCATGCACACCGGGGTGGGTGCCACCGCGTGGGCGTCCGGGAGCCAGAAGTGGAAGGGGACCGCCGCGGCCTTGACGAGCAGACCGGTCAGGACGAGGACGAAGGCGGTCAGGACAAGGAAGTCGGGGCCGCCGGGGCCGCCGCCGGAGGGCTCGCCCGGGTGGGCGGCCAGCCGGGCGCCGATCTGGACGAAGCCGAGTTCGCCGGTGCGTCCGTACAGCAGGCCGACGCCGAGCAGTGTCGCGTAGCCGCCGAGGGAGTTGACGACGCCGAAGGTGAGGGCGCCCTGGACGGCGCGTTTCTCCTCGACGCGGTAGCCGGTGAGCGCGTACGCGACGACGCCCATCAGCTCGAAGAAGACGAACGCGTTGAACAGGTCACCGGTGAGCGCGAAGCCGCACATGCCCGCCTGGAAGATCAGGACGAGGGCGGGGAAGGTGCCCGCCTGGCGGTGCGGCGGCTCGTCGAAGTAACGCCAGGAGTAGGCGAGGACGGCGACGACGAGCAGCGAGGTGACGGCGGCCAGGCCGACGCCGATCCGGTCACCGACCAGGACGATGCCGACGCCCGCGCCGCCGTGCGGGTGCCGGCCGCCCAGCCATTCGACGGCACGTGCGCCCGGCGCGTCCGCGGGCGTGCCGCGCAGCAGGACGGAGAGGGCGAGGACGGCGGTGGCCGCGGCGAAGACGGTGCCCGCGGTCTCGGCGGCCCGGCGCGGCATCCGCCGTCCGGCGGCCACCAGGAAGGCGGCGCCGAGCAGCGGGGTGGCCACGATCAGCGGGAGGGTGGCGGCGGGCGTGAGGGTCATGGCGGCGGGGACGAACGTGCCGGTCGGGGTCACCCGCGCAGCTCCGAGAGTTCGTCCGGGTCCACGGTGCCGTGCCGTTTGCCCACCTGGACGACGAGGGCCAGCAGCAGCGCGGTGACCGTCGCCCCCACCACCACGTCGGTGAGGGTCAGGGCCTGGACGACGGGATCGACGACCGGCCGGGGGCCGGGCCGCAGGTCGGAGAAGACCGGTGCGGTGCCGCCGTCCCGGTAGCCCACGGCGAGCAGCAGGACGTACGTGGACGCCTGGCAGACGGCGAGGCAGCCGACGGCGTGGATGAGGTTGCGGCTGGTGGCCAGCCCGTAACAGCCGATCAGGAAGATCCAGCCGGCGACGAGATACGGCAGCACGCTCATGTCGGCTTCTCCTCGGACGGGGGCGGTGGGGCGGGGTGACGGGTCTCTCCGGGGCCGGCGTGCTCCGCCGCGTCCTCGATCTCCACCGCCTGGTCGAGGAAGGAGGCCAGCAGCACCACGACCCCGCCGGCGACCTCCACCCCGATGGCCGCGTTGAGCAGCGGGACCGTGCCGCCGGAAGCGAGCGTGCCGAAGGTGCCGTACGGGAGGAAGTTGGTCAGGTAGGCGGTTCCGGCGACCAGGCCGGCGGCGCCCAGCAGGAGGTAGGCGGCCTCTCCCGCCGCGTCCGCCGTCGCGTACAGGCCGACCGGTCTGATCCGCTCCAGCGCGCGGTAGTCCACGGCGATGTAGAGCAGGTGCAGGGCGGTGGCGACGACCACCCCGCCCTGGAAGCCGCCGCCGGGGCTGAGCTGGCCGTGTGCGACGACGTACAGACCGATGAGCAGGGTGACCGGGAGCGCGACGAGAGCGTAACGGCGTACGGGCGGGGCCACGCGCGCCGGTTCGGGGCGTACCCGGTGCTCGTCGCGGGTCTGGCGGAGCAGCACGACGGTGCCGAGCGCCGCACAGAAGAGGATCGATTCCTCGCCGAGGGTGTCGAACGCCCGCTGGTCGAAATTGACCGCCGCGACGACGTTGGCGGTGTGCCGGGCGAGGGCGGCCTCGACGGCCCGCGCGCCGTACGGGTGCCGGTCGCCGCCGAACTCCGGCAGGTCCAGGCTCGCGGCGAACAGCAGGACGGCCACGCCCAGGCCGCCGAGGACCAGCACCCACATCCGGATCCGTCTGCTCACCGCCGCTCCCCTTCCCCGGAGCTGCCGGGTTCCCGGTCGTGACCGTCCGCCCGGCCCTTGCGCCGCACCTTCCGCACCGAGAGCAGCAGCAACAGCGGGGTGAGGACGGAGCCGACCGCTAGTTGGGAGAGCGCGACGTCCGGCGCCTGGAGAACGGCGAAGAGGAGGGCGAGGGCGAGGCCGAGAAGGGCCAGTACGGTCGACTGCCGGACCGGGTCGCGGGCCAGTACGGCGGCGGTCGCGGCCGCCGCCACGCACGCCAGGGCCAGCACGATCAGCACGTCATTCATCGGCCGCACCGGCTTTCTCCCCGGCGCGCCGCCCGGACAGCGCGCGCGAGGACACGATGTTCCCGCCGACCAGCAGCACCCCGATGACCAGCAGCTTCACCATCGCCCTGCCCGGTCCCGCGGCGACGCACAACGGCAGCACCACCAGGGGTACGGAGAGGGCGGCGAGCGGCGTCATGACGCGGTCGAGGACGCCGGCGACCCGGTCGCGCACCGGCTGTCCGGCCAGTTCGTCGGCGAGCAGCCGGGCGTAGACGAGCGTTCCGGCGGGACCGAGGACGGCCAGGACGAGGCCCAGATCGACGTACGACGGCCGGGCGTAGCCCTGTGCGAGCAGCAGCACGGTGAGGCAGGCGACGAGCGTCGCGAGGTTCTGCGCCATGACCCGCCGCCGTACGGGCCCGCTCGCCGCACCCCACACGGTGGGGGCGAAGGCGAAGAGGAGCAGCAGCGCGGCCGCGAGCAGCCAGCCGTTCACCGCGGCCGGCCTTGCGCCGGGCGGGTGTGCGCGGGGCCGTTGCCGGCGGCACCGCTGACGGCTGCCCTGCGGGCCGCGCGGGCGGCGCACGCGCCGAGCAGGGCGGCTGCCGCGCCGACCAGGCACTCCAGCAGATCGAGGCTGCTGACCAGCACCAACCACAGCGCGGCCAGCACGACCCACCAGGCGGCCAGTTCGACGACCGCCGTCGTCGCACCGGACGGTTTCGCCGCACCGGACATGCGCTCACCTCCGGCCTCGCCGGTACCCGGCCGTCAGGCTCTCATGCGGCACATCCCCTGCGGACGAACCGCGCCGAACGGGCCGATTCGCGACAGCACCGCAGCACCCGCCAGGAGGGCAGCACCGTCAGGACGGCAGCACGCCGGTGGCCTGCGCGCCCTCCCCCACGACCACCTCAGGGTCGCCCCCGGCAGCCGCCAGCACCACGTCCAGCAGCCCCGGGAAGCGCGCCTCCAGGTCCTCGCGCCGCAGGTGCATCACCAGGCGACGGCCCTCCCGCCGCTGGTGGAGCACACCGCTCTCGCGCAGCACGCGCCAGTGGTGACTGGCGGTGGATTTGGACACTTCGGGCAGCAGCTCGCCGCAGGAGCGTTCGGCTCCATGGGCGAGCCGGTGCACGATGCGCAGCCGGATCGGGTGCGCGAACGCCTCCAGGACGTCCGCGATGCGTAGTTCGGCACGGTCGGGGTGACTCAGTACGGCCATGCCCCGAGCGTACGCGGACGGACCGACACGCGGCCCACCTCCCCACCCTCCCCGTCCCTCCTCCCCGCACGCCCACTCTGCTACTGTTCTAGAACATACGAACTGACGGGTCGGCAGGTCCGCCCGGACCGGCCCGCCCGCACCCTCTCGCATGAAGGAGCCCTCATGACCGTCTACGAGGACAACTACTCCCTCGGCAAGCAGTTCCACGCCGCGCTCGCCACCGCCGACTGGGACACGATCCGCTCCCTGCTGCACGAGGACGCGACCTGGGAGCTGCCCGGCGACAACACGATCTCCGGGACGGCGCACGGCGCGGACGGCGTCGTCGAACGTGCCCGCAAGATCGCCGGGTACGGCCTGAACTTCGCCCTGCTGCACATCCTCGTCAGCCCCCGCAACATGGCGCTGTCCTTGCACAACACCGCACAGCGCGGCGATCTGGTCCTGGACGAGCACCTGTCCACGGTGTGCACCGTGCGCGACGGGAAGATCGCGGCCATCGAGACCTACCTGTCCGACGTGGACGGCATGAACGCCTTCTTCGTCTGAGACCGCGCCCGTTCCGCCCGCTCCGCCCCTTCCGCCTCGGGGTCGGTCCGCGGCAGCACCAGCGCCGACGGATGGTGCAGCGAGATCACGACGGGCACCAGCCGGGTGGCCGTCGGCAAGGGCTCGTCCGTACCGGTGTTGCGGGCGAAGCGCGGGTGGGCGCCGCCGCTGATCTGGAGGCGGACGCGGTGTCCGGCGGCGAAGGAGTGGGCGGTGGGGCTCATCGCCACCGTCACCTCCGCCGGGCCGGCCGCGCTCCCGGCCGTGGCGGGGTCCAGGCGCCGGATCCCGTCGCAGACATTGACCGACCGCCCCCGCTCGTCGACGTCGCAGAGCCGGGCGAAGACATCGGCGTAGCCGGTGTCCGTCGTGACCCGCAGTTCCACGGCGACCGTGCCGAGGACGTCGAGCGGCTCGGCGAGCGGCGGGGTGGTGAAGGTCAGCACGTCTTCGCGGGCCTCCAAGGCGGCGTTGTCCCGGGGCCCGGCGGTCCGGCTCAACAGGGGCCCACCGACCGAGGGCGTCGGGTCGGCCGGGTCGTAACGGAAGGACAGCGGCGGCGCGCCCTCGGGGGACCGAGCACTCAGCGCGCCGTCGCGTTCGCCGTCGAGGTACCAGCGGCGGCCGGTCGCCACCGGAGGCCAGTCGGACAGCTCCCGCCACTCCTGACGCCCTCCCACATGGACGCGCACCCGCGTTTCGCGCAGGCCGGACGCGTCGTCGCACAGGTGGGCCCGGAGCCAGGCGAGGCTTTCGGCGAAGACGTCCACCCAGCCCTGCTGCATGGCGGAGTTGTGGGTCCAGGGGCCGACGAGCAGGGCGGTGTCGCATCCGGCGCGGCGCAGCCGGGCGTACTGCTGAAGCGTCTGGTCGAGGAACACGTCGTGCCAGCCGGTGATCAGGCTGGTCGGTACGGCCGCCCGCGCGGCCGCGTCACCGACGTCCGCACCCTGCCAGTGGGCGTCCTCCGGATCGGGCCGGGCCATCGCCTCGTCCAGGAACGGCACCCGGCCGCCGAGGCCGGGCCCGTACGTCTCGCCGAGCGGCAGCGTCCGGGTGATCTTCCGGAGGTGGCGTCGCAGGCGCAGCGCGGCCCGCGCGAAGGCCAGGGCACCCCGGCCGTAGTGCATCCGGCCGAGAGTCGAGACCAGGGCGCTCTCCAGGGCGAACGGGCCCGAAGCACGGCCCGAGGGGTAGAAGAAGCCGTGCAGGTCGTGCAAGCCGACCTGGACCACCATGGCCCGCAGCTCCGGAGGCGGGGCGGCGGCGAGGGCCCACTGCGCGTACCCGAGGGCGCTGGGTCCCAGCGTGCCGAGGACGCCGGTGAACCAGGGTTGCCGGCGCAGCCACGCGACGGTCACCCGGCCGTCGGCGGCCTCGTGCTGCCACGAGGCGTAGGTGCCGCCGGACCCTCCGGTGCCGCGGCTGCTCTGCAGGACGACGTGGAAGCCCTGTTCGGCGAAGAGAATGCCGAACATCGGCGCCCACGGGATGCCGCGGCCGTACGGCGAGCGGACCAGCAGGGTGGGAAAGTCGCCTGCGGCCCGGGGGAAGTAGTGGTCGGTCAGCAGTGGGCTGCCGTCGGCGGCCGGCACCACGAGTCCGGCTTCGTGGGCGACGTCGTGGCGCGGGTCGGGCATGCCGCGCAGGGTGCGCCGTACCGCCCTGACCAGCAGGGGCGGCTTCTTCGCGGTGGGGCGGTGCGTCGCTGTCGTCACGGTGCCTCGATTCCTGGTGCGGACTGCTCTTCCTGATGGCGCGCTATTACCGTACTGCGTACGAGAATAGCGGATGATTGGATGGCGACGGACAGCAGAGAGAGGTTGCCGTGACCCGTACAGGCACATCCGGCCGTACCGCCGGAGTGGACCCGGAGGCGCTCTGGGCACCGGCCGAACGCCCCCGGCGCGGCCGTCCCCCGGCGCACAGCCGGGCCGAGATCACCGCCGCGGCCGTCGCCCTCGCCGACGCCGAAGGGCTCGGCGCGGTCACCATGCGCGCGGTCGCGGCCCGGATCGGGGCCGGCACCATGTCGCTCTACAGCTATGTCCCCGACAAGGAGACGCTGCTGGAGCTGATGATCGACGAGGTCGCCGGGGAGCACCGGCTGCCGCCCGGGCCGTCCGGCGACTGGCGCGCGGATCTGCGAGACCTCTTCCACGAGCAGCGCGACCTGATGCGGCGTCACCCGTGGTTGCCCATGGCGCTGCCCGCACGGCAGACGTTCGGCCCGAACACCCTCGCCACCCTGGAGCACGCCCTCGCCGTCCTCGCTCCCGTGGGGCTCGGCGCACCGGCGGCACTCGAAATCCTCAGCCTGCTCTCCGGCTTCGTGGCGAGCCATGTCACCCATGAACTCGCCCAGGAAGCGGCGGCTTCCGCCACCGGCCGCGCCTTCCACGACGCGCAGGCCCGTTATCTGCGCTCCGCCGCCGTCACGGACGCCTGCCCGAAGGTCGCCGAGGCCCTGACCGCGCCGGGCGGCACCCCCTCCGCCGACGCGACCTTCGACCGGCTTCTCAACCGCATGATCGACGGGCTGACGGCGACCGGCTGACAGCCAGGGGCTGACGGCCGGGGGCGAGCAGCGCAGTGCCCGTACCGCACCGGCAGGCAACCGCCGTGATCGGCGCGGGCGCTACGATGCCCCGGCGGAGCGGCCCCCACCGCTCCGCGACCGGCCGGAACCCCGCGCGGAAAGGCAGCCGAACCCATGACGGCACACTCCACCGACAGCGCGCCCGCCGCGCCCCAGGGACCGTGGCTCGGCCCGGGGGTCGTGATCCTGACGGGAATTCAGGCCGCCGGGAAGTCCACCGTGGCCCAGGCGCTCGCCGAGCGGCTGGCGCGGTCGGTGCACCTGCGCGGTGACACGTTCCGGCGCATGGTCGTCCGGGGGCGGGAGGAGATGACGCCCGACGCCGGCGCGTCGGCCCTCGCGCAACTGCGGCTGCGGCACCGGCTGACCGCCACCTGCGCCGACCAGTACGCCCAGGCCGGGTTCACCGTGATCGCCCAGGACATCCTGCTCGGCGAGCATCTGACCGAGATGGCCGAGCACATCAGGACCCGCCCGCTGGCGGTGGTGGTGCTCACCCCGGACCCGTCGGCGGTCGAGCAGCGGGAGGCGGCCCGGGCCAAGACGGCGTACGGGCCCGACTGGAGCGTGCGCGACCTCGACACGGCGCTGCGCGAGCACACCCCGCCGATCGGGCTGTGGCTGGACACCACGCACCAGACCGTCGAACAGACCGTGGACGAGATCCTCACCCGAGCCTGGACGGAAGGTGCCATCGCCTGAGCCCCGCCCGCGCCGTCCGCCGCTCGCCGCCCGCCGGCGCCCCGCTTCAGTACCCCTTCGGCGGCCGGGTCGGGTCGGCCTGCTGCACCCGCTCCGCGAAGTTCGAGCCGGACTCGTCGACGCCGTACCGGTCGCGGACGTAGCCGATGGTCGCGGTCATGCAGGCCACCACGTCGTACGGCGTGCGGGCGGTGCCGCAGCGGTGGTACGCGGCGAAGGTCTGCGGAACGCACTGGGTGGCGCCACGTGAGCAGTTGCGCGGGTGCCCGTCGGCCATGACCGGCCCCCAGGCGTTGCCGTCGGTGGTGTTCACCCGCCAGCGCGGGTGGTTGTACGAGGACTCCCGCCGCGCGATCGTGACCAGCGCCGGTATGCCGTACCGGGGATCCATACCGGTGAGTTCGCAGGCCAGCCGGGCGTAGTCGGCCATCGCCTCCTCGCCCGACGCGTCGTCGGGGTCGTGGTACTCCACCTCGGAAAGGTCCATCGGGCCGCATCCCCCTCCGACTCCGGGTTCCGGCACCGGGCCCGCCGCCGGGAGCACCGCGTCCCGTGCCGCTGCCGGGCCTGCCGTCATGGTGCCCGCCGCCGGGACGCGCGAACCGGCCGCCGCCGCTCCCGGGGCGTACCCGTCCCGCTCCCCCGCCGTACGGGTGCCGCTCCCCCGCCGTACAGGTGCCGCTCCCGTGGCCCCGCCCTGACGCGCACGTGGCGTACGGCCCCTCGGGATCGCCGGTACGGGTGACCGTCCGGACCCCGTTCGGCTGGGATGCCGGCGAGGCTCCGCCAACCGGGTGAAGCGCGCGAACGACGGCACGCGAAGGTCACTAAGGTGCCCGCCATGACCACATCCCAGGCCACCACCGGCAACCCTCCGTACAGCCAGCTGGGCACCCTCATGATGATCGGCTGGAGCGGCGCGCACCCCGAGGACGGTCACGACGTACCCTTCCTGCTCACCTACTCCCTCGGAGACGGCAAGGACGGCCCGGAGACCGGGACCGAGGTCATGGGCACCATGCTCAGCCAGGCCGGGCTGCTGGTCGGCGGCGAGCTCCAGGACGCCTCCCGCACCCCTTCCCTCCCGCTGACGCTGATCGTCGAGGCCGGACGGGCGGTGCTGACGATGCCGATCTTCAGCGCGCAGTGCCCGGTGCCGCCGGAGTGGCTGGCGGCGGCGGACCACCGGGGCCAGGTGTACGGCATGTTCGCCACCCGGCCGTGGCCGGAGGCGAAGCCGGGCGGGCCGGTCAGCGAGGACATGCTGCGCGCCTTCGCGGGCGACGAGGGCGTGATCAAGAGTTCCGCGCACTGTCTGATTCCCGTGCGCACCTTGCAGGGCCGCCCGTCCTAGCAGCGCCTCCGGCCCCTGTACGCCGGTCCGCCGGGCACGGGCGCGCGGCACCCCGGATGCGGATTCGGCCGGACCCGGCGACCCTGGAGAGGTGGGGGCGTCAGTGGCGAGGAGGACGACTCATGTCCGTGATGGACAAGCTCAAGCAGATGCTGAAGGGTCACGAGGACAAGGCCGGCCAGGGCGTCGACAAGGCCGGCGACTTCGTCGACGAGAAGTCCCAGGGCAAGTACAGCAGCCAGGTCGACACGGCCCAGGACAAGCTCAAGGACCAGCTCGGCAGGGATCAGGGCCAGGACCAGCCGCCGCAGTCCTGATCGCGTGCCGCCCCGGGCCGGGCCCCGCCTGTCAAGGCACCCGGCCCGGGGCGCATTCCGCACCCCGGAGGATCTGTCAAGAGATAGCGCAAGACTTCACCCGTTCGAGGGGCGCGACCTTGCCTGATCGATTCTCCTCGTACGCGCCCCGCTACGGTTTTTCTGCACCCCGGTCCCCGGTGCCATCAGCCAGAAGCCGCGCTCCGCGGCCCGCGCAACCGGTGGGGGGCGCCATGACCGAACGCACCGCCGACACGGCACTGCTCACGTACGCGGTAGGGGACCAGTTCGTGCTCGCGCTCAAGGGAGAACTCGATCTCGCCTTGGCGCTGACCCTGCAACCCGTCCTCGGTGAGGCGTTGCCGCCCCGGCCCGGCACGGTCGTCGTGAACCTCTGTCAGGTCACGTTCATGGATTGCAGCGGCCTGGCCCTGCTGTGCCGGGTCCGTGAACGGGTCGTCAACCGCGGTGGCCGTCTGATGCTGCTCGGGCCGCGCCCCGTGGTCCGCCGGCTGCTGCGGCTCGCTCCGCTCGACGAGCGTTTCGTCGTCATCGAACGGCTGCTGTCCGCCCGTACCCTCAACTGAGCGCCGGACGGGCAGCCCACCCACGGGCACGGCGCGCCTCCCACCCACGGGCTCACGGCTTCAGAGGAAGCTGACGCCCTGCGCCAGCGGCAGGGCGTCGGAGTAGTTGACGGTGGTGGTGACCCGGCGCATGTACGCCCGCCAGGCGTCCGAACCGGATTCCCGGCCGCCGCCGGTCTCCTTCTCCCCGCCGAAGGCACCGCCGATCTCCGCGCCCGACGTGCCGATGTTGACGTTGGCGATGCCGCAGTCGGAGCCGTCGGCGGCCAGGAAACGCTCGGCCTCCCGCTGGTCACGGGTGAAGACGCTGGACGACAGGCCCTGCGGCACGCCGTTGTGCAGGGCCATGGCCTCCTCGAAGGTGCGGTAGGTCAGCACGTACAGGACGGGCGCGAAGGTCTCGGTGCGGACGAGGTCGGTCTGCGCGGGCATCCGCACGACCGCCGGGCTCACGTAGGCGGCGTCCGGCGCCTGGTCGGTGAGGTGCGGGACACCGCCGGTGAGTACGGTGCCGCCGTCGTCCCGCGCCGTGTCCAGCGCCTTGGCCATGGCCGCGTGGGCGGCGGGGCTGATCAGCGGTCCGACGAGGGTGGCGGCGTCGAAGGGGTTGCCGACCGGTAGCTGCCCGTAGGCGTGCACGATTTTCTCGGTCAGGCGGTCCGCGACGTCCTCGTGCACGATCAGCCGGCGCAGGGTCGTACAGCGCTGGCCCGCGGTGCCCGCGGCGGAGAAGACGATGCCGCGCACCGCGAGGTCCAGGTCGGCGGACGGGGTGACCACGGCGGCGTTGTTGCCGCCGAGTTCCAGCAGACAGCGGCCGAAGCGGGCGGCCACCCGCGGCGCCACCGCACGCCCCATCCGGACCGAGCCGGTCGCGCTGAGCAGCGCGACGCGCGGGTCGTCGGCGAGCCGCGCGCCGGTCTCCCGGCCGCCGAGGAGCAGCCGGTGCAGGGCGGCCGGCGCTCCCGTGTCGGCGATCGCGCGGGCCAGCAGGGCGTCGCAGGCCAGCGCGGTCAGCGGGGTCAGTTCCGAGGGCTTCCACACGACCGGGTCGCCGCAGACCAGGGCGACGGCGGTGTTCCAGGACCAGACGGCGACCGGGAAGTTGAAGGCGGACAGCACACCGGTCACGCCGAGCGGGTGCCAGGTCTCCGCGAGGCGGTGGCCGGGGCGTTCGCAGGCCATCGTGCGTCCGTAGAGCTGCCGGGACAGCCCCACCGCGAAGTCGCAGACGTCGATCATCTCCCGTACCTCGCCGAGCGCTTCGGACCGGATCTTGCCGGCCTCGACGGTGACGAGGTCGGCGAGCGCGTCCTGGTGTCCGGTGAGCAGTTCGCCGAACCGTTTGACCAGGGCGCCCCGCCGCGGAGCGGGGACGGTGCGCCATTCCCGGAACGCCGCTTCGGCGGCGGCGACGGCCGCGTCGGCCTGCTCCGCGGTGGCGGCGGGCAGCCGGTACAGGACGCCGCCGGTGAGCGGCGTACGGGCGGTGATCCCGGCGCCCTCGGGGACGGTCGCGACGCCGCAGCGGCGCAGCCGGTCGGCGGCCAGATCACGGAGTTCTGCGGTGCTGGGGAGCTGGGTGCGGGTGCTCACGGCGGGTGGCTCCTTCGGCGCGGGGTGAGGACGGGCGGGGGCTGCCGGCAGGGGGGCCGGTACGGATCAGAAAGCGGGCACAGCCGTCAGGAGGGGCACAGTTCGCGAAGGGCGTCGTCCGCTCCCAGCGCTTCCAGCGCCCGCCGCAGGGAGGCGTCCTGCTGAGCGGCGTAGATCTGGAAGGGGTCGTGCACGGGACGGCCGATGCATTCGGCGAGCCGGTGTTCGTCGTAGGGCGTTCCGGTGCGGGCGGTGTCCCGGGTGCCGTGTCCGGTCAGGTTGGAGGTGAAGATCCCGGCGGCCGAACGGGGCAGGAAGTCCTCGTAGACGATCGGGCGGGCGGTCAGCCAGCCGTGTTCCAGCAGACCGGCCAGGTCGGCGGGCGGGTGCCGCCCGTCGCGCGGGCGGGCGGCTGCCGGGGCGTACGTGAAGTAACCCAGCCCTTCGGCGGCGAGTCGCTGTTCCGAGCGCGGGAAACCGGCCTCCCAGAGGGGGCGGGCCACGTCCTGCCGGGCGGCTCCCCGGCTGTCTCCTTCGCCGGTGAGCCGCCGCTCCGTCGCTGTGGCGAGCCGCCGGTCCGT
This sequence comes from Streptomyces sp. NPDC026394, assembly GCF_055567735.1. NCBI lineage: Bacteria > Bacillati > Actinomycetota > Actinomycetes > Kitasatosporales > Streptomycetaceae > Streptomyces > Streptomyces sp. NPDC026394. Next base: position 15,450 of record NZ_JBVHPX010000033.1, read on the forward strand.
CTCCGTGGTGAGTGCGTCGTAGCGGGCGCGGCCGGTACGGCTCAGGGCGATGCCGCGCGCCTCGACCTCGCCGAACCGCACCCGCAGTGCGCCGGTGGTCACGCTGCCGTCCGGCTCGCGGAAGGTGCGGGGTTCGTCCAGCGCGCGGAAGGAGGTCTGCCGCAGCAGGACGTCGGGGCCGTCCCAGCAGGGCGGCCCCTGGATCTCGTCGATCATGGTGATGCCGCGGTCCGCCATCCGCCGGTAGAGCGCGTCGATGTCCAGGACGCGTGGGGTGAGGTGGTTGACGTGGGTGCTGGTGACACCGCCGATGTCGGCGGCGACGGCGGAGATCCGGGCGAGTTCGCGGTACCAGGCGCGGTCCACCGGCTCGGGGGACAGTTCGAAGGCGGCGACCGCCAGCGTGAGGAAGCGTTCCGCCGGTTCCGGTGCGAGGCCGTGCTCGCGTTCGGCGCGCTCGGCGAGGCTGAGCAGTTCGGGCGGGAAGAGCGTGCGGCGGTCCAGGAAGGTCTCCAGCCGGGCCTGGAGTCCGGCGTCGAAGAACCGGCGGTCGGCGGTGGTGAGCATCGAGGTGAAGACGCGGAAGGGGTTGCGGTCCAGCTCCTCGGGCTCGACGGGGCGGAAGGCGGTGGAGACCACCGGGACCGCGCTCGTGGTGGCGTCCCGCAGGTCGTAGAAGCCCACCGGGCGCATTCCCAGGGCGGCGAACACCTGGGCCGCCTGGCGCAGTTCGCGGGGCGTGCCGACGCGGATGGCGCCGTGCCGCTCCGCGGCCACCCGTTCGATGCCGCCCAGCCGCCCGGCGTCCGGGTCGCGGTGCGCGACCTCGTCGTTCACCTCGCCCGTCACCTCCAGAAGGGTGGTGTACGCGGGGACTTCGGCGCCGTACATGCCGGACAGCCGGCGGGCGAAGGCGGCGCGCAGCCGCCAGGTGGGGATCATGCGGTCCTCCTCAACGGGTGCCGGTCAGATGATGTGTGCTTCCGGGCGGGGGCCGTCGCGCGGTACGCCACCCTCCTCCCCCCTGCCGGCGGGACGGGCGTCGAACCGCGTGGCGGCGAGCGGGCCGACGTCGAGAAACGGTTCGCGGCCCAGGTACAGGTCGCGGACCAGCTCCCCCACGGCGGGCGCCTGGAGGAAGCCGTGGCCGGAGAATCCGGTGGCGTACAGGAAGCGGGGCACGTCCACGGCCCCGCCGATGAGGGCGTTGTTGTCGGGGGTGGTCTCGTAGAGACCGGCCCAGCCGCCACTGACGGGCATCGTGGCCAGGTCGGGCGCCCGGCGGCCGACGGCCTCGCGGAAGGGTGCCAGCCACTCCCGGCTGAACTCCCGCCCGAAGCCCGGCTCCTGGCGCGGGTCCGACATGCCGAGCAGCAGTCCGCCCGCGCCGTCGTTGTGGAAGTAGGCCGTGGAGGCGAAGTCGAGGGTGAAGGGGATGCGGGGCGGTGGGGCGTCCAGCGGGCCGGTGAAGGCGATCTGGCGGCGCAACGGGGTCACCGGCAGCCGTACTCCGGCCATCGCGCCGACCTCGGCGGACCAGGCGCCCGCACAGCAGACGACCGTGGTGGTGCGGACGGTGCCGCGCGGTGTCCGTACCGCGTCGAGGGCGCCGTCGCGGGTCTCGATCGCGGTGACGGGGCAGTGCGTACGGATCTCCGCGCCGTGCCGGGCGGCCGCGCGCAGATAGCCGGTCACCGCCTCCCGCGGCAGCGCGTACCCGTCGGTCGGGCAGTAGGCGGCGGCGACGATGCCGTCCGGGTCGAGGTACGGGCACAGTGCGGCGGCCGCGGCCGGGCCGATGATCCGGCTGGGCACCCCGAGCGCGTTCTGTGCCGCCACCCCCTCCTCGAACAGGGCGCGTTCGGTGGCGTCGCCGAGCAGGAAGAGGTAGCCCACGCTCTCGAACCCGATGTCGGCGCCGGGCCGTTCGCCGAACGCCCGCCACGCCTCCAGGCTGCGCCGGCCGATGCGGATGTTGAGCGGGTCGGAGAACTGGGCGCGTACGCCGCCGATGGGCTTTCCCGAGGATCCGTCGGCGGGCCGGTCGCGCTCCAGCAGCAGGACGCCGTCCACCCCGGCCTCCGCCAGGTGGAACGCGATGCTCGCCCCGAGCACGCCTCCGCCGACGATGACGACGTCGGCGCGTTCGGGGACGAGGGCCGAGGCGGCGGCGGTGCCGAGGCCCGGGTCGGCGCTGTGGTCCGTGGCCGTACTGCGGTCCGTGGCCCTGCCGAGGCCCGTGCCCGTGCTGCGGTCCTGGGCCGTACGTCGCTCCATGCGGACGCCTTTCCGTCGGCTCGCTCGGTGCGCTGCGGGGTGCCGCCCTCCGGCGGCGGGCGTGCTGCCGGTTCCGGTACGTGTGATGCCGCTGGTACCGATGGTGACGGCCACGGCCCGCCGCGTCCATGCGGCGTCCGCCCGGCCGGTCCATTCCGGTCGCCGGTCACTGCCGCAGGTCGTCCACGAGCGTCGGCGACGGACAGGGGATCTCGCCGAAGTCCTCGTCGTCGCCCGCGACGTCGAGGCGGTCGATGACGCCCTCCAGGGCCGCGGGCAGGGTGGGCGCGAAACCGCTGTGCCACTGGACGAGCAGGGCGTGCCGGGCCGCGTCCGGCAGCAGCAGCCCGGCGTCGAAGGCGACCGGCGCCGGCAGCTCCTCGTCCGGGTCGTGGGCGGCCTGCGTCCGCCAGTAGGCCGCGTCGCGGAACTCGCCGTACCGGCGGTGGGACAGATACAGGCAGTAGGCGGCCGTCCGGCTGCCGCCGCCGGCGCCGAACCGCCACCAGAAGTCGGCGGCCTCCGCGCGTCCGGTGATGTGCAGCAGACAGGCGAAGACGAGGGCGCCTTCGGGATCCATCCGGTGGTCGTCGACCAGCCGGGCCAGGCTGTCCGCGGCCGCCGCGGCGTTCACCACCAGAGCACAGGCCAGGTCGAGTTCGTGGGTGGCCTCGTCGTGGGCGCTGGGGTAGGCGGTGGGCACCGGGGCGTCCGGGCGGGGCCCGGCCGGGTACGCGGCCCCGGTGTCCTCGTAGGTGTCGCCGGTGAGCCGGTCACGGGCCGCCACGGTGTCGTAGGCGCCGTAGCACTCGGCGAGGACCTCGGCGGCTGCTGCCAGCAGGGACTCGATGGTGTCCCGCTCGGCCCGGTGGGTGTGCGGCATGGGTCACTTACCCTTCGTGGGGCCCGCTTCGATGCCCAGCGCGGCGGCGATCCGGCGTTTGCCCCGGCTCGCGTGGGAGCGGACGGTGGCCTCGTCGACGCCGAGCAGGGCGGCGATCTGGGTGTCGGAGTACCCGATGACATGGCGCAGCACGATCACGTCGCACTGCCGCTCGGGCAGCCGCGCGATCGCCTCGTACAGCCCCAACTGGCTCTCCAACAGCGCGAACTGCTGCTGGCACTCGCGCAGCAGGGCGCGGGTGACGACGGCGAAGGCGGCGCTCTGGGTCAGGGCCGTGGCGCGCCGGTGCCGGCTGAGCCAGTCGACCACGGACTCCTTGAGGACGGCCCAGGCGTAGGAGTCCACCGAGGACTGCTTGAGCGCGTACGGCCAGCACAGCCGTAGACGCTGGTAGGCGGAGCCGGTCACCTCCAGGGCGGCGTCCTCGCTGCCGGTGTGCAGATAGGCGTAGGCCAGCCATTTGCGGTAGTGCGTCTCGTGGAACGCCTCGAAGGCGATGGCCAGCCGCCGGCCTGCCTGTCGCAGCGGGTCGCCGGCCGGGCACCCCGGCCGGTCGCGGGTCACGGCCGCTCCCGCCGGCCGTGGTGCCCGGCGCCGGGTCCGGGTGCGGGGGCGCACGGCGGCAGGGGACTGTCCCGGTACGTGCTCACGTGCGGTCCTCGTTCCGTTCGCCGCGGTCCGGGAGGCCGGCCGGCCCCGGCATCAGCGGGAGGGCGGCGGCCCTCCCTTCCAATGAACCGGAAAACCGGCCCGGTTGTGGCACCACCCGGAAGAAATCTCCCCGGAAGCGATGATGTGATGATTCGAAGCGGGGCGCCCGGCCTCCCGCACGCGCCGGTGCAAGTCGGTGGCAGCGGGGTAGTGCTCCGGCGTCGGCACGGCAGCCGTACAGGGAGGCGGTCCTCTGATGAGCGAGCAGCACGGCGAACCGGTGGTGGACCTGCAACTCGACCGCGCCCACTCGGCGCGCATCTACGACTACTTCCTCGGCGGCAGGACCAACTTCCTCGCCGACCGCACGGCCGCCGCGAGCGTGCTCTCGGTCTTCCCGTCGGCGGCGGTCGCCGCGCGGATCAACCGTGAGTTCATGCACCGTACGACCCGTGCCCTGGCACGGGCGGGGCTGCGCCAGTTCCTGGACATCGGCACCGGCATCCCCACCTCGCCCAACCTGCACGAGATCGCCCAGGGCGTCGCGCCGGACGCCCGGGTGGTCTACACGGACGACGACCCGATCGTGCTGGCACACGCCGCCGCCCTGCTGCGCAGCACACCGCAGGGGCGCACCGCCTATCTCCAGGCGGACGTGACCGACCCGGCCGGCATCGTCACGGCGCCGCAGGTACGGCAGACCCTCGACCTCGGCCGCCCGGTCGCGCTGAGCCTGATCGCTCTGATGCACTTCGTGCCGGACGACGGGCAGGACCGTGCGCACCGGGTCGTCGAGCACCTCAAGGCGGCCCTGCCCAGCGGCAGCACGCTGGCCATGACCCACGCCACCGCCGACTTCGCCCCGGAGGCGATGGCCCGGATCTCGGACATCTACGCGGCGGCGGGCACGTCCGTGACCTTCCGTACGGAAGCCGGTTTCGCCCGTTTCTTCGACGGCTGGGAACTGCTGGAGCCCGGCATCACGCTGGCGCACCACTGGCGCCCGGACGACCCGGGCGAGGCGACGCGGGTCACGGACGCGGTGGCCGCCTCCTACGCCGCCGTGGCGCGCAAGCCCTGACGCGCCGGGCCGGAACGACCGCGGGATCCGGCCGCGGAGCAGGCGCCTATCGGCCGTTGCCCTGCTGGGCCGTGAACGCGGGCGGTGGCTGCACGTCGTGGATGTGCGGGAGCTGCGAGATCAGTTGTGTCGTCAGGACGGCTGTCGCGCCGAGGGCCTGGGGGACTTCCACGGCCTGCGCGGTGGTCTGGGCGGTGGCGGTGACCGAGCCCGCCAGCAGGGCCGCGGCGGCAATCTTCTTGATCATGCCGTGCACAACGAGCGCCCCGGCGCGCGGGTCACCCCGCCACCCGTACCGGTGTACGGACGGCGGGGTGCCGGGCGGGGCCCGATGGGCCGCCCCCCTGGTCAGGTGCTGCGGTCGCCCTTGTTCTTGAGGGAGTCCCGCACGCCCTCGGCCTGGCCCTTGGCCTCGTCCATCGCGTCCTTGGCCTTGCCCTTGGCCTGGTCGGCGCGGCCCTCGCCCTTCATCCGGTCGTTGCCGGTGGCGTTGCCCATCATCTCCTTGGCCTTGCCCTTGGCCTTGTTCATGGCGCTCTTGTCGTCGCCCATGCCCTGCTCCTCGGTCCGGTGGGTGGGACAGCACCACGCTGCCGCAGCCGGGCACCGGCCGCATCCGGAGGCGGCTACCGGTAGCGCGGGGCCCTTCCAGGCCGTCCGTACGAGGGAAGCGGCCATCACCGGTCCTCCCGGGCGGTTGCCCACGCCGCCTCCATTGACCTCTCCGACCGCCGGGGCCAAGGTGTCCCCCGCAGTCCCGGACCGCTTCGACTCCAAGGACGCTCCCATGCGAAGACGCAGCTTCGTCAGCGGCCTGGCGGGCACCGCCGCGGGCCTCGGCCTGGCCGGCGCCGCGGCCCCCACGGCCACCGCGGCGGCCTCCCCCGCCACAGCCCCCGCCTCCGGCTGGTCCGCCGTCCCGGTGCCCGACGCGCGGCCGGGCGCCCGGCTGTACGGCGTGGCCGCCGACGGGCCCGGTCTCGCCTGGGCCGTCGGCGTGGAGGGCATGGGCAACGTCAGCGACGGGACGGCGGTCGCGCTCCGCTGGGACGGCGCCGCCTGGTCGCGTACGGATCTGGGGCAGCTCGCTTCGCCCGGCCCCCTGACCGCGGTCACGTGCGCCGACTCCCGTACCGCCTGGGCGGTCGGCGCCGGCGGTCTGCTGCTGGCCTGGGACGGCACGACCTGGCAGAAGACGCCGTACCCGGGCCAGGGCGGGACCGGCACCACGGTCACCGACGTCGCGGCTGCCGCCGACGGCCGGGCATGGGCCAGCGGCCGGCACGACGGGCGCGCGGGGCTGCTGCACTGGGACGGCCGCCAGTGGCGCTGGTGCGCTCCGCTGCCGGACGCGGCGGCTCCCACTCCGGGGCGCGTCCATGTGACACCTGGCGGCGAGGTCTGGGTGTACGGCGACGTCATCGCGCGCTGGGACGGCGCCTGGACCGTGATTCCCCGCACCACCGGCATCCGCGCGACCGTCTCCGGGCTGCTCCCGGTGGCCCACGACGACATCTGGCTGACCGGGTACGGCTACGGCATCGGCGGCCCGCCAGGGAAACCGCCCGGCGTCGTCTTCGAGCGCTGGGACGGCGCACGATGGACGCCGGTGGAGGCGCCGTACGGCGTCGGCCTGCTCAGCTCCGTCAGCGGGGACCGGCAGGGCCGCCCCGACCGGATCACCGGCTGGGACTTCTGGGACCAGAAACGCTCCCACTACCTGCGGTGGGACGGCACCTCCTGGGTGAGCGAGCGCGGCCCCGAGATGCCCGAGACGGCCCTCATGACGGACCTGACGCACATTCCCGGCACGTCCGCCTACTGGTCCGTCGGCACCACGTCCTTCTACGCGGGCACCACCGCCCGGATGCACATCGAACGCCTCGGGTGAGCGCGACGGCGGACGGGCGGGCGGGGTCCGGCGTTCACCCGTTCGCCTGTTCCGGATCGCAGCCCGCGCGGCAGGCTCCTAGCGTCCGTACGGCGGAGCTTCCCGCCTGCGCCTCCCGCGGCCGAAGGAGTTCGACATGCGCCGGCTCATCGCCGTACCGACCGCCCTGCTGGCCCTCGCCGTCGCCGCGTGCGGTGGCAGCGGACCGGACGACACCGCGGCCTCCCCCGCCGCTTCCGGCTCGGGCCCGGGCGCGAGTCCGACGAAGAGCCTGAAGGGCGGCCCGGACGGCGGCGGCAGCGTGCGTCCGTCGGAGCCGGGCGGCTCCGCCTCCGGCGTGCCCGGCCAGCCGCTGGACTGCGGCGCGCTGCCCGACGCCATGGGCGAGGGCCTGACCGCGCAGCTCTTCTCCGGGCCCGGCGCCGGACCGACCGCGGACTGTGCCGAGGCCCGGAGCGTGATGGCGGAGTTCTTCCGCAAGGCGGACGCTGCCCAGCCGTCGCTGACGGTACGGGGCTGGGAGTGCCAGTACGAGAACGGGCCCACCGGCACCTGGCTGAGCAGTTGCCGCAAGGACGGCGGACGGCAGCAGATGCACACCGAGGAGGCGGGCCGCTCCTCGTCGCCGGACGTCCCCGGGGAGTCACCGGGCGATCCGGGCCAGTCCGAGCTGCCCGGAGGGCCCGAGGGGCCCGGCGGGGGTGAGGAGTCGCAGACCTCGATCCGTCTCCCCCGGATGCACGTCTGAGGCGGCCGCCGGGCCCTCCGGCCGCTCCCGCCGAAGGCCGAGCCGGAACCGGAACCGGAGCCCGAGCCGCCCCGCTCCGGACTACCGCCCCTGCCCGATGCCCGCGAACCAGGCGGGCCCGTCGTCCATGGCCATCTTGATCCGCGCGACCGAGAACTCCTCCAGTTGCGGCAGGGCGTCCAGCGCGAACCAGCCCACCTCCAGCGACTCGTCGTCGTTGACGGCTGCCGCGCCGCCGACGGCGCGGCAGCGCAACGAGATGTCCATGAACTGGCACATGTCGCCGTTCGGGTAGCGGACCCGCTGGAGCGCCTCCACGAGGATCACCCGTTCGGGGACCACGTGCACCGCGGTCTCCTCGAACACCTCGCGCACCGCCGTCTCGGCCGGCTGCTCCCCCGGCTCCGGGATGCCGCCGATGATCGACCACATCCCGTTGTCCGCTCTGCGGCCGAGCAGGAGACGGCCGCGGTCGTCGTAGACCACGGCGCTCACGCCGGGGAGCCACAGGAGCTGGTGGCCGATACCGGCCCGGAGGTCACGGATGAAGTCGGGTGTCGCCATACTGCGCACCCTAACGAGCACCGGACGACGGATGCGTCACCCACACGATCGGGAACGCTCGTACGGCCACCGGGGCGGGCCTCAGGCGCCGGTGCCGCGGCCCTTGTCGATCCCGCATCTGCCACGGATGCAGCGCACCGCGTTCTCCGCGTCGTCCACCGTGATCGTGAAGCTGCGGCCGTCGCCGAGCCGGAGCACCACCGCCTCGCCGCGCCGTACGACCACGGCCGTGCCCTGCTCGGGGCGCCAGCGGTAGCCCCAGCCGCCCCAGTGGCGCGGGGTGACGCGGGGCGCGAAGTCGGCGCCGACGACGTGGTCGAGGGGGATCCGGCGGCGGGGCAGCCCCATGTGGCCGCACCGCACCTCCAGGCACTCCTTGTCGACCCGTACGGCCACATGGACGAAGGCGAGGGTCCCGAAGAGCACCAGCAGTCCGGCCAGGACACAGCCGACCACCGACATCAGCAGCGGCGCCAGAGCGGTCGTCCAGGCGCTGTCGACGGCCAGCTCGATGCCCAGGGCCAGACAGGCCGCGCCGATGCCGGCCAGGAGCCACTGCACCCGGTTGGTGGCGCGTCCGTGCCACTCCTCGGGGACGTCCGCGGGGTCTCGGTGGCTGCCGGAGGCACCTCCGTCGTCGCCGACCGGGCCGCCGTGCTCGCCGGGGGCTGCTGCCCCCTCGTGGGGGTGGTCCCTCATGTGTCGCAGCGTACGCGCCTTTGCCCGCCCTGGCAGCGTGTCGCGCGCCTCGCGGGGCCTCAGGGCCTGTCTTTGAGCCCCCCGCCTGCGCAGCGACCGGGGTTCAAAGGCAGGCTTTCAGTGGCGGGCGGGTTCCCCGGCCTGCGCCGCGCCGGACAGGAGTCGTCCCTCGTCATAGGCGAGAGCGGCCTCGGGAAGGCGTCCGGGGCGGCCGCTGAGAAGGACGGTGACGGTGCCGGTGGGGGCGGCCGAGGGGGCCGGGTCCGCGCCGATGCGGCGCAGTGCCTGGGCGGCGACCGCCTCGGCGGAGCCGAGCAGGACGAGCGCGGGGGCGCCGGGCTGCTGGAGGGCGGCGCGGATGCGCTCGGCGACCAGTTCGTAGTGGGTGCAGCCGAGGACGACGGTCCGTACGTCACGCGGTGTGCGCGCGGCGGCGGCCGTGACGGCGGCGTCGATCGCGGCCTCGTCGGCGGTCTCGACGGCGTCGGCGAGCCCGGGGCAGGGCACGCCGGTGACCTCGACGCCGGAGGCGAACTGCTCGATCAGGTCGCGCTGGTACGGGCTGCCGGTGGTGGCCGGGGTGGCCCAGATGGCGACCGGGCCGCCGGTGGCGGCGGCGGGCTTGATGGCCGGGACGGTGCCGATGACCGGCAGTCCGGGCTCCAGCTCGGCCCGCAGGGCGGGCAGGGCGTGCACGGAGGCGGTGTTGCAGGCGACGATCAGGGCGTCCGGGCGGTGCGCGGCCGCGGCACGCGCGACGGCGAGCGCGTGCGCCGCGATGTCGTGCGGCGGGCGCGGTCCCCACGGCATACCGTCCGGGTCGGAGGAGATGACCAGGTCGGCGTCGGGCCGCAGCCGCCGTACCGCGGCGGCCGCCGCGAGCAGGCCGGTACCGGAGTCCATGAGCGCGATCTTCACCCGGACACTTTACGCCGGGCCGCCCGGTACTTGTCATACCGGTGACGCCGGTCCGCCTCGCCCCTGAGGCGGCCCGCCGGGTTCCGGCCACGGCGGGTGCCGGTGCGGCAGACTGCGGGCGTGGGAGCGACGGAGTGGATCGGTGCCGGGTCGCTGGCGGCCTGGGTGTGGCTGGCGCTGGGGCAGGGCTTCTTCTGGCGTACGGACGTACGGCTGCCCGCGCGGGCCGATCCGGAGCGGTGGCCGCCGGTCGCCGTCGTGGTCCCGGCCCGGGACGAGGCCGCGGTGCTGCCGGTGAGCCTGCCGTCCCTGCTGGCGCAGAAGTATCCGGGGCGGGCCGAGGTGGTCCTCGTCGACGACGGCAGTACGGACGGGACGGGCGAGCTGGCCCGGGAGCTGGCCGCCGGGCGGGGCGGGCTGCCGCTGACCGTCACCGCGCCCGGCGAGCCGGAGCCGGGCTGGACGGGCAAGCTGTGGGCGGTACGGCACGGCATGGCGCTGGTCCGGGAGCGCGGCGACGCGGAGTACGTGCTGCTGACGGACGCGGACATCGCGCACTCCCCGGACAGCCTGCGCGAGCTGGTGGCCGCGGCGCGCTCGGCGGAGCTGGACCTGGTGTCTCAGATGGCGCGGCTGCGGGTGGTCTCGCCCTGGGAGCGGCTGATCGTCCCGGCCTTCGTGTACTTCTTCGCGCAGCTGTATCCCTTCCGGTGGGTCAACCGGCCGGGTGCGCGTACCGCCGCGGCGGCCGGCGGCTGTGTGCTGCTGCGGCGTGCGGTGGCCGAGCGGGCCGGGCTGCCCGACAGCATCCGGCACGCGGTGATCGACGATGTGACGCTGGCCGGGGCCGTGCGGCGGGCCGGTGGCCGGATCTGGCTGGGGCTGGGCGACCGGGTGGAGAGCGTGCGCCCGTACGCGGGGCTGGGCACGCTGTGGCGGATGGTCTCGCGCAGCGCCTACGCACAGCTACGGCACAATCCTCTGCTGCTGGTGGGGACGGTGGCCGGGCTCGCGCTCGTCTACCTGGCGCCGCCCGCCACGCTGGCCGCCGGTCTCGCGGCCGGGAGCGCGACGGCCGCGGCGCTGGGCGGTGCCGCGTGGGCCGTGATGACCGGGACGTACCTGCCGATGCTGCGCTACTACCGGCAGCCTCTCCGGCTCGCGCCGCTGCTGCCGTGCACCGCTCTGCTCTACCTCCTGATGACGGTCGACTCCGCCGTCCAGCACTACCGGGGGCGCGGGGCCGCCTGGAAGGGCCGGACGTACGGGGCGCCGGGCGCGTCCTGAGACGCGCTCACTTGCTGGCCGGGGACCAGTTCAGGCCCCAGCCGTACGCCTCGTCGACGGTGCGCTGCGGGCTGACGCCCGGCGCGGGCACCAGGTAGCGGGCTTCGCGCTGGACGACCAGCTCGCTGCCGGTGTTGGTGATGAGGGCGAGGGCGCAGACGTTCGACGGGACGGTGCATTCGTCGAGCGAGAAGTCCACGGGGGCGCCGTACTGGGGCTGGAGGGTGACCGTGGCGTGCAGTCCGGCGAAGCTGCCGGCGCCCGCGTAGACGGTGACGAAGACGAGGATGCGCTTGATGCGGTCCTGGTGGTCGAGGTTGATCGTCAGGTTCTCGCCGGACGCGGCGGCGCCGGTGCGGTCGTCATGGTCGAGCTGGATGTACGGCGGGGCGTGCAGGGTGCCGAAGTTGCCGCCGATGGGATGGACCACGCCCGCGCTGCCGTCGGTGAGTTCGTACAGCGCGCACAGGTCGAGGTCCAGGTCGCCGGACCGCGGCAGCAGAGCGCCGCGGGCGCCCAGCGCTTCCATGGTCCTGCGGCCCAGCTTCTTGCCCAGGCGGGAGGCGGGTTTGCCGGCCTGCTGCCAGTTCAGGTTGACCCGCATCGCGCCCGAGGTGCCGCCCTGCTTCGTCAAGGAGACGGCGGGCGCCTCCTTCGTGAGGGTGACCTTCGACAGGCTCACGGGCGGGGCGGGGGCAGGCACCGGCGGCGCGCCGTACGGCTGGGCGGGCGGAGCGGTGGGGGGTGCCGGAGGTGCGGCGGGGGCCGGGGCGGCGGATGGGGCCGGGGCGGCGGCCGGGGCCGGGGGCTCCTCCTCCACGCTGATGCCGAAGTCCGTGGCCAGCCCGGCCAGCCCGGTGGCGTACCCCTGTCCGACCGCCCGGAACTTCCAGGCGCCCTGCCGCCGGTAGAGCTCCCCGAGGACGAAGGCGGTCTCGGCGGTGGCGTCCTGACTGTCGAAGCGGGCCAGTTCGGCGCCGCTGCCCGCGTCGAGCACCCGGATGTGCAGTCCGGCCACCTGGCCGAAGGTGCCCCCGTCGGCCGAGGCGGCGAGCACCACCTTGTCCACGGCGGGCTCCAGCCGGGCCAGATCGACGGACAGGCTGTCGGTCGCGGCGTCCCCGGCGGGCCGCTTGCCCTCGTGGCGGACGGCGCCCGAGGCGTGCGCGGGCTGGTTGTAGAAGACGAAGTCGGCGTCGTCGCGGACCTTTCCCGCGGCGGTCAGCAGCAGCGCGGACGCGTCCACGTCCGGGGTGCCGGGGCCGGTGCGCCACCCCAGTTCCAGCCGTACCGACGTGGCCGGTACCGCGACGTTGCTCCCCTTGGGCATCGGCATCGTGGCGCCTCTCTCTCGCTTCGCTCGCCCGGGCTCCGGTGCGGTGCCCCTTCCTGCACGGTGGCAGGTTCCAACCTACTTGCCGAAAAATGTCCGCCGTTCATCTGATGTGGACACCGCCTTTACACGATCCCTACGGGCGTTCGCGACCGATTTTGCCAAGTTCGCTCACATTGTGGATCGCGGGCTTCACACGACACGTGAAACAACCCTCTTTTCAGGCTCCCCAACCGGCACATCGTGGGCTTAACTTAAGAGGTATGACCTCCCCCCGCTCTACCTACGGCGGCGGCTACTACGCTTCGCCGTCCTTCCCGGACACCCCGATCTACGACTCCCTCGTCGCCGAGCGCGGCACCCCGCAGATTGCCCCGATCCGGGTCGAGTTGCCCTATGACTCGGGCTCGTCGTACATGCCGGCCCTGCCGTCGGCGCTGCCCGCGCTGCCCGCCGCGCCCTCCCAGCCGTATTCCGGCCAGGGTCATCAGGGTGCCGCGGCCCAGCCGGTCGCCCCGCTGCAGAGCACCCCGGCGCCGTACATCCCGCAGCAGGCGGGCCCCCGCGGCTACCCCGCCCAGCAGCAACAGCCCCAGCGCCCCGCCGGCAACGGCGGCACGGGCTACGACGCGATGCGCCCGGCCGGTCCGGTCGCCCCGCGCCCCGCGCCGTCTCCGTACGACGATCCGTACGGCGGCCGTCAGCAGTATCCGCGCGGGTACTGACCGACGGGCCGTACGCGGGCGGAGAACCGGTCCTGCACGACCGGGCGGCACCGGTGCCGGTGCCGCCGCGGGGGCCTGGCAGGATGAGGGCATGCCGAACCCTTTCCTCCAGGCCATCCACCGGTATCCGGTCAAGTCCGTGGCGGGGTCAGGCCCCGGCGAGGCGGTCGTGGAACCGTGGGGGCTCGCCGGGGACCGTCGCTGGATGCTCGTCGACGACGAGCACCGGTTCGTCACCCAGCGCGCCCGGCCCCGGCTCGCCGCGGCCGCCGCGGCGGAACTCCCGGACGGCGGCGTACGGCTGACGGCGCCGGACATGCCGCCGCTGACCGTCGGGGTGCCGGAGCCCGGGACGACGGTCACGGTCGAGGTGTGGGGGGACAAGGTCGAGGCGGTGCCCGCGTCCGGCGCCGCCGCCGAGTGGTTCAGCAGCTACCTGGGCGTACCCGTGCGACTGGTGCACATGGACGAGCCGGGCCGGCGGCGCCCCACCGACCCGGACTACTCACGGCCGGGTGAGACCGTCAGCTTCGCCGACGGCTTCCCCCTGCTCCTCACCACCACCTCCTCGCTCGGCGCCCTCAACGCGCTCATAGACGAGGGCGGCCACGCCCACGAGGGCCCCCTGCCGATGGACCGCTTCCGCCCGAACGTCGTGGTGGACGGCACCGCGCCCTGGGACGAGGACGCGTGGCAGCGGATACGTATCGGCGAGGTCGTCTTCCGCGTGGTGAAGCCGTGCGGCCGCTGCGTGATGACCACCACCGACCAGCGGACCGGGCAGCGCGGCAAGGAGCCGCTGCGCACCCTGGCCCGCCACCGCCGCGTCGGTGACCAGCTTCTCTTCGGCCAGAACCTGATCCCGGAGGGCACCGGCACCCTCCGCGTCGGCGACCCCTTCGAGGTGCTCTCCCGCCGCCCGGAAGCCTGACCTCCGCTCCTCCTCCCGCCCCCGTGCCCGGTACGGCGGGCGCCTGACGCCCCGTCGGCCGCGGCGCCCGCCCCGGCCGCGGAGCGCACGGCCGCATTGCGGGCGCGTGTCCGGCTGCCTACAGTGAGCGCACGGCGATGCCGACAGCGGGAGCCGTGGGGAGTGTCTAGGTGCCGATGCCGACCTGGGAACCGCCCGGAGACCATCTCATTCCGGTGCAGCACATGCGTCCCGGGGACCACGCCTTTGTGAGCTACGACGACGACGAGGTGCGCTGGGAGGTCATGACCGCCTTCGTACGGCTCGGACTCGCCCGGGGCGAGAAGGTCGTGCTCTTCCCGGACCCGTGGCTTCCGGAAGCCGAGGTGCTGGCCCGGCTCGACTTCACCGGCCGCAGCACCGTGACGGCCCGCGAACGGGGGCAGTTGGTGCTGAGCAGCATGCGCGGGCTGATCCGCCCGGACCTCCGGTTCACGCCCGAGCGGCAGCTCGGGCGGCTGCACTCGGAGACGGCGCGGGCGGCCGCCGAGGGTTTCACCGGCCTGCGGGCCTTCATCGACATGCGGTGGGTGCCCGATTTGAATGCCGACGTGCGGGTGATGATGCACCGGGAGACGCATGCGGACGCGCTGTTCGACGGCCGTCCGTACAGCGAGATCTGCGCCTACGACCGCCGCTGGTTCAGCCGCGAGGTGCTGCACGCGATGGACCGGGCCCATCCGCGCAGCCTCCTGGAACGGCTCGGCAGCCTGCGGTCGGTGCGCGGCGGGGACGGCAGTGTGCACTTCATCGGCGACGCGGACACCACCGCCCGCCGGCCCTTCAGCACCGCGTTGGAGCTGGCGCTGTCCGGCAGCGCCGGCGCCCGCCGGCTCACCGTCGACCTGACCAGGCTGCATCTGCTGTCGGTGGGCTGCGCCACCGCACTGATCACACTGGCCGGCCGGGCCACCGGTCACGATCTGGTCGAGGTCCGCTGCGACCGCGTACACGCCCGCACGCTGCACCGGCTCGGCGCGGGCTCGGTGCCCCGGCTGGCCATGACGGAGGTGATACGGCCGTGCTGACCCCGGACCCGGCCACGTCCGAGGACGGGCCGGTCGACATGAGGACCGCCACCTGCCTGCTGCGGCGCCGCTTCACCGCGCGGCTGCTGCCGCAGTTGCGGCTGCTGGTGGAGGAGTGCGCCCTGCGCGAGGGCCTGGCGGAGCCGCGGCGCGGGGAGTTCGTGCTGGCCGTGGACGAGATCGCGGGCAACGCCGTGGAGCATGCGGGCGGCTCGGGCCGCCTGGTGCTGCGGCGCATCGGTGACGAACTGGAGTGCCGTATCAGCGACTCGGGCCCCGGCTTCAGCGAAACGGTGATTCCCGAACTGCTGCCGGGGCTAGACGGGGCACACCACGGGCGCGGGCTGTGGCTCGCGCGCCTGGTGGCGGACCGGTTCACGGTCCGCCCCGGCGACTCGGAGGCGTCCGGCGCGCGGGGGGCCGAGGTCACGCTGGCGGTACGGGTGCGGTGACGCGCGCGGAGCGGCGGGCAGGCCCTGCCGGTCCCGCCCGTACTACCAGCCCCACCCGTCCCCCGCCGCCTCAGCGCGTCCCTTCCTCCGGAGCCCGCAGCCACTCCTGCGCCCGGTCGCGCACGATCTGCTCACCGTGCTGTTCGGCGGCGTCGTCGTGCTCGTACTCCAACTGGTCCACCACCGCGACCACCCCGTCGATACGCCCCGCCAGCCGCAGCGCCATCGGCACCTCGCTGCTGCGTCCCAGCCGCCCCGACAGCGTGACCACACCCGCCCGCACGGCCACGCCGAGCGCGCCGGGCTTGAGGCCGAGGGTGCGCACCAGCACCTCGGTGATCAGCTCCTCGCGGATCTCCTCGTCCGGGCGCAGGAAGACCTTCAGCAGGTCGCTGCGGGTCACCAGTCCGCACAGCCGGCCCTCCGCGTCGACGACCGGCAGCCGGTCCAGCTTCCCGGTCACCATCAGCCGGGCGGCCTCGGTGACGGTCTGGTGGGGGCCGATCGTCACCGGTGGCGAGGTCATCAGCTCGCCCGCCCGCAGGCTGCGTTTCCTGGCCCGGGCCGCGCGGGCGCTGCCGGTCAGCCGGCGCCGGTGGTACCAGCGGTTCTGCAGCATGTCCTGGGCAGCCTGGCGGTACATCAGGTCCGTCTCGGAGATGACGCCCACGACCTTGCCGTCACCGTCGACGACGGGCAGCCCCGTCTTGCGGTGCCGGCTCAGCAGATTGACCACTTCCCTGAACGACGTGGTGTGCCGGGCCCTGACGACCTCGGTGTTCATGAGCCGGCCGACCTGTCGGTGATCCATCGCGGGGCCTCCCTCACGCAGGGATACAGTGTCGGCCGCCGCCGGGTACGGCTGAAGGCCCGGCACGCGGCGATACGGCGCGCGCCCCGCAGGTGAGGGAGGGCCGTGCGGGCTCCGCGCCGTACGCGCTTCGGCGCCCCGTCCGCGCTGCCCCGCGGCACACCGCCGGTGATTTCGCTCTCCGTCCGCCCCGTCCGTGCATGACGCGCGCCGGACGAGGTACCTGCGGACACGGAGAGGGGGCACGACGTGGTACGAGTCATCGCGGGACTGTGGCGCTGGCGGCGCAACCCGCTGCGCCGGACGACCGACCTCCTGGAGGCGTGGGTGGCGCTGACCGCCTTCCTGGTGCTCGTGCTGGGCGGCGGCTTCGCGGGCCTCGCGGCGGGCAGTGCCGCCCACGACGCGCTGCAACGCTCCGTACGGACCCAGGCACAGCAGCGGCACCAGATCTGGGCGACGGCGGACCGGGCCGCTCCGCGCCCTTCCGCGGCCACCGACCCCGAGGCCGCCGCGGGCCGGGAGACGCACCGTCGGGTGGCGGCCCGCTGGACCGCGCCGGACGGCAGCGAGCACAGCGGCCCGGTCGCCGCCCCGGGGCCCGTACGGGCGGGCGAGCGGTTCCTGATCTGGACCGACGCGCGGGGCCGGGTGGTGGCGCGGCCGCTGGACCCGAGCACGGCGCGGGCCCACGCGGTACTCGCGGGGCTCGGCGCGGCGGCCGTCACGGGAGCCGTGGCCGCGGGCGGCCGGGAGCTGGTGACACGCCGGATGCTGAACCGCCGATACCGGCGCTGGGAACGGGAGTGGGAGCGCGTGGGCCAGGACTGGGGACGGGCCGGAGCGGGCAGCTGACCAGGGGGCGCGGGCTGCGGAAGAGGCCGCGGCCCGGTCCCGGAAAAGGCTTCCGGATGCCCGTACGGTGGGGTCTCCGGCGTCCTGGACGAACTCCCGCACATACAGGCTGACCATGTCATCCGGCGCCCGCCGGGCGCGCTACGGTGGAGCGGCCAGCCTCCCGGCTGGGGGTCCCGGGCACACGTACGCGGACATACGCGGACGTACAACTGCCGGGCCGGTAACAGCCGCACGAGGTGGGGGCACGACAGCGCCATGGCACAGGGCTCGGTCCAGGTGACGCACACGGGCACATCGCGGTGGCGGCGCCGCACGGGCGAATACAGCTCGCTGGCCGCGGCCCTGGAAGCCGCCGGGGACGGCGACGTACTGACCGTGGGTGCCGGTACGTACCGCGAGAACCTCGTGCTGCTGCGCGCGGTGACGCTGCGCGGTCCCGAAGGCGCGCGCGGGTCGGTGCGGATCGCGCCCGCCGACGGTGTCGCGCTGACCGTACGGGCCTCGGCGACGGTCCAGGACCTCCAGGTGGAGGGGCAGGACTCGACGGCGCCCGCGATCCTGGTGGAGGACGGCGCGCCGGAGCTGGACGGGCTGCGGGTGGTGACGCGTTCGGCGTCCGGCATCGAGGTACGCGGCGGGGCGCGTCCGACCGTACGCCGCTGCACGGTCGACAACCCGGGCGGTGTGGGCATCAGTGTGCTGGACGGTGCCGGCGGGATCTTCGAGGAGTGCGAGGTGGTGACCGCCGGACAGTCCGGGATCGCGGTGCGCGGCGGCGCGCACCCGCGGCTGGAGAACTGCCGGGTGCGGAACGCCTCCGGCGCGGGCCTGTCGGTCGACGGCGAGGGCAGCGGCGTGGAGGCGTTCGGCTGCGAGCTGTACGAGATCAAGGGCGCGGGCGTGCAGATCGCCTCGCGGGCGAGCGGTCAGCTCACCGACTGCTCGGTGCACCGGACCTCGGCCGACGGCATCACCCTGGACACCGACGCGGTGCTCACGCTCGCCGACTGCGACATCCACGACATCCCGGAGAACGCCGTGGACCTGCGGTCCCGGTCGGTGCTGACGCTGACCCGCAGCACGGTGCGGCGCTTCGGCCGCAACGGGCTGTCCGTGTGGGACCCGGGCACCCGGGTGGACGCCAACCAGTGCGAGATCCACGACAGTACGGGTGACTACCCGGCGGTGTGGGTCAGCGACGGTGCCACCGCCGTCCTGGACTCGACGCGGGTGCACGACGTGCCGGACGCGCTGTTCGTCCTGGACCGGGGCTCGCGCGCGGACGTGGTGGACTCCGACCTGTCCCAGGTGCGCAACACGGCGGTGTCGGTGAGCGACGGCGCGACCGTACAGCTCGACGACTGCCGCATCCGGGAGGCGGCGACCGGCGCGTGGTTCCGCGACCACGGCAGCGGCGGCACACTCGCCAACTGCACCATCGACGCGGCGCAGACCGGCGTGATCGTGACCAAGGGCGCCGATCCCACCGTCGAGCGCTGTGTGGTCAGCTCCCCGGCCGAGGCGGGTTTCTACGTCTCGGCGGAGGGCCGCGGTACGTTCAACGGCTGCCGGGTGACCGGAAGTTCCGGGTACGGGTTCCACATCATCGACGGCTGCCGTACGACGCTGGCGCACTGCCGCACCGAGCGGTGCGCGCGCGGCGGGTACGAGTTCGCGGACAGCTCCGCCGCGCAGGGCGAGGGGTACGCGGGCGGGCCGTCCGTACGGGACTGCACCAGCGACGAGAGCCGGGCGGCCGGGGAACCGGCGGTGGCGGCGCCGGCGGTACGGGCGCCGGCCGGCGTGCCGGTGACGCAGACGGCCGGGCTGCTCGGCGCCGTACCGGCGCAGACCGTCCTGCCGCCGCCCGCGCCGGACCCCGCCGGGACCGCCGCGGAGAACCGGCCCTCCGAGGAGGTGCTCGGCGAACTGGACAAGCTGGTCGGCCTGGAGAGCGTCAAGCGCGAGGTGCGCAGCCTGATCAACATGATCGAGGTGGGGCGCCGGCGGCAGGAGGCCGGTCTCAAGGCCGCCTCCGTCCGCCGCCACCTGGTCTTCACCGGCTCCCCCGGCACCGGCAAGACCACGGTCGCGCGGCTCTACGGCGAGATCCTGGCCGCGCTGGACGTCCTGGAGCGCGGGCACCTGGTGGAGGTGTCCCGGGTGGACCTGGTCGGCGAGCACATCGGTTCCACGGCGATCCGTACGCAGGAGGCGTTCGACCGGGCGCGCGGCGGGGTGCTGTTCATCGACGAGGCGTACGCGCTCTCGCCGGAGGACTCCGGGCGGGACTTCGGGCGCGAGGCGATCGACACGCTGGTGAAGCTGATGGAGGACCACCGGGAGGCGGTGGTGGTGATCGTGGCCGGGTACACGGCCGAGATGGAGCGCTTCCTCGCCGTCAACCCGGGTGTGGCGTCCCGCTTCTCACGGACCATCACCTTCGGCGACTACGCGCCGGAGGATCTGCTGCGGATCGTCGAGCAGCAGGGTGAGGAGCATGAGTACCGGCTGGCCGAGGGGGCGGGCGAGGCGCTGCTGAAGTACTTCACCGCGCTCCCCAAGGGCCCTTCGTTCGGCAACGGTCGGACCGCCCGGCAGACGTTCGAGTCGATGGTCGAGCGGCACGCGGGCCGGGTCGCCCTGCTGGCCGACCCGGACACCGACGACCTCACGCTGCTGTACGCGGAGGACCTCCCCGACCTGCCCTGACGGCCAGTCAGCAGCCGCCGCCCGTCCCGTTGGTACCGCGCTGACGCGGTACGCCCGCCCCGAGCCGGGCGATCAGTACGGCGCGGGTCTCCTCGAACACCGGGTCGGACTGGTAGTCACCGTGCCCCAGGATCTGTGCGGGCAGCGGATGCTGGAGGGTCCGCCCGAAGGCCAGCGGATCGCGCAGCGGCCCGAGGTCGATGTCCGGACCGTCCTCGCAGGTGAGCCGCACGGGACCGCCGATGGGGTCGGTCAGCCGCCACAGGTTGCGCCAGTCGTCCATCTCCCGGTGCAGCCCGGTCAGCGCCTCCGGCCCGAAGCAGGCGGGGAACCACCGCCCGTACAGGCGCTCCAGCGGCGAGCCGTACGTCAGCAGCGCGACCCGGCTGCGGGTGACCAGGTCCAGCTGCCAGACGGCTGCCGCCGCCAGCACACTGCCCTGGGAGTGACCGGAGATGACCAGGCGGCCGTCGTTGTTCTCGGTCCAGGTGGCCATCCGCCACGTCAGGTCGGGGACGGCGCGCTCGGCGTAGCAGGGCGGCGCGAAGGGGTGCGCCGCGCGCGGCCAGAACGTGCCGACGTCCCACAGAATGCCGACGGTACGGCGGGTGGAGCGGTCGCGGTAGGCCCGCCAGCCCATGACGGCGAGCAGCAGGACACCGGCGCCCATCAGCCAGGAGCCGAGCGCCTCCGCCGTCGCCGCGGCCGTGTGCACCAGCAGCGGCGCCTGCTCCGTGGCGCGTCCCGGCGCCCGGTCGGTGAGCCAGGCGCCGGCCACGGCGCCCGCGCCCAGCACCAGCGTGACCAGGCAGACCGCGCCGACCAGGACCGGGGCGGAGTCCGTGAGTCCGGCCCGCGCGATGGTCCCCGCGATCCGGCGCACCCGCTGCTCGTCGGGCCGCTCCTGCTTGTCGTACAGCCCCGGGATGTCCGGTTCCACCTTGCGGCGCACCAGCAGCACCTGGACGCCGGCCAGGACGGCGAAGATCGCGACGACCACCAGGAGCACCGGCAGCACCGACGCCTGCCAGGACAGTACGACGGCCGGACCGGCGATCGGGTCGCCCGGCCGCCCGGGGGTCGCGCCGCCGTCCATCCAGTCCGCCAGCCGCTGCGCAGCTCCCCCGGTGAGGACGCCGCCCAGCGCGCAGCCCAGCAGGGCGACGGCCGCGCCGTGGAACCCTTTCAGCGCGGCGCGCCCGTCGCCGTGCCCGTGGCGCCGTGCGGCGTTCTGCAGGAAGCCCGCGGTGACGAGGAGGCCGAGGACCAGCAGGCCTTGGAGGACGGCGATGCCGCCGAAGGCGCCGCTGCCGGGCAACCGGTCGTCGCTGACCCAGCCGGGCCGGGACCAGGCCGTGTGGACGGCGGTCAGGACGAGGGCGACGAGCGCGGCGAACGGCAGCACCTTGACGACGAAGCGGTCGTGGTGCTCGTCCGGTTCGGCCTCGCAGCGCGCGGTGCGGCAGACGACCCGGACGGTGAGCGCCACGAGCAGCAGGACCAGTGCGAGCAGCACCCGGCCGAGCGCGGACAGCGCCCCGCCGTGCCCCGTACGCCGGTCGAAGTCCAGCCCGGTCACGAGCAGGGCGACGGCGATGGTCAGCAGTCCGGCCGCGGTGTGCGCGGCGCGCAGCCGGGCCACCACCCGGCGGCCGTACCAGAAGCCGCGGCGGGTCAGCGCGGGACGCTGGTCGGGCGGGACGTCACGGGAGGTGCCGGGGCGGCGCGGCGGCGGCGAGGCGGACTCGTACGCGCTCCACGTACGGCGGGAGAGCCACCACAGGAAGCCGACGAGCAGCAGCGGCATCAGGGCGGCGATCACGACGCGGCGGCCGGGCCCGCTCCAGGTGCCGCCCTGCTCGGGGCTCATGAAGCCCATCCAGGACTTGCCGGCCGCGCAGGCGGCGCTGCCCGCGCACTGCCAGGCGGTCAGGTCCAGGGCCACTTCGCAGGCGGCGGCGACCAGCAGGACGGTGAGGCTGAGGGCGAGGAGGCGGACGAGGATGTCGTACACCTGGTGGCCCCTGTGGTGCGAGGGGGCGGCGGGGCGCATCCAGTGGGCGAGGTTGGCGACCATGAAGGGCAGCAGGATCAGCCACAGGGCGCGGGCTCCGTTGCCGGAGGTGAGGTTGCACCAGCAGTACGCCTCGCGGATCGGTTCGGCGCGGTAGTCGTCGGGGCGCTGTTCGGCGTCGGCGTCGACGGTCCTGCGGTACACGGCGGCGGTGTCGTCGCCGGTGATCAGGACGGTGCGCGGGTCGCCGAGCATCCGCTCCGGAGTCGTGCCGCCGACGCCGTGCACGAGCAGTTCCAGGGCCAGTTGCCGCTCGCCGGGCGGGGCGGTGCCCGGCGTGTGCCCGTCCGGGACGGTGTCCGGGCCGTCCCCGTCCGGGGCGGTGTCCGGCTCGTCCGGTGCGGCGTCCGGGTGGTCCGGTGCCGTTCGGTGCGTGCTGCTTCCGCTGTCCACTGGTCTTTCCCCCGATGCCGTACGTGCCGGTCGGCGCCGCACGGTACCCGGCGGCGCCTTCCACTGTCATGTCATGCTCAATGAGCACCCGCGTCTCCGGGCGCCCGCCTCGCGCCTGCCTTCTTCCCGGTTCCGCGGGCGCACACCCCACCCCGGCGGGGCGGATGCGCCCGCTGCCGCGTGCGAGGATGTGAACGCAACGGCAGCCGGGCGGAAGGGACAGGCCGGGGTGAGCGACAATCAGAACCTGCTCGCGGAGCAGCGGCGCGCTCTGATCCTCGACGAGGTCAGACGGCGCGGCGGCGTCCGCGTGAACGAGCTGACCCGCAGGCTCAACGTCTCGGACATGACGGTCCGGCGCGACCTGGACGCCCTCGCCCGGCAGGGCATGGTGGAGAAGGTGCACGGCGGCGCGGTCCCGGTCAGCGAGCCGAGCAGCCACGAGCCGGGCTTCGAGGCCAAGTCGGGGCTGGAACTGAGCGCCAAGGAGGACATCGCCAAGGCGGCGGCCCGGATGGCCGCGCCCGGCGGCGCCATCGCCCTGGCGGGCGGCACCACCGCGTTCGCGCTGGCCCAGCAGTTGCTGGAGGTGCCGGACCTGACGGTCGTCACCAACTCGGTACGGGTCGCCGACGTGTTCTACACCGCACAGCGGGCGGCGGCCGGCGGCAGCCAGACGCCCCGGGCGGGCGGGGCGACCGTGGTGCTGACCGGCGGGGTACGCACTCCCTCGGACACCCTGGTGGGCCCGGTGGCGGACGCCGCGATCCGCTCCCTCCACTTCGACGTGCTCTTCCTCGGGGTGCACGGCATATCGGTGGAGGCCGGCCTGTCCACGCCCAACCTGGCCGAGGCGGAGACCAACCGCCACTTCGTCCGCTCCGCCCGCCGCGTCGTGGTGGTGGCGGACCACACCAAATGGGGCACGGTGGGGCTCAGTTCCTTCGCCTCCCTGGAGGACGTGGACGTCCTGGTGACCGACCGCGGCCTGTCGGCGCAGGCCCGTACGGAGATCGCGGAACTGCCGCCGGAACTGGTCGTCGCGGGCGAACCGGGCGACGGCACGGATCTCTGAAGCCCGGCGCCGGGGCGGACCTCCGAAGGCCGGGCGTCGGCCCTTGGAGGACCGGCGGCCGGCCCGGCGTGCCGGGTGGCTCAGCCCGGCCAGCTCCCGGTCGCCAGGAAGCTGTCGATCGTCGCCGCGTACGGCGCGATGTCCAGGCCCTGCTCCTCCAGCCAGCTGTCCGAGTAGTACTTGTCCAGGTAGCGGTCGCCCGGGTCGCAGAGCAGGGTGACGACCGAGCCGGTGCGCCCCGCGGCGACCAGCTCCGCGACGATCTTCAGCGCGCTCCACAGACCGGTACCCGTCGAGCCGCCCGCCTTGCGGCCGATGGCCCGCTCCAGGGCCCGTACGGCCGCCACGCTCGCCGCGTCCGGGACCTTCATCATCCGGTCGACGGCGCCGGGCACGAAGCTGGGCTCCATGCGCGGCCGCCCGATGCCCTCGATGCGTGAGGCGGTGGCGCAGTCCGTCTTCGCGTCGCCGGTGCGCCAGCCGTCGAAGAAACAGGAGTTCTCCGGGTCGGGCACGCAGATGCGGGTGTCGTACTGCATGTAGTGCACGTAGCGGGCGATGGTCGCCGAGGTGCCGCCGGTACCGGCCGTGGCGACGATCCAGGCGGGCTCCGGGTACCGCTCCAGGCGCAGCTGCTGGTAGATCGACTCGGCGATGTTGTTGTTGCCCCGCCAGTCCGTCGCCCGTTCGGCGTAGGTGAACTGGTCCATGTAGTGGCCGCCGGACTCGGCGGCGAGCCGGGCGGAGACCGCGTAGACGGTCCGCGGGTCGTCCACGAGGTGGCAGGTACCGCCGTGGAACTCGATCAGCCGGGTCTTCTCCCGGCTGGTGGTGGCGGGCATCACCGCGATGAAGGGCACACCGATCAGACTCGCGAAGTACGCCTCCGAGACCGCGGTGGAGCCGCTGGAGGACTCGATGACGGGCTTGCCGGGCCGGATCCAGCCGTTGCACAGCCCGTAGAGGAACAGCGAACGGGCCAGCCGGTGCTTGAGGCTGCCGGTCGGGTGGGTCGACTCGTCCTTCAGGTACAGGTCGATGCCCCACTCCTCCGGCAGCGGAAAGCGCAGCAAATGGGTGTCGGCCGTCCGGTTGGCGTCCGCCTGCACCTTGCGGACGGCCTCCTTGAGCCAGCTCCGGTAGTCCGGATCGCTGCGGTCCACGTCCACGGTCGGCATCGGACAGCCGCTCCCGGGCACCCGGTCGGCGGGGCTGTGTGATGACTGTGCGGTGCTCATGGCGCGCTCCCCGACGTCGTACGGAGCCCGCGCGGAACGCCGGGCCGGTTCCGACTATAACCACCTGCCACACGCTTCTCACCTGCATAAACAACCCTTTGAGCAACTCCAAGCACCACCTGGGACCGGACCGTGGGCGAGCTTTGGCCAAGGGGTACTGGTGCACACGGCACGACGCAGGCAGACTGCGCACCAAGGGGGCGGGTGGAGAGCGCACGCCCGACGTGCTGAGGAGGTGATCGCCATGGCGGAGCCCGAGTTCAACGCGACCGGGGTGCGCATAGAGAAATGGTTGCTCCGGTCGCTCACCCGGGCGGGCCAGGTCGTGATCAAGGACGGCAGGCTGGCCCTGCTGACGAGTTACGGCACCGAGATAGACAGCGCGCCGGTGCAGGCCGTACAGGCGCACAAACCCCTGTTCGCGGCCCGCGACCGGGCACTGGCGACCCTCAACGGACACCGTTACTCGCTGACGCTGGGCACCCCGGACCGCTTCCTGGACGCCGTACGCGCGGCACGCTCCGCTCGCGCTTGACAGGGTCTCTCGGGGGACGGTGCGGTTGCGGGAGCGCACTGGTGGGACGACCCTGGACTCGTATCACTGAGGGTTCACCAGCGGTGACACTGTGGTGGAAGTGCGGCATCGCTGGATCCGATCTTCGCCCCCGTCGTACGAGGGCGCCCGACCTCATCAGGGAGTCGCGGTCGTGATCAGGCAGCCCAGCAGACACTGCACGGTGGAGCTCCAGGCCCTTCCGGCCCGGATCGGCCAGGTGCGCAGAATCGTATCGGCACAGCTCCGGTACTGGCGTCTCGACGCCTTGATAGACCCGGCGGCGCTCGGCGTGACCGAACTGCTGGCCAATGTGCACCAGCACGCCGTGCCCAGCAAACAATGCACCGTCGAACTGCTCGTCCTCCTGGACCAACTGACGGTCTCGGTACGCGACCTGGACCCCCGGCTGCCCCGGGTGCGGACGGCCGGAACCCTCGACACCGAGGGCCGCGGACTGTCGCTGATCGACGCTCTGAGCGAGAGCTGGGGAGTGCGCCCGGACGGTGGCGGCAAGGTCGTCTGGTTCACGCTCCCCGCGCTCTCGCTCGCACCGGAGGAAGCGGTACGCCGTACGTCGGTGGGGCGCTCGTCGTGCGCGCGCGCCACAGCGGCACGCGAACCGGCGCTCGCTCCGGCCGAACCGCCCCTGCGCGCTGCGGTGGACACCCGTCCGCGGGTGCGGGGCGCCGGAGTCGCTTGAAGGGCCGGGGCGGGCGCGCGGCATGAACGTTCACGGCGCGCGGCGTAGGGCGCTTTGAGTGCTACAAGCGCTTTGAGTGCCCACGGCACGCGGCGTCGAGCGCCGACGGGGCCCGCCCGCTCACGCCGCCCCGCCCTTCGGACCGGTACCGAACCGCTCGTCCAGGACGGAGAGCCGGCGCCAGTACTCGTCCTCGTCGATCTCCCCGGTCGCGAAGCGCCGGGCGAGCACGTCGATGGGCGACGGTTCGGCACGGCCTGCCGGGGCGGGACCGGCGCCCCCAGGGCCGCCGAACGGCTTCCGACGACCGCGCCGCACGGTACGCCGCAGCAGGGTGACCACCCCGAACGCCACGGCCGCCCAGAACAGCGGGAAGAGCAGGAACCAAGGGCCGGGGCCGCCGCCGGTCCACGGGTGCGCAAGCTCGTACATGAAAGATCAGCTCCTTGTCGTCGGGCACCGTCTCGGCGCGACTGCGTGGTTCACCCTTCCGAGCCTGGCCCGCCGGGGGCCGCCGGTCGTCGTACGGCTGACGACACCGTGCGTACGGCGAGGGAAGTACGTGATACGGAATCAGGCGCTCCGGGCGGGTCCGTCCATCCGTTCCGAACACCCGGGTCGATTTCTGTAACTACTGGTATGTACAGTCACTGCATGACCACCTCCGAACGGCTCGTCGAGAGCACCAGGGAGCTCCTCTGGGAGCGCGGCTTCACCGGCACCAGCCCGAAGGCGATCCTGCAGCGCGCCGGCGTCGGGCAAGGCAGCATGTACCACCACTTCACGGGCAAGTCCGACCTCGCGCTCGCCGCCATCCGCCGTACCGCCGAGGTCATGCGGGACACCGCCGACACCGCCCTCTCCGGGGACGGCGGCGCCTGCGACCGGGTGCGGGCCTACCTGCTGCGCGAGCGCGACGTGCTGCGCGGCTGCCCGGTGGGCCGGCTGACCATGGACCCGGACGTCATCGCCGATCCGGCGCTGCGGCAGCCCGTCTTCGAGACGCTCGACTGGCTGCGCGGCCGGATCGCCGGAATCCTCCGCGAGGGGTGCGAGCGCGGCGAGTTCGACGCGGAGCTGGACCCGGAAGAGACCGCGGCCGCCGTCGTCGCCACCGTGCAGGGCGGCTACGTACTGGCCCGCGCCGCCGGGTCCCCCGCCCCCTTCGACACCGCGGTACGCGGCGTACTGTCCCTGCTCGCGGCCCGCACCACCGGCCCGGCTCCCGCCGCCTGACGTCCCGTCACCGCGGCCACCCGCCCCTCATCCGCACCCGCATCCGCACCCGCAATGACGCCGAGCGGGCCGCGTGAGCCCGCACCCCACCCTTTCGCCCACCCACTCGGAGCACCCGTGCACGCCATGCAGTACACCGTCACCCTCCCCGCCGACTACGACATGGGGACCATCCGCGACCGGGTACGGACCCGGGGGCATCTCCTCGACACCTGCGCAGGGCTCGGGATCAAGGCGTACGGCATCCGAGAACGCGGTGTCGACGGTTCGCCCGTCAATCAATACGCGCCGTTCTACCTCTGGGCCGATCCCCTGGCGATGAACCGTTTCCTGCTCGGCGACGGCTTCCGCGGCGTGATCCGCGACTTCGGCCGCCCCGAGGTGCGGCACTGGACGGGCGTCCACCACGAACGGGGACCGTCCGCCGGAGCGGTGCCGGGCTCCTTCGTCCGCCGCATCCAGCCGCTCGCCGAGGTGACGGATCCGGCCACCGCCGTGGCGGAAGCGGTGGCGGGTCAACGGCGGCTGGCCCGTACCGACGGGGTGCACACCACCGCCCTCGCGCTCGACCCACGGCACTGGGAACTGGTGCACTTCGCCCTCTGGGAAGGCACCGCGCCCGCATCGGACGGGGAGCGCTTCGAGGTGCTGCACCTGTCCGCGCCGGGGGCCGGGCAGCTGCCGACCGGGGCGCGGTGGTGAACGCGCGTCGGCAACCCGCCGTCCGTACGGTGTCGGGAGACGTCTCCCCCGCTTCGCTGGGCCTCTGCGACGCCCACGACCACCTGTTCCTGCGCAGCCCGCGGCTCCCCGGCCAGGAACTCGACGACACCGGCGCGGCGGCGGCCGAGCTGCGGGCCTTCCGGGAGGCGGGCGGCGGCACGGTGATCCAGTGGACGCCGTACGGAATGGGGCGGCGCGCCGGTGAACTGCGGCGGCTCGCCGAGGATTCAGGGGTGCGGATCGTCGCGGCGACGGGGCTGCACCAGGCGGCGCACTACGCGCCCGAGGTGCTGGAGCGGGTGGGGGCGAAGGGCGGTGCGACCGGCTCCGGCGGGGGCTCCGTGGACCTGGCGGCGCTGTTCGTGGCGGAGTTGACGACGGGGATCGGGAGCTGGTCCGGGAGCCGCGGTGACGGCCGTACGGATACGGCCGACGGCACCGACGCGCGCCCGAGAGCCGGCCTGATCAAAGTCGCCGGCGGCTTCCACGGCCTGGACGCGCACGCCCGGTACACCATGGCCGCCGCGGCCGAGGCCCACCACGCCACCGGCGCCCCCATCGGCGTGCACCTGGAACTGGGCACCGGGGCCGAGGACGTCCTCGACCTGCTGTGCGGGAGGCTGGCGGTACCGCCGCGGCGGGTCGTCCTGGGCCATCTCAACCGCGCCCCCGACCCGGTGGCCCACCGGTCGGCCGCCGCTGCCGGGGCCTATCTGGCGTTCGACGGGCCGTCACGCGCCCACCACGCCACGGACTGGCGGCTGCCCGACGCGCTGGCCACGCTCGCCGACGCCGGGTACGGGGACCGGCTGCTCCTCGGCGGCGACACGACGACGGCGGCGGCCCGGTCGGTCAGCGGCGGGCCCGGCATGCCCCATCTGCTGCGCCGCCTGCGGCCGCGGCTCGAACTCGCCCTGGGCGCCGAGCTGGTACGGAACATCTTCACGACGCATCCGGCCCGCGCGTTCGCGGTGGAGTGGGAGCAGGCGGGAGGCGCCGGAGACCGGCGGGCGGGCGGCTGAGGCCGGTGGGGGGACGGCCGAAACCGGAGGGGGGCCGGCTGAGGCCGGCGGGGGGCCGGCTGAGGCCGGCGGGGGGGCCGAAACCGGTGGGCGGACGGCCGTTGTCAGTGGGGCGGGTGACAATGGCGGCAGCGTGAACCGCCGGCCACTGGAGGGACCGTGGAACACCTGGGCATCCTCGCGCACAGCGCCGAAGGGGCGGCGCTGTGCTTCCGGGCCTTCTGCCAGGAGGCGTCCGCCGAGCTGGGGGCGTACGACCATCCGGACGTGACGCTGGACTGCATCAGCATGGCGCGGTCCATGCCCGCCTGGGAGGCCGGCGACCACCACTCGGTCAGAGCGACACTCGCCGAGAGCGTCGCGCGCCTCGCTCGGGCGGGCGCGGACTATTTCGTCTGCCCGGACAACACCGCCCACCTGGCCCTCGAACTGCCCGGTGAGGAGCTGCCGCTGCCCGGCCTGCACATAGCCGAGGTGGTCGCCGAACGCGCCGCCCGGGACGGGTACCGGCGCGTCGGCGTCCTGGGCACCGCGTACACGATGGACGGCCCGCTCTACGGGCGCGCGCTGGGCTCCCGGGGCATCGCGGCCGACGTACCGGACGAGGACGACCGCCGTACCGTCCACCGGATCATCTTCGACGATCTGGTGAACGGCGTCTTCTCCGAGCCCGCCCGCCAGGAGTACCTACGCGTCATCGAGCGGCTGTCCGCACGGGGCTGCGACGCGGTCGCCCTCGTGTGCACGGAGATTCCGCTCCTGGTGACACCGGAGGTCTCGCCCCTGCCGACGCTGGACTCGACGCGGCTGCTGGCCCACGCGGCCTTCGAGGCCGCCGTCGGCCGACGGGCCGTACCGCTGTGGCGGGGAGGGCCGGCCGGGGCGGAGGTCAGCAGGTGATCCTGCCCTTGCGCAGTGCGTGGCCGTCGTCGTTGCTGTCGTCGGACCAGTAGACGGGCTTTGAGCCGGCGACGCATTCATCGGCGCCTGCCAAGGTGAAGCCCTCGTTGTTGTAGTTGGGCATGCCGACGGGGCGGTTGTGGACGGCGGTGGTGGTGAAGGTGCCGGTGGAGGTGGTCTGCAAGGTGCGGTGCTGTCCCTTGCAGGTGTCGTCGCAGACGGCCCACAGGCGGGCGGCCCGGGGCTCCCACTGCAATTCCATGATGCCGCTCATGCCGCTGCTGAAGGACGCGACGCGGGTGAAGGCGCCGGAGTCCTCCAGAACGTAGCCGTGGATCATGCCGGTGCCTTCGACGCCGGTGAAGAACACGCCGCCGCCGTGGGGGCCGTACCGTGCCGGGGCGTAGGCGGCGCCGGTGGAGGCGTCCTTGAAGGCGGCTCCCGTCAGGTAGGCGTCGGGGACCCAGGTGATGCCCTCGAAGCCGAGGTTGGAGCCGACGGGAGGCAGGTCGGAGGTGAGGTCCCACTCCTTGGTGGCGGTCAGAATGGAGCCGGTGCCGGAGACGTCGTATCTCAGGACGGACAGCCGGCTGGCGCCGGAGGCGTCGCCATCGCGCTCACTGGCGACGAAGACACCGGCGGCGGCTCCGCTGCCGGTCACGGTCACGCCCTCGCTGTCGGGACGTCCGGAACCGCCGGGAAAGCGCAGGGCCTTGCCGGAGGCCCAGCCGCGGCCGGTGTCGGGCGTCCAGCCGCCGGAGGCGTCACGGACCAGGCGCCACAGCTTGCCGCTGTTCTGGGCGGCCCACATGATGTCGCCGTCCTGGTAGAGGCCACTGAGGTCCTCGCCGAACACGTTGGCGGCGTCGGCGTGCGTCACGGCGCCGCTGCCGGGCCACGCCGTCGGCGTGCTGCCGTTGCCACCGCAGCCGTTGGCGGCGCCCAGGGTCACGTCGGCCGCCTTGAAGGCGCCGGTGCCGTCGGGGCAGCGTGACCAGGAGGGGGCGGAGTGTCTGCGCCAGGAGAAGCTGTCGACGAGAGTCTTGGCGTCCGGCAGATACAGGCGGGCCCGGTCGTCCGAACCCAGCCCGAATGCGCCGTGGACGTCGAAGGCGCGGAAGGCACCCGCGGCCAGCTCGGTCCCGGAAGCGATCGTGTACTTCGAGCCGTCCTTGTCGTCCTTGAGGACCCAGCCCGAGATGTCGACCGTCGCGGTGCCCTTGTTGTACAGCTCGATCGAGTCCTCGACGCTCCCGGTGGTCACCACCTCGTTGATACGGATGTGACCGGCCGGGGCCGCATGGGCAGGCGGGACGGCCGTCGCACCGGCCAGCACCGATCCGGTGACGAGGAGCAGGGTGAGAGCACGGTGCCGGCGGCGCGTACGTGATGCGGTCACGGTGTCCGTCCAGGGGGCGGGAGGAAGGGGCGGCACGACGGTCCGACGCGGACCGGTCGGGACGCCTCCCGCCAGGTGGACGGCACCTGAAGGAAAGCCGAAGGATGCGCGAAAGGCACGGGCGACGGCCGGTGGTTGACCACCCGTCAGCCCTGGTCGGCGGGCGTCCACCACCGTCTGCCGAGGAGTGGGGTTTGCATCAGCAATGACATGTGACGCGGCAACACCGCATGAACGCACCCCCACCCTTGCATGTGTGATTTACGCAACGGCCGGATCGGGAACTGACACTCGGTGCTACCGCGAGGTAAGTGAATCCCCGCAGGTCCAGAGCCCGGAGGGGGCCCGAGGGACCGGTGGGGAGATGCCGTACGGCCCGCGGTGCCGGGCCGGACTGCGGCATCACGGCTGCCACTGGTGTCCGAGAGGGCTATGAGGGCGGTCACACCGAGCTAATCTGTTGCCTCACCTCCGGCCCTGGCGGACCAGCTCGCGGCTCCCGCGGGGTCGCGATGAAACCCGGCCCCGGACCGGAGGTGATACCCGATGGACTCGTGTCCGAAGGGGTGCTGCTGTACTCGCTGTTCGTGGGAGGGCTACTTTCGGAAGGCGCGCTGGTTCAGCCCGCTGTACGCGGCGTTGAAGTTCCTGCGTGAAACCTTTCAGCACTTCCACTGAGCAGCAGTAAGGCCCCGGCTGAACACCGGGGCCCCTGCAGCCGGGTCCTGCCTCCGCCGGTTGAGCGCCAAGGGGGCAGGGCCCTTCATGCCTGCGCGCCGCCCGGAGTCGCGGACCGTGAACTTCCCGGTCCACACCACCGGACAGGCGGTTGATGCACCCATCTTGCCCTGCCCGGCTGGGCATTTCGAGCGGCGCGCACGCTCCATCTTGCGTGAGCGGCGGCCAACCGAGTGTCATACGCACTGTTCAAGCGGTGTCGCCGGAAGACCTGTGGCTCACATCACGTCCCTCCGGGGTGGCATGGACCACATGAGATTGCGAGGAAAGCCGTCGAACACGCGACCGTGCCCATGC
The DNA here is from genome assembly GCF_055567735.1 of Streptomyces sp. NPDC026394. Lineage (NCBI taxonomy): Bacteria > Bacillati > Actinomycetota > Actinomycetes > Kitasatosporales > Streptomycetaceae > Streptomyces > Streptomyces sp. NPDC026394. The sequence goes on from NZ_JBVHPX010000033.1 coordinate 47,710, forward strand.
CGTTCAGGCAGGGCCGTCTTCCCGGTCTTCCCCCTCCAGGACCACCAGCGGATCGTCCAGCACCGGCTGCCACGCCAGCTCCGCCGCGCCGACCAGGCTGTTGTGGTCGAGCGTGCACGGCAGGATCGGCACGCCGCCGCTGCGTCCCCACAGGCTGCGCTCGGCGACCACGGCCCGCAGCCGTTCCGGGTCGGCGCCCAGAAGTTCACGGTGCAGGCCGCCGAGGATGATGCGGTCGGGGTTGAGGATGTTGACGAGTCCGGCGATGCCGAGGCCCAGCCGGTCGATCAGCAGGTCGGCGGCGGCCCGTACGGACGGGTCCTGGTACTCCTCGCGGAGCAGGTCGGTGGCCTGCCGGAGCAGCGAGCCCTCGGGGCCGGGTGCGCGGCCCGCGGCGCCGAGGAAGGCGAGCGGGTCCGCCTCGACGTCCAGACAGCCGCGGCTGCCGCAGTGGCAGGGCGCGCCCTCCGGGTTGACGGTCAGATGGCCGACCTCCAGGGCTAGGCCCGAACTGCCGCTGTGCAACCGGCCGTCCAAGACCAGCGCGCCACCCACGCCCCGGTGCCCCGAGGCGATGCACAGCAGGTCGCGGGCGCCACGTCCGGCGCCGTGCCGGTGTTCGGCCAGTGCGGCGAGGTTGACATCGTTGCCGGTGAAGCCGACCGCGGCGGTGACTCCCGGGACGCCGGCCTCGGCGAGGGCGCGCCGGAAGAGCCGGCGTACGGGGGCGCCCGAAGGCCAGGCCAGGTGCAGGGGGTTGAGCGCCTCGCCGTCGGGTTCGGCGACGGCCGACGGGATGGCGAGCGCCGCGCCGAGGCAGCGCCGCCCGGTCCGTTCGAGCAGCCCGGAGCCCGCCGCCACCGCTTCGGCCAGCACGTGCGCCGGGTCGGCGGGGATCGTGCCGCAGCCGCTCACGGTGGTCACGATCCGTCCGCCGAGGCCGACCAGCGCGACACGGTAACCGTCGGCGTGGATCTGCCCGGCGAGGACGACGGGACCGTTCTCGTCCAGGAACAGGCGGTGGGAGGGGCGGCCTTGGGACCCCGCCGAGGAGGTGGGGCGGGAGTCGACGACGATCAGCCCGAGCGCTTCCAGCTCCGCCGCCACCGCGCCCGCGGTCGCCCGGGTCACGCCGAGTTCCGAGGTCAGGACGGCACGGGTGGGTGCGCGCCCGGTGTGTACGAGCTCCAGTGCGGGCCCGAGAGCGCTGCGGCCCCGCTCCAGCCTGGTTGTCCGAGTGTGGGTCACGTCCCCATTCTTGCTTTGTACCAGCGGTAAACAAAATACGGGCCACCCTTCCGCGCGGGAAGGGGCGGGCCACCCTCCGGGAGCGCCGCTCACACCCCGCCCGGCCTGTGGGGCGCGTCCCGTTCGGCGGCAGGCCGCGTCCCGTACGGCTACTGCATGGCGCGTACGGGCACGTACGCGGGAGTCGATACACCGATACCGGGTACGCGACCTGTCGGAAGGGACCGTATGCGGACCATAATTGACTGCTTGGTCACGGATTCGGCCAGGGAATCCGGCCGGAGGACACCGGCGCGCGGGACGCGCACCCCGGAGCCACCCGGCCACCCCGACACCTGGGGGCTGCATGAACGTCACACCTCGGCTGCGCGGACCCGCGCGGCTGATGTTCGGCAATCCGGTCTCGCTCGGCTACCTCGCGCTGGTGCTCGCGGCGGCGCTCTTCGCCGTGGTGGACCTGGCCTTCGTACAGCACGAGGACGCCTCCTTCTCCGGCGTCTGGGTGGCATTGCTCACCGCTCCCACGGTCTTCCCGCTGTGGCTGGCCGGTGACGCGCTGTGGGGCGGAGCCGGCTCGCCGCAGTGGTACCTGATCCTGACGCTGGTCGCCGCCGCGCTGGTCAACGCGCTGTTGCTCGGGGTGATCCACCGGGCGCTGCGCGGGCGCCCGGTCAGGCGCGGGACCGTTGTCAGTGGCGGCTGGCACACTCAGCGGCATGGAGAACACTGACTTCACCGAGTCCCTGGAGCGGGACGGGCAACTCCTCGCGGACGCCGCCGAGAAGGCCGGGGCCGACGCGCCGGTCCCCACCTGCCCGGAGTGGCGGGTGCGCGATCTGCTCTCCCACACGGGCCGGGTGCACCGCTGGGCGACGGATTTCGTGACGCAGGGCCTCCAGCAGCCGGCCCGGTTCCCCGAGGCCCCGGCGCTGCCCGACGATCAGCTCGCCGACTGGCTGCGCGACGGCTGCCGGACGCTGGTGCGGGCGCTGCGCTCGGCCCCGGCGGACCTGTCCTGCTGGACCTTCCTGCCCGCACCGTCCCCGCTGGCCTTCTGGACGCGCCGCCAGGCGCACGAGACGGCGGTGCACCGCGCCGACGCGGAGGCGGCGCTCGGCGCGGGCATCACCCCCTCCGCCCCCGCCTTCGCCGTCGACGGCATCGACGAGCTGCTCGTCGGCATACAGGCGCGGGAGCACAGCACGATGCGTACGGAGGCGCCGAAGACGCTGCTCATACGGGCCTCCGGAGCGGTCGGCACACCCGGCGCGGCCTGGACGGTCCGACTGTCGGACGCGCCGCCGCGCGCCGAACGCATACCGGGCGCGGCGGCGCCGGGAGACGCCGCGCTGTCCGGGGCCGCCGCGGCGGACTGCGTGATCGAGGGCTCGGCGCCCGACCTGTACCTCGCCCTGTGGAACCGCCGTTCGCTGGAGGGCATCACCGTCACGGGCGACGCCGGGCTGGCCCGGCTGTGGCAGGAGCGCTCGGGCATCTGACGGTCGCCGTACGACGGAGCAGACGGTCATGGACGGACGTGGGCGGAGGGGGCGGCTGGTCAGGCAGCAGCAGCGGGTGGAACGGCAAGGAGCGGCGCTTTCCCTGCGTAACACCGAAAGTCAGGGCAGCGCATGACAGACTGTCACCATGTCGCCCACCCGCTCCCAGGCCGAACGCGACGCGACGACCGTCGAGATCGGTTTCGCGCTGCTGACCGGCGTGTTCGTGGCCGCCCTCACCTTCGGCGCGGCCGTGATCCCCTTGCTCTTCCTCCGGCTGAGCCGGAACGGTACGGGAGCGCTCCTGGCGGCGGCCGCGAGCGCGGCGGGGGTCGCGTTCGTCTGGCGGGTGGTGCGGGTCCTGCGCCGCTTCGCAGGCCGCCGCGCCGGACCGGGGTCCCTGGCGGAATGACCCCCGGTCGAGGCTCCAGGGCGAACTGACCGTCCTGGGCCACCCCGCACCGTCTCCGACGGACGGCTACCCCAGCCACCCGGGGCGAACGAGCCCCGACTCGTACGCCAGCACCACGAGTTGGGCCCGGTCGCGGGCGCCCAGCTTGACCATCGTGCGGCTGACGTGGGTCTTGGCGGTCAGCGGGCTGACGACCAGGCGGCGGGCGATCTCCTCGTTCGACATTCCGAGGCCGACCAGCGCCATCACCTCCCGTTCCCGCTCGGTGAGCGTGGCCAGGGTGCCGTCCGCGGCCGGCTCCTTGGAGCGCGCGGCGAACTCCGCGATCAGCCGGCGGGTGACACCCGGCGAGAGCAGCGCGTCGCCCTCGACCACGGCACGCACCGCCCGCACGAGTTCCTCCGGTTCGGTGTCCTTGACCAGGAAGCCGGAGGCGCCGCAGCGGATCGCCTCGAAGACGTACTCGTCCAGCTCGAAGGTGGTGAGCATGACGACCTTCACGGCGGACAGCCGGGGGTCCTCGGTGATCTGACGGGTGGCGGCCAGCCCGTCCAGCACCGGCATCCGGATGTCCATCAGGACGGCGTCGGGGCACAGGTCGCGCAGGGCGAGCAGCGCCTCCTCGCCGTCCGCCGCCTCTCCGACGACCTCGATGTCGGGCTGGGCGTCCAGCAGCGCCCGGAAGCCGGCGCGGACCAGCAGCTGGTCGTCGGCGAGCAGTACCCGGATCACGACTCCTCCTCGGTGGCCTGGTCCCTCACCGTATCCGCAGCACGCGCGGCGCCGGGCCGCCCCGGCTCCGGCGGCCCGGCGGGTGTCGCGGGGCGCAGGGGGATGCGGGCGTGCACCCGGAAGCCGCCGTCCGGGCGCGGTCCCGCCTCGACGGTGCCGCCGAGTGCGGCGGCGCGTTCGCCCATGCCGACCAGGCCGTTGCCGCCTCCGGTGACGTCTCCGGCGCGCCCGGCGGCGGCCGGCGGGCCGTCGTCGTCCACCGTGATCTCCAGCGTGCGGGGGAAGTGGCCGAGGCGGACGCGGGCGGTCCGGGCCCCGGAGTGCCGTACGACGTTGGTGAGCGCCTCCTGGACGATGCGGAAGGCGGCGAGGTCGGTGCCCGGGGCGAGTCCCGCGGGCGAGCCGTCCACCGTGACCTCGACCGCCAGGCCGGCGTCCTCGGCCTGCTCGCACAGTTCGGGCAGCCGGCCCAGGCCGGGCGCCGGGGCGCGCGGCGCGGCGCCCGGTGCCCGCAGGGTGTCCAGGGCCTGCCGGACCTCACCCAGCGCCTCCTTGCTGGCGGCCTTGATGGTGGTCAGGGCGCTGCGGGCCTGCTCGGGGTCGTCGTCCAGCAACGCGAGGCCGACGCCCGCCTGGACGTTGATGACGGAGATGCTGTGCGCCAGCACGTCGTGCAGTTCCCGGGCGATCCGCAGCCGTTCCTCGTCGGCCCGCCGCCGAGCGGCCGCCCGCCGCTCGGCACGTACCCGTGCGAACTGTTCACGGCGCACGCGCGCCAGCTCGGAGACCGCCACGACCGCCACCACCAGGACCGTGACGAACAGTTGCTCCCCCCAGGCAGCGGGCCCGTCACCCCTCGGCGGCAGCCAGCGGTAGAGCCAGTGGCCGACCAGGAGGTGGCTCGCCCAGACCAGGCCGACGGCGGCCCAGGCGGCCGTACGGTGCCCGGCGACGACGGCCGCGAAGCAGCCGAAGGCACAGAGGAACAGGACCGGGCCGTACGGATACCCCGCGGCGAGGTAGACAGTGGTCGCGAGCGCGGTGCCGAGGGCGACCGTGCGCGGGTGGCGGTGCCGCAGGAGCAGCAGGGCCGCGCCCGCGATCACCAGCACATACGCCGGCAGATCGAGGCCGGCGCGGCCCGGCTGGCCCTTCGCGGCGAACCGGGTGCCGACGAACACGAACACGGTGAACCAGACCGTCGAGATCCAGGGCAGCCGCATGCCGGACCGGCCCACGGGCCCGCCGTCGTCCTCCGCCCGCCACGGCCCCGCGGCCCCGACGCCTCCCAGCGCCCGCCACCGGCCCGGACGCGGGCCGCCGCAGTGCCGCGCCCACCGCGGCCGTACGTCGTCCATGCCGTCACGCTAGACCGGCACACCGCATGAGAGCGTCAGCCCGGCGCGGTGCTCAGGCGTACTCCCCGGGGAGTAGCCGCCGGGCGGCGGCCCCCGCTCCCGACTCCCTGCTCCCCCGTCCCCCTGCTCCCTGCTCCCTGCTCCCTGCTTCCCGGTGCCCGGCCCCCGCTCCCCGGGTCCCGGCTCCCGTCCCCCGCTCCCTACTTGTCCAACGCCCCCATCGCCCGCCGCGCGACCGGATGCGTACGGACGATCTCGGCCAGCGTGGTCGTCCCCCGGACGATCTTCGCGAAAGCGTGCCAGGCCGGGCGGAAGCCGGTCAGGGCCGCGTGGATCAGGCCCGGGCGGCGGGAGAAGAGGGTGAGCATCCGGCGGCCGACGCCCATCTCCACGCCGAGTCCGGCCTTGATCGCGAAGGCGTAGTTCAGGGCCTGGCGGCGGGCGTCCACCGCGTCGTGCGCCTCCGCGACACGGGCGGCCCACTCCCCCGCGAGCCGCCCGGAGCGCAGCGCGAAGGAGATGCCCTCGCGGGTCCACGGCTCCAGCAGCCCGGCGGCGTCACCGCACACCAGGACGCGGCCGCGGGAGAGCGGCGAGTCCTCGGCGCGGCAGCGGGTCAGATGGCCGGAGGAGATGCTCGGCTCGAAGCCCGCGAGGCCGAGCCGGCCGATGAAGTCGTCCAGGTAGCGCTTGGTCGCGGCGCCCTCGCCGCGGGCCGAGATCACGCCGACGGTGAGGGTGTCGCCCTTGGGGAAGACCCAGCCGTAGCTGCCCGGGATCGGGCCCCAGTCGACGAGCACCCGTCCGGCCCAGTCCTCGGCGACCGTCGGCGGCACCGGGATCTCCGCCTCCAGGCCCAGGTCGACCTGGTCCATCTTCACGCCGACGTGGGCGCCTATCCGGCTGGCGCTGCCGTCCGCGCCGACCACCGCGCGGGCCAGCACCACCTCGCCGTCACCCAGCACCACGGCGACGGTCCGCCGGTCCGGCACCGCCGAGCCGTGCTGTTCGACGCGGGAGACCGTGGCGCCGGTGCGCAGCTCGGCGCCGGCGTCCTGGGCCGTCTTGACCAGCTGGGCGTCGAAGTCGGGACGGTTGATGAGCCCGAACAGCATGTTCTTCGAGCGGCGGGTGCGGGTCAGCTTTCCGTTGAGGGAGAAGGTCACCGCGTGCACCCGGTCGCGCAGCGGCAGGTCGAAGCCGGGTGGCAGCGCGTCGCGGGACGGTCCGATGATGCCGCCGCCGCAGGTCTTGTAGCGGGGGAGTTCGGCCTTCTCCAGGAGCAGCACCCGGCGTCCCGTACACGCCGCTGCGTAGGCGGCCGAGGCTCCGGCGGGCCCCGCGCCCACCACCACGACGTCCCACACCTGCTGGTTTCCCTCGGCTGCGCTGTCGCTGCTCACCTGTGCTTCTGCTCCCGTTCGATGCCTTGCTGCGCGTACCGCCCGCATCCTACGGCGCGCCGTCGGACGCCCTTCCTGTGGGAAGATCGGCCCCACAATCGCCCGTACGTACGGTTGGTCCGGTGCGGTAGAACCGGACGGACCGGCACGTGACCCACGTGTACAACGCCGCGCCCACAAGGAGCGTTCCATGCCTGACAGCCCGCTCGCGCACACCGTCGCCTCGCTGCAGCCCCGGGCCAGGACCGAGCTGGCCGAGCTGGTGGCCTTCAAGTCGGTCGCCGATCCGGCGCAGTTTCCCAGGAGCGAGTGCGAGGCCGCCGCCGAGTGGGTGGCGGGCGCGCTGCGGTCCGAGGGCTTCACGGACGTGGCCCTGCTGGACACCCCGGACGGCACCCAGTCCGTGTACGGCTTCCTGCCGGGGCCGGCCGGCGCGCCGACCGTGCTGCTGTACGCGCACTACGACGTGCAGCCGCCGCTGGACGAGTCCGCCTGGATATCGCCGCCGTTCGAGCTGACCGAGCGGGACGGCCGCTGGTACGGGCGCGGCGCCGCCGACTGCAAGGGCGGTCTGATCATGCATCTGACGGCGCTGCGGGCGCTCAAGGAGCACGGCGGCGTCCCGGTCAACGTCAAGGTGATCGTGGAGGGCTCCGAGGAGCAGGGCACCGGCGGGCTGGAGCAGTACGCGGAGGCCCACCCCGAGCTGCTGACCGCCGACACCATCGTGATCGGTGACACCGGCAACTTCCGGGTCGGCCTGCCGACGGTGACGGCGACGCTGCGCGGCATGACGCTGGTCCGGGTCCAGGTGGACACCCTGGAGGGCAACCTCCACTCCGGCCAGTTCGGCGGCGCGGCGCCGGACGCGCTGGCGGCGCTGATCCGCATCCTGGACTCGCTGCGCGCGGAGGACGGCTCGACGGTCGTCGACGGCCTGGAGGCGGACGCGCGCTGGGACGGTCTGCAGTACGCGGAGGAGGAGTTCCGCAAGGACGCCAAGGTGCTGGACGGTGTCGGGCTGACCGGCAGCGGCACGGTCGCCGACCGGATCTGGGCCCGTCCCGCCGTCACCGTCCTCGGCATCGACTGCCCGCCGGTGGTCGGCGCCACGCCGTCCGTGCAGGCGGGCGCGCGGGCGCTGGTGAGCCTGCGGATCCCGCCGGGCACGGACGCCGTGAAGGCGTCCGAGCTGCTCACCGCGCACCTGGAGAAGGCCGCCCCGTGGGGCGCGCGGGTCACTGTCGAGCAGATCGGGCAGGGCCAGGCGTTCCGCGCGGACACCGACAGCCCGGCGTACGCGTCGATGGCGGAGGCGATGCGGGAGGCGTACGACGGCACCGAGATGCAGACGTCCGGTATGGGCGGTTCGATCCCGCTGTGCAACACGCTGGCCGCGCTCTACCCGCGGGCCGAGATCCTGCTCATCGGCCTCAGCGAGCCGGAGGCGCAGATCCACGCGGTCAACGAGAGCGTCTCGCCGGAGGAGCTGGAGCGCCTCTCGCTGGCCGAGGCGCTGTTCCTCCAGCGGTACGCGCGCCAGTACGAGGCCGCCGGCAACTGAGCCGTCCGCCCGTAGGCCGGCAACCGGGCCGCGCGCCCCGTCAGGCGGCCGCCGAGCCGCCCGGCCCGTAGGACACCCGTGACGGCCGGTCCGGGGGCTCTCCCGCCGCCCCCGGACCACCGCCTCCGGACCGCCGCCTCCGGGCAGCCGCTTCCGGGCGGCCGCCTTCGGACCACTCCGGCACCCGGACCACCGCCGCCCTCGGCTCCCGTCACCACGCCCCGCCCTGCCCCTCACCCCACAGGGACGCCCGCCTCAAGATTGAGCGGGCGTCCCTGTTCGCGTGCGCGCAGGGCCCAGCGCAGCCGGTTCCAGCGCACCGGAGGCAGCATGTCCGCCGCCTCGGCCTCGGTCGCGAACCGCCAGTCCCGCAGTTCGGGCCCCGGCAGCAGCAGGTCCCGGATCTGCTCGCCCGCCAGCCGGCCGCCGTCGAAGAGCATCCGCAGGCCGCCGAAGCCGGGCGGCTTCGGCGGTTCCCAGTCCAGCACCAGCAGCCGTGGCGCGCTGTGCAGCCGGATGCCCAGTTCCTCGGTGACCTCGCGCAGTCCCGCGCGGGCCGGCGGCTCACCCGGCTCCACGACACCGCCGGGAAACTCCCAGCCCGGCTTGTACGTCGGGTCCACCAGCAGGACCCGGTCGGCGTCGTCGAAGAGCAGCACCCCGGCCGCGAGGGTCTCCGCCGTGGGCTCCGGTGTCTGCACGATGTCGCAGGCCCCGGCACCGGCCTGGACTGCTTCCGCGATCCGTTCGGCGGTCTCCCGCGGTGTCAGCCGGGCCGTGTCGATGACGTGCGCGTCCTGTTTGAGCCAGCCGAGCGCGTCCTCGTACGCCTCCAGGTGCGCCCGGCACCGGTCCTGCGCCGCCGTGTCGGCCGGCGCGCCCCCGGCATGTCCCGCGCGCTCTCGGAGGATCGTTTCCTCCGCATGCAGCAGAACATGGCGTACGGGCACCCGGCGCGAGGCGAGGCCGCCGAATATCTCGTCCCGGTACTCCTGGCGCAGCAGCGGCATCGGGGTGACGAGCGGTCCCGGCACCTCGTTGAGCAGCGCGGCGGCCGTGTCCACGACGAGCCGGCGCCAGGACGGAAGGTCCTGGTAGTCGCCGATCTGCTCCAGCCGTGCGGCGGGCAGCAACAGCCGCAGCTCGCTGCCGACCAGCTCGGGGTCGTAGAGCGTGCTTCCGGGAAGCAGGTCCAGCAGGTGCCGGGCCGCGGTGGACTTCCCCGCACCGGACGCGCCGTTCAGCCAGACGATCACATTGCCCCCTTGTCCCTAGACCCCTGTGAGTTGCCCGTAACACCCTGCCACGGAAACTTTTGCGGGGACGGGGCTATCGGCGCGCCGGCACGGACGTGGCCTTTTCCACCTTCGGCGCAATACCGGAAGGTTTGAAGACCCCCTTGTACGCGCTGATCGCGGCCACCGCGGCGACGAGGATGCTGGTCACCACGTCCTTTCCGGCGAAATCCCCGGCGAAGAGCGCGCTCCCCAGTCCCACCAGCACCGAGACCACCACCTGCACCAGGGTTCTGGCGGCGTGCGACCACTGCGGCTGGTTGACGACGGAGATGAGCACCGGTGACGCGAATCCCACGATCAACGCCCACATCTGCGCGTTCGTCATGACGCTCCCCTTTCGCTCGGGCGATAGCCGGAGCGTCGCCGCCCCGAACCGCCCCGGCAAGGGGCCGCGCACCGCGTTCCCGCGCGGGCGTACGGGGCGCCGCCCGCCCCGTCACCCCTTGTTCGCGCCCAGGGTCAGGCCCGCGATGAAGTGCCGTTGCAGGAGCAGGAAGACGACGATCGTGGGCAGGGCGACGATGACCGAGCCCGCCGCCAGCAGGTTGTAGTCCGTGAAGAACTGGCCGCGCAAGTTGTTCAGGGCCGAGGTGACCGGGAGTTTGTCGCCGTCGGAGAGGAAGACCAGGCCCCACAGGAAGTCGTTGTACATCCAGGTGAATTGCAGCGTGCCCAGTGCGGCGAGGGCGGGCCGGCACAGCGGGAGTGTCACGTGCCGGTAGCGCGTCCACACCCCGGCGCCGTCGACGACCGCGGCCTCCAGGATTTCCCTCGGCAGGGTCCGCATGAAATTCGCCAGCACGAAGACGCAGAAGCCGAGCTGGAAAGCGATCTGCACGGCGATCACGGCCCACAGGGAGTCGTAGAGCGTGAGCGAGTCGGACAGCCAGTAGGGCAGCGGCACCTTGGTGAAGAGCACGTAGAGCGGCGTGATGATGACCTGTTGCGGCAGCAGGTTTCCGGCCGTGAAGAACATCAGCAGGAGCAGTGAGCCGCGCAGCCGCAGCCGGGCCACGGCGAAGGCGGTGAACGACGCGAGGAAAAGCGTGATCAGGACGCCCGGCACCGCGATCAGGAGGGTGTTCAGGAAATACCGGCCCATGCCGGAATCGGTGAACGCCTGCCGGTAATAGTCGAAGGAGAGCCGGCTCGGCAGGGAGAAGTAGCCGTCCCTGGCGGTCTCCTCGTACGGGCGCAGCGACGCGTAGACGGCCAGCAGCAGCGGCGCGAGGAAGGCGAGCGAGACGGCGAGCAGAAAGGCGTGCACGCCCCAGCGGCCGCCCCGGCCGGCCCGCCCGCCCCGGCGGCGGCCGGGTGCGCCACCGGCCGGCCCGGCGGCGCGTACCGGGCGCGTGGTCCCTACGGCGGGCACGGTCATCGGCGCTCCTCCCCCCTCAGTTCCTGGACGAGATAGGTGACGATGAACCCGAGCGAGACCAGCAGCAGGACGACGGCGATGGCCGAGCCGAAGCCGATCCGGCTCGCCTCGCCGACGATGTTGTCGGTCACCAGGACGGACAGCAGTTCCAGGCCGTTGCGGCCCTTGTTGACGGCGTAGACGATGTCGAAGGCGCGCAGGGCCTCGATGACGGTGATGACACCGACGATGACATTGACCGGGCGCAGGGCCGGCAGCACGACCCGGAAGAACGTCTGCCGCTCGGTGGCCCCGTCGATGGCCGCGGCCTCCTTGAGCGTCGGGTCCACCGACTTCAGCCCGGCGAGGTAGAGGATCATGACGTACCCGGTGTGCCGCCAGCAGGCGGCCAGCAGGATCATCCAGATGTTCAGGTCCGGGTCGCCGAGCCAGTCGACCGGGTCCCGCCCGCTGCCCAGCAGGGCGTTCAGGGCGCCCTGGTCCCGGGAGAGGACGAGCTGGGCGATGAAGCCGACGACGGCGAGCGAGAGCACCACCGGCATGTAGAGGGTGGACTGGTAGAAGCGGCTGAACCGCACGCCGCGGTCGATGAGCGCGGCGAGCAGCAGGCCGAACGGGGTGGCGAGCAGGCCGAGAGCGGCGAGCCACAACAGGTTGTTGCGGACCGCCGGCCAGAATTGCGGGTAATCGGCGAAGAGGTGGGCGTAATTGCCGAGGCCGGTCCATTCGATGTCTCCGACGCCGTCCCAGTCGGTGAAGGACAGGCCGATGGAGGCCATCGTCGGTCCCCACACCAGGCCGAGGTCGAGCAGGAGCGGCAGGCCCAGCAGGACGCACAGCACGGCGAGGTCGCGGCGGGTGTGGCGCCGCAAGCCCCGGCGCCCGGCGCGGCGCGCCGCGGTCTTCGGCATGGTTCCGGGTCCCCCGTGGGTCGTACGGTCGGTGGTGGTCACGCGTCAGTCCGCGGCGAATATCTGTTTCTTCTGCCGTTCGATGCTGTTCACCAGGCCGTCGATGTCGTCCGGGTCGCCGATGAACTGCTGGAGCGCCTGGATCAGTACGGTCGAGGCGAAATCGGGGCGGGTGTCGCGGTCCATGAACTGCGATATCTGCCGGGCGCCGGCCACCAGCCGGGCGGCCTTCTTCTGCAGGGCGTCGTACGTCTGGGTGCCGGCCGCGCCGTTGGCCGCGATGTTGTTCGGGTCCCGCTTCAGGTAGGCCAGCTCGGCCTGGGGTGTGGCGAGGAAGGCGAGCAGGTCGCGGGCGGCTTCCCGGTGCCGCGCCTTCTTGGCCATCAGGAACCCGTCCATCGGCGCCTCGACCGCCTCCTTGCCGAAGGCCGGATCGATCTCGGGGAACGGGAAGAGGTCCAGGTCCGCGCGGTTCTCCGCGGTGAACTGCTGGCCGGGGTGCTGCAGTCCGAGCACCGCCATGCCGGCCTTCTTCCCCTGGAGGGACTGCGCCGCCTCCTGCCAGGTCCGGCCGTTGGCGCCTTTCTGGTGGTACGGCAGCAGGCTCCGCCACAGGTCGAAGACCTGCCGTACCTGCGGGCCGGTCCAGGATTTCTCCCCACGCATCAGGGCGAGATGGAAGTCGTACCCGTTGGCCCGCATGTCGAGGTAGTCGAAGGTGCCCATGGCGGGCCAGCCTTCCTTGTCGCCGAAGGCGAATGGGGTGAGGCCGTCCTTCTGCATCCGCCGGGCGAGCGCGCGGTATTGATCGAAGTTCTCCGGGATCTCGTAACCCCGCGTCCGGAAAACGCTCTTCCGGTGGAAGACCGCCCACGGGTAGTAGTAGTACGGCACGAAGTACTGCTTGCCGTCCTCGCCCGTGGACTGTTTCTTCACCGCGTCGGAGAACCCGTCGAACTTCCTCCAGAGATCACTGATGTCGGCGAGCAGGCCCTTTCGCGCGAAGTACTGCATCCGGTATCCGGCGAACCACGTGAAGACGTCATCGGGCGTGCCCTGGAGGTAACGGTTGATGTTCTCCTGGAAGTTCTCGTGGTTGACCGTGTTGACCTTCACCGGCTTCTTCGACTTCTTCTCGTACGCCGCGAAGGCGTCGGCGTACGCGCGTTTGGGCACCGCGTCGGAGGCGTTGGACCCCAGGGTGACGCCGTCGCCGGAGCCGTCGCCGCAGGCGGTGAGCAGCGACGGCAGCGCGACCGCCCCCGCACCGGCCGCCACGCCTCGCAACAGGGACCGCCGGGGCATCCCGTGTACCGCCCGGCGCGTACCCCCGCCCGGGCCGTCCCCCCATGACCGGACCATGTCTTCTCCCCCTCCTCGGCGATGGAACCGAACAGAACCGAACGCGAGTGCTGGGATCTCACTCCCAACTCGGGCATCGGTCAAGGCTTTCGGCGGCCCCTTCCCGCATTTTCCCCTTTCGCCTTCCAACACAGTCCAACAAGCCTTACCGTAAACACTCGCAATTGTCCGGTACATGACTTACTGCTCTCTCCGCGAACGGAGGACGCGAATCATGCGCCCGCACACCCCCCTCACCACCCGCCGCGCCCGGCGAAGAGTCGTCGCGGCGCTGTCCGCGGCGTTCCTGTGCTCGGCCGGGGTGACGGCCCTGCCCGCCGCGGCTCGCACGGCCGACGCCGCCGACGGTCCGCCCGGCTCCCCTTCCACCGCGGCCGTCTCCGCCGGAACGGCCGTGTCCGCCGCCCCGCGACTGCCCGACGGCCTGGCCAGGACGCCCCCCATGGGCTTCAACAACTGGAACTCCACCCACTGCGGAGCCGACTTCAACGAGGCGATGATCAAGGGGATCGCCGACATCTTCGTCGAGAAGGGACTGAAGGCCGCCGGTTACGAGTACGTGAACCTGGACGACTGCTGGGCCAAGAAGGAGCGGGACGCGAACGGAAAACTGGTCCCGGACACCACCCGCTTCCCCAACGGCATCAAGGCCCTGGCCGACTACGTCCACTCCAAGGGCCTGAAGTTCGGCATCTACACCAGCGCCGGCACCACGACGTGTGCCCAGGCGATGCCCGGCGCGCTGGGCCATGAGTACTCCGACGCCCAGCAGTTCGCCGACTGGGGAGTGGACTACCTGAAATACGACAACTGCAATAACCAGGGAGTGGACGCGAAGAAGCGCTACATCACCATGCGCGACGCCCTGAAGGCGACGGGCCGCCCCATCGTCTACAGCATTTGCGAGTGGGGCGAGAACAAGCCGTGGGAGTGGGCGGCGGACGTCGGGCACCTGTGGCGCACCACCGGTGACATCAGTGACGTGTGGGACAGCATGGTCTCGATCTTCAAGGCGAACGCGCCGCTGGCGCCGTACGCCGGTCCCGGCCACTGGAACGACCCGGACATGCTGGAGGTCGGCAACGGCGGGATGACGGACACCGAGTACCGCAGCCACTTCTCGCTGTGGTCGATGATGGCCGCGCCGCTGCTGATCGGCACCGACCTGCGCAAGGCGTCGCAGGCTACCTTCGACATCCTCGACAACCGCGAGGTCGTCGCGCTCGACCAGGACCCGCTGGGCAAGCAGGCCCAGGTGCTGAAGTCCGAGGGCGGACGCTGGGTCCTGAGCAAGCCGCTGGCCAACGGCGACCGGGCGGTGGCCCTGTTCAACGAGACCGACCGGCCGCAGCACATCACCACCACGGCCCAGGAGGCGGGCCTGCCGCAGGCGAGCGGCTACCGGCTGCGCGACCTGTGGAAGGGCGAGAACACCCACACCGCGGGTGAGATCGCCGGGACCGTACCGGCGCACGGCACGCTGCTGTACCGCGTCGCCGCCGACCGCCACTGGGCGCAGTACCCGCCGGCCCTCGACACCGCGGCGGACGGCGTCGCGCCGATCGAGGTCGGCAAGGAGGCCCGGATCGCCACCCTCACCCGCAACCTGGGCCGCACCCCCGCGCTGGACGTCAAGGTCGACCTCAAAGGCCCGCAGGGCTGGCGCGTCGAGCCGGTCACGTCCACCGGCACCCAGGTCCTGCCCCCGGGCAAGGAACTGGCCACCGCGTGGAAGATATCGCCGCTCGCGGGGACCAGGCCCGGACCGTACGAGCTGACGCTGACCACCGACTACCGCTCGACGCGCGGGCAGCGGGTGACCCTGACGCTGCCGTTCGCGGTCACCGCCGTCCAGGCGCCGCCCGCCGGCACCTCGTACGCCAGCGACCTGACCTGGCTCTCCGCCACCAACGGTTACGGGCCGGTGGAGAAGGACATGAGCGTGGGCGGGCAGCGGCCCGGTGACGGGACGCCGATCACCATCGGCGGCGTGCCGTACGCCAAGGGGCTGGGCACCCACGCGCCCAGCGAGATCACGTACTACACGGGCGGGAAGTGCTCGGCGTTCAGCGCGCAGGTCGGCGTGGACGACGAGACCGGCGACCAGGGGACGGTCACCTTCGAGGTGTGGGCCGACGGGCGGAAGGTCGCCGAGAGCGGCAGACTGACCGGCACCGACCCGGCGAAGGCGATCAGCGCCGCGGTCACCGGGGCGGGCACCGTACGGCTGGTCGTGCAGGACGCCGGCGACGGCTTCTTCTACGACCACGGCGACTGGGCCGACGCGAAGTTCACCTGCTGACGCGGGCGTTCGGCGCACACCGCACACCGGCCGGGCGGGCCGCACGGTCCGCCCGGCTCACGGCGTCGTCCGGGTCCGGCCGGTCCTCGGTGGCGGGGACCGGCCGGTCCTCGGCGCCCGGACTCGGCCGGTACTCGGCGCCCGGTACCGGCCCGGTCCCTTCCGTACGGCCGGGTCAGCAGATCGGCAGGCCGGGGACCGGCGCGTCGTTCCGGCCGCCCTTGAGGTACACGGCGCTGACGTACACGCCGCTGTTGCCGCTGTCGTCGTCCGTCTTCGCCCACCAGGTGTTGGTCCACCGGCCGTACGTCTCCCGGCGGCCCAGGTTCGCCTGGCAGTAGAAGTAGTTGGTGCCCGCGTTCAACGTGCCGACGTGCTGGAAGGAGCCGGTGTACGAGGCGGCCGTGCGCCACACCTGGCAGTTGACCTTGCCGCCGCCGATCGGCGCGCACGAGCTGGGCTCCGGTACGCCACCGGTCCCGCCGACGGCGCCGCCACCGCCCGAGGCGGCGGACCCGCCGCCGGACGCGGAACCGTCACTGCCGCCCGGCCCGCCGTCGCCCCTGCCTCCCGTACCGCCGGCCGCCGCTCCCCCGTCGCCGTCCTTGCCGTTGCCGGGGGCGCCGCCGGGCTTCGGCTTCCCGGACGCGGCACCCTTCGACGGCTCGCCCGAGGTGGCGGGCGCCGCACTCCGCCCGTTCTCGTCCTTCCCGGTCGCCTCGTCGCCCGGCTTGGCGTCCCCGGCCTCCCTCGGCGTGCCCGACGCGTCCGTCCGCGCGGCCTGCTCCTGTTCCCGTGCGGGGGCGCCCGGCCGCCGCTCGGCGACCGTACCGCCGGAGTCCCGGGCCATCAGCCCGTACGTCACTCCCCCACCCGCCACCAGGACGGCCGCCACAGCGGCGGCGGTGAGCACGGCGGTACGGCGTCCGCGCCCGGACGGAGGCGTGGCGGTGCCGGTGCCGGTGGCCGCCACGGTACTGGTCTCCCGTTCCCCCGGGTTTCCGGCGGGAACCGGGCCGGTGGACGCCCGGCCGCCGACCGGGCCGGCGAGCGGCTGACCGCTGACCGGCCCGGTCGGTGCCTGACCGCCTGGCGGCGACGGCAAGGGCGCCGCCGGGATATCCGCCGCGGTCGGCGTCCACGACGTACCCGGGTCCGTGCCTGTACCTGTACCCGGGCCTGGACCCGCACCCGGGCCTGGACCTGGACCTGGGCCCGGCTGCGTACCCGGCCCCGTACCCTCACCCGCTCCCGTACCCGCCCCCGGCGCCATCCCCAGCCGCACCGTGTCGCGCCCGTCGGCCACCGCCGTCAGCAGGGCCCGCGCCTCGGCCGCGCTCGGCCGGGCGGCCGGGTCCTTGGCCATCAGCGCGTGCAGTACGGGCGTCAGCGGCCCGGCGCGGCGCGGCGCGGGCAGCGGTTCGGAGACGATCGCCGTCAGGGTCGACCAGACCGATGTCCGGCGGAACGGCGCTCCGCTGCCCTCCACCGCCGCGTACAGCGTCATGCCCAGCGACCAGATGTCCGAGGCGGGCGACGGCGGCTGCCCCTGGGCGCGCTCGGGCGGCAGGTAGTCGAGCGAACCGACGAGTTCGCCGCTGCGGGTGAGGTGGGTGCTGGCCCCGTCGTCGGGCGCCTCGATGCTGGCGATGCCGAAGTCGGTGAGCACCACACGGCCGACCCCGGCGTCCGGGCGGTCCGCCCGCCGGTCCCAGCGCTCCAGCAGGACGTTGCCGGGCTTGACGTCCCGGTGCAGCACGCCCACCTGGTGGGCGGCGTCCAGCGCGTCCATCACCTTGGCGCCGATGGCGGCGATCTCACGCGGGTCCATGGCGCCGCCCCGGTCGAGCGCGTCGTCCAGCGACGGGCCGTCGACCAGTTCCATGACGATGACGGGGCGCCCGTCCTCGTGGATCACGTCGTGCACGGTGACCACGCCGGGGTGCCGGACCCGGGCCGCGGCCCGTGCCTCGCGCTGCATCCGGGTCCGCAGGTCGGCCAGCTCCGGCGCGGACGCGTCGGTGTAGGCGCGCAGCACCTTCACGGCGACTTCCCGGCTCAGCACCTCGTCCACCGCCCGGCAGACGACGCCCATGCCGCCGCGCCCGATCTGCCCGGTGACCCGGTACCGCCCGCCGAGCAGCCGCCCGGTCAACTCCCCGGCGCCACCGCCCCCTTCACGAGCGCTGTCGCCACCCTCGCCGCCGCGGCCCACGTCTCCCGGCCCGTTCACACCATTCACGCCACTCGCCCCGTTCGCCCCACTCGTCCCCTGCCATGGTCGGCACCAGCCTAGAGGGCCGTGGGGCGTCGTACGCCCTCTCAGGCGGTCGGGGCGAAGGCATCGAGACGGGACTGTTGTGCGGCGGCGGCCGCGGCGCCCACCACACCGGCGTCCGTGCCCATCTGCGCCGGTACGACCGTGAGGCCGCGGACGAAGGAGAGCGTGGCGTAGTCGCGCAGGGCGCGGCGCAGGGGGACGAAGAGGAGGTCCCCGGCGCCCGCGACGCCGCCGCCGACGACCACGATCTCGATCTCGACGAGCGCGGCGGTGGCCGCGACTCCCGCGGCCAGGGCCTGGGCGGCCCGCTCGAACGAGTGACGGGCCACCGGGTCACCCGCGCGGGCCGCGGCGGCCACGGCGGCGGCGCTGGTGTCGCCGTCCGGGCCCGGCCGCCAGCCGCGTTCGAGGGCGCGGCGGGCGATGTTGGGGCCGCTGGCGAGGCGTTCGACGCAGCCGCGGGCGCCGCACGGGCAGGGGTCGCCGTCGAGGTCCACGCTGATGTGTCCGATGTGGCCGGCGTTTCCGGTGGGGCCCGGGTGCAGCCGGCCGTTCAGGACCAGGCCGCCGCCGACGCCGGTGGAGACCACCATGCACAGGGCGTTCGCGTAGCCGCGGGCGGCGCCCTGCCAGTGCTCGGCGGCGGTCATGGCCACGCCGTCGCCCACCAGGACGACGGGGCGCGCTCCGACCAGGTCCCGTACTTCGGCGACGACCGGGAAGTCCCGCCAGCCGGGGATGTTGACCGGGCTGACCGTGCCGCGCCTGGCGTCCACCGGGCCCGCGCTGCCGATGCCGACGGCGGCCACCCTGGCCCACTCGGGGTGGGCGGTCAGCTCGCCCACCACCTCGGCCAGCGCGCGCAGGACGGTGGTGCCGTCCCGGTCGGCGGGCGTGGGCCGGGTGGTGCGGACGAGCAGCCTGCCGTGCTCGTCCACCAGCGCGCCGGCGATCTTGGTGCCGCCGATGTCCAGCGCTGCGCTCAGGTCCGTCTGCATCGGTGTCGAATCTCCTGGTGGGGCGCCTGGGCCGGGGTGCGTGGACCCGGCACGGGAACGCCAGTCTCGTGCTGATTGACAACGTTGTCCAGAGGTTATGCTCGACGCCGTGCCGCACGTCGTCGTGCGGTGCCGCCGGACGGTCCCGCCGGTCGGCCGCACGCACCGGCCCTCCGGACACCGCCACAGCCATCATCGGCGTACCGGAGGGGGAACCGCCACACCCATCCCGCCCGTCTCTCCAGCAACAACCGGAGCGAGCACCGGAGCCGCGGCCCTCTCGGGACCGCCCGGCCACCGCTCCCCCGCCTTTCCCCACTCCCCCACTTTCCCTCACCGCCGACAGAATCAGGACCGCGCACGTGACCGACACCGCCCGGGGCACCTCCCGTCGCTACGGCAGCCGGCCCACGATGAAGGACGTCGCGGCCCGGGCCGGCGTCGGTCTGAAGACGGTCTCCCGGGTGGTCAACGGCGAGCCCGGCGTCACCCCCGAGACCGAGCGCCGCGTCCAGGACGCCATCACCGCCCTCGGCTTCCGCCGCAACGACTCGGCCCGCATCCTGCGCAAGGGCCGCACCGCCAGCATCGGCCTGGTCCTGGAGGACCTCGCCGACCCGTTCTACGGGCCGCTCAGCCGCGCCGTCGAGGAGGTCGCCCGGGACCACGGCGCGCTGCTGATCAACGGGTCCAGCGCCGAGGACCCGGCACGCGAGCAGGAGCTGGTCCTGGCCCTGTGCGCGCGCCGGGTGGACGGCCTGGTGATCATTCCGGCCGGTGACGACCACCGCTACCTGGAGCCGGAGATCGCGGCGGGCGTCGCCACCGTCTTCGTGGACCGCCCGGCGGGCCGGATCGAGGCGGACACGGTGCTCTCCGACAGTTTCGGCGGCGCCCGCGACGCGGTCGCGCACCTGATCGCGCACGGCCACCGCCGGATCGGCTTCATCGGCGACCAGCCGCGCATCCACACCGCCGGGGAGCGGCTGCGCGGCTACCGTACGGCGATGGCCGCGGCCGGACTGGCCGTCGACGAGTCGTGGGTCTCCCTCGGGTCGACCGCGCCCGACCGGGTGCGGTTCGCGGCCACCGCCATGCTGGACGGGCCGCGCCCGGTCACCGCGCTGTTCGCGGGCAACAACCGGGTCACGGTCACCGCGGTGCGGGTGCTCGCCGAACATCCGCGCCCGGTCGCCCTGGTGGGCTTCGACGACTTCGAGCTGGCCGACCTGGTGTCCCCCGCGATCACGGTCGTGGCGCAGGACGCCGCGCGCCTCGGCCGTACCGCCGCCACGATGCTCTTCCGCCGCCTGGACGGTACCGAGATCCCGCCGCAGCGTCAGGAGATCCCCACCCGCCTCGTCCCGCGCGGCTCGGGCGAACTGCCCCCGCCCACGGACGGCTGAGTGCCCCCGGCACCAGGTCCGGCGCGACCGAACCGAAGACCGCACTCCGGCTGTCCCGGCTCGGCGCGTGCTGGGCGGCGTGGGCCCGCAGGTCACGCACACAGCCGTACGAGCCGGGCGCTCCCGACCGGACCGGCGCCCGGCGGACGCGCGCGCTGAAACGTCACGGCGCGCCCGTGGTCACTCAACCCCCCCAGCCCCAGGGGGCGGTCGGCCGTCGGTGCGCCGTCCGGGTCCACTCCTCGAAAAGACCGACCGGGGCGACACACGATCCTTGCTCCGCCGTGCCGTCGAAAGCTCTCTGCTGACGCTGGAGACCGATGACGCCATGGAGCCGGAGCGCCTGGCCCCTCAAGGGAGGCTAAGCAGCGGAACTCGTCAGAACGACCAGCCGCTGCGTCGCCCGGGACATCGCCACGTACCGGTCCACCGCTCCCCGCACCCCCTCGCCGAACTTTTCCGGATCGACCAGGACGACCAGGTCGAACTCCAGCCCCTTCGCAAGCTCCGGGGTCAACGACCGGACGCGGGGTGTGGCCGGGAAGGAGGGGTCGCCGATGACGCAGGCGATGCCGTCGTCGTGGGTGGTGAGCCAGGCATCGAGGATCGCGTCCCGGTCCGTGACGGGGGCGTGGGTGACGGGGATGCCGGTGCTGCGGACGGAGGTGGGGACGTTGGCGTCCGGGAGGGCGGCCCGGATGACGGGCTCTGCCTCCGTCATCACTTCTTGCGGCGTGCGGTAGTTGATGTTCAGGGAGGCCACGTCGGTCCGGTCCAGCCCGACGCGTGCCAGGCGTTCCTGCCACGGCTCGGTGAATCCGTGCCGGGCCTGGGCACGGTCGCCGACGATGGTGAAGCTCCGGGACGGGCAGCGGAGCAGCAGCATCTGCCATTCCGCGTCGGTCAGTTCCTGGGCCTCGTCCACCACGATGTGGGCGAACGGGCCGGCCAGCAGGTCCGGTTCGGCGGTGGGAAGCGCGGTCTCGTCGACCAGGTCGGCCCGGGCGTCCTCGCCGCGCAACATCACCACCAGGCCTTCGCCGTCGTCACCGTCGGCGCCGGAGTCGGCCGCGGCCCCGATCAGATTGTCGACGACCTGTGTCATGCACTCGCGCTGGGCGGCGAGGGCGGCGGCGTGCCGGCGCTTGCGCAACGACGCTTCCGGGTCGCCGAGCCGCTGCCGCGCCGCGTCCAGGAGCGGCAGGTCGGAGACCGTCCACGCCTGGGCGTCCGCGCGTTGCAGGGTGCGGATGTCGTCGCGGCTGAGCCAGGGAGCGCACAGCCGGAGGTAGGCGGGTACCGTCCACAGGTCCGAGACGAGGTCGGCCGCTTCGAGCAGCGGCCATGCGCGGTAGAGGGCCCTCAGCAGCTCCTTGTCGTGCTGGAGCGCCGCGCGGAGCTGGTCGGCCGGGGCCTCGCCGTCGTGCTTGTCCGTCAGGATCGCGAGCAGGGCCTCCCATATCTGCTCGCGTGCTTCGTTGTGCGGGGTGCCTGGTTCCGGTGCTTCGAACGCCTCGGCCCAGTCGTCGGCGGTCAGCCGGACGTCGGCCCAAGGGGTCGAGACCGTCATGCCCTCGGCAGGCGGCTCCTCGTAGAACCTGACGGCCGTCTCGATCGCCTGCACCATGCGCACGGACGCCTTCAGGGCGGCCGCCTCCGGGTCGGTCTCGACGGTCGCGGCGGCGCCTTCGGCCACGAGGTCGCGCAGGGTGCAGGTCTGTACGCCCTCCTCTCCGAGGCTGGGGAGGACGTCGGCGACGTAGGACAGGTAGGGCTGATGCGGGCCGACGAACAGCACGCCGCCGCGGCGGTGCCCGAGGCGGGGGTCGGAGTAGAGGAGGTAGGCGGAGCGGTGCAGGGCGACGACGGTCTTGCCGGTGCCCGGGCCGCCGTCGACGACGAGGGCGCCGCGGGAGCTCGCCCGGATGATGGCGTCCTGGTCGGCCTGGACGGTGCCGAGCACGTCGCGCATGCGGGCCGAACGGTTGCTGCCCAGGCTGGCGACGAAGGCGGAGTGGTCGTCGAGCGCGGCGTGCCCTTCGAGCCCGTCCGCGGTGAAGACCTCGTCCCAGTAGTCGCTGATCCGGCCGCGGGTCCAGCGGTACCTGCGGCGGCTCGTCAGGCCCATCGGGTCGGCGTGGGTGGCTCCGAAGAACGGTTCGGCCGCCGGGGAGCGCCAGTCGACCAGCAGCCGGCGGCCCGCGCTGTCGGTGAGGCCGAGGCGTCCGACGTACACGGGCTCGGCGCCGTCCTCGCCGACCATGCGGCCGAGGCACAGGTCGAGGCCGAAGCGGCGCAGGGTGCGCAGGCGTGCGGTCAGCCGGTGCACCTCCGCGTCGCGGTCCATCGCCTGCCGGCCGGTGCCGCCGGGCGCCTTGAGTTCGGCGTCGAGGCGGGCGGACAGTTCGCCGACGGTCTGTTCCAGGCTCTCCGCGATGGCCGCGAAGTGCCGCTCGTCGGCCGCCGTCAGCCGCGGGTCGGCCTTGGCGGCGAGTCGGGCGGGGAGGGCGAACACACTGGTGGTGGTCAGGGAATTCATGGTGTCAGCTCCGATCCTGGGCCGCACCCGCGGAGGTCTGCCGGGCGGCGGGCTGCGCCTCGCACACCCCGTACACCGGCAACAACACACGCACTTCGCGTATCCCCCAATTCCGCAGGTTCTGGCCTAGGCCAGAGATTCTGCGGTACGACCGGGGCCTTGCCGCAAGCCCCCCTGTGCGCTATAAGTTGAGAGTGGCAAGGAGTGGCAGAACTCCTTGCCTTTGTCGTTTTCGCCCCCGGCGCCCCCGGCGATCGGGGGCCGGGCACAGGCGTCCAGGCACACCTGTGCGGCGCACGGCAGGGCCGTACGCCGCTGGTGAGATCCGGCCCCCGGAGGGCCGTCAGGCGTTCGGTGCCGGCCGGCCCGCGAGGCCGTCGAGGTCGGCGCGGGTGAGCCCGGTCAGGCGGGCGACCTCGGCGGTGTCGACGGCGCCGCAGTCCAGGCCGCGCAGCAGGTAGCCGCTGAGCGCCTTGGCGGTCGCGGGCTCGTCCATCACGTCGCCGCCCGCCTTGGCCACGTACGCGGCCAGCCGGGCCGCGGCCTGCTCCAGGCCCTCGCGGTAGAAGGTGTAGACGGCGGCGTAGCGGGTGGGCAGGTGCGCGGGGTGCATGTCCCAGCCCTGGTAGTACGCGCGGGCCAGCGAGCGGCGCACCAGGCCGTGGTGCAGCCGCCAGGCGTCGTGGACCTGTGTGGTCGCGCCCACCGGGAGGACGTTGGTCGAGCCGTCGGAGAGGCGGACGCCGGTGCCCGCGGCGGCGACCTGCATCACGGCCTTGGCGTGGTCGGCCGCCGGGTGGTCCAGTGCCTGGTGGGCGGCGCTGACGCCGCAGGAGGCGCTGTAGTCGAAGGTGCCGTAGTGCAGGGAGGTGGCGCGGCCCTCGGCGGCCTCGATCAGGCGGGCGACGGTGGCGCGGCCGTCGGCGCCCAGGATGGACTGGGTGGTCTCGATCTGGATCTCGAACCCGATCCGCCCGGCCGGCAGGCCGTGGGTCCTCTCGAACGCCGCCAGCAGCCGCACCATCGCGGTGACCTGCTCGGGGTAGGTGACCTTGGGCAGGGTCAGCACCAGGCCGTCCGGAAGGCCGCCGGCCGCCATCAGGCCGGTGAGGAAGAGGTCGAGGGTGCGGATGCCGCGGTCGCGGACGGCGACCTCCATGCACTTCATGCGGATGCCCGTGCAGGGTGCGGCGGTGCCGTCCCGGTGGGCGGCCGCGACGAGGGCGGCGGCGCGGACGGCGGCCGCGTCCTCCTCGGCGTCCGGGCGGAGGCCGTAGCCGTCCTCGAAGTCGATGCGCAGGTCCTCGACGGGTTCGCGTTCCAGCTTGGCCCGCACCCGCTCGTACACCGGCTCCGCGAGGTCGTCGGGTATGCCCAGGACGCCGGCGAACGCCGCCGCGTCCGGGGCGTGCTCGTCGAGCGCGGCGAGGGCGGCGTCGCCCCACTCGCGGACGGTGCCCGCGCTGAACACGTCGCCGGGGACGTAGACCGTGTGGACCGGCTGCCGGGTGCCGGGATCGCCCGGGTAGCGCCGCGCGAGGTCCGCGTCGACCTCCGCGAGGGCGGCTCCGATCTCCTCGCGTACGGTGTCCGCGAGACTTGTCGCCACCGTCTCGTGCTGCCCCATCCGGCACCCTCCCTGTGCTCGCGCCCACCACGTAAGCGCTGCCTCACTTTTCCGCTTTACGGAATCCACAATCCGTAGAGCGAAGCTATCCGGGCCGAGTTCGCAGGTCAACACCCTCCGGCGACGGGATCGGCGGGACGCCCCATGGGGAGCGTTCCCCATCGCGTGCGCCGTGCGCCCGCGCGCGGCGCACCCCGTTTCACCCCTTTCGGTGCTTCTTCCGTCTTCCCCGGCCCGGACGGAACGCCCCTGCGTAACATCACCGGCGCGGTGCGGGCGGCCCGGGCGCCCGGCCGCCCGCACGAGGCGTGGGGGCCTGTATGCCGGAGGAGTTCGGGGACGCGCTGCGGCGGCTGCGGCGGGAGCGGGAGGTCTCCCTCCGGACCCTGGCGCAGCTGGTGCACTACAGCAAGGGCTATCTCAGCAAGATCGAGAACGGTGAGAAGCCGCCGACCGGCGACGTCGCCCGTCGCTGCGACGCGGCGCTGGCCGCGGACGGCGCGCTCACCCGGCTGCTGTCCGCCCGCACGCCCGGCGACCGCTGTCCGTACCCGGGACTCGCCGCCTACACCGCCGAGGACGCCCCCTGGTTCTTCGGCCGGGAACGCGCCACCGCCGCACTGGTCGGCCGCCTCGCCGAACGCCTGGAGGCCGCGGGTCCGCTCGTCGTGGCGGCCCCGTCCGGCGCCGGCAAGTCCTCCCTGCTCCGCGCCGGCCTGCTGCCCGCCCTGCGCGCCGGCGCCCTGCCCGGCTCCCGGCACTGGGCGGTACGTGTCCTGACGCCCGGCCCGCATCCGCTCACCGGACTGGCCGCGGCGCTGGCCGGGCCGGGGGCCGCGGCGCCGAATCCGGACACGGTCAGGGGTGCGGGTGCGGGTGCGGGTGCGAGTACGGGTACGGGTACAGGTACAGGTACAGGTACGGCTACAGGTACGGCGGAAGTCTCCGCGGCTCCGGGACCGCCCCCGGCCCGTCTCGATCCGGCCGCCGACGAGGGCCGGTCCGCCGAAGCCCTGGCCGACGTCCTGGCCGACGCCCCCGGACAATGCCCCGCCGCCGTCCGCGCCGCCCTCGGCGCCCACCCGCGCCTGGTCCTCGTCGTCGACCAGTTCGAGGAGGTCTTCACCGCCTGCGAGGACCCCCGCGAGCGGCGGGCGTTCGTCGCGGCGCTCTGCGCGGCCGCGCGGGACGCCCCGTGCGCCGTGGTCCTCTGCGTACGCGCCGATTTCTACGGCCAGTGCCTGGACCACCCCTCGCTCGCCCCGGCCCTGTCCGCCGGGATCTTCGCGCTGCGGCCCATGTCCGTACCGGAGGTGCGTGCGGCGATCGTCCGGCCCGCCCGGGAGGCCGGGCTGGAGCTGGAACCGGGCCTCGAAGAGCTGCTCCTGTCCGATCTGGGCCTCCACGAGGACGACGGCCCGGTGATCGGCGGGGCACTGCCCCTGCTGGCGCACGCCCTGCTCGGCACCTGGCAGCAGCGCACCGGCCGCACCCTCACCGTCGCCGGATACCGCCTGACCGGCGGCCTGCACGGCGCCGTCGCCACCACCGCCGAGCGGGTGCACGCCACGCTGGACCCGGCCGAGCGGCGGGCGGCGCGGCAGGTGCTGCTGCGGCTGGTGCAGGTCGGTGAGATCGCGGGCGAGACCCGTCGGCGGGTGCCGCGCGAGCGGCTGCTGGAGCATCTGCCGGACCCGGAGAAGACCGCCGCCGTGATCGACGTCTTCGTGCGCGCCCGGCTGCTGACCCTGGACGCGGACACCGTGGAGATCACCCACGAGGCGCTGCTGCGGGCCTGGCCGCGGCTGCGCGGCTGGATCCGGGCCGACCGGGCCGGGCTCGTCGTCCACCAGCGGCTCTCGGAGGCGGCCGGGGCGTGGAAGCGGGAGGGGCGGGAGGCGGCGGGGCTGTACCGGGGCACCCGGCTGGCGGTGGCCCGCGAGTGGGCCGGGCAGCAGGGGGAGGACGCCGGGCTCAGCCCGCTGGAGGAGGAGTTCCTCGACGCGTCGCAGGCGCGCGAGGCGGCCGCGGCGCGGGCCGGGCGCCGCCGGGTGCGCCGCCGCCGCAGGCTCGCCGGCACCCTGGCCGTACTGCTCGTCCTCGCCGTGTGCGCGGGGGTGCTGGCGGTCCAGCAGTGGCGTACGGCGGAGACCGGCCGCCTCGACGCGTACGCCGGTGAACTGGCCGCCCGCTCGGGCCAGGTGGCCACCGGGCAGCCCGAGGCGGCCATACTGCTCGCCGCCGAGGCGTACCGGCTGCGCCCGTCCCCCGCCTCCCGCAGCGCGCTGCTGAGCACTCAGGCGCGACCGTTCGCGGGTCGCCTGACGGGGCATCAGGGCCCGGTCAACGCCGTCGCGTTCAGCCCGGACGGGGGCCTGCTGGCAGGCGGGGCCTCGGACGGCACGGTACGGCTATGGGACCCCCGCACCCGCCGTCCGCTGGGCACCGCGATCCGGGCGGGGGCGACGCGGATCCGCGGTGTGGCCTTCAGCCCGGACGGCGGGCTGCTCGCGGCGGGCGCCGCGGACGGCTCGGTACGGGTACGGGACACCGGCCGCGGGGCCCCGGTCACCACGGTGCCCGGCGCGGGCCCGGGCGGGGAGGTGGCCTTCGCGCCGGCCGGTCCGGGCGTACGGGGCGAGGCGGCCGGTCCGGCTGCTGCGCCTGGTTCGGCCGGTGCGACCGGTACGCCTGACCCGGCCGGCGCAGGTGGCGCAGCCGGTACGGCCCGTACGCAGGTCCTCGCCGCCACCGGCCCCGGCGGCAGCGTGACCCTGTGGAACGCGCCCGGCATGCGGCGGACGGCCCGCCTGCCCGGCCTGGGAGGCGGCGCGAGCGGCAAGGTGGCGTTCAGCCCGGACGGGCGCCTGCTGGCCCGCGGCGACGCCAACGGCCGGGTCCGGGTGTGGCGGCTGCCGCGCTCCCTGACCGCCTCCGTGCCCGGCAGCGCCCTGTCCGACGCCGACCGCCCCGCCTCCCCCACCGTCCTGGCCGACCGCGCCGGGCACGGCAGCGGAGTCGTCGCCGTGGCCTTCAGCCCGGACAGCACGACACTCGCCGTCGGCGGCACGGACCGCACGGTGACGCTGTACGACACCCGTGACATGACCGTCTCGGGGCGGCTCACCGGCCACAACGACGACATCAACGCCCTCGCGTTCAGCCCCGACGGCGACACCCTCGCGTCCGCCTCCGGCGACGGCTCCGCACGCCTGTGGGAGGTCGCCACCCGGCGTACCGTCGCCGCCTTCACCGGGCACAGCGACTATGTGCTCGCCGTCGCCTTCGCCCCGGACGGCCGCACCCTGGCCACCGGCAGCTTCGACCGGACCCTCGCCCTGTGGAACCCGTCCGGCGCGGCGCTGACCGCCCGGCCGGTCTCCGGCCGGTCCGCCGTCGCCTTCGCGCCCGGCGGGCGGCGGCTGGCCGCCGCGGGCACCGACGGCTCGGTCCAGCGGTGGGACGTACGGTCCCGTACGCAACTGGGGCCGCCGCTGGGCGGCCACCACGGCCCGGTGCGGGGGCTGGCCTACAGCCGGAACGGCCGCACGTTCGCGACCGCCGGGGCCGACGGGACCGTACGGCTGTGGGACGCGGCGAGCGGCAGCCGCGAGCGCGTCCTGACCGGGGCGCGCGGGGCGGTGTTCGCGGTCGCGTTCTCCCCCGGCGGACGGCAACTGGCGGGGGCGAGCGAGGACGGCACGGTCCGGCTGTGGGACCTCGCGCGGGGCGGCTCGACCGTCCTGACCCAGCACGACGACTTCGTCAACGGCGTGGCGTTCAGCCCGGACGGACGGCTGCTGGCCAGCGCGAGCGACGACCGTACGGTACGGCTGTGGGACGCCGCCACGCACCGCCAGGTCGCCGTCCTGCGCGGGCACACGGGTGCGGTGTGGGCGGTGGCCTTCAGCGCGGACGGGCGGGTGCTCGCCTCGGCGGGCAACGACCGCACGGTGCGCCTGTGGGACCTGCGGCGGCACCGCGCCACCGGAGTGCTGCGCGGCCACACCGGTTCGGTGCGCGACATCGCGTTCGCGCCGCGCGGGCGGCAGTTGGCCACGGTCGGGTTCGACGGCACCGTACGCGTCTGGGACACCGCCGCCCGTCTCCAGGCCGCGACGCTCACCGGGCACACCGACGTGGTGTGGTCGGTGGCCTACGCGCCGGACGGCAGGACCCTCGCCAGCACCGGCGCGGACGGCTCCGTACGCCTGTGGGACCTGGACGCGCGCCGGGTGGCCGGGCGCATCTGCCCGCTGGTGGGCAGGACCGGACCCGCGCGCTGGCGGGAGTTGCTGCCCGATGTCCCGTACGCCCCGATCTGCGACCGCTGACGGCACGGGAGCGCGGGCCGTCAGCGGTCGCGAAGTCCGGAGCCCGCACGGATTTACGGGCTCTCCCGCGATTGGTCGTGAGGCGTGTTGGCCTGGAGGTTCGGCTGGTGGTTGGTTCAGCAGGTCATCGGGCGGACGGGCACGAGTTCG
>NZ_JBVHPX010000034.1:0-66750 GCF_055567735.1 Streptomyces sp. NPDC026394
CACACCGCCCGCCGGAAGAGCAGGAACTCTTCCACCCTCGCCGGTGTCAGCCCGGCCGCGGCGAGTTCACGCCGATCCATCCACAGGCTCAGGCGCCGCATCATTCGTACGGCGTCCTTCACCGACGCCGCCGCGTACCCCCGGGACGCCAACTCCGCACACACCAGCGACTCGTACGACGCCAGCGGTCCCGTCACCATCAACGGCACCGGACCCCGGCGCCGCCCTCCGATCGCATCCATGATCTTCCCCTGTCTGCAGGCAACTCGCCTGTACAGACAGGGGTATGGGCCACCTCGAGCGAAGGCCGCCGGTTATGCTGAAGCTTTCGGAACCAGGCCCCAGGTCCGCCACGCTGTCGCCCCCACAGTCGGCATAACCCGGCGCACGGCATAAGCGGACCTATGCCGAACTCGGCATAGGTCCGCGTACCGCACCAGCACCGGTGTGCCCGCCACCGACCAGGACTCACGGCCCTTTGAGGTCTGGTAGCGGCACCCGGCCGCCGTCTCTAATCCGTGCAGGGCAACGTTCAGCAGCAGCGGGCTGATCACGCCGCCCTGAGGAGTTCCCTCCTCAGTCGGAGCGAACCGACCGCGATCCATCACGCTCGCCTTCAGCCATCCCCGGACCAGCCCCCTGGCGGGGAACTGGCCGAGCATGGCCATCAGATGGTCGTGATCAATACGGTCTAAGGCCGCCGCCAGGTCCGCGTCCAGGACCCACAGGCGTTTCGCGGCCTTGCCCTTTGCCGTCCAATAGATCGCCGCAATGGCATCCTGACAACTGCGGCCGGGCCGGAAGCCGTAGGACCTCGGCTCGAACCGCGCTTCCCACTCGGGTTCCAGCGCGTTCTTCACGCGGGCCTGGAGCACCCGGTCACGGATGACCGGGCTACCGAGCGGTCGCTGCTTCCCGTTGCTCTTCGGGATGAACACCCGCTTGACCGGCCTGGCCTGCCAGGGCTTCGACTGCCGGTGGACGCCGGTCGCCAGCCTCCCTCTTGCCTCAGGGGTGAGGGCGAGGTGCCCGTCGATGCCAGGGGTCTTGCGGCCACTGCTCTGTTGCGTAACCCGCTTCACGCTGACCAGCGTGTTGCTGCGGCTGCGCAGCATGAGCTTCTGCAAGTTGCGGACCTTCTTCAGATCCCCTTCCTGCGTTGCCTTGAAGATCCTCTGCCTCAGTCGCCGTACGTTCTCCTCGCACTGCCCCCAGTCGATGCTGTGCCAGTCGAGAGTCCCGGCCTCGGGTCCGTTCGCCGCAGCCGCGCGGGGCCCAGCCTCGGCTGTGTCCTGCATGTGCGCCTCCGGTGTCTAACTTGTCCCTTGGTTCCGGTGTCCTTGGGTCGGAGCCTTCAAAGGCTCACCTGACCCACGTGGGCACCCTTTCGGGCCGGGCCACCAGGGCCCGTATCCGGCGAGTTATGCGGAAGTGGGTGAAGGCCCCACCACCCCGGTTTCCTCTGGCCTTTCGGCCCGCCGGCGTTCGCTTCTTGGGTCATCCTGTTCCCGCCGGGGAGTTCAGCTCTCCTCACGGTCGGCCTACCAGGCCACTGACCTGGACCCCGACGGGGTTTCCACGTTCCGCACCAGGAAGATGCGGCTGGGGAGGGCGCCCTCTCTACCCCGGGGCCAGCGGTGTCCGCCCCCTGGCTTGAGATCCCCAGGGGTCGCTTTGTGCCTTCCAGCACGCGGGTCCTACGGCTGCCGCATACGTGCCATCGCGCAGCCTCAACGTCACGGGGCATGATCAAGGGTTCACTTGCGTTCGCCCGTCCAGCCTTCCCCTCACCTGTAGCTCCTCGATGGCCGAGGCGCCCTTGGGCTTGAACGCTCAGCTCCACACCC
Organism: Streptomyces sp. NPDC026394; assembly: GCF_055567735.1. Taxonomy (NCBI): domain Bacteria; kingdom Bacillati; phylum Actinomycetota; class Actinomycetes; order Kitasatosporales; family Streptomycetaceae; genus Streptomyces; species Streptomyces sp. NPDC026394. The sequence goes on from NZ_JBVHPX010000034.1 coordinate 1,848, forward strand.
CGCCGTTGCCAGCGACGCATGTGAGCGCGGGGACGAGCCTGGATACTGGCTCGAAGTCCAGCCGTTCTATCTCTCCTTCATCTGGCTGTCCTTACTTCTCTGGTGCGACTTCGTGTCGCACTCTCGGGACGTTGGTTACACGAAGTCCTCGAACGTGAGCTGCTGCGGGATGTCGATGAGCGGTTCGGGCGGCTGAGCGAAGACGAGGCGGTAGTCGCTTCCGGCGGTCCGGCTGATCGGTGGTCGGCCGCCGAGCGCGGCGTGTGGCCGGTCGTGGTCGTAGTAGTTCACGAACTCGGCGAGCGCGACGCGGCGTTCATGCTCGGAGGTGTAGTCGCGGACATACGCCCACTCGCGGGCCAGAGTCCCGTTATAGCGCTCGACCTTCCCATTCGTGCGCGGCGTGTACGGCCTGGTCCGCTTGTGCTTCGTGCCGGTCGCGGCAAGCGCGTTCGCCCAGGTTGTGGACCGGTAGCACGAGCCGTTGTCGGTGAGGCAGCGGCGGATCGGGTTGATGTCGTGGGCTGCGAAGAAGGCGACGGCGCGGTGCCAGAACGCGACCGCGGTGACGGCCTTCTCGTCGTCCAGGGCCTCGGTGTACGCGAGGCGGGAGTAGTCGTCGAGTGCGGAATGCAGGTACGTGTCCCCGACCTTTCCGGTGCCGGGGCCAGTCCGCTTGGAGGCGCGGGCAGCCTCCGTGCCGACGCCATGCATGCGCCAGCCGCCGCCGTCGGGGATACGGCCGAGCTTCTTGACGTCGACGTGGACCAGGTCCCCGACGCGCTCGTGTTCGTAGCGAATGACCTCGCTTCTATTGGTCGGCGGGTCCAGGTCTCGGAGCCGGTTGAGTCCTCGCCGCACGAGGATGCGGTGCACGGTGGCCGGCACGACCGCGACGCCATGCAGACGCTGGAGTTCAGCAGCCAGGCGGGCGGGCCCGTACTTGGTCTGCCGCCGCAGCGCCTCCACCAAGTCCGCGAGGGGCTCGCTCGTGCGAGCCGGGCTGTTGGCGGGACGGGAGGAGTGGTCGAGCAGGCCGTCCTCGCCGTGCGCCTGCCAGCGGGCGTACCACTTGGCCAGGCAGCGGCGGGAGATGCAGGTCTTCGATCGACGGCAGCTCCGGCGCGTCCTTGGCCCGCTGCTCCCACAAGGTCCGGGCTACGCCGTCCGTGCCTCGGTCCTCACGGCGTCGCGACGGGGTGTCCCACCCCCGCGCGCGGGCGCAGTTCCGCGATCGGCTTCCATCCGACCGCGCGCAGACTCGCGCCCGACTCGCCGTCCTGCGTGTACGTGATCACCCGTAGGAAGCCCATCCGGGATGCGGCACCCCAGGCCGCCCCATACAAGGCGCTGCACGCGTTCGGGGTGCCGTCGGTGGCGACGCGGGTGACCTCGACGGTGAGCCGGTTGTCGAAGACGCGACTGACGGGGCGGCCGACGATGGCCCCCCCCGCAGAGGGCGCCGTTCGGGCGCCGCACGCCGACGCTGAACCTGTGCCCCCGCGGCTTCCTGTGGTGGCGGTGGAGTCGGTCGACGACCTCGCATGCGTCGTCGAGCGTCAGCGGGACGATCGTCAACCGCTCCTGCCTACTAGCCATCGGCGCCGCGCTCCCGTCGACCACCGCCGAAGCGCCGGTGTGCGGCATCGAGGATCTCGACCAACTGCCGACCGGAGTCGGAAGCAGCCATGCCGAGTTCGGCGAGCAGTTCAGCGATCTCGGCTTCGTCGATCTCGACATGGATGCGGCGCTCGCCGGGGCGATTGTTGGTGTACACGCGTTCCATCAAGTATCCCCTCCCTGGTCACGATGGCTAGCCACCTCCATCCTACGAGCGATGTGGACGGGTGGCTAGCCACCGTGAAATGCTGGTTTTATGCCCAGCAAGCACAGGAACCCCGCTGCGGTTTACCGCCCAGACCCCGATCTCCACGAGCGAGCCAAGGCGGCCGTCGCCGACGTCGGGTCCGACATGAACGCGCACATCGTCGGCTTCCTGCGCTGGCTCGTTGGCGATACCAACGACCTCCCCGCCCGCCCAGAGTCAATGGCACGCGAGGAGGTCAGTGAGAAGGCGGGCTCGGCCGTGCGGTGACCGCGGACATGGCACCAACCTCATGAGATGGCACAGTTAGGGGACGCTCGCATCGTGCTCACGGCTCGTGGTGCTCTGCACCGTCCGCGGCGCCCGCCCGCGTGCGCACCAGGAGCACGATGTCGTCCCAGGCCAGAGCGATCAGCTCCGCGAATTCCTGCTGCGAGATGCTGGATGAGGGGTGCCGGTACACCGCATAGGTGACCGCGGGCGGGATATCGTCAGCGTCCATGCCCCCACTGTCCCCCACATCCCCGTGTTGGGGCAGTGGCCGGCAGCATCTGCGCCGGGCCCTGCGGCCGCCTACCGCGCCGCGAAGACGTGTGCCGCATTGGGCCGGTCCGGTGGTACTGCGCCCCGGCGCGGCGGGGACCCCGGCAGGGCGGCGTCCGGCCCCGGCGCACTTTCAGGTGGCTGATGAGGGGCCGCAGGGGCCGGGCAGGCTTCAGCCGTGACCGGGCCAAGGATACATGTCGGTGCCATGCACTACTGTTGCGGATGTACATGACATAGACGGATATCAGGGTGAAAAGATGGGCAAGGGCATCGCGCGGCGCGCGGGTGTCTCGCTGGCGGCCGCCACCGTGCTGGCCGGCATAACAGGCTGCCAGTCAGACAGCTCGGCCAAGGCCGGCCACGAGCCACGAACGCAGCGCACTCCAGCGCAGGCGCTCACCGCGGCGTACCAGAAGACCGCGGGAGTGCACTCCGCGAAGGTCACGATGACGATGTCCGTGCCCAAGGGGATGCCGGACAGCGGTGAGACGAAGATGACCGGCACCATGGCCTGGAAGCCCACGGCGCTGGACATGACCATGAGCGACGGCGGAGCCAAGGCGAAGTCCGGCAACGACAACCCCAAGCGGATGATCTGGGTCGACGGCGTCGCCTACATGGACATGGGCGATTTCGGCGGCAAGAAGTGGGGCAAGTTCGATCTGAAGGCCGCCGCCAAGGAGGCGGGCGACGAGGAGATGACCAAGGCCGTGACCGCCGGCCTCGACGATGCGGAGCAGGACCCGGCTCAGCAGCTCGCGATGTTCCTCGGATCGCCGGACGTCCAGCACCTCGGTTCCGGTCAGGTGGACGGTGTACGCGCCGAGCACTACAAGGGCTCGCTGACGGTCGAGGAGGGCCTCAAGGGCGCCAAGACCGTCGGCGCGCTGAAGCCCGCCGACCGCGAGAAGCTGCTCGCGAACGTCAAGAAGAGCGGCATCAAGGGCTACGACTACGACGTGTGGGTCAACGGCGACGATCTGCCGGTGCGGATGACCGTGGACGTCAAGACGCCGCTGGGCACCATCAGCACCTCCGCGTCCTACTCCGAGTACGGAACCACGGCAGCCGTCAAAGCTCCTCCGGCCGCCGAGACCACCGACCTGCTCAAGATCCTCAAGGAAGCCGCCGGCCGTGGCGGGACCCGTTCCTTTGCCTGAGCCTTCGGCTACGGGGCCCAGCCCGGCAGGGGCGGGCCCCGCAGCCCCGCGTACGGCGGCGGAGCTGCCTGCCGGGGCCACGGGCCTGGCCGACCGCCCCAGAAACCGGCAGCGCTTTCGCGCCCGACCCGTTGGGCCGTGCCGCCTGTCCAATGTCCCTGAACCATCCGCGCATCGAGCTGATCCCATAGTCACATCTGACTAGCGGAGCCGCGCAGCGTGCTGCGTAAGGACGGGAGTCGATTGAATACTGCGCAGCGGCCGGACCGCAGAGCACTTCGCGCTCGGCGTGAAGTCCGCCCCCGAGCAAAGTTCCGCTCGGCCGCCAAGTCCACAAGCGCCCGACCCATAGGGCCGCGGAACCATACCGCTCCGGGGCGATCTGGGAAGTACTGAGCGCACTGACCGGAGTAGCCCTCGACACCCACCTGGTCAACAGACCGCTCGCCACCGTCGTTCGCGCCACCTGAGCGCCCCGAACCGGGGCCCGGTCTTGTTCGCCCTGGCTGATGGGGAAAGGGGCTGCGCCGACGGCGGGCCCGCGGGCACGAGAACGTCAGAAGTGGCAGGGGTGACAGGAGTCGAACCTGCGGCATCCGGTTTTGGAGACCGGCGTTCTGGCCTCTGAGCTACACCCCTTCGCGTGTGTCCAGTGTTGCAGGCCGGCCCGCCGGCTTCCAGCGCAATATCCAGCCCCGGTACGGCAGGAAGCTGCGGCAAGACGTCATCACTTGCCGAGGATGCTGCGCACCGTCCCTCGTGACAGCCCGCTCAGGCGTGCGGTCTGTGCCTCGGAGACTTCTGCGGCGACCGCGCGCCGGACCATGTCGTCCCTGCCCTTGATCATCCGGCGGTAGGCCTTGAGTTCCGCGAGCGCGTCCTCGCGGGGGGAGGTACTGACGAGACGGACGTCAACCTTGGGGCCGCTGCCCTCTTCCAGGAGCTCCTGGAATTGGCTCAGTTCTTGACCGGTCACGCGCATCCCGTTCTTCCCCCTGCCGGGTACTGCTTCCTTGGACAGCAGGGTCATGACGGCGTGAAATGACCTGTAGCTGCCCTGTCCCAGCATCTCCACGGCGGGCACCGGATAGCCGCACTGTGCAAGGAGTTCGGCCTGCCGCAGGCCGGCGTCCTCCGCGGGGCCACGATGGTCGTCGAGGAGCAGCGCCAGTCCACGCAGGGCGTCCAGCGCATCCTGCGTATCGCAGCGGGCCGTCTCGAACTGGCCCTGCCGCAACCGTCCGACCAGCCGTGCCACCGACTGCAGCACAGCCACCAGCACCGCCACTGTCAGCCGCTCACGCGCCCTGCCCGCCATCTTGGCCATCACGGACTCTCCTTGGTTAGCCTGCCCGTACTTGCCGTTCAACGAGCCGACCTTCATGGGTGGTACGCCCAGAACCGAGCGTCGGGCTGGGCCTTGTGGCGGGCCGGTCACGGTGCACGGTTACGTCCGCAGCGAAGCCGTGAACAACTGACGGAGGATGCCATGCCATGTGGAGAGTCCAGGTCCCGGTGCCCACGCGACTGCGCCCGGACCGCCCTCAGGACGGCTCTGGCGGGTCCGATGAGACCACATGGCCGTGGTGCGCCGTGGCGGACCACCCTGGCGTCGGGCTGCCCGCGATCTGGCGATGCGCCTCGCCTTGTGCCGTGCCGTCAGCGGCTGGTCGGTCGCCGCGCTGGCCCGGCGCGGCGGCGTCAGCCGGCTTTCCGGCTGGCGGGAAGGAAGCCAGAAGAGCGGTGGAGTGCCGTGCCCCGGGCGAGGGCCGTGTCGCGCTGCTGCTGCCAGCGTGCCCTGTGGGCGTCGCAGTCACGTGCTGTCACGGCCCCCCGGGGCCCGCACACGGACCGGTCGACTGCGGTGCTTCGGCCGGGAGCCGGCGGGCCACAGGTCGGCCGCCAGACCGGCTCCAGGCTGGCCATGGTCGGCAGACCGGGCCGCGCCCGGCCTTCGGATACGTGAGCGACGGTCAGCGACAACCGCTGCACAGGGGGCGGCCGTGCCCGGCCCGGTAAGCGGCCTGCTCAGTGAGCGGCGTCGGTTGCCCAGACGCCGGGGCCGAAGGCTTCTTTGATGTCGGAGGCGACCGCTGCGGGATCCACGAGGAAGCCGAGTTCGTAGACGATGGTTTTGTGCGAGGCCTCTACCCGCAGGCGCACGGGGTTGTCGCCCGGGTGGGCTGTGAGGATGCGTTTGAGTTCGGCGACCGTGCGGGCGTTGATGCGGTGGGCGGGGAAGGCGAGCTGCACCGGGGGGTGTCCGCCGGCGTCGGCGAAAGAGACGTCCAGGACCTGGATTTCCTGTCCGAAGATGCTGACCGTGCCGTCGCGGTCGTTGAGCCGTCCCTGGGTGGAGACGACGCTGTCCGGCAGCAGGGCGTGCTGGACGAGGTCGTAGACGGCCGGGAAGAACAGGATCTCCATCTCGCCGTCCCGGTCGGTGAGGCCGGCGATGGCCCAGGCGCGGCCCTGCTTGGTCATCCGGCGGTCGACGGAGGTGATCAGGCCGGCCAGTCGGACGGTTCCTTCGGTGCGGCCGGAGGCCAGCAGGTCGCTGATGGTGGTGTCGCGGTGGCGGGCCAGGATGTGCTCGGTGCCGTCCAGCGGGTGCGCGGAGACATACAGGCCCAGCATGTCGCGTTCGGTGGCCAGGAGTTGCTTGCGGGGCCACTCGTCGTCGCCGATGGGGAAGCCGAGGCCGAAGCCGGGGGCCTGGTCGCTGCTGGTGCCCAGGCCGCCGGCGAACAGGTCGTCCTGGCCGAAGGCGGCGGCCTTCTTCACCGGGATGATCGCGTCGATGGCGTCCTCGTGGGCGGCGGCCAGCCCCTTGCGGGTGTGTCCGAGGGAGTCGAAGGCCCCGGCCTTGATGAGGGAGTCCACGGCCCGCTTGTTCAGCGCGGCGATGTCGGCCTTGTCGAGAAAATCGGCAAAGGAGCTGTATTTCCCCTTGGCCTTGCGGGCGGCGACCAGGGAGTCGATGACGCTCTGGCCGACATTGCGCACCGACAGCAGGCCGAAGCGCACGTCGTCGCCGACGGCGGTGAACTCGGCGACCGACTCGTTGATGTCCGGGGCCAGCACCTGCACCCCGAGCTTGCGGGCGTCGGCCAGGTAGATGCCGGCCTTGTCCTTGTCGTCGCCGACGGAGGTGAGCAGCGCGGCCATGTACTCGGCCGGGTAGTTGGCCTTGAGGTAGGCGGTCCAGTAGGAGACCAGCCCGTAGCCGGCGGTGTGGGACTTGTTGAACGCGTAGCCGGAGAAGGGGAGCATGACGTCCCACAGGGCCTGGATGGCTTCCTTGCCATAGCCGTTGGCCTGCATCCCGGCATGGAATTTCTCCCACTCGGCGGCCAGCACCTCGGGCTTCTTCTTGCCCATGGCGCGGCGCAGCAGGTCGGCGCCGCCGAGGGTGTAGCCGGCCAGCTGCCGGGCGATGGCCATGATCTGCTCCTGGTAGATGAGCAGGTGGAAGGTGTTGCCGAGGATGGGGTCCAGGGCGTCCTTGAGGTCCGGGTGGATCGGCTCGATGGCCTGGCGGCCGGTCTTGCGGTGGGCGTAGTTGGTGTGGGCGTTGGCGGCCATCGGGCCGGGCCGGTACAGCGCGAGGGCCGCCGCGATGTCTTCGAAGCGGGTCGGCTCCATCAGCCTGAGCAGGGTGCGCATGCCGCCGCCGTCGAGCTGGAAGACGCCGAACGTGTTGCCCTCGGCCAGCAGCCGGTACGTCTTCGCGTCGTCCAGCGGAATGGGCTGCTGGCCGTCGTGCGGGACGGTGTCGGTGGTGAGGGCCAGGCCGCGGTTGTCCCGGATGTTGTGCAGGGCCTGGTCGATGACGCCCAGGTTGCGCAGGCCCAAAAAGTCCATCTTGACCAGGCCCATGGCCTCGCAGGACGGGTAGTCGAAGCCGGTGATCTTCACGCCGTCCTTGGCGCGCATGTGCAGCGGGATGCGGTCGGTGAGCTTCGTCTTGGACAGGATCACCGCGGCGGCGTGCACACCGGTGCCGCGGGTCAGGCCCTCCACCCCGCGGGCGGTGTCGATGACGCGCTTGACGTCCGGCTCACTCTCGTACAGGCGCCGGATCTCGGCGGCCTCCGCGTACCGCTCGTGGGCGGGGTCGAAGACGGCGGCCAGCGGGGCCGGTTTGCCGTTCTGGTCGGGCGGGAGCGCCTTGGTGATCCGCTCGCCGTGGGCGTAGGGGTAGCCCAGGATGCGGGAGGAGTCCTTGATCGCGTTCTTAGCCTTGATCCTGCCGAAGGTGTTGACCTGGGCGGTGTAGGCGTCGCCGTACTTCTCGGTGACGTAGCGCACCATCTGGTCGCGGTGGCGGTCGTCGAAGTCCAGGTCGACGTCCGGCGGGTTGATGCGCTCGGGGTTCAGGAACCGTTCGAAGAGCAGGCCGTGCTCCAGGGGGCACAGTTCGGTGATGCGGGTGGCGTAGGCGACGATCGAGCCGGTGGCCGAGCCGCGGCCCGGCCCGACGGGGATCCGGTGGGCGCGGGCGTGGCGGCAGATGTCGGCGACGACCAGGAAGTAGGAGGAGAAGCCCATCGGGCCGATGACCGTCATCTCGGTCTCGAAGCGCTCCAGCACGTGCGCAGGCACCGGGTCCCCGTAGCGCATCCGCAGGCCTTTGAGGACCTCTTGGCGCAGCCAGGACTCCTGGGTCTCGCCCTCGGGCACGTCCGGGTACTGCGGCATCTCATCGACGTGGTCGAAGACCTCGGCGTAGGAGCCGATCCGCTCGGCGACCAGCAGGGTGTTGTCGCACGCTTCGGGCAGCTCGGCGAACAACTGGCGCATCTGGGCGGCGCTCTTGAGGAAGTAGCCGGAGCCGCTGAACCGGAACCGGTTCGCATCGTCCTTGTTCTTGCCCACCCCGATGCACAGCAGGGTGTCGTGGGCGTCGGCCTGCTCTTCCAGGACATAGTGCGCGTCGTTGGTGGCCAGCAGCGGCAGGCCCAGATCCTTGGCCAGGCGCAGCAGGTCCGCGCGGACACTGCGCTCGATGTCCAGGCCGTGGTCCATCAGCTCCAGGAAGTAGTTGTCCTGGCCGAAGATGTCACGGCAGGTTGCGGCGGTCTCGCGTGCCTGGTCGTACTGGCCCAGGCGCAGCCGGGTCTGGACGGCGCCGGAGGGGCAGCCGGTGGTGGCGATGATGCCGCCGGCGCGCTCGGCGATCAGTTCGAGGTCCATGCGGGGCTTGCCAGCGGGGAACTGGCCGGTGTAACTGGCCTCGGTGGACAGGTGGAACAGGTTGCGCAGGCCCTGGGCGCCCTGTGCCCACATGGTCATGTGGGTGAACCGGCCGCCGCCGGAGACATCCTTGGAGCCCTCCCCGTCGTCGGCCACGGCCCGCACGCCGCCGGGACCCCAGAATTCCTGCTGGCGGTGACGGCGCGAGGAGGGGGCGACGTACGCCTCGATCCCGATGATCGGCTTGACGTCGGGGAAGGCCTTGGCCACCTGCTGGAACTCGTAGGCACCGAACATGTTGCCGTGATCGCTCATCGCGATCGCGGGCATGGCCTGGCGGGCCACTTCGGTGAACATCGGCTCCAGGCGCTGCGCGCCGTCGAGCATCGAGTACTCGGTGTGGTTGTGCAGGTGAACGAAGCTGCTGCCAGACACGAGGAATCGCACCTTTGTTCGACGGCGGAGGGGTTCACCCTAGCCCTGCCGGCCCGCGCACCACCGGCAATTCCGCCGCCCTCGGCGCGTTGTGCGGCGCTCCCGTCAGGCCGGATCCCGGCATGCCGAGGACAAGGTTTCGCGTCCCGGGGCAAGAGAGACGGCTGCTGCGGCAGGCACGGCGCCTGGCCGCTAGGGCAGGCCGGTGTGCTCCAGGTAGCCGGCGACGCCGGTGCGACGGGCCTCGACCATGGCGGCCAGACGGCGGAAGGTCACCGCGTCCATCTCGGCGCGCCAGTCCTCCAGGGACCGCACAGCGACCTCACTGTGCTCCGTAGAATCCAGGACGATGCTGTCGATCTGTGCCTGGGTGAGCCGCCCCCCGTCGAAGATGAAGCCGATCTTGTGGGTTGACCAGTCGCCGAGCGGTGGCAGAAAATGCGTCACGAGCAGCCGCGGTTCGTCCGCGACCCGCAGGCCGGTTTCCTCCCAGCACTCGCGGACTGCACATTCCCAGGGAGTCTCGGACGCCTCCAAATTCCCGCCCGGGCATTGCCACAGTGCCGGGTTGCCGACGGCGCGCAGCTGGATCGGCCGGTCGGCGAAGTCGGTGATCAGGAAACAGCCATAGATGGTTGCTTTGGGCAGCGTGGCGAGATACTGCTCGGGCGGAAGCCATGTACTGCTCATGATCGCTCCAAAGTGGGTTGGGATTGGCGGTTACTGGCCCCGTGCGGGCGTCTTCCCGGCCGGGGCGCCACACTCATGTCACTGAGGGCGCTCCCGTGGGGGCGCAGGGGGGTGCAGGAGAATCCGATGGACCGGGGGCAGGCCCGGCAGCAGCCCCGGCCACACCGATTCGAGCACCTGTGCGCTCGGAAGGAACAAGCCGCCCGGCAGGACGGGCAGGTCGGCGGGTGCGCACCACTCCCACCGGGTGATCAGGTGGGGCTCGCGCACGGCGGGCGTACCGCGGAAGGCAGCGATGCGGACCGCGGCAGTCAGGCGCGCGATGCCGTGCGTGGCGTCGAGCAGGATGGCCAGCAACTGGGCGTCGGCGACCTCGGCGCGCAAGCCGGTCTCCTCCCGCAGCTCGCGGACCGCGGCCTCTTCGAAGGTCTCGCCGGCGGTGTTCTTGCCTCCCGGCAGCTCCCACAGGCCGCGCACCGAGCGCCCCAGCAGCACCCGCCCGGCGGCGTCGGTGACCACGACACCTGCGCCGGTCAGGGCGTGCGGCGCGGGCCGGGACTTGTTGCGGTACCTCACCGGCTCGGGCTGGGGATCACGCAGGAACACGACGGCCAGGTCGTCGGCCGCATAGCGTTGGGCCGTGCCCCAGCCGGCCGTCAGCAGGCCCAGCTCGTCGTCGTCCAGGGCGATGCTGCGCTTGGTGGCGGGCACGGCGTCCGCCACGGGGGTGATCACGCAGAGGGCGCCGCCGGGCCGCAGGTGCTGTTGCAGACGGCGCAGCACGTGGAGGCGGGAGCGGACGAACGCGTAGCTCAAGCGGAAGACGATCAGGGCGTAGCGGTCCGGATGCAGCCCGGTGAGCGTCTCGGGCTGCTCGACGTCTGCCAGATGCCACCGGATGCCCGGGCGCGCCTGCTGTTCCCGGCGGGCGCGGGCCAGGGCGCCTTCGGCGAAGTCGAGGGCGTCGACGGTGTATCCGAGGGTGGTCAGGAAGGCGGCGAGTGCGCCGGTGCCGCAGCCGATCTCCAGCGCCCGCCCGCCGGCGGGCGCTGGGACGTGCTCGGTGAGCAGAGCCCGTTCCGTGTCCCCGAGGCGCCGGAATCCGCGCCCGTCGTCATAGCGCCTGCTCCAGTCGTCCGGGGCCAACGCCGTCGCTGCGCGTGTGGGCGGGGCCGGTGCGGGGCCCGCGGCGGCAGTTCCGGCGGCCTGGGCTGCGTGTTGCCTGATCACGTCGGCTGTCCAGGGGCACATCACCAGCCGGTCGATCAGGTGGCGGGTGAACCAGTGGAACAGGATGCCCTCGGTGACGGGCAGGGCGGCCGCGTCGCCGTTCCACCGGCCCCGGAAGACCTGAATGACGCCGTCCCCGCGGGTGTTGGGGACCACCGTGTGCGGTGCGAGGCCGGGCAGGACCAGACCCGTCTCCTCGCGGAGTTCGCGGGCGGCGGCCGCCTTAAGCGACTCGTGGTCTTCGCGGGCGCCGCGGACCAGGCTCCAGGTGCCCGGATCGTCGATGCCGGCGATGTGGTCGCGCAGGTGCAGCAGGTACTGCCCGGCGTCGTTGTACAGCAGTACGGCCACGCCCTGGGGGGCGTCACAATCTTCAGCAGCCATCGGAAAGAGCACCACCTAAGATGACGGGCAAGCACGGAAGTTGGGGTTCGCGGGGCCGCGGCGAAGGCGGCGCGGCAGGTCACAGGGCGGCACGGAGCGCCTCCTCGGCCTCATCCAGGCGGTCCAGCAGCATCAGGGCGGCGGTGTGGCGGGCCCGCCCGTACGCCTCCAGGGCCGCATCGACCGTCTCGGGCGCCGTCAGCGGCTGCGAGAGCGGGTAGGCGGAAGCCAGAGAGTACGCGCAACCCACGGCAGCCGCATGGACCAGATCGTCTGCCCGGGCAGCGGGATGCTCGTGCTGGTAGGCGGTGGCGAGCCGCAGGAGCCCCGGCAGCCAGTCCGGGCCGCGGGCGACGGTCCGCGGATCGCAAGCGATCCGTGCGACCTCCCAGGCCAGGAACCGGGGGCTCGGGGGCTGGAAGTCGATGAAGCCGGCGACCAGGTCGTGGCGCAGCAGGAGGTTGGGGGCGGCGAGGTCCCCGTGGACGATCTGCACGCTCAGCGCGGGCAGTTGCTGCAGGAGCTCGGCGAGGCGGGGCAGCAGGGCCTGCCGTACGCGGGCGGCCTCCAGCGCCCACTGCTCGAAGCCGGTCAGGTGCGGTCGGCGCCTGTAGGCGTCGATGAGCTGGCCGTAGCGGCGCCGGGCGCGTGGCAGGTCGCACACCAGGGAACCATCCTGCGGCGCGGGGAGCGCGGCCGGGTGCTGGGCCAGGCGGCGGTGCAGACGGCCGAGGGCAGCTCCGACCGCGCTCCACCGCTGCCCGTACAGGCCGCCCTCGGCAGTCTCGGTCCCGGACAGGTACTGCCACAAGGACAACGCCGTCGGCCCGCGCTGTGCGATCAGGCTGCCGTCGTTGGCCGGGCGCACGGCGGGCACCGGCAGGCCGCCGTCCCGCGCGAACTGCGACAGCCGCACGGCGGCCAACTCGCGCCCCAGGTCGGCGTTGTCGCGGTAGAGCTTGGCGAACCACTGTTCACCGGTCCGGTCGTAGACACGGAAGTTGGCGGTGGCGGTGCCCGACCGGATCCGCGTCATGGCCACACCCCGGATGCTGTAGGCCTGCCTCAGGGCTGCGGCGAGGGCGAGCGCCTGGTCATCCACCGGCTTCATCCGCCCTCACCACCCCACACAGCGCTGAAACGCCGGCCAGCGGGCAGGCTGCGGCGGGCGAAGCGCCCACCGCACCACGGCGCTCGGCAGGAAGAAGCGGGCACCGGTGTGCGGCGCGGCCGCGCCGCGGCCGCGAGCGTCGGTACTGGCCCCGGCGCCCGGGAGCGTCCGCCGCAGAGCGGGGAAGCTGTCCGTCTCGCTCGAACACCAGGTGCGGGGCGGCTGGGGGTGCATGAATCTCCTTGTTGACGCTGGGATCGGACAACTGCTCGCTAGAACGGGGGCGCCGGGGCCGGGGACACGGCCGTTCGGGGACGCTTCGCCGTTCGCTAGTTCGGCAAGGGGGCCAGGGGTGCGTGCTGTTAGGGCTGTGCCCTGTGCGATTCACCCGCACAGGGCCCCTCACCCGATCCGGGGATTGACGCAGAGGCGCGCGGTTGACGCGTGTTCGGTTCGGGTGCGCCCGCGTGCGCGCCTGCGCGTGATACGGCCCGCGGCGCGGCCGCGGGCGGCCCGGCCGTCGCCGTGTCCGCGCGCTCTGGGGGCGGGGCGTGCCGGCGCGGGGGAGCGGTGGCGATGGCGGCGTACGCGAAGGAGTGTTCGGGGCGCGGCCTGCGGCGTGCCGCCGTCGGGGGCAGGGGGCGCCAGTGGGCTGTGGGGACCAGGCCCGGCGGCAGGAGGCTGAAGTGGTCCAGCAGCGTCTGGATCTGTTCTCGTGTGCGCGGCCGGTAGGCGAGGGCGGCCTCGGCGTAGCAGGTGACGAGGTCCGCCATCATCCGGGGGGCCAGGTCGGTGCATGCGTGGGTGATCGACAGTGCGCTGTGGTCCGGCAGCCAGGCGCGCAGTGCGGTCAGGGCGTGCTGGGCCTCGGTGTCGCTGACCCAGGGCAGCAGGTCGTGGAGCAGGACGGCGATGGGCCGGCCGCGGTCGAGGCGCTGGACGGCAGGTGCGGCGAGGAGGGTGTCCATGCGGCGGATGTCGGCGTGGACGGCCGCGGTGGCCGGGTGGGTGTCCAGTTCGGTGCGGGCGTGCGCGTACACGGCGGGGTCGGCGTCCACGTAGACGACTTGGGCGTCGGCGTGGACGAGGCGGGCTGCCTCAAAGGTCAGCGCGGGATCGTGCCGCTGCAGTTTGCTGTTCCAGGAGGAGGGCAGGCCGCAGCCCAGGTCGAGGAACTGGTCGATGTCCAGTTCCTGGGCGAGGACGGTGACGGCGTGCGGCCGGTGCCGCTGGTTGATTGTCACCATGTCCGGCAGTCCGGGGGCCGCCTGCACCAGACGGGTGGCCAGGTGGCGGTCGGCCTCGTAGTTCTCGTACCCGCCGGTGAGGCAGTCGTCGATGCGCGCTGTGGCGGGGTGGTTGGCCCAGTCGTCGGGCAGGCGCGTGCTGTTGGGTGTCTGGTCAGACATGAGGCTCCTGCGGGGTGGGTGGGGTGGGGAAGGCCGCGGCGCTGTCAGGCCCGGCTTTCCTGCGGCACCCGTGCGGGGTGAGGCGGTCTCGCGCTCCGGGGTGCGCCGGCCGGCGGGGGACCAGGGCGGTGCTCGAGCTGGGCGGCTTCGCGCAGGGTCCGAAGGTAGGAGCCGGGCTCGGCCAGCAGCTCGTCGACCGGACCGAACTGGCGGATGCGGCCTTGGTCGAGGACCAGGATCCGGTCGGCCAGTCGGAGATGTTCCAGGTGCAGGCGGTGGGTGACGACCAGTGTGATCCGCTGCGAGGCGTCCTGGCGCACCGCATGGGCGAGCTGGCCTTCTCCGCAGGCGTCCATGTGGCTGGTCGGCTCGTCCAGGATCAGCAGGCCCGGGCGGCGGTACAGGGCCGCGGCGCAGGCCAGCCGCTGGCGCTGGCCGCCGGACAGCTGGTGCCCGCCCCATACGCTCTTGGCGAGCAGAGCGTCCATCTGGCCGGGCAGGCCGCCGATGACGCCGTCCATGCCGACCTGCGCGGCCGCTTCCCAGACCTGGGCGTCGCCGGGGGAGCGGGACTGTCCGAGGGTGATCGTCTCGCGGGCGGGCAGCGGCCAGTGTCCGGGGTGCTGGCCGACATATCCGGTGTGCGCGCAGGCCGATGCCGCATCCACGGTGGCCAGGTCCCTCCCGTCCCAGTACACCGCGCCCTGGGTGGGCTGCAGCAGTCCCGTCACCAGGCCCAGCAGGGTGGACTTTCCGGCCCCGTTGACGCCGACGACCGTCACCACCTCCCCCCTGCGCAAGGTGAGGGTGGCCTGCCGCACCGCGGGAGCACCGCCGCCGGGGTAGCTGAAGGTGACGTCCTCCAGCCGGATCTGACGGGGCGCGGCCACCTCGGCGGCGCTGTGCGGCGCCGCCTCCAGTTCGGCGAGGTGCGACTGCAGGTCGGCGACGTACAGGGAGTGGGTGAAGATCTCGGTGCCGGCGCGGATCAGGTGCTGCAGAGCCCGGCTGGCGGCCAGGAAGGCCAGGGCCGCGGCGCCGGCGGTGGGCAGGCTCACCCGGCCGGTGACCACCAGGGCGCTGAGCGAGAGCCACATTCCGGCCGTGAACAGGCCGCTGAGGGCGGCCGCGGCCAGGGAGATGCGCAGATACGCCGCGGCGCCGGCGACCTCGCGGGCGCAGATGCGCTCGCCCATCTCCCCGTACCAGCGGTACAAGAACATCTGCATGGTGTTCAGACGCACCTCGTCGGCCAGGGCTTCGCGGGTCACCCAGGACCGCGCCTCCCGGCGCCGGGCGTGGTCGTTGATGCCGCGGTCGTGGACCTGGTAGTCGGCGCGGGCGGCCAGCAGGGCGCCCCAACCGCGGGGCACCACCGCCAGCAGCAGCGCGGCCAGCAGCGCCGGGGACAGCGCGCCGAGCACGGCGGCGGCAGCGAGCAGCTGCACCAGGCCCTGGGCCAGCACGTGGCCGTCCTCGGCCAGGTGGGCGGTGCGCTGGGCGCCGATGTCCGCCGCCTGGCTGTGTTCGCTGAACTCCGCGCGCTCGTAGACGGCGCGTGGTGCCTGCAGATGGGCCCGGACAAGGGCCAGGTCTGTGGCGATGGCCAGCTGCGGGGTCAGGCGGCGGGCGGCCCAGCGAGCGGTGATCCCGCAGATGCAGCCGATGGCCGAGGCTCCGGCGGCGACGGCCAGACCCGGCCACGCCGCGGTCACGGCCCGGTGGGTGTCGTGCGCGCCCAGCACTACCTTCAGCACCCGGCTGGCGCTGAGCAGCATCACCGCCGTGCCGGTGCCGGACAGCACCTGGCAGACCACGGCCGTAATCAGCATGGGCCGGTCCAGCGACCAGGCCAGCCGGACGGCGTAGCCCAGGGCGGCGGGGATGCGCCGGGCCAGCTCCCCCACGCTGGCGTCGGTCAGGGCCCGGCGGTGCCGGCGGCCGGTGTAGTCGATCTCGGCAGGAGGTGCGGGCCGCGGGTGCGGTGGGGCGGCCTGCTGGGAAGCGCTGGTGGTGGGGGTGGGGTGAGGGTCGGGCATGAGTTCTCGGTTCTTGCGCTCAAAAGGAAGGGTCACCGGCGGCCGTCCGAGGTGGGAGGCCAGGGCCGGGGCCCGGGGGCTGGGTGGTAGGTGGCGGCGAGCCGGTCGAAGACAGCGGCGACCTCGGGGCGGGAGGAGGCCGGGCCGGTGGTGATCAGGCGCAGGCCGGTGGCGCGGCCGTGCGGGTCCGCCCGGAATGCGGCGAGCTCCGGTTGGCTGTCCTGGTAGGCCAGCGGGCCGGCGTGCCGTCGGCTGGCGTGCCGGTGGCCGGGGGTGACCCGCACGGTGATGCCGCCGCGGGTGAACCGGACCCGGTGACGGCCTTCTTGGTGCCGTACCCAGCCCGGGCCCAGGGCGAGGACGAAGCCGCACGGGTCGAGGTGCATCGCCTGCACCGGTGCCATGGCTGTGAAGCGGTCCGGCGGGCAGGCGGCGTGCGCGGCGGCACGGTCTGCCGTTGCCGTCAGGAGCACGGCGCAGACCGCGGCGGCCAGCACCAGCACCACGACCAGCAGCACCAGCACCGTCCCGTGTGTCAGCCGGCCGCCCTCGAGCGGGCGCGGCAGACGGGGCAGCGGAGGCAGGCGCCGCCGCCGTCCGGTGCCCCGATCCCGGCGCGCGGGGCGCGGCGGGGCGTCCTCGGGCGGCCAGTTAGGCTCCGCGACCGGCTTGCTGGCGGATGCCGGAAGGCAGGATCGGGGCATCCGGGGCACCGGTTCGGGGGTGCCGTGCACCAGTGTGTCCAGCCACGCCTGCACCTGGCCAGGCGGCGGCCGCTGCTCGGGAGCGCGGCGCATCATGCTCTCGATGACCGGGCGCAGCGCCCCGCAGTCCTCGGCTGCGGCCGGCGCCGTGTGCGTGACGGCGCTGACCAGGGCCTGCGCAGTGGTCTGCGGGTATGGGGCGCTGCCTTGGGCCATGCGGCACAGCAGCAGGCCCAGGGCCCATATGTCGGTTGCGGGGCTGACCGGCGGCAGCGGCAAGCCGGCCGTGGCGCCGGCTACTTCCGGCGCCCAGCGTTCGGCGACCGGCCCGATGAGCAGCAGCCGACGGCGGTGGGCCGCGCCCGGGTCGACCCCGTCCAGGGGGACGGTCTGGCCCGACGGCGGCAGGGCCGGGTAGCCGCACAGGGCTTCCTGCACCGCGCCGAGGGCCTGGCCGGTCAGGTGGATGCGGCCGCTGTCGCTGACCCGCACCGATGCGGGGGTGATGTTGCGGTGCGCCCAGCCGCGGTGATGCACCGGGCCCAGGGCCCGCAGCACGTGGCCGACCACGCGTGCAGCGTGCAGCGGCTCCAGCACTCCGGCGGCCAGCAGGTCGGACAGCGGCCGGCTGCGCGGCAGATGCTCGGTGACCAGCCACACCGTCGCGTCCTGCACGACCACATCCAGCACCGCTTCCAGGCCGGGGTGAGGCGGCAGCGCCGCCAGGGCGCGGACGGCAGCGACGGCGTGGTGCACGCACTCCTGCGACGCGGCGGATGCCGGCGGGTGCACGGCAAGGGGGACGACATGGACGGCGCGGCCGGTGGCGTGGTCCAGGGCCCGCGTCGGAGCCACCACAGTGGCGTCCTGGGGCAATTGGTAGCGGCGGGCGAGGTATCGCTGCGAAGACCCGGGCACGGCTGACGGCCTTTCTCCTGGTTACGGCGGATGACGGAAGCGGTCGACGCACCCGTAAGGCGTGGCCGTCCGAAGCTGACCGGGGCCGGGGCGCTGTCACCTGCCGCTCGCCTGTGGCAGGGAACTGGACGTGGCCGAACAGGCAAGCGGCGGTACTGGCGTGACACGCGCTTCGCCCGGGCTGGCGCGCGCCGCGGCCAGCAGGTTCGGGCCGCAGCGCGGCTCGCCCGAGCCGTACCCCGCCGGGCGGCCCGTGCGCGCGTGAGTGCGTCGGGCCCGCTCACGGCGCGTTGCCTTTGCGGCCTGCCGGCAGCTGAATCCCGAGCTCGACGAGCTGCTTCATCCGGTCAGCGGGCAGTTTCCCTTTCCGGTACTCCTGGAGGCGAGTTCCGATCCAACTGCCCAGGCGAAGCTCGATGGATCCGACCTTTACGACGTAAGTGCGCGGGACTCTGACATGGCCGTACTCCTTCTTGAAAGCCTTGATTTCCTTGATGTGCAGGTCCCAGCGGAATTTCAAGGAGTCCCAGATGAAGCCGACGGCATCAAGCCGGGCCCGTTCCTCTTGCGTCAGCCGATCCGGATTTCTGCGGAATCCGCTTACCTGGACGCCGAGATTGCGGCCTTCCGCCGTGTGCCTCTGGGGCACGTCAAGATGGCCGTATTCTTCCTTGAAAGCCGCCAGATCGGCCATGAACTGGGGTGTTACGAGGCTGCCGTTGTCCCAGATGAATCCCTCTGCGGTCAGTGCTTCGGCCTTCTCCGGGCTCACGTCGCCCCGGGAGTGTGCACCCCGCAGCGTCGCCGCGATCTGGCCGAGCTTGTAGGTCTGCTCACCTCGCCGGACGACATGACTCTTGGGGATGTGGAGGTGGCCGTACTCCTTCTTGAAGGCTCGCAGTTCACGAATGAGCGTCTGCAGTTCGTGATCGCGGGCTGACCAGATCATTCCCAGTGCGTCCCATTCGCTCTTCCGCTCGGGGGAGAGCGTGCCGCTCGCGTACTGCCGGCGCAGGTATTCGATGCACCGGCCCAGCGGCAGGCCGGTGGCGGTGCGGTGGTTCAACTGGATGTTGAGATCGCCGTGCTCGGCACGGTAGAGCTCAGCGGCCCGGACGTACTCCGGCCAGGAGGTGGTGGATTTCTGCACGGTGCGGACAGTGACGGCCTCGGCGAACCCCGGAGGAACGGGGATGCCGCTGATGGACAGCCACTGCGGACTGGTGTCCGTCCGCTGGCGTTCGAGGCGGAGTGGCGGGCCGTCGGTGGCGGGCTCGGCCAGGGCACGGCGGGCCGATTCCAGCGTCAGCGCCAGCGTGTCGTCGTGGGAAGCGAGCGCGCGTACGGTCTGCCAGACGGGGTTGAATGCGGAGGAGGCGAGGCCGGCCTCGGGGTCCTGTCCGGGACCGAGGACGACCGGGACGAGGATGGAGGCCGTCTTCGGTGTGCTGCGGTCACCGCGGCGCAGCGCACGGCCCACTCCCTGGATGGTGTCGATCGTGCTGCGTGGGTGGAAGAAGCACACGGAGTCCACCGCGGGGACGTCGACGCCCTCGGACAGCACCCGTGCGTTCGAGACGACCCCGAGGCCGTCGCCCTCCGACGCCAGACGGTCCAGGGTCCGCCGGCGCGTTCGCGGATCCTGGTAGCCGTTGACAGATTCCGCCCACACCGTGCTCGGCCGCTCACCCGGTGGCAGGAGTGAGTGCGCGTGCGGCAGCAGCGTGGCGAACCAGCGGGCCTCCTGCACGTTGCGGTGATAGGTGATCATGCGTCGGATGCCGTGCTCGCGCGCTGCCCGCAGCACGGCCAGTTGGGTGGCCAGCATCGAAGCTGCGACTCCGGTCTTCCCGACTTGCAGGTAGGCCTTTGCGTCACCCAGCAGGGCCTGTACCTGTTCGTTGGTCACGACGGGGACGACCAGGCGGTAGTTCGCGAGCAGGCCCAGTTCGATGGCGGTGGCGAACGACATCCGGTAGGCGACCGGCCCGTACAGATGCTCGTTGGACATGCTGATCACGTCGTCGTGGTCGCCGGTGACGATGCGGGGGGTCGCGGTGAGGTAGAGCCGTCGCCGGGCGCTGATCGTCTCGTTGTAGTGGATCGCCGACCAGAGTTTGCCAGCAGCCCCGGCGGTCCGGTGGGCTTCGTCGATGACGGCGATGTCCGGCGGCGCGAGGCGGTAGCGGGCTTGTGCCTCGGCCAGGACCCCGAGGCTCGCATACGTGCATGCAACGGTGACCGGCCCGTCAGTCTCGGCAAGCTGGGCCAGGCGGGCCGGGTCGACGGTGACTGCGGTACCTGTCGATTGCGCAGCCAGGCCGCTGCGGTGTGCTGCCAGCACCTCCCGGTCGGAGCAGACGGCGATCATCCGGCCCATCGGCTCCCGGCCAAGGTGGCCGGCCCAATCACGCATTGTCTGGTCAATGAGTTCCAGGGTGGGCACCACGACTAGCCGGTGCCCCTCGCCCGCGGCTCCCAGATGGTGGGCGACCTCGGCTCCGACCCGGGTTTTGCCTGTCCCGCAGGGCATCACCGCAGTGGCCCGCGGGCTTTGGGCCAGCGTCTTGCGCGCGGCGTCTACCGCCTCCCGCTGATGCGGGAACAGGGAGGCGGGGGTGGTGGGCGGCAATGCCCCTCTCCTTTACGTCCGTCAGGTGGCTGTGGTTGTTCATCGGGCCAGGGCCGCGGTCAGGAAAGCGGCCGAAGAGGCCCTTGGGCCCGTTGCGCGCTGCAGGCGTCTGACCGCCGGCGTCCGGCAGCAGACCAGCGCTGCGGGGTGGCGTGGAACTGCCGGGGGCAGCGTGGCGGCCGGGGCGGTCTTTGGCCCGGTCTGGTGGTGCGGCGTCAGCGCCCGCAGGGCGGGGCAGGCAGAGACGGGTTAGGTCGCCGTCGGGTCTGTGCGAGGGGGCGGCGCAGGTCTCCACGGGTCGTTCCAGGGGCCGGTCAGCTCCGGCGGCAGCACCGTGCGCAGGCAGTGGATCAGGCGGTACAGCTCCTCGCGCGGACGTAAGCGGGTGTCAGGAGCCAGGAGCTGTCCGCCGTTCTGGATCGCGGCGTGCAGCCGGGCACATCCGGCGGAGGCTGCCTGGCGTTGTCGTGCCAGCGGCAGGAAATCGTCGAGGTGTTTGCGCAGCTCACCGCAGGCCGTCAGGACCGTTTCGGTCTGCGCGTGGCGCAGGCGGCGCGTCAGCCGGTATGCCTCCTCCAGCCTGACCAGCACATCCAGGGCATCGCCCAGAAAGTCGTGGGCCGAGAACGACGGCGGGTCGGCGCAGTGCACCGCGACCCCCAAGCTGTCTGCCCACCGATACACCTTCCGCTGGGCTCCGCAGGTCAGCGCGAGGTGGTCCATCGAGGAAACGACCAGGTGCCCCGGACGCGTCGGTGCCGCCTCCAGCATCGGTTTGATCCTGTGCTTCCAGCAGGGGCGGCTATGGAGGTCGACTGTGGGCTCGCTGCTGTCTCGGAAGGTCTGCGAGTTCAGGCGCAGATGCAGCCGGGCGTGGCGTTCCAGCCGGGCCAGCAAGGACTTCGCCAGGGTGTCCGCTCCGGGCTGGCAGATGTAGAGCACCGCGGACGACCCGGCCGGTGCGCCGTTACTGCGCATGGCCGTTGTGCAGGTGGGTACGGGTGCCGGAGCGCGCACGCGGTGCGGCGTCAGACCGCAGGGGTGCGCTCGGCCGCAGTCGCGGCTGGGATTGCTGCATGGCGTCGGGCCCGGCGGCCGCCGGCCCGCGAACGGCCTGGCGGGGCGGCACCGGGGCGGATGCCGGGCAACTGGGCAGCACGGGGAGCACCGCTGGCCAGGATGGTGTGCGCCGTGCGCCGGTGCAGAAGGTGGCGTAGCGGCCGGCGGGCTGTGCAGCGCCCGTGGTCCGGGCAAGCCAGGCCGCCAGCCAGGGCCGGAGCGCGGGGGCAAGGGCGGCGGCCGTCACCGCCGTATCGTGCGCGTTCATCGCAGTACGTCTTTCGTGTCCGGGGATTCGGGAAGGGGCCACAGCGCCTGGGCGGCCGTATGTGCGGGGCCGGGCGCCCGGGAAACGGCTTTAAGGACGGAGCAGCGTGGGTGCGGCGGGCGTCGAGTTCGCCACTGCGGGCAGCAGCCTCACGGCGGGGCGGGTGGCGGCTCGTCCTGCGGTGGCGGCGCGCTGCCGGCGGGCATGGTGGTGCGGGTATCTGGAGTCTCCCGGAGGGCTGCACGGTGCGGTCGCCGGTTCAGTTGCGCGAGGCGCCGTGGGCGGCCTGCCGGAGGATCTCGCCCAGCAGCGGGCCGTCCAGGGTGATGCGCAGGATGTGATGGTCGGACAGCCTTTCGTCGACGTCGATGACGTCCACGCCGGTCACCGCGGGCAGCAGCTCGGGGGTGACGTAGGCACGGTCGATCCGGGCGTCGGGGCCATGGGTCGAACTGGCGTTGACCGTGCGGGCGACGGCTTTCGGGCTGCCGTGCGGTGCGGTGGCCCAGTAGCGCGCGACGTCCTCCATCAGGTTTTCGGCGCGCAGCGTCTGGTCGGGGCGGATGTCCATGTGGCGCTTGCCGTCCGGCCCGATGAAGGTGCGGTGCACGCGGTGCGCCCGGTTTTTGATGTTGTTCAGGTCGGGCAGGGGCGGGTCGCCGGCCACGCCGGGCTCCGGGTAGCTGTTGTGGTCCCCGGCGATGAGCACGGGCAGTGTGCACCACGTCCCGTCCGGCCGCCGCCAGGCCTTGTCCGCGAGAGTGGTGAGCCACTCCGCTTCGAGGAGCCGCTGCGTGGAGCTGGCATAGGGGCTGTGGGAGGAGCTGGCGACGAAGGGGACCGCGTCGTCGCCGGCGGGCAGGTAGCGCAGGGTCAGCGCGGTCGGCGGCAGAACCCATTTCGGCCCGCGGGCCTGGTGCCAGTCGCGCACGGGGGCGAAGAGCCGCGGGGTGAAAAACAGCGCGGTGCACGCGTCGGGGCCCATTTCCCCTTCAAGCCCGAGCGCCCGCTTGTCGTCGTGGAACAGGGTGTGGCCGTCGGCGTCGGCTCCCCACATCTCCTGGCGGGTCAGCAGGTCGGGCTTGAGGTCCTTGACCTGTGCGTGGGCGGCCCGGCGCAGTGCGGGGTCGTTCTTGCCGTTGAGCTCCAGATTCCAGTTGACCACGGTCAGGGTGTCGTCGCTCTTGCGGGTCATGCGGGAAGCGTTCCTTCCTGGCAGGCGGGCGCCTGTGGGTGACGGTTCTGGTGAGGGGGGCAGGCTGCTGCGTTGCGGTGCAAGACCGTGCGCAGGACCGCGGTGTCGAAGGTGGCGCGCAGCGGAAGGTGGCCGGAGATCTGGCGCAGTCCGTCGGTGTCGCAGACCTCGAAACCGGTCAGGGCGGGGGTGAGTTCGGCGCTGAGGTAGCCGCGGTCGATGCAGTACCGCCGGCCGGGCGGGCGGCCGGGGCGGCGGCGGTAGCCGGAGGCCGCCTTCGTGGCGTTGAGCTGCTGGAGCCTGTTGGCCGCGTAGCAGGCCATCTCCACGTACCCGGCCCCCAGCATCTCGCGGTCCGGACGGTCATCGCTGTAACGCCGGCCACCGTGGTCGTAGGTGCGCATGGCGACGTAGGCGTGGTCGGTGTACTGCGACCAGTTCTGGGGTCCGTCACCGACGCGATAGCTGTTCCAGTCCCAGAAATGGACGGCCAGCCACCCGGGCTTGGCGAGGGTGGAGCACCACCGGGCCTCGTCGCGCCGGTGTCCGGCGTTCCAGTAGCAGGCCTGGCCGCTGACGCAGGAGATGCGCCGGGGGCTGAGCGTGCCGTCGGCGTCGCGCAGGCGCACGGTGAGGTTCGCCGCGATGCTCCACGGCATCCAGGTCTGGCGGAACTCCTCGTCGAAGGCGAGCGGGCCGCCGCGCTTGAGGAAGATCGCGTTGCGGTGGCGGTCGCGGAGGTCGTCGTCCCTCCCGGGGTGGCAAGGGGCGATGTAGCCGTCCATGCCCAGGCGCTCGGCCTGGGCCGTGAGCTGGTCGGGCGGTAGTTCCTGCTGGAAGAAGATGTCCGGCTGCTGGGCGCGCACCCAGGCGGCGGCTTGCTGGCCGTTGATGCCTTTCTCGATGTTCCAGCTCAGCGCGGTAAGGGGGGACGTCACGCGGGTTGCCTTTCGGTGTGAACAGGTCAGGCGGGTGCGGGTGGGGGAGAGGTGGAAGCCGACGCTGAGGGCCGCTCAGCGGCGCACCCACACGGGTCAGGGCCCGGGCACGGTGCGGAGATGAGCCGCCGCTGCGCGGTGACCGGCTGGGTTACAGGTGCAGGCCCTCCAGTGCCTTTTGGACGGTGGTCAGCAGGCTCCGGATGGCCGGTGCCAGGGAGGACTCACTCAGCAGAAAGCCCAGGAACATGGCCAGCAGGGCGTGCAATGGCTTGAGCCCGCATTTTTTGATCAGGAACCAGACCCACGCCAGCAGCAGGAGCACGATCGGCAGGTGCACCGTCATGCGGGCGCCGCCCTGGTCCTGCGTGGCCGGTGCGTGGACCGGACGGCCGGGAGGCGGTGCGGCCCGCTCAAGGAGCGCGGGGCACCATCAGGCGGCGGATCCCGCTGCGCAGGGTCATCTGCGGACGGCGGCGGACTGTCGCCCTGGGGGCCCGTGCGGCCGCGTCGCGGGGCCTGCGGCTGCCGGCCGATGCGGGCGACGCATCGGGCCAGCCAGCGCTCCCGTGCCGCATCGAGCAGATCAGGGGTGTGACGGGAAGGCTGCGCGCAGGTGTGCAGGGCATCGAGGAGAGCACGTTTGCCGCTGCCGCCGTCGGCGCCGGTGCAGTACAGGGCATGGTCGTTCTCGACGACGTACAACGGACCGTGCCCGTGGGGAAAGGTCAGTTCACTCAGGGTGTGGCCCTGGCCGACGGGGGCGTGCGCTGTCGCCAGCACGATGCGGAGGTCCGTGTGCCCGGCAGCCGTCGCCTGCCGCAGGTGAGCGAACTGCTCGCGCAGCACCGCGGGGTCGGATGAGACGGGCCACAGGGCGTACTCGTGCAAGAACACCGTCAGGCGCTGTCCGGACACCGGCGGACGGGCAGCGGCGGCAGCCCGCTCGCCGTCATCCGGGGCGGCGCTGAGCACGGCGGCGGCATAGGCGGGGGTGCGCAGGACCGGGGGGATCAGGCGGCCGCTGTAGACGCGCACAGCGGCAGCCTGGCGTTCGCAGGCCGCCAGCCGCTCGGACCAGCCCGGCATCGAGTCCGGGCAACGGGAGCCGTCTGCGTCCAGCAGCGTGTGCACGGGCCGGATCCGGTTGCCGGGCACCTGGTAGCAGCGCAGTAGGCGTTCGACGACATCCAGGCGCAGGCGGACGCTGGCCTGCTCCATCCTGCCGAGCGTCGAGGCGTGGATGCCGAGTTTCTCGGCGGCCTGGAGCTGGGTCAGGCCACGGTCGAGGCGCAACGCCTTCACATACATGCCGATCAGCAGCTGGGCCGGATCGGGCGCCTTGGCGGAGGGCGGGGACTGCATCAGGAGAACTCTCTGAGGTGAAGGGGAGGGGAGCTGGCGGCGGTGCGCAGCCGAAACGCTGCGCCCGTCCAGGGGAGTTGGCCGGGGGTGGCGCTCATGTCGCGTCGTTCGTGCGGGTCACCGGGCCGCGTGGTACAGGCGCACCCGCCGTGCGCGGGGGCGGCCGCCGCGTCGGTGAGCCAGGAGCCGGCGGGAGGCGCGGCGGCCAGAGGCTCGACGTGCCAGGTCAGCGCGCCACGGTCATCGGTGACCTCGACACTGACGGACAGCGCGAGCCGGTCCAGCGTGCGCATCAGGACGTCGCGGACCCAGGGGTCCTTGGCCCAGTCCGTCAGCGCTTCGGAGCGCTGCGCGGACAGCAGGGGACAGACGGTGAGCAGGGAGGTGGTCAGCCACCGCATCGCCACGGCCGCCGAGGGGGCCGGTCCGGCGCCGGTGTCCCGCCGGGGCCCGGCCGTGTGCGGTTCAGCAGGCGTCTCCCGCAGCTCACACTGCCACCGCACCGCGGCGCCGGGTGCCGGGCCGAGGGGAGGTCTGGCCCAGGTGACGCTCGCTCCGGAGTCCGTGCCGCCGATGTGGTCGGTCACCGGGTGGGCGGTGCACACCGTGCGAGGCGCCGGTCTGCGCCGGGCCCGGGGGAGCAGTAACGTCCGTATCGTCAGCATCTGTTGTCCGATGGCGGGTGGGAGGTGGCGGGGAGCGTCGGCGGGCCTGCCGTGGGTGTTACGCACGGCACGGACGTGATCACCGTGCGCGGCCGGCGAGGTAGCAGGGCCGGCCGCGGCTGAGAGCCTCCAGCGCGGCGTCGACCCGCTCGACCCCGTCCTCGGGCACGTAGGCACTGAGCTGCTTGCGGGGCACGAACCGGGCGTCGAGGACTTCCCCGTCGGGGGTGAACCGGAAGACGGTCCCCGAGCGGATGACGGGGGCGTTCCCGACGTAGGTGTGCTCCTCGACGGCACCGTTGCGGGGAGGCTGCCAGTGCATGAGCAGCAGTTGCCCGGGCTCGACGGTCACGCCGAGGCGCCACCGGGGCACCCAGGCGGGCTGGCCGGTGTGCAGGCGGTCGGTGATGAGGGGTTCGGGGGCTTTCACAGGTGCTCCGTGTGCGGGTTGTGGCGTGTGGCGGGCTGTATGGGCTGGGTCAGGGGGCGGTCTCGTCGAGGGCCAGGGCGAGGAAGCCGCCGCAGTCGCGCAGGCGCCGCAGGGCTGCCTCGTAGGGGGCGTCGTAGGGGGAGATGTCGGTGCGCGAGGCGGCCACGAGGCCGTCGAGTTCGCCGCGGGCGACGGCGGCGAACAGGCGCTCCAGCTCGGGACGGGTGGCCGGGTCGGTCGGGCCGGTGGTGTCGACGGCGGGGGTGAGGGCCTGCCAGCCGGCGCGGACGATGATGGCGCGGGCCTGGGCGAGGCGGGCCGCGGGGTCCTGGCCGGGCCGGATCAGCGCGTACGGCGCCACCCGGACGGACCCGGGCTCCCGGCCGTCCAGAAAGGCGTCGGCCTGCAGCTGACGCAGGCACCACAGACGGCGTGCCCCGCTGTGGCCCCGTGCCGCGGCCAGAAAGCTGACGATGGCCGGCGGGAGACCGGGGGCGGTCACCAGCACGCTCATGACGCGGCCTCCGTCGCCAGGGCGGCCTCGTGGAGGGTCAGGGCGGTGTCGACGATCGTCAGCAGGGACCAGGCCTGGGGGGTGTTGCCGACCTGGCGCTGGGCGCCGGTGTCCCACTCCTCGGCGAGCAGGCCCAGGTCGTTGCGCAGCGCCAGCAGCCGTGCGAACAGCGCGTGGGCCTGATCGGTGCGGCCGGTCATGGCCAGGGCGTCGGCCAGCCAGAACGAGCAGGGCAGGAACGCGCCTTCGTCGCCGGCCAGGCCGTCCAGTCCGGCGGCCGTCCCGGCGGTGCGGTAGCGCAGGACAAAGCCGTCGGCGGTGGACAGTTCGCGCTGGATGGCGTCGATGGTGCCGAGCACGCGCTGGTCGTCGGCCGGAAGGAAGCCCACGCGCGGGATCAGCAGCAGTGCGGCGTCCAGCTCCTGGGAGCCGTAGGACTGGGTGAAGGTGTTGCGCTCGGCGTCGTAGCCGCGGTCGCACACCTCTTGGTGGATCTCCTCGCGCAGCGCCCGCCAGCGCTCCACCGGTCCGTCGATGCCTTCCTCCTCCAGCAGACGCACGGTGCGGTCGACGGCGGCCCAGGCCATGACCTTGGAGTGGACGAAGTGCCGCCGGGGCCCGCGCACTTCCCAGATGCCCTCGTCCGGCTGTCGCCAGGTCTTCTCCAGCGCCTCGACCAGCGTGATCTGCAGGGCGGCGACGGGGGCCGGGTGCAGGCCTGCCGCCCGGCCGTGGTGGAGGGTGTCGATGACCTCGCCGTAGACGTCGTGCTGCAGCTGGGTGGCGGCGCCGTTGCCGATGCGCACCGGGCGGGAGTCCTCATAGCCGGGCAGCCAGCCGAGCTCCGCCTCGGGCAGCTGCCGCTCCCCGGCGACGCCGTACATGATCTGCAGGGGTTTTGGAGCGCCGTCCACCGCGCGCAGCAGCCACTGCATCCACTGCTCAGCCTCCTCGCGGTAGCCGGTGCGCAGCAGGGTGGACGCGGTGATCGCGGAGTCCCGCAGCCAGCAGTAGCGGTAGTCCCAGTTGCGCCCGCCGCCGATCTCCTCGGGCAGCGAGGTGGTGGGCGCGGCGACGATGGCGCCGGTCGGCGCGTAGGTCAGGGCTTTCAGCAGGATCAGGGCGCGCAGGACGGCGTCGCGGTGGGGGCCCTGGTAGGTGCACTGGCTGGCCCACTGCTGCCAGAAGGCCAGGGTGTCCTCCAGCGCGACGAGGGGGCCGGGCGCTGTCGGCGGGGCGGGCTGGTCGCAGGGCTGCCAGCTCAGGGTGAAACAGGCGCGGTCGCCTTCGGACAGCGGCAGGTCGTGGCACAGCCCCCTGCCCCGCAGGCGCACGGTGGCGCCGCAGACGAGGGGGGCGTCGACGTCGAGCCACAGGCCGTCACCGTCGGCCGCAAGCCGGGTGCGGCCATCGACGGTGGTCACGGTGGGGGCGGTGCGGCCGTAGCCGAAGCGGGCGTTCAGGCGGGAGGAGACGGTGACCCGTCCGCTGATCACGTCGACGATGCGCACGATGCGGGCGGGGGCGTCGCTTTCGTCCCAGGGCGGCATGAAGTCGGTGATCTGCACGGTGCCGTCGGGCGTGATCCAGGTGCTCTCCACCACCAGGCTCTGGCCGCGGTAGCGGCGGTGGGTGGCCGGCACGGCGGCGCCGTCGTCGCTGGCCGGGCCGAGCTGCCAGGAGCCGTGCTCGCCGGTGCCGAGCAGGGCGGCGAAGACGGCGGGGGCATCGAAGCGCTGCGGGCAGTACCACTGCACGGTGCCGCCGGTGTCGATCAGGGCGGCAGTACGCAGGTCACCGATCAGGGCGAGGTCTTCCAGTCTGGGCACGGGAGTCCTTAGAGCGTCGGGGCGGGGCAAAGGGGGTGGGAAGGCGGGGTGCATGGGGCTGCACCGGTGGGCTGGGGCCGTGCCGCCACGCGGCGTGGCGGCGGCTGGCGGCGATGTGCGGGCCGGGCGGGGCGGCGGCGGCCGGGCTCGGCCCGCTGCAGGGGATTCGGCGGCGGGCGGCGGGGCGCAGCTGAGGGCGGCCACCAGCGGCTGCAGGAGCAGCGGCGCGGTCAGCAGATGCCGGTCCGCGCGGCGGCGTACCCATCCGCAGCCGCTGCCGTCCAGGCCCCGTACCCACTGCGGCGGCGGCAGGTAAATCTCCGAACCGTCCCGCAGGTACGTGGTGCCGGCGGGCCACGGCGGGTCGTCGGACCAAGGCGGCAGGAAGAACCCCCACCGGCCCTCCAGCGCGAAGACGGCGCCCACCGGGTCCAGGGACATCGCGTCCAGATCCCGCACGGCCTGGCGGGCCACCTGCTCGGGCACCAGGACGAGGTCCCAGCCCGGGCCCACCAACTGCCAGCGCAGCGCGGCGTGTTCCCAGGCCCGCAGACAGGCGGACGGTGCGGAGGAGGACATGATCACGAAGGGGCTCCTGGTCGGTTTGTCGGCTCGGCGCGCGGCCTGCCTGGTCGAACGGGGTCAAAGGGGTGCCCCGGCCGCAGGGCCGGCGTCCCTGCGGCCGGAGGCTGGGGTGTGCGGCCGCCGGGCCCGTCAGCCGCGGGCCCGGCGGTCCCGCGCATGGCCCGCTCCCTTCCTGGCAGTCGCAGCAGCGGGCTGGCCGGCCACATCGGGGGAAAGGACCAACCCCCGCAGGAGCCGCGCGGTCGCGGTGGCGGCCCGGGCCGCCACCGCATCTCCCGGGCTGGGCGCTGGATGCGAAACAGCGCGGCCGGGAGAGGCCATACAGGGGCGGCGCGTGGCGCCCGGTGCCCCACCCGAAGAGGGGGCGGCACCGGGCCACGGCTGTGCCTTCCCGGCCGGTCGCGCCGCTGGCTGCGGCAAGACCTTCGCGGGGCCGGGAAGGCCGGTACGGCCGGAACGCGGCGGCCGTACCCGCCCTCGGGTGGCCCCCTCAGTCCGCCCGGGGGAGTTCGGTGGTGCGGGCCTGGCGCCGGAGCACACAGGGCGGCAATTGCGTGCGGACGGCGGAGGCGAGGCGGGGAAGGCGCTTGGCCTTGCGGCGCAGGATGAACAGGGAGGCACCGGGGGTGGTGTCGTGCACGACCTCCAGGCCGTAGCGTTCGCCGAGGTGGCCGGCCAGCGGCCCGTCGAAGCTGTGCGCGGCCAGCCACCGCACGCGCTGCTGCGCGCCGTAGTCGAGGAGCCAGTCGATCAGCAGGGCGCCGTACCCTTGGGCGCCGGCGTCGCGGCGCTCGTAGAGATGACCGATCCACAGGGCTCCGCCGGGCTTTGGATCCCAGCGTGGGGTGCGCATGCGGTCTTTGGTCACCAGGGCACAGCTGCGGAGTATGCCGTCTTCCAGCAGCAGCCAGGTCACCGGATGACCGCGTTCGACCACGCCGAGATTCGGCACCAGCGTGCAGCCTGCGGCGGCCGCTTCGCCGGGCGGTTGGTCCATCCAGTCGGGATGGTGCCTGACGAACGCCTTCACGGCGCGGTGGTCGGCGTACTCGCCCGGGCGGATCAGGAGGCTCGGCCGCCGGGCGGGGGCGGCCGGCGGCGCCGGGGTGGTGGTGGGGGTGCGGGGCATGGTCATACCTCCACGCAGACGTCGGCGGAGCGGTCGTCGGCCGGGGCCAGACGGGCCGACCACTGGCCCTTGTCCAGGCCGAGCGCCATTTCGCCCAGGCGCCGCAGCTGTATGTCCGAGGTGCCGGCCGGGGCGAAGAGGTGGTGGGCGTCGCGCAGGTAGCGCTCGACGGGACGGTCGGTGAACAGGGCGCAGCCACCGTGGATTTCCATGGCCGCGCGGGCGGAGTCCAGGGCCAGCTCGGTGTTGAGCAGCTTGGCGTTCATCAGCTCCGCGTCGCACGGCTGGCCCTGGTCGAGCAGGTGGGCGGCGTGATAGGCGGCCAGCCGCGCGGTCATCAGCCGTGACTGCAGTTGCCCGATTTTGAGCCGGATGGTGGACAGCGTGTGCAGCGGCTGGCCATAGCGCCGACGTTCGGCGGCGAAGCGCACGGTCTCCTCGACGATGGCCTGGTGGATGCCGAGCGCCACCGCGGCCAGGTTGGGCCGCCCGTACAGCACGCTGGAGGAGTACGCGACGGCCAGCCCCTCGCCCTCCCGGCCCAGCAGGTTCGCCGCCGGGATGCGGCAGTTGTCGAAGACCAGCTCGCCGAAGCCGAAGCCGTGCAGCCCCATGGCCCGCCGGTGGTCACCGACGTGCAGGCCCGGCCGGCCTGCCTCCACCAGGAACGTCGACAGGCCCGAGGAGCCCTCGCCGGTGCGCAGCACGACGCCGTGCAGGTTGCCGATGTGGCTGTTGCCGACGTAGATCTTGTGCCCGTTGAGGACGTAGGTGTCGCCGTCGCGGACCGCCGTTCCGCTCATGCCGAGCACATGGCCGCCCGACTCCGGCTCGGTGACCGCGATGGTCGGCAGGCACTCGCCCGCGGCGATGGCCGGCAGCCAGGTCTTCTTCTGCTCCTCGCTGCCGAAGTGGATGATCTTCGCGGTGCCGAGCTGGGAGGCCTGCGCCATAGCGCCCATGGCGCCGCTGACCCGCGACAGCTCCTCGATGATGAGGGTCTTGGCCAGGTGCCCGGCCCCCATCCCGCCGTAGGAGCGGTCGACGGTGGCGCCGATCCACCCCTGCGCGGCGACCGACCACGCCAGCTCGCGCTCGATCGCACCGGTGGCTTCCATGTGCGCCACGCGCGGGGCGACCTCGCGCTCGGCGAAGGCGCGCACGCTCTGGCGCAGCTCCCGGTGGTGCGGCCTCAAGAACCAGTCGGACATCGTGGAGCTCCCCTTTTCTCCCGGTGAAGGCGGTGTACGGCGATGCGGCACAGCGCTGCTAGCGCGGCGTGAGACCGGAGCGGCGGCAGAGGTAGCCCATGACCTCGTCACTTCCGGCTTTGATCAGGGCCAGCGAGCCCCGGCCGGTGGCCTTCGGTTTCTCCTGGTGACCGACGAAGCACACGGTGCCCAGCACAACGCCGCGGCAGATCAGGGGCGCACCGGCGTAGGTGCGGATGTTGATCCGGTCGACGACCTCGTTGCCGGCGAAGCGCGGGTGGACGAAGACGTCCGGCAGGACCAGGGCCTTTTCCCGCTGCACGACCTCGGGACAGTAGCCGTGCTCGAGGGCCATCGAGCGGCCCACCACCGGCAGGCCGCTGTCCGGGCCGGGGGTGCACAGGCCCAGGAAGTGCTGCTGCTCGGCGCCGAAGATGTTGACCATGGCGTAGGGCACGCCGGCGGCCTGGGCCAGGCGCTGGGCGAAGGCATCCAGCTGCGGGTCGGGGCCGGTCAGGCCCAGGGCTTTGAGCGCGGCGTCACGGTCGAGTTGGCGGGGGGCCCTCTCGTGCTGCGGTGACGGGACGGGACGGGTCATCGGCGGGCTCCAGGTGCGGCGGCGCGTCGCAGGTGCAGGCTGTGGCTGACCAGGCTGGTCAGGGCGGCGCGGGCAGGTTCGTAGTGGCGGACATCGCACGTGATGATGGGGACGGCAGGGGGCAGGCCCAGGGCGTGGCGGATCTCGTCGGGGCAGTAGCGGTGGGCACCGTCGAACTCGTTGACGGCGATGATGAACGGCACCTTGCGCTGCTCGCACCAGGTGACCGTGGGGAAGGAGGACGCCAGGCACCGGGTGTCGACGAGGACCACGACGCCGAGCGCGCCGAGCAGCACGTCATCCCAGAGATAGCCGAAGCGTTCCTGGCCCGGGGTGCCGAAGAGGTAGAGGACCATGTACCGGGGACTGGTGAAGGTGATCTTCCCGAAGTCCATGGCCACGGTCGTGGTGGTCTTGTCCGTCGCGTCATCGAGGTGATCGGTTGCGGCGCTGGCGGTGGTCATCACCTCCTCCGCGTGCAGGACACCGGTCTCGCTGAGGGTGTCGACCAGCGTGGTCTTGCCGACCCCGAAGCTGCCGGCGATGACCACCTTCAAGTCGAGCGGAAGCCCAGCTCCGGACGTGGTCGCGGCGACGTCAGGGGAGGTTGCACAGGCCTTCAAGTAACGCCTCCAGTAGCGGGACTTCAGGGTCGGTGGGGCCGTCGGGGTTGGCCAGCATCAAAGCGCCCGCGTCCAGGAGGTCGCCGGCCAGGACTTTGATCGCCTGGACCGGCTGCCCGAGGCGGGCGGAGAGCTCGGACACCGCCTGGGCGCTGCCGCTGCAGTACAGCAGCAGCGCTTCGTGTTCGGCGGTGGTGTACAGCGGCCGGGTGGCGGCTCTGGTGATCAAGGTGCTGGACAGGTGCAGTGTGTGCTTCGGGCGGGTGCGTCCTGCCGTGATCAGATACGGGCGCACGTCCCCCAGGGTGCTGCTGCTCCAGCCGCCACCGGCCGCCATGTCACAGCTCCAGCCGGCGGATGCCGTTGCGGCGGGCGGCCACGACCAGCTGCTCGTCCAGGCCGGTGACGAACCGCTCCATGTGGTGGCCGGCCTGGCCCGGGTCAGCATCGCGCCCGGTCATGACGGTCAGGAGGGTACCGACGGCCTTCTCGTCCACCAGCCCGGCGCCCATCACGAAGCAGAAGCCGTCGTCGTGCTCGACCGCGACCTGCCGCACACCGCCGGGGCTGTCCTTGAACAGCTGGCGGGCCGCCGAGCGGATCCCGGTACAGGCCGCGGCGCCATCGTCGGCGTCGTCCACACTGCGGTTGCAGAAGGCGAGCTTGAGACCGTCGCCGGTCGACAAAAGCGCCCACTGCGCCCCGGAGATCTGCCGGACGAGGGCTTCCAGCAACTTCGCCAGCTTCTCCTGGGCCTCTGCCGTGTCGAGGTCGGTGGGCTCAGCGTGCACGGTTGTCCTCCTGCATCGGGTGCTGGGCGGGGGTATCAGAGATTCCGGGCTCGGCCGCCGGTGCGTCCGGGGGCCGGGGCTGCGGAGCGCGCGGGGTGCGCGAGGCGAAGCTGGCCAGCAGCCTGCCGGTCGGACGCCCGTGCGGGCCCTGCTGCGGCCTTGCGGCAGGCGCCGCAGCGGCCAAAGCGTCCCGGCGCGGCAGCGCGGGACGGCCGTCGCCGAGGGGCTGCTGAGACGCTGCCTGCCCCTGGGGCTGGTCCTCAGGGTGAGCAGTGAGGGAGGCGGCGCTGGACAGCACAGCGCGCTGTCCCGCCGGCGCCGGCAGCCCCCGAGACCCGCTGCGCGCGGCCGGTTGCTGCGTGGGGGCCTCGACGAGCAGGCCGGCCGGCAGGACCACGATGGCCTGGGTGCCGCCCGTGATGTTCGGCCGCAGCTCGATCGTGATGCGGTGCCGCTGCGCCAGCAGCGCGGCCACCAGCAGGCCGAGGGTTCCTTTACGCAGCCGGACGCGGGGGTCCTCGGTGTCCGGGGCACCCAGCAGCCGGTTGAGCGCCTCGTACTTGCCCGGCGACATCCCGGTTCCGCTGTCGATCACCCGGATGACGACACGGTCCGTCATCTGACGCGTGTGAACCTCCACCCGCTCCGAGGAGAACCGCGTCGCGTTTTCCATCAACGCGGCCAGCAGATGCACGAGGTTGGGGCTGACGTAGCCCAGCACCGCCGCTGCCACCGGCGCCTGGGCTATCCGCACCCGGGCGTAGTCGTGGATTCCGGAGGCGGCGCTGCGCAGGGCCTGCATGATGGGGACCGCCTCGCTGTTACGGGAGGGCAGGTTGCCGCCGAGCACCAGCAGACTTTCCACAAGGCGCCGCATCTGCGTCAGAAGGTGGTCGATGCCGTACAACCCGTGCAACAAGTCCGGGTCCTCCAACCCCCACTCCACCTTCTCGATGTCGTGAATGGCACGGTTGACCAGGCTCTGCAGGCGCGGAGCGATGGAGTTGAACAGCTCGGCCAGCTCCGCCTGCGGGCTCAGCTGCTGACGGGCATGGGCCGCCGTCGTCAGCACCGCCTGCCACGCCTCGGCGAACGCCTGCTGCAAAGCAGCCGGGACATCGACGGCGAGGCTGCCCGTGCGCGGCTCGACCGGCGGAGGATCGTAGTCCAGGCGCACGGAGCCGCGACTGGCCTGATCAAGGGCCCACCGGATCCTGTCGCGGCCACCGTCGATGAGCGGAACCAAGCCGGCCAAGGACTGCAGCAGTTCGCCGACGGTCTGCTGAGCGACGTCGCGCTCAGTACGCAGCCGCCTGGCGCACTCCGCGGCAGTGCGGGTGCGGGCAGCGGTCCACCCCAGCACGCCTGCGACCGCCGTACACGAGACGAAAACGGCGCCCGCGGGCGGCAGGAGCCCCAAGGTGTCGACGAGCCATCCGCCGCCGACCGCCGCGGCCGTCAACGAGGCCGCGGACGTCGCCGGGGGAAGACGCAACGGGGCCTCGGCGTGCCAGGGGCCCGAAGGGGCCACGGCGTGGGCTGCGCGGTCAGACACGCCCCACCTCGCTACAGACCGCGCCCCGCTTGCGGGCGTGGGAAGGACACCGGTACTGGCCGGCGGATGCGGGCATCGCTGCCACGGGAACGACTCCAGACGTAGGAATACAGCAGGAACTGCGCAGCACCGACGGCAGAGGGGAACTGGCCGATCCGTGCTTGGCGTTGACCAGAGGGGGAATACCGTTGTGATCAGAGAACCGCGAAGCGAAGCGGCGGGACAGCCCGTAGACGACGCGGATGCTGCCAACGCTGCCAACGGCACCCCGGGACCTGAAGGATGCACGATGGCGCGTACACGCAATGCTCAGTTGGCCGCTGTGATCCGGGAATCCGGCTGGTCGCAGCACCAACTGACCGCGAATTTCCTCCGGGTGGCCGACGAGCACGCAGCCGGGGAACTGGCCTCCGTGTCGCGATCGACGATCTCCATGTGGATCCAGGGAGCCCGTCCGGGGGAAAAGGCCACGCATATCCTGTGCGAGACGCTCTCGCGGCGCCTCGGACGGGTCGTCACGCCGGTACAGATTGGGCTTCCCCCGGTGGAAGCGGCGCAGACGGCTACTGGACGTGGCTGGGACGTCGGCACGGACACAGTGGCTGCGCTGGTCGACCTCGGGGACGCATACATGGACATGAACCGCCGACAGGTGCTGTAGAGCACCACCTATTCGCTGGCCGGTGCCGCGCTTCCGCCGGACTCCTGGTGGCAGCAAACCCTGCAGGCCGCACCGGGCCGACAGGCCGCCTCCGGGCTCACCGTCACCAACGCCCACGTGGACAGCGTGCGCGAGGCGATGCGGTTCTACAGCCGTCAGGACCAGCGGCTGGGCGGCCGCGCCGGCCGCGACGCCCTCATCGCATACCTGCGCTCTGATATCGCCTCCTACCTTCAGGCACGCTTTCCCAGCGAGCGCCTGCGCCGGGAGACGTTCGCGGCCGCCTCCGAGCTGACCTATCTGGCGGCCTGGATGGCCTTCGACTCCTCCGAGCACGCCATCGCCCAGCGCACTTTCGACCTCGCCCTGCGGCTGGCCGCCGAGGCCGGCGACGCACCGCTGGCCGGACACATCCTGCGGGCCGCCGCCCACCAGGCCGTCGACCTCGGCCACCCGGTGCGGGCGCTGCAACTGGCCGCTGGCTCGGTCAACCAACGGCGCTACTCCCTGGCGAGCCCGCGGGAAAAAGCTCTGCTGGGCGTGGTGCACGCCCGGGCCCTGGCCGCCAACCGCGACACGGCCGCAGCACTGGCCGCTTTGCGGCGCGCCGAGGACGACCTGTGCCGCGCCGGCGGCGAGGAGCCCGAACGCGTCTTCTTCTTCGCGGAGGCCTCGCTCGCCCACGAGACGGCCTGCACCCTGCGCGACCTGGGCGACCTGAAGGGCGCCGAAGCCGAATTCCGGCGCAGCGTCCGCACCCGGGCCCTGCCCGCCTCGGCGCGCACGCATGTGGTCACCCTCGGGTACCTGGGCGAGGTGCAAGCCCGTCAGGGGCATCTCGACCTGGCCTGCGCCACCTGGTCGTCTGCCCTGGACGCCCTGACCGGCATCCAGTCCGGCCGGGCCCGCGAGACGGTCGTGCGGATGCGCCGCGCCCTGTCCCCGCTGCGTCATCGCGGCGGCAGCGTCGCCGCCGAGCTGGACGAACGCGCACGGGACGTCCTGCGCGGCGTAGGCTGACGCAGCCATGGCGGCGGTGCGGCGCCCAGCGTTGCACCTGCGAGAACAGATGGGGGACAGCCCGTGCCCGAGCAGTTCATCACGGTGCCGGTGATCGGAACGGTCGTCGGCGGCCACACCGGACGCCTCGACGACTACAAGGGCGGCGTGGAGTCGATCATCCGTCTCAACGAGGAGTACCCCGTCGAGACGCTCCAGGGCATCGAGGAGTTCAGCCACCTTCAGGTGACCTGGCACTTCAGCCAGGGTTCGCCGGCCGACGTGGCTCTGCACGCCCGCAGCCCCCGCGACAATCCGGCCTGGCCGGCCACGGGAACCTTCGTGCACCACAACCACCGCCGGCCGGCCCGCCTGGGAACCTCGTTCCCGCGACTGCTGCGGGTCGACGGGCGCGACCTGCACGTGAGCGACCTGGACGCCGACGACGGCACGCCCGTCATCGACGTCGTGGCCGTCTTCCAGGAAATGCTGCCGCGCGGCCCGGTGAACCAGCCCTCCTGGCCCACCGAGATGCTGACCGCCTACTGGGCCGATGCCAGCGACCGGCCCCTGGGCGCGTAGCAGCAGGCCGTTGGCTCCCCGCCGGACGGGGCGGCGCACCGGCCACAGGATCAACCGGGCGCTGAACACGCTCAGTTCGCCGGTGCCGCCTGTGCCCGGGGACGGCTGGAACGGGCGCCGCCGAGACCGGGCGGCGTCGCGGTCACCGCAGGCAGCGGCGTCGAGGCGGACAGTCATACAGCGGCCCCAACCGGCACCGGCGCGCCGAGGTAGGCGGCGATGGCGCTCTCGCTGTAGCCGTAGAAGCGGCCGATCACGGCAGCGTTCCACGAGGCAGGAACGCGTTCGCCCCACCGCACGAGATGACGAGTGCCCGGATACAAGGGCCAGGCCAAGCGCACGCGAGGGAAACCATCGCGGCCCTTGAGGGCGTCACGGAGACGCCAGCCACAACGCAGACAGCACGAGGAGAGGTAACCGCCGCGGCGACAGCCACCGACCGGTACCGCCAGGGCGGCACCCGTGTGGATGTGCAGGCCCAGGCTGCGGCGCAGGAGCGCCGGATCGGCCAGCCTGTGCTGGAAAAAGCTGTAGTCCAGTGCCTCGTGGGGCGGCACCAGCGTGACAACGTGTGCAGGCATGGCGGGTGTCGGTCTCCGAAGGTAAGAGCGGGGCAAGACGGCGTGAGGCGGTACGGGGAGGTTGCGTCGGACGCATCGCGGCGCCCGGCCCGGCGAGAGGCACTGGGCGGCAATCGCGGGTCAGCGAGAGCGCCGGGCTGCAGGTGCGCGGTCGGCGCACTCACGTGCGGGGCCCTCGCGGTGTGAACGAAGAACCGCAGGCCAGCGACGTGACAGGCCCGCCACTGCGTGGGGCACGTACGGGGAAGCCGCCGGTCTGCCGCAGACAAAGCGGCAGACGCTGTACGGCGCTGCGTCCACGGCGGACATCCCCGGCGCCGCCCGGGCGGCCCGCCCCCCCTCGGGCGGACCGCCCGGTGTCTTCCCGGCGTGTGCTTGTGGCTGCCGGGAAGGTTTCGGCGCGGCCCTGCCTCGTCTGAACCTCACGGCAAGGCAGGGCCGCATCCCGGGAGCACCCCGGTCAGGAGGCTGCTCCTGGGAAGGTGGGCGGCTGCCACGGGGGAGGGGGCCGCCCAGGGCACGACGTCAGCACTCGTGCCCGCCCGCGCGACGACACCGTTGCACAGCCGACACACCAGCCCTGCTCCGGGTGGTGCGCCGCCAGGCGGGCGGCCTCCCGGTTAGTGCTTCCAGCCGTCGGGCACGGCGGTCGGTGCTGGCACTGCGTCATGGTCAGCCTCGTAATCAGCAAGGATTGGGGGTGCGGGCAAGCCGGGGCCCGCCGGGCTTGCCCTCGGCCGAATTCCGCGGCCAAGGGCACAGACACAGCTTGATGATTTTTGCTCGGCATCGGTACGCCATATGTCTGCCACTTCATGCCACTTCTCCGCCGACACTCCCATGGCGCACGGCAGGAACATCCCGCAGCAGACACTGATGAGACGGACAAAATGCGGAGAGGTTCGGGTGCTGCCACGCCAAGCCGATGCCACTTCACTGCCACTTCCCTCAAAGCGCTTGACAGCACAGCAAAGTGCTCAACGGCAGGCGTGCCAGGGTGGCGGTTTCATGGTCCAGCGGTCGGATGAACGACGAGGCGAACCCCTTCCACCTGCGGATTTCCGGGCCGGCACCGTCTCCTGCGAAATGCGCCGAGCGTTGCACGCTGGGCCCTTTTGATGCCGGACGCAGCGCCGTGCGCGCCGGCCAAGGCGACCGTCGGGTCTCATCTGCCATTGCGGCAAAAGGCAGGAAGTGGCAGAGGCATGACGTACTGCTGCCGGGCCGCGTCCGGCACGGTTGGGCGCGGGCCCGTCGTGGCCACGCCGCAGGGCGTCTCGACCCGAGGAGACGAGGATGTCCCTGACCATCACCGAACTGGTGCAAGAAGGAAGCCTGGGAGGCCTGCTGACAAGCTGCGATGCCTCTCTTAGGGGCCTTGAGGCTCCCCAGAAGGCGGCGCGCGCCGCCTTGCGCGACATCCTTGGAGGGCGCGGCAGCGCGGACTGGCTGGACACCGCGGTGCTCATCGCCAGCGAACTCGTCGCCAACGCCATCCAGCACACAGCCGGCCCAGTTTCGATCACGATCGGGGTGTATGAGCGAGGTCTCGCTATGGCCGTCATGGACAGAGGCACCGACATCACTGCCGTCCCCGCTCGGCCCACCAACTCCTGCGCCGACGGCGCAGAGGTGGCCGCCAGCGGGCGGGGACTCTTCATCATCGACCACCTGGCCAGTGACTGGTCAGTCGCGCCTGCGAAGGACGGAAAGATCATCAAGGCTGTGCTCGCCATACCGGCAGGCCCCGGTGCCTGACAAGAACTCCACCCGCCGCCTGAGCCAGGAACTCCGGGTCGCCCCGCTGGGGGTGAGCTGCGGCGCCGTCGGCGTCGCGGATGAACCCGCATTCGGCCCGGACAGCGCCGAGGACCAGCAGTTCCTGGACGGCCTGCGCGTCGCCGTTGAGTTGGGGGCGACCTTGTTCGACACCGCGGACTGGCACGGCCACGGCAGAGCGGAACGCCTCCTGGGCCAGATCCTGCGCGAGTACCCGAACCGCGGCCTCGTGGTGGGAAGCAAGGTGGGCCGCCTCAGGGGCTCGGCGCCGCACCCGTATGCGGACCGCCGCATCCACCACCAGCTCCAGCAGACCACGAAGAACCTGTACGTCGAGGCGGTGGACCTGTACTGCCTCGACTCCTGGGACTTCGGTCCGCAGGACTGCTACCTGCACGCCGCTGTTGCCCAGGTGCAGACGCTGCGGGAACTCGGAGAGATCAAGGCTCTCGGCCTGCAGGGCCCGTACCTGCCCTACGGTGCCTCGGCCGCATACCGAGCCGCCGCGAGCCGACGGTTCGTTCACCTGTTCCACCTGATCGAACCGGACGTCATCTGGTGCCGCTTCAACGCTCTGACGCCCAGCATCTACGTGGGCAACGAAGACCTGCTCGGCTTCACCGCACGGCACGGCGTCGGCGTAGTGCTCGCAGCCCCGCGACCGCGTGACCAGACGGCTCGCGGGCTCCGCCTGCCGGGCGGACCGACAGGCGGTGGTGAGAAAGCACGAAAAAGCCCTCACTTGCCCGAACTGGGTAACGAGGCGGGAGACGAGATGGCATCACTGGAACAGGTGGCGCTGCGCTGGTGCCTGCAGCGAGCACGGCACTGCGCCGCAGTCGTCGAATGCACCAACTCGGACCACGTCGAGCGGGCCTTCGCTCACTTGGCTCCGGCCCTGACCACCGTGGAACTCGCCCTCGTCGACGAGACGTACGACCGTGCTGGGCACCCCCCTGCCGCCGATGCCCCCGCTCGGCCGGTAACCGCGCGCGTGCGCATACCGTCTCACCGCCCCCCTACCGCAGCGCGCTGACCCGCGATCCGGCACGGGCCCGGGGCCGCATCCGTGTCACCCGTCCGTGCCCGCGCCCGCCGGCTCCTGCGGCAGGAACGTGAGGGAGCAGTGGGTCTCCCACCGGTAGGCCCTGCCCTCTCGCCGGAGTTCCACCAACTCGACGGACGTGATGTCCAAAGGGACCGGCGGAAGGCTGCGCAACGGCGCCACGGCCTGAATGACCGGGGCCGCCGGCCGTGCGCGATTGCTGTAAGCGACTCCCAGGTGGGGGCGGAAGGAGCTCGTCGGCCGCCCTCCGGGCACGGCAGCCCGGCTGCCGAGTGCGCTCAGGGAACGGTGCAGGCGGATCAGCGGTCGCCAGGGCGCGAGGCTGAACCGCACAGCACCGGGCGAGCCGGCGAGAGGATGCGCATCCACGCCAAACGCGTGGATGCGCATCTCCTGGGCCAGGGCGGTAAGGCGGTGGAGCTGCGCCGCCGGCACCTGGTCAGTGGAGCCGATGCGGCTGACGGTGACGTGCAGGCCGTCGTGGGCCACGGGGTCCATGCCCAGATGGTGCAGGGAATTTTGGCAGTGGGCGGTGTGCTGCAGCAGCTGCGGGGTGGCATTGGGGAAAGTCAGCATCCAGTAGTAGGCCCGCTGCCCGTCGCGCCACCCGGGACGATCCCAGTGGTCGCTCATGCGCTCGACGGCGCGGAAGGCCTGCCAGTCATGCTCGACGATCACGCGGCCGTCGTCGAGGTCGGCGGGGGGAGCACACGGAAACACCTCGGCATCGACGGCCAGCTCGGACGCCAC
Organism: Streptomyces sp. NPDC026394; assembly: GCF_055567735.1. NCBI lineage: Bacteria > Bacillati > Actinomycetota > Actinomycetes > Kitasatosporales > Streptomycetaceae > Streptomyces > Streptomyces sp. NPDC026394. The sequence continues at coordinate 43,300 of NZ_JBVHPX010000034.1, forward strand.
GACTCTCCTTGAAAATCTGGGGCGCGCTCAGTCACCGCGAGCCGACGACGATAGGTTCAGCCTGCGGCTGCGATCGCCACGTCCGCAGTTCCTCGGCATACTCCCTCACCTGGGCCTGCTGACGCCACTTCCGGGCGCTGTGAAGGAGTTCGTTCGCCCGCTCCCACACAGACTTGATCGGTGTGGTGCTGCCGGTGCGCAGCGCCTTACGTCCCAGCGTCATCGCCTGCTCGACCTCGGGCGCTTTCTTCTGTTGGAGCAAGGCTGTGGCGACATCCAGGCTGACCAGAGCCTGGCTCCACGACGAATTGGAGCACACGACCAGATCACCGATCTGCCCGGCGTCTGCCAAGACTGCGGAGGTGTCCCCCAGCGACAGGCGCGCGGTGATGGCGTTGGCCAGGGTACGGGCGGGGGAGTAGGGCTCGAAGGAGATGCAGGAGGTCAGGCCGCCCGGAAGTGAGGCCTGCCGGCCGGAAAGCTCCAGGGCCTGGCCGATCGCCTGCTCGGCCCCGGCGCGGTCACCGAGCCGGGCCAGCGCTCGGGAACGCCCGTTGACCAGCAGCCGAATCGCCTGAGCGTTCTGCGGTGCCAGGGCGATTCCGGAGCAGGCCGCGGCATCGGCGTCCGCGTAGCGCTTTTGATAGTACAAACCGAGCGAACGCGTTCCGCTGGCCCACATCTGTACGGAGACATCACCGATCTCACCGGCCAGGGTTTCAGCTTCGGCGCAAAAGGCATCTACTACGTTGAAATCAGTGCCGGAGTTGACGGCCATGTACCCCAAAAGTCCAGCCGCCTGGGAGGCAAGCCGGAAGAGCTCGGCCCGAATGCGCGGCGTCTGCTGGCCTTCGAGCACGCTGTGCAGGGCCTGGCGGGCCAGCCGCGCTTCGCGCGCCAACTTCTGGGGCCCGCACAGCTCGTAGCGGGCCACAATACTGGCAATCTGCTTTTCCATTCTCGCCAGAAATGCGCCATCAGTATTTGAGTGGGTCAGACGGCTGATTTGTGTAATGATGGCGAACGGGTCGTCAGAGTCGGTAGATGGCGGGGAGACACCGGCCATGCCCGTACTGCCCTCGCTGAAGAACCCAGCGCGGAGCTGCTCCGCCGCAGGCCGCGGGGCGGTCGGCGCCTGTGCCGCAGACATGGGCGGTGAGATCGCGCGCAGTGCTGGGGACGGTGAGCCAAGATGCCCGGCAGCGCCCCCTCGGCCCGCCGCGGGGGTGGCTTCGGCGCCGGGGTCGAGGAACAGGCCGTCAGCCGGCTCCTGGAACAGGTGTTCCAGGACGCGGCAGGTGCACCCCCGAGGCATCTGCTTGATGTCGCCGGCCATCCAGCGGTCGAACGTGCGCAGCGCCACAGACAGCGACGCGTACTTCTCTTTTCTATCCAAAATGGCGACTTCCTTCGCGGCTCGCTCGAATTGGATAGAGAATGTCTCGTACACTGTCCAGCGATTCTGCTTTACCAATTGGCGGAACCGTGTAGGCCTTTTCATTAGCTTCCCGGTTCGGTTCGTGTGAAGAGGGTCCGAACGCCCGCCCGTACGGGCGGGGCGGTTTGGGCGGCGCCGCCGGAGCACCGGCCGCAGGTTGCGGGCAAGGGCGCGGCCCGACCGGGACGTCCGTCGAGCATCAGCGCGGGCAGTGCCCGGTCGCCGTTCGTACCGCGGTGCGCGGCCAGGGCCGGCGAAGCGGTGCGGCTCAGCCCGGCCGCACCGTGGGAGTGCTCGCCGCATGCCGCGGTGCGATGGGGCACCACCAGGCGGATGCGGGCGGCGTAGGCCCGGGCAGGCCCGGCGGCCACAGGGTCAGGCGGCGTCTGCCGGAAGTGAGCTGCCGGCGGGCGCCTTGCCGCTGCCGCGCGGTGGGGCAGGCGAAGGTGAACGCTGCCTGTTCTGCAACTCGTGATGTAGATCACGAGGTTACTATGCGCGCCGACCAACTCACTGTGCAACCGCCCGGTCTGAAATTTTCAGACCGTCTGTTGGCGATCCGGCGGCGACTGAACTAGCGTGCTCTTGAATCGAGTTGTCGTGTCGGCGAGGGGCCGGGGATGGGCGAATCGAAATCACCGAGCGCGCCGCCGTTCTGGCGCATCATCCTCGGCAGGAGACTGGCTGACCTGCGTGAGCAGGCCCGCATGTCCCAGGAGGACGCCGGCAAGATCCTGGACGTAGCGATGGCAACCGTCCGCCGGATGGAACGGGGCGAGGTCGGCCTCAAACCGCTCTACGTCCGGGCGCTGCTGCAGGTCTACGGCCTGCCCGCATCCGAAGTCGACGCGTTCATGGAGCTGGTCGAGCAGGCGAACACGCCTGGCTGGTGGCACCGCTACCGGGACGCCGTACCGGCATGGTTCAGCCCCTACGTGGCACTGGAAGATGCCGCGAGCCTGATCCGGATCTACGAACCTCACTACATCCCGGGGCTTTTGCAGACGGAGGACTACGCCCGTTGCGTGCTCCGCGCGGGCCAGCATCGAAGTGACGAGGAGCTCGAACGGAAGGTCGTCGTGCGCGTCAAGCGGCAAGAGCTGCTGTGCCGGGAGGACGCGCCCACGCTGTGGGTCCTGATGGAAGAGAGCGCCCTGTACCGCCCCGTCGGGGGGCCGGAGGTCATGCGCGCTCAGATCCAGCGAGTCCTGGACGTCTCACAGCAGCCGAACGTCCGGGTCCAGATTCTGCCGCTCGGCATCGGAGCCCACCCCGGCACTTTCGGCCCCTTCACCTACCTGCGGTTCCCGGCCCGCGAGCTGCCGGACACCGTCCACGTCGATGCCCTGACCGGCGGGGAGTTCAAGGACCGGGAAGATGATGTCGCCCGCTACCTGGAAACCCTGGACCACATGACGGTCCAGGCAGCCAGAATCGACCCCTCCCGCGAAATGCTGAAACACGCCCTCAAGAAGGACTAAATGGACAAGGACATAGTCATCCGCAACGGCATGCCCGCCAGCGACCTCGGCACCGAGGGCTGGCACAAGCCGTGGAGCGGGCCCAACGGCGGCACCTGCGTGGGCGTCATGCCCCTCCCGGGCGGCCAGGTCGCCCTCACCCAGACCGCGGACACCCAGAGCCCCGCCCTCGTCTACTCCAAAGAGGAATGGCGCGTCTTCATCGAGGCCGTCAAGGCCGGCCAGGCCGACTTCCTCCTGTAACTCCCCACCTGCCCGCCCACCGGCGCACCCCGCCCCGCACACCGACGGACCACCCATGACGATCCTTGGGCAGCCTGCCCGTGACATCGACACGAGCAAGGCCCACCCCGCCCGGCTCTACGACCACTACCTCGGCGGCAAGGACAACTACGAGGTCGATCGGGAAGCGGCCAAGAAGGTCTTGGCCATCAACCCGCACATGCCGACCGTCGCCCGAACCAACCGTGCCTTCATGCACCGCAGCACCCGCTGGCTCGCCACCGAAGCCGGCATCCGGCAGTTCCTCGACATCGGCACCGGCATCCCCACCCAGCCCAACCTCCACCAGATCGCCCAGGAAGCCGCGCCCGACGCACACATCGTGTACGTCGACAACGACCCGATCGTCCTGTGCCACGCCGAAGCGCTGATGACCAGCACGAAAGAAGGCCGCACCGCATACCTGCACGCCGACGTCACCGACCCCCAGAGCATCGTCGGCGAAGAAGGCCTTGCCACGGTCCTCGACTTCCGCCGGCCCGTCGCGCTCTCCCTCAACGCCTTGCTGCACTTCGTGCCCGATGACAAGGGCCCGTACGAGATCGTCCAAAGCCTCATGGACAGCCTCGCCCCGGGCAGCTACCTGGTGCTCTCCCACTGCACCGGAGACTTCGACGCGCAGACGTGGAAGAAACTCGTCGACGTCTACGCGGAACAGGGCATCAGGTCCCAAGTCAGGTCCCGGGAGGAAGCGCTCCGATTCTTCGACGGCCTCGAGCTCCTCGCCCCCGGTGTGGAGGTGGCGCACCGCTGGATGCCGGACCAGCCCACCAGCGGCCTCACGGACGCCGAGGTCTCGCTGTACGCCGGGGTGGCGCTGAAGCGGTAAGAGAAGGTCACCCGGAGCATCGGAGAGGCAAGGGCTTCGCGCCTTCGGCAGCGCGGCCCTGCGCCCTTTGCCCGTCCCGGGGGCTGGCAGGTTGCCCTGATCTAGCACTAGTCAGCGAGCGTGGCCGTCATGACGGCCACGCTCGCTGCGCTCGACGCACTAGGCTCGTGGGTATCGCGGAGCCGCGCCTCCGCAAGATCGACGAGGTCGCCCGCGCTTCCGCCGCAGGAGGTCAGATGCGGGCCTCGCCGACTGGCACCCGGTCCCGTCCAGCTGGCCGCCAGCAGCCCTTGCGCCAGCGGACCTGCCATGGCGCTGAGGACTCTCCGGGCGAGGTGTTCCTCAGTCTGCCTGGCCGTGGTGCGGCGCAGCGGCAATTGCCTCGTTCAGATGCTCGTGCACGGGCATGACGCGCGAGAGGCCGGCGATGCGAAAGATTTTGCGGAGCATCCCGTCAGGAGCGTCGACCACATGGATGCCGTGCCCCGATGCCTGGATCTTCCTCAGGGCGCCGATGAGCACGCCAAGGCAAGTCGAATCGAAGAATTCCATGGCGCGGCGTTGGCTGTCCACGACGACGATCAGGTTGCCCCGTGCGTTCGCCGCCAGCGGCCACAGCACCTCACGGAGCGTCGGCGCGCTGTAGACGTCGAAGTCGCCTTGTAGGCCGACCACCGTGTGCGGTCCGTGCTGAGTGTGCGTCACCTTGAAAGTGCTCTTGTCGATGATGTGCACCCCGTTTTCAGGAGCGGTCATGCGCAGGCCCTCCTTGGCGACGGTCGACGGCGGTGTGGACAGTGTGGGCGAGGGTGCGGGCGGAGCTGGAAGTGAGGCGGCCGAGGCGGAAGCGGTTCGGGCGGTCGCAGGTGCAGCATGCGGGCTCGGCCGTGATGTCCAGGCTTACGCCGGTCGTCTCCTCCAGGGCCGCGGTGAGGAGCACGGTGAGCTGGGGCAGGTGTTCCCAGTCGTCGCAGTCGGGCATCGCGCCCTCGCTCGGGTCCAGCAGGTCGAGCAGAGCGAATGCGAGGGTCGCCTCGATGCCGCCCAGCTCCACGCACGGCTCCGCCGGGTACGGATCGGCCGGGCCGGCCAGACCTTTGCACACCGAGACCGGGAGCTGGGGGAGCCCCGCCGCGCCCAGGGCGCAGCGCAGGGCGTGGGCGGCTGCGTACGGTTCGGGGAGGTGCTCGAGGATGAAGGCGGCCAGGTGGTGAGCGTCGGCCGGGCGGCGCAGCCAGAACGTGGCCAGCGGGTCGGTCAGCTGGTCGGCGTCGACGGTGACCTCGGCGGGGATGCGCTGCTGGGCCAGCGTCTGAACCAGCGCGGCCCCGGCCTCGTCGGCCGACAGTGCTCGCAGGTTCGGTGCGAATCCGAGCGCGGCGTCGTGCAGCAGGAAGGTGGCCCGGAAGGCGGTGTCGCTGGTGCGCCGGCATTGGGGTGGGGCGCCGGCGGCTTGGAGGGCCTGGCTGAGCGTGGTGAGCGCCGGAGCTATGTCGTCCGGCGCCGGGTGGGCGCGGGGCATGGACGTCCTTGTTGCGTGGGGCGGTGTCCGGCCGGACAGGGGAGGCATGTCCGGCCGGACACCGGGTCAGCGGCCGGTGGGCGGGGAGCCGGGAAGCATCTGGCGAAGGCGCTGTTCTTCGTGGCGCTGCCGGTGCTCCTGGAGCAGGCCGCGGCTGTCTTCGGGGCAGGCTGCGGCGGAGGTGGCGTTGTCGAGGACCTGGCGGAGCGAGGCGCAGGCGGCGGGTGGCCCGGAGATGTACAGGGGGTCTTGGTCGCCGTCGGCGTACAGGTGGTGGCCGTGTGGGGGGAGCGTCATCTCGCGCAGGGCGCGCGGCGGAAACCCTTGGTGCTGCGGGAGGATGCGGATGTCCAGCCGGTCGTCGTCGGCCAGCTGCTGCAGGAGGCAGATCTGTTCGGCCATTACGGCTGGGCTGCCGATCTCGGTCCGCAGTACGGCCTCGTCCAGCACCAAGGTGATGTGCTGGGGGTGGTCGGGCGGCGGCAGGCGCGGTTCGGGTGAGCCCAGCTCGATGGCATGTCGGGGCAGCGCGGTGGCCAGGGCCTCGGCGTAGGCCGGGGTCTGCACGATGCCGGGGAGCGTCAGCGGGGCACAGATGCGCAGTGTGCGCGCGGTGCGTTCGCAGGCGGCCAGCCGCGCGGCCCAGCCGGGCGCCGCGTCGGTCAGACGATGCGGGTGTGGGGAGGGGGCAAGAAGCGCCTGGGCGGGGTTGATGGCGGAGGGGGTGACGCCGAGGAGCGAGAGCAAGGCGGTGAATGGCCCAGGCGGGGGCGCCGGCCGGCTGCCGGGGTCGGTGATCCAGTCGCTGTCGCGGCCCAGGCAGCCGGCCAGGTGGTCCACGTCGACGGCGTTCGCGGTGCACAGGGCCCGGAGGTAGGCGCCGAGCAGCAGATGAGCGGCCGGTGCGGGGGCGGGGTTGGTGGTCATCGGTCTTCCTCGGAGCAGCAGCAGTAGGTGAGCAGCACGGCGAGCGGGGTCGCGGTGGCGACGGCGATGGGCACGAGCCAGGGCAGCCCGACCGCCAGGTCCCCGAGGTGTCCCATGCGGCTAGGCAGGGGTCTCACACGGTGCGGGCGGGGCGGGGGAGCGGGCGGCTGGTGCCACAGCAGGCGGGTGAGGTGCGGGCCGGTGACGGTGAGATGGGCGCGTACGTCCGTGATCACCGGCTCGGCCGCACCCTCCTTGCTCCGCAGGTGCCACCGGCGGGTGCCGTCAGGGAGCGCCCAGTTACCCGTCGCGCGGGGTATCAGCGGCTTGAGCGGGTGCAGGCAGGCCGCCGCCGTGCGGTAGGTGCGGGCCAGCGTGTCGTGTGTGCGTTCCCGGCCCTGTTCACGGGCGAACGCCCGCAGGGCTTGGCCGGTCAGCAGTGCGCAGCAGCACGAGCTGGTCCGCAGCAGGTATCGCCAGACCGCGTCCCGGCCCTGGGCCGCGGGCGGGGACGTGCTGGACAGCCACGCGGTCGTATCGAGCGGCGGCCGGCCGGTCGGGCGGCGGCAGAACGCGGCGGCGTGGCCTGCCTGGTACTCCAGGATCCGGCGACGGGCTGCGTCGATGGCTATCGCGTGGCACAGGTGGCTGTCCTTACGGGCCGTCTCCGAGCCGCGCACGACGAAGCCTGTCGGGCCATACGCCCACCGGTCGCGGTTGGCCAGGTCAGCCAGTATCGGCCGACGGAACAGGCGAGCGAGCCAGGGCTCGACGCGGTGGGCCACCGCCACCGCGGCCACGGCGCTGTCGCTGACCTGGGCCTGGAACGCGCGGGCTCGGGACAGCGGCGGGTGGCAGGAGTCCGTCGGGGCGGCGAAGACACTCGTGGCGGGGCGCCGCGGGCGGGAGCGGGGGGTGTTCATCGCAGGCGCGCCGAGTCGAGTGTGACCACCACCGGCAGGTGGTGGGACAGCCGCTGGGTCGTCTCGTTGTCGATCACCGTGTACGACTCCAGCGCCGGGGCCAGGTCCGGCGACAGCAGGATGTGGTCGGTGCGGTGGTCGGTCTCCTCGCGGCGGCCGGTCTGCTGCTGGATCCAGTAGCCGGCGGTGCGCGGCGCCTTCATGCCCAGTTTGGCCGGCGGGTCCACGAAACCGGCGTGGAGCAAGGCGGCCATGGCCCGCTGGTCCAACCCGGCGTAGGTGCCGTCCTCGCGCATCAGCCGCAGCCGGGCGTGCTGGTGAGGCGGAATGATCGACCAGATCCGGGAGTGCTGGTCGTCGCCGATGCCGGTCATACCCATATCCCCCATGCACAGGGCGTACCGGCGTGACATGCGCCCCCGCCCCCAGCCCTTTTCGGCGTACGGTGTCAGCCGCGTCACCTCACACTGCCGGGTCTGCGGAGACTGGTGGTCAAGATGCGCGTGCACTACATCGAGCGTCTCGAAGTCGTCGCTGGTGAAGGTGAGCAGCGCCGCACCATGGGTGAACGTGCCGCGTGGCAGGTCGGCGTTGTAGCCGATCAGCTTCAGGCGAGGGGGCCGGTAGAGGGTTACCAGGGGGAAGCCGGTTCGAGACGGCGTGAACCGGGCCTGCATGTCCAGTCGGTTCGCCACGTGCAGCATGTCGTCGAACCCATTGGCGTCCCAGTCCGTGGTCTCTTGGAGGCACAGGAGGTCCACCTCCAGAGCCTTGAGCATCGCGAGTTGGTCCCCCAGGCGGTCGCCCCCGCCGTCCAACGTGTTGTAGGTCGCGACCCGAAGTGGCGCGGAAGGCATGATCGGTCCTTTGCGGGAGAAGTACGTGGTGGTCAGCATCCGGGGCCGGCCCGGAGGGAGAGGGAGACGGGCAGTACCACAGCCGCGTTGCGTCCGGCATGTCGTGCGGGCAGGTGCCGGAAGCCGCGAAACCGTCACGAGCATGGAGCGTCCCACCAGCCCAGCCGCAGCCCGCAGCACAACATCCGGGTCCGGCCGCGCCAACGCTGAGCGACCTTCACGGCCTCCCGGATGCGCGCAGCCTGGTAGTCCTGGCAGTAGTCATCCAGATCGGCCGGCCGCACCCAGGCCCAGCCGTCCAGCTCGGCCAGTTCGCCGGTGCCGGGCGGCGCGGGCAAAACGAACTGGGTGCCGCGCCGGACGAAACCGAAGTCGAAGACGAAGTTGTAACCGGGGGCCCGCTGCGTCTCCTGCTTGCCGCGAATGTAGTCGACGATCAGCAGACGACCGGGGGGCCGGGTCCGGCCGACCTCCTCCAGCACCTCCCGCTCGGCAGCCTCCCACACCGGCTCGCCCTCCCGGGCCGCGCCGCCGGGCAACTGCCAGCTGTGCTCGGGTGCGTCGCCATAGGTCGGCCGGACCAGCAGCACCTTGACGCCGACCCGGTGCAGCGGCCAGCGCCGGCGCTGACGGATCAACGCCAGCCCGCTCGCCCGCAGCCGGTAGCCGGCAGACGCACTGTCCTTGTGCATGGATCTCCTCGGATCATGATCAGTGAACGCGGGACGAGACCGCCGAGCGCACCGTGAGTGCTGAGGCCGGACGCTCACTTCCGCCCCGCCCCGGCACCGAACCGGACTGCGTACACCGGCCGGGTGCTGCTCCCAGAGGCCAACTGCTGGGAGCAGCACCCCACGGCGCAGCGCCGCCGCCGGCGGATACGGACGGCGCTGCTGATCTCCCCGGGCCCCGTCGCACCGACGGGCGACGGCGGCATCAGCCCGGGGAGAACACAGGACGGTCACACGTCCGTGGCCGTCCCGGGCAAGGGAGCTGTCCACCGCGCCCGCATATGCAGCCGCACACGCGGGGGTGGCGGGCGTTGGCTTCCCGCACCGCAGCAGTCAGCCCCACCAGGCGCTCCACCGAGTCGGTCAGGGCCCTGCGAGGTATGGCACGGCATCCCGCCGACACCTTGACCGCACCAAGGAACGCGCGGATCTGCTCTCGCTCCGGTGCGTCATCCGGCTGCGCGCCGAGGCAGGCCGCCGTGTAGGTGCCCAGCTTGGTCAGCGACCCGCGGAGGCCGGCATCCGTGGCCGACCATGCATTCGGGGTCTTACGCCACAGCTTCGGCCGGCAAGCGAGACCGAGGGCGTCACCGATCCGCACGGGGCCGAAACCGGCCGGTGAGCTCGAAACACGGACGGCATGGCACATCATGCGCACCCTGCCGATGCCCGTCGGGACGGGAGAGGTGCAGGTAGCAGAGCAGTGCTCTCCTTACCTCCGGGATGTGTCACGACTTGCAGGTGGCCCCCGCGCCCGGTAGCCAGAGCCCTGGCCATGTCCCAGCCGCGGCCGTTCTGTTCCTTGGGACCAGCGCGTCCGGGCCGCGGGGGCTGCGGCGACTGGTCCGAGATGCTGATCGAAAGCGCGCCGGCGGAGTAGCCGACCTGGACGACGACCTGGCCCCGGCCGTGCACCACGGCATTGGTCAACACCTCGGCCAGCAGCAGCGTGACCTCATAGGAGAAATCATCCGGGAGGCCCCACACCGACAGACGACCCTGAACAGTTCGCCGCACGCGTGACACCTTCTGCAACGCCTGCGCCGGGGCCCTCTCGCCGAGGCCTCTATCGATCGCCTCCTCCAGCGGCGGGCAGATCGCTCTTCTCGGCTGCTGCTCTCGGTAGACGCTGGTCATCTGCGGGTCTCCAGAATCTGACAGTGCGTGTCAGCCACGGCAGTGCGGGTGGGTGATGGAGAGTCGGGTCGAAGAACAGGCAGCATGACCCGGTCAGAGGAACGCTTGAGCGGGTGCCAGCCGCCAGCTGACTTCCTTGCGGTGAGCTGCCTCGGCGGAAGGGGCACGACGGTTGCGAGCGGCAAAATCTCTGGACGCTACGGGGCTGCCTGGCCCGGTGCGTCCTTCACTTGGCAAGTACGCGATACAGCCACTCCACACCGGACCAAGGGGTGAATAGGATCCCGCCCGATCTCCGGCACGGCCATATCACGCGGGTAGCACTTCACCACTCATTGCAGCGCCATATGTGCACGGAGATGCCACCTGGGTGCCACTTGGCGCCAACCGGTTGTGTTCTGGGGACAGTAGGGGAAAGTGACGTGGACGACGGTCGGCTTCGCGTCCCGTCGAGCCGAGAGGAGTGCGCGTGGCCACCCAAGAAGTTCCCACCCTGTTCAAGCGTCTGGTGGACGACGCCCACCAGACCTACGAGATGTTCGCGCAGGAGTACCAAAAGGCCGCACGGGAAGTCGCAGCCGTACGCCGTGAGCGCAGCATTGCCACGGCCACCATCTCCGAGAACACCTTCCGGCGCTGGACAACGGGCCGGATGCAGACCCTGCCGCATCCGCCCGCGCCCCTGATCCTGGAGCACATGTACGGGCGCCCGGCACGAGCCTTGTTCCAACCAGCTCCTGCAGCATCAGGCCAGGCCCCCGCTGTACTTACGCTCGAAGAAAGCGAGATCGACATGACCGCTCGCGACGCTGCCGCCCACGCGGAGGACGCCGCCTCTCTCACGGTGCCGGACATATCATTGGACCGGCTTCACGACGCGATCCTCGACATCGCGCGCACCTACAGCAGCACCTCCCCGCCCGAAGTGCATCGCAAGGCCAAGGAACTCCTCCTCGACGCCCAGGACAAACTCGAACGCACCCAGGTGCCCCGTCAACGCGAGTACCTTTACCTCACCGCTGGCCAGGCCGCCGCCATGCTCTCCGGGGTCTGCTTCGACCTCGGTGCTCTGCAGGCAGCCGTTCAGCACTCCCGCACAGCCGCCCTCTACGGCCAAATCATCGAACACGGACCGCTCCAGGCGTACGCCCACGGCGCCCTCGCCTTCCTCGCCTACTGGAGCGGACGCCCCGCCGCCGCCCTGACACGCGTACGCACCGCGCAGAACTTCGGAGGCCTCGGCGCCATCGCCCGCTCCCGTCTCGCCGCGATCGAAGCCCGCGCCCATGCCCACCTCGGTGACTGCGAACAAGCCGTCCGCGCCATACGACGCGCCCTGGATGACCGCCACACGGGCCGCGATGAACTGCATGACGACATCGGCGGCGAGTTCGGGTTCACCCCCGAGCGTCTCGCCATGAGCAATGCCACCACCTTCCTGCTCATCGGCGATGCCGCCGGAGCCGAAGAAGCCGCCACCCACGCCCTGCACCTGCTCGACGAGCACACGGACGGCACCCGCCCGATGCTCATCTCCTCACAAGCCTCAACCGACCTCGCACGCGCCCGCCTCCTGCGCCGTGAACTCGACGGCGCCTGCGAAGCCCTGGGACCCGTCTTCGACGTTCCGCGCGACTGGCGCAGCGTCGGCGTCCTCGAACGTCTCGCCGCGACCCGCGCTCAACTCACCCACCCTGACTTCCGTACCACCGCTCAAGCGGCCGACCTCGGTGAGCGCATTGAGGACTTCACCGCCGTGTCCATCGCACGCCAACTGAGCGGATCACATCTCGCCCTCGAAACGTGACATCCGGCCATCGAACACCTTCAACAACCGCTGTTCCTTACCCGCATCAAGGCCGTGCTCGGCAGCCCGAGAGTGCGCCACCGCCACACCGCCTTCACGTAGCCATTGCCACGTCGCGCCCACCGTCTGCGCAAGCGGCCGGCACACCAGCCCGGCCGCTTGCGCCCGCTGTGAGGCGATATTCCACACCCCCGCGTGTGTTCGCCACAACGGAAGCTCCGTCCACTGCTCCACGCCCTCTTCGAGCAGGAAAGCGTCCGGCACCCAGCACAGCGTGCCGCGGCATCCGGTCACCTCACGACACGCCTCCAGCAGACCACCCATCGTCTCGCGCCCCACCGGGGCCACTACGTTGTAGGCCCCGCCCGCCGAAGCCGCTGCCTGATCCAGGGCGAAGACCGCCACGTCGCGCACATCCACCGGCTGAATGCTCTTGGCCGGATCTCCCGGTGCCAGAATGCGGCCACCCCGTTCCGCCCGGCGCAGCCACCACGGCAGACGCCCCACGTATTCGCCCGGCCCCAAGATGACGCCCGGACGCAGCAGCACCGACCGATTCTCCCCGAACACCTCCAGCACCGCCCGCTCGGCTCCGGCCTTCTGCCGCCCGTAATACCAGTCCGGACCCTGCCATCCCTCAGGCAGCCGTCCGTACTCGGCATCCGCATCCGGCGGTCCGTCCAGCAGCTCAGACATCTCTGTCAACGGAGCGTCCGGCCAGTCGCGGTAGGCATTGACCGTCGAGACGTACACGTACCGTTCAGCCACTGCCTGAAGGGCACGGGCGCCAGCCAAGACGTCGCGCGGTGGCAGCTCCGAAGACGACGTATCCACCACCGCCTCCCACGGGCCGTACCTTGCCAGAGCCGCCAAGTCCTTCGGATCCGTCCGGTCACCGTGCACCGCTCGCACCCCCGGTACACCCGAGCCCGAGCGCCCGCGGTTGAAGGTGCTCACCTCCCACCCGCGGCGCAGCGCCTCCTCGGCAACCGCTCGGCCCAGAAACCACGTCCCGCCCATGATGAGAATACGCATGAACAAATGGTGCATCCCGACGGCTTCCGTCGGTACTCCGCCGTGTAAACGCTGGCGCAGCCCGGTTGGGCCGGTGCCGCACCCTCCAACGACTACCCAATGCCACTTCGCCTGTGCAACGTCACACTCGGCCATGATCACCTCCGGCAGAGCATTCTTGCCTCGCGACCACTCCTGCTTCGCCTCATCCGGCGCCTGCAAGAAGAGGGCAGGAAACCCCGGCGGCGGAGGACGAAGATCGCCGCTCGGCGGCGCTGCGACGGCGAGATACGCACGACGGCGACGCACATGCACTGGACTGCGCTGGCGGATCTTGTAGGTCCCTAGCTCGGGGGCGGTGTGGTGAGCAGCCGGTCGGCGGGGCTGCCCAGGCGCAGGGTGGTGTGGTCGGCCAGCAGTTCACCCACCGGGGCCCTCCCGGGGTCAGATGGCGGCGATGGTCTTGAGGGCGAGGGATCGCAGGGGTGCGATGCGGGTGCGGGCGGCGCCGTGGTAGACCGCGTTGGTGCAGATGACCAGGTAGCGGCCGGTGTCAGGGGCAAGATAGAGGCTGGTGCCGGTGAAGCCGTGGTGGTAGGCGATGCCGCCGCCGTCGGCCAGCACCCAGGACAGGCCGCGGTCAAGGCCCGGCTCGATCGGGGCGTGCGGGCCCAGGCTGGCCCGCAGCCAGCCGCTCAGCGCGCCGCCGTCCTGGTAGGCGATGATCAGGGCTTGCGCGTAGGCGGCGAGGTCGCCGGGGGTGGAGAAGACGCCTGCGTGTCCGGCGATGCCGCCCATCAGGGCGGCGTTGTCGTCGTGGGCGGCGCCCCAGATCCGCGGGGCGCCGGGCAGGCGCTGTTCGGTCGGGGCGACGTTCCGGGACCGGGTGACGGGGCCGTAGCAGGTGCGGTGCATGCCCAGGCCGGTCCACAATTCGCGGCCGAGCATGTCCAGGGGTGCCTGGTGGAGGTGGGCCAGGGCCAGGCCGAGCAGGATGTAGCCGCGGTTGATGTACCGGTGCGCGCCCGGCTCGGTCTCCAGCGGTTCGCGCAGCAGAAGTTCGTGCAGCGGGGTGTTGGTGCCGCGGTAGTGGTCCAGGCGGGTGGAGGCGCGCAGGCCGGAGGTGTGGGTGAGCAGCTGCCGGATGGTCGGGGCGCCGCTGGGGGCCTCTCCGGAGATCGGCGGCAGCGCGGTGCGTACCGGCTCGTCCAGCTTGAGGAGCCCGGCGTCGAGGGCGCGGCCGGTCAGGGACCAGGTGGCGACGACCTTGGTCAGGGAGGCGATGTCGTAGACCGTCTCGGCGGTGGGGGGTGCGTCGCCGCATTCGGGGGCGACGGTGCCGGCCGTCAGGACGCGCTGCTGGCCGTCGGTGGTGCCGCAGATGACGACGCCGCCGGGGCTGGCGCCGTCGTCGACGACGGCGGTCAGGGTCTCGTGCAGGCGGGCGGTGTCGGCGGCGGGGAACGGTACGGGCATCAGGGTGCCTCTTCCGTGGTCTGGGTGATGTCGGCTCCCAGCGTGGCGAGGTGGGTCAGCAGGTGGCCGTAGCCGCGCCGGAGATGGAAGGTTCCCCGGATCGTAGAGGTGCCGTCGGCGGCGAGGGCGGCGATCAGCAGCGCGGTCACCGCACGGATGTCCCCGGCAGCCACCTGCGCCCCTCGCAGGCGCACGGGCCCGTGGACGCGAATGGCCGGGCCGCGGGAGGTGAGGTCGGCGCCGAAGGCGCGCAGTCCCGCACAGTGGGTGTCGCGGCGGGGGTACACCCGTTCGGTGATCAGCGAGGTGCCCTGGGCCTGGGTGAGCAGGGCGGCGAGTTGGGGTGCGGTGTCGGTCGGCACACCGGGGTGCGGTCCGGTGGCGATCTGCGCGGCGCGCAGGCTGTGGTGGTGCGCGCGGAGGGCGCCGTCCGCGCCGTCGGCGACCTTGAGGCCGGCGGCGGCGAAGACCTCGGTGAGCCCCTGGGGGAGATCTGTGGTGCTGATGCCGTCGAGGGTGATGCTGCCGCCGGTGGCCGCGGCCATCATGATCATGGTGGCGGCCTCGATGCGGTCACCGGCCACCGCGAACGTCCCTCCGGCGATCCAGTCATTGCCGGTGACGTGCAGGCCGCCCTGATCGGCGTCGACGGTGGCGCCGCGCTCGGCGAGGAAGCGGGCGGTCTCGGTGACTTCGGGCTCGATGGACGGGTGAGTGATCCGGCTGGTGCCCGGCGTGCGGGCGGCGAGCAGCAGGGCGGTCACCGTGGCGCCGAGGCTGGGCCCGTACGGTGTGGCCACATCGACGGTGAACGGGTGCAGCCGCCCGCGCGGTGCGCGGGCGTGGAGGCCGGTGGCGTCGGCGGTGACGCGGGCGCCGGCGGCCTGCATGGCGGCCAGGTGCCGGTCGATCAGGCGCGGGCAGAAGGCGTCGCCGCCCGGGTAGGGGAAGACGACCTGTCCGGCGCGGGCCAGGACGGCGGCGGCCAGGACGGCGGTGGTGCGCACGCGGCGGCCCAGGTCGGCGTCGATGACCGGGCGAACCGTCGTGACCGGGCCCACGGTGAACCGGCCCTTCTCGGCGGTGGTGGCGGCTCCGGTGCGGGTGAGGATCTCGGCGCACACGTGGGTGTCGATGATGTCCGGCGCGGCGGTGAGGCAGACGGGGGTGTCGGCCAGGAGAGCCGCCGCGTACAGGTGCAGGGCGACGTTCTTGCTGCCCTGCACCGGGATCCGGCCGGACAGCGTCCGGCCGCCGGTCACGCGCAGAACGGCGGTGTCATCGATCGCGGAGACAGAGGTCAAGGTCATCGTGTCACCGGACCCGGGAGTCAGCGGGCAGAAAGCCGCCGACGTGGTCGCGCGGGTAGATGACGGTGCGGGGGCCGATGAGCGTGCCCGGGGCCAGGACGGTTCCGGCGGGCAGGGCCACCTCGTCGCCGATGACGGCGCCGAACTTCGTCTGTCCGGTGCCGGTGCGCTGCCCGCCGAGGGTGACCGTGATTTCGTCCAGGGCCGGTTCGGCGACCGGTCCGCGGTCGCACCGCAGTGCGGTGGTGGAGCAGAACGATCCGATGTTGACGCGCCGCCCGATGACCGAGTCGCCGATGAAGCTGGGGTGCTTCATGAAGACGTGCCCGGCCAGCAGACTGCGGGTGACCTCTGCGCCGAAGCCGATGCGGCAGCCGGGGCCGATGAGGCTGTGGTCGCGCACCAGGGCACCTGCGGCGACGACGGCACCGGCGCCCACCACGACCGGGCCGATGACCTGGGCGCCTGCCTCGATGCGCGCACCCGGTTGTACGGTGACCGGCCCGTGGACCAAGGCGCCGTCCTCGATGTGACCGCCTTCCTGAGCCAAGGGGTGTGCGCGGTCGAGGGTGTAGAGGAGGGTGGTCATGGCGGCCTTGATGGCGAAGACGGTGCGGCACTGAGCCAGCAGGTCGGCGAGGACCGTCGGCAGATCGTCGGTGTGGAAGAAGTACGAGGGGGCGAGGCGGGCGTCGGCGGCCGGCGTCGCGGGCGCTGTGGAGAACAAGGGCTGCACCAGTTCCTCCTGGGTTCGCGGGGCGGCCTGCCGGGTGCCGGCCGGCCGCACGTCCACGTCACCGCAGGGGGGAAGCTGACGGCAGGGGCACTGTCGGGAGATGCAACCCCGTTTGCATCCGATGCAAACGGGTCTGGCCACACCGGCTGGGTATCTCTACGGCGACAGCGCGGCCTCGGCTCACGAAGCGGACGGGGTGTGTGATGACCGGTACCTCAGATCCTGCCTTTCCAGCTTGCTCACCCGGGGAGTTGGTACGCCGGGCCCGCAAAGAGAAGGGATGGACGCTCGCCCACCTCGGGCAGCTCACCGGATACTCCACGGCCCAGGTCTCCCGCTATGAGCGCGGTATCTCCCCCATGACCGATGTGGCCGTGCTCCGGTGCTTCGCCCACGCCCTCGACATCCCCCTGAAGTCCTTCGGCCTCGCCGCTCGCGCACCTGTGGCCGAGGTGCGACACGGCCCGGTAGTCGGGCCGATCTCGGCGTACCCCCGCCTTCCCGCTCATAAGGTGGGCAGCCCCCGGCAGGAGGACGGTGAAACAGCAGTGCGGCGAAGGAAGTTGCTTGCGAATCTGGCGGTCACGGCCGCCGCAGCCGCCGGTGCCCCGCTCCTGAGCGGCGACAAGGGCACCACCAGCGAGGCAGCTGTGGGGGAGACCCTCGTCAGCCGCCTGCGGGATGCGATGCTTGGTCTGGGCAGTCGGCTCCCCGATATGCGGCCCGAGACTTTGGGCTGGGAACTGTCCCACGCACTGACTGACTTCCACACATGCCAGTACACCAGCCTCGCCGTCCGCCTCCCCCGGCTCCTGCAGGCCGGACATGCGCTGACGAGCAGCAGCGACAGCCCCGAGCCTGCGCTGCTGCTCGCCCAGAGTTACACCCTGGCCACCCGCATGCTCATCAAGCTCGACGAGCAGCAGCTCGGCTGGATGGCCGCCGACCGCGCCCGCCAGCTCGCCACTGCTGCCAACGACCCGCTCGCGGTCGCAGAGGCCGCCCGCAACCTCGCGGTCCTGGGCCGCAAGGCCCACTGGCACGACGCGGCGCTTTCCATCGCCCTGGATGCCGCCGACGATCCTGCCCTCCGCACCGCCGGACGGCGGGGCGCTGCTCAGCGCGGCTTGCTCATCCAGTGCGCGGCCTACACCGCTGCCCGCAACGGCGATCGCGACGGCATGCGCGACCTGACGGCCGAGGCCGCCTCCATCGCCGACGCTCTCGGAGGCACCACCCTACTTCGCGATCACGGCGGGGGCTTTGGCCCCGTCACCGTCCAGCTTCACCTGATCTCCGCGGAAAACTCCGTCGGCGACCCTGCAGCTGCGCTCGCCGCTGCCCGCGCCCTCTCGCCCAAGGCCCTCCCCAGCCAAGAGCGGCGCTCGCGCTACTACACGGATGTCGCCACCGCTCTCGCTCACCGCGGTCGCCGTGACGAATGCGTACGAGCCCTGCTGACCGCCGAACAAGCAGCGCCGGAAGAGACGCACGCGCGCCCCGCTGTGAAGTCTCTCATCTCCGGGCTGCTGGTCTCCGGGCGCACCACGTCCGAACTGCGTGGGCTTGCTGCTCGCTCCGGCCTGTTGACCTGATATGCCCGCTGGGCGCTGAATGCCGATTCGCGCGCCCGTTCGCACCGCGTGCGCGCCCAGCTGTGCAGCCTGTGCCCCTACACCGTGGGACGCGACACGTCCCGGCCGGTGCGCGAGGTCCGCGGTAGGAGCCGCGAACTGCTGCCGAGCTGAAAGGGCCCCGTTGAATGACGACATTCGCGGTCACCGGCCACACGGACATCACCCTGGGCACTGCGTGAGCTGTGAGCTGCTGGCCCCCTACGCCGGCACCGGCCTCGTCGGCGTCTCGTGCGTGGCACGCGGAGCCGACAGCGTTTTCGCCGGCGCTGTACTGGAAGCCGGCGGCAGCTTGTGCGTCGTCCTGCCCTGCCGCGATTACCGGCAGGACAAGGTCAAGCTCGACCACGCGCCCACCTTTGACCGCCTGCTCGACGCCGCAGGGGAAGTCGTGGTCATTCCGCACAGCACGGCGAACCGCGAAGTGTACGCGGCCGTCAACCGCGCGCTCTTGGAACGGGCGGACCGGCTGGTCGCCGTCTGGGACGGCACCCCGCCCTCGGGGAAAGGGGGCGGTACTGCGGACACCGCGAATGACGCATGCCGGGCCGGCCTGCCGCTGGACATCGTGTGTCCAGCTGGCGCCAAGCGCGGTCAGTGAAGCGGAACTTCCCAGGTCGGGCGGCCCCTTCCGGCGTGCGTGCTTCTTCAGCCTGGTGTGTGCCAGTGGCCCGTGCGGCATCCGGCGACGAAGTCGGCGAAAGCGGACCGGGAGAGCACCAGGGGCTGACGGTCTACGCACTTCGAGTCCCGTACCGTGACCCTCTCGTGGGATGCGGTGATCTCCAGACACTCGTTGTCCGCCGCGCTGTAAGTGCTCTTTCGCCAGGTGATGCCAGTGGTCTGTCCGGTAAGCAGATCGAGGGTGTTCATCGGGTTCACTCCTTACTCTTGTTGAACACGACCGCAGCGACGCCCCGGTGTTGCTGCGGCCCGGCGGGCCGGTTGCGCGAGGCCGCCGGCCGGGCCGGTGTTGTACGCGACCGTACGCCGACAGAGGGCTGGCGGTGTAGTGCGCGCATCGTGCACAGCGAGGACCTGTCCGACCGGGCAAGTCTTTCGCCGTATCGACCAGGCCTGACCGTCTGGCGTGGAGAGAGCAAGTTCAAATGACGGCGCAATCGAGTTGCCGACGTGCATCGCGCGTAGTCCAGCGCCACTGCTGCCAGGGCTGTCGCCTCATACCCAGAGCGCTTGCCCAGAGGTGTCACGCCCGGGTAGGTACCCGGTTGTCGATCGCCACCGCGACGGG
Organism: Streptomyces sp. NPDC026394; assembly: GCF_055567735.1. Taxonomy (NCBI): domain Bacteria; kingdom Bacillati; phylum Actinomycetota; class Actinomycetes; order Kitasatosporales; family Streptomycetaceae; genus Streptomyces; species Streptomyces sp. NPDC026394. The sequence goes on from NZ_JBVHPX010000034.1 coordinate 62,656, forward strand.
ATCCCCTTGTTCGTGGTGGACACCGCTGAGGACCTGGGCTGTGGCGTAGCAGCCCTGAGAGGCCGTGGCCCAGTCGGCGTAGGTGATCCGTTCTTCAAGGTCCTCGCTGTCCGGCCTCGTCGGGTGCGTGTCATAGCAGTGGCACGAGGGCCTGCCTCATAGGGTGGCGCGGCTGGAGTGCGGGGGAGATGAACGCAGAGCGGCCCTCCTCTCTTCGCCAGAGGAGGGCCGTTGCTTTCCGGGTGAGGGCTGCGCCCTCGGTTTACATCAGCGAACGATGAACTCCACGAATGCTGACCATGTGGCCGACCGGACGCGCAGGGCAGGGCCATCCTTGACCTTAGAGTCTCGGATGCCCACCTCAGCGGTCAGGGGCGCAATCTCGACACAGTTTCCGTTGTCCTGCGTGCTGTAGGACGACTTGATCCACGTCGTCTCGGGAGCCAGCTCGGTCGCACGGGGGTGGGTGTGAATGCTCGTCATCTCCACAGTTTCCGTTCAAGTTCGTGCAGGATGCGCGGCGTCTCCAAGGGGCCAGGCGCCGCTTTGGCCATGGCACTGAAGTGCCGCTGGTACTGCCACACGTCCGTCTCCTTCGACCACATGGTCGAAGCCTTGTAGCTGTCGCTCTGGATCACTGGGCCGAGTGCATCGAACTCCAGCATCGTGAAGCTCCAGGCAGCACGGTACGTGGGCAGGCTTTCGGGGATGATCTGGACCTCTACGTTCTCCAGCTCGTTGAGACGGATGATCTCTTCGTACTGAGCACGCATGACCTCGGGCGAGCCGATTACCGTGCGCAGTGTGTTCTCCGTCAGGATGATGTGCAGCTCGGCGCCATTGGGAGCTTCGATCTTCTTCTTCCGCTCCATGCGCACTCGGACGCCGTGCTCGACAAACTCTGTCGTGCGTTCTTCCACTATCTTTGCTGAGTTCAACTGGGATCGGGCATACGGCTCGGTCTGGAGCAGCCCAGCGACCACGGTGTTCTCGTACCCGCAGATGCGCTTGGCGTCGCGCTCCAGCCCGAAGAACAGCGGCCCGCCGGATGGCAGGATGTGGCGGTAGCACGTCCATGGTTCTGTGCTGAGGGAGCCACGCTGCATCGCCAGCAGGGTCTCCCTGTCGTCGGGGTCCGTGATCTTGTAGCGGTCCATCAAACGCTCAAGATCGGCGAGCTTCGGCAACGGGATGTCGCCCTTTTCGACTCGGCTGAGCTTGGTCCGCGAGAAGCCGAGGGCTTCTGAGACCGCCTCGGCGGTCTCGCCCGTCCGCTCTCGCAGTGTCCTCAGTTCCGTGCCCAGGATGACGCGCAGGTACGTCGGCCCACGTCGTGCTGCCACCTGACCCCCAATCCGCTGTCTGTCCGAGAAACGCATGGTTCTGTCCACCGGGTTGAGGGGCCTGTCCGCCAAACCGGGTGTGCAGTCCGGAGTTTCGCACGCCCTGCCCAGCAGAAGGCACCCCCTGTCCGGTAACTGGCATGTGCCAATTTACGCGCGATCGCGCTTTCGCTTGCACGTTAACTTTCCCATACGCGAACGTAGTTGTGGTCCGAGACGGAGAACCGGATGCGGCCCTTCGCGCCCCTCCGGGAAGGCTGCCTTCGGCCGTGACGCACGGCGCCGGGGCAGGGCCCACCTGCCCGACTCCGAAATTACAAGCGCGTACAGATCGGCAGAGCCACCCGTTGCGCCATCAGCCAGGAGGCCAGACGATGACCGAGACGTTGAGGGACGGCTCACCCGACGCGGCTTTCCCCCGCGGCTACGTTCGAGAGCGGCCCCTCGACTTCATGGCAATGAGGCATCAGCCCACCGGGCACGCGGCCGGCACGCCTCCGCTGCCTCGGGTGGACGCCAACGAGGTTCGGGACCTGCGCCATGCCGCAACCGCGCAGCTTCGTCGGTGGGCCCTCCGTGAGGAGGTGGTCGCGACCGCGAACTACGTGATCGGCGAGCTGGTCGCCAACGCGTTCTTGCACGGGGACGTGCCGGGCCGCGATGTCGTCCTGACCCTCTCGCTGTACGAGTCGGCGATCGACGTGGCGGTGGCGGACGGGTGCCCGCGGATGCCGGGTCTGCCGCACGCGTCCGCAGATCGCCAGGACGCCTGTGAGAGCGGGCGGGGGCTGCTGCTCGTACGCAACGAGTCATCTCATCTCGGGGGCACGTGGTGCTTCACCCGGTGGAGCACCGGCAAGGTGGTCACCTGCACCCTGCCCCGCGAGCCTGTCGGCGACCACCGCGAACGGGTGCCCGGTTCTACGACACTGCGCGGATCTCCGAAGCTCTGGTCTACCTGGGGATGCCCGGCCTCTACTACGCCGACCCGGACAGCTGGCACGGGGCGCGCAAGGTGGTGTGGGCGTCGTGGGCCAGGCTCACCCCCTTCGCGGAGCGCCGCTGCGGGGACCTGCTGAAGGTGGACCCCGCGCGCTTGGAGATCCGCGCCTTCCTCGACTGGGCCCGCCGGCTGCGCGCCGCCGAGGCTGTCACGACACCTCACCTGATCGCCGTTGTTGCGCGACTGCTGGACCTGGCCGATGCCGCCTCGCGCCGCAGGCCGCAATGAGCCCGACCCGTTTCGCCCGCCGCCCGGACACCCCGTGAGCTACGGGCGCCCCCGTTGTCTGACCAGAGCCCTCTCATATCCGCGGCCTGACGCCCCTTCATGGCGCCGCCGCCCCGGCCGCGCCCGACTTGTAACGGAGACCCGATGCCCCCGCCCCCCGCTCGCTGCCCGCGGCTCTTTTACCACGCCGTGCTGCTGAACCCGCTCGACCAGGTGCTGGGCCTCCACGCCGTCGGTGACCCCGACGGCCTGTACAAGCTGCCGGGCGTCGTGCCCAACCACAACGGGTGGGTGGGGCTGGCAACCGCCGTCAGGTTCGCCACCGGGTTGGAGGTGGCGATGGGCCGGCAGCTCGCCACCGACCTGACCCCCGCCGACCCGCAGACCGCAACCCCCGCCTACCGGCACCGGGTGCGCTCCTGCGGTCTGGTGCCACAGAACCACCACATCACCTTGGGCCGCGGCCTGGACCACCACCGATGGCTGGCCGCCGACGAGGTGGCCGCGTACTGCGGCCCCGCCGCCCCCCTGATCCTGCACGCCCTCGACGTGCGGCTCAGCGGGAAGAAGTACGACCCGCGTGACGTGTCATCCCTCAACTCGCGCACGAAGGCGTAAGCGATGCCGCTGCCGACCTATGACGACCTTGACGCGGAGGCCCCGAAGCCGCCGCCCCCGCCGTGCTACCGCACCGGCCCGGCAAGGGCCGATCACCGTCAGGCCCTCAAGGCGCTGGTGCAGGCGCGCACGGAGTGGATGCGCTGCCGGGGGCCCGAGACCGAACCCGTCGAACCGCCGGCGCTCAGCGCCCTGCGCAACAGCCCCCGCGGAGCGGCGCAGGCGCGGGTCGTGTACGAGGGGACGATGCTGCGCGGCGCCGCCGTCACCTCGATCGCCTCCACGGTCGACACCCGGCGGCTCCAGATCGCCGACGGCGATTCCCTGTGGCTGCACGCCCTGCACACCGACCCCCGCGCCGACGACCCGGCCGGCCGCTGGATGACGTGGTGGCTCGGCCAGCACTACCACCCGCGCCTGAACTACATCTGTGCGACGAGGAACTGCGGCCACGTGATGGAGCTGCACGCCACCGGCAACCAGGCGCCCCCCCTCCTGCTGCTCCGCCGTACCCGGGCCGCGCCCCGCCTGGCGGGCGTCATCGCGAGCGACCTGTTGCCGCTGAGCGATGAAGTGCGCCTCGACTGCTGAGGTGCAACGCTTTCCGCGCGGGGCTGGCCTCCCCTTCACCGCGCGGGAAGGGCGCGGAGTTTCCTCCGCGTCCCGGGGCGCCGCAAACGGCAGCGGCTCCCCGCCCTGGCCGGCCCCCGCGGGTCTCCCGGCCAGGGCCCGGCGTGACGCGTTGAGGGTCGCGTCACGCCGGGGCCGGGGGGGGGGGGGGGGGGGCCCCCCCCCCCCCCCCCCCCCCCCCCCCCCCCCGGGACACCCCCCACAACCCCCCCCCCGGGCACCCCCAGTGCACCGCCAGGTGCGCCCCCCCCGCCCCCCGCGCCCCGCCCGCCC